>JAGZUC010000011.1 GCA_018380195.1 Collinsella sp. | reverse complement strand
CTGCTCGCAGACCTTGTCCACGGCAGCCTCAATCTGAGGACGGAGAGCGAGGGCATCGCTCACAACCTTCTCGTAACGAGGCTCATCGAAATTGAACATCCCTTACTCCTAACTCACTTAGATGAACCCTTCATTCATCCCATAACGTTATAATACTTTATATAACTAACTATGCAAGTATTATTTTGCTTCTGTTCTTTCCTCAAGCCCCTTAAAACAACAATCGGCGTTGTTGGACACAGCGCGCAAGTTCATTGAACGATTCAATGTGCATCGTCTCTGGTTAAATGACGCCTTATGCAAATACCTTTAATCCGCTTGAGGCCGACGAATCTTTTGACTGCCCGCAGAAGCTTTCCCGGAATTCCCTATGGATAGACGCATCGGCAATCGCTTCGTTATCTGGCTTATTGCGCATTGCCGGGGCGTCTGGGAAAAAGCGCAATCTACCGCGTGGTCAACTAGCGTTTCATCGGAATCGACCGCATCCGCGCCAAATACTAAATCGCAATCGTTGAAACTCGTCCGATCATATGGCGGCAATTTCTCGCCATAAAAATGCGCACGAAATAAGGGGGCAGCTGTTTGCAACTTGCTTTATTCGTAAATGTTTTTACTGAAAAAACAATCACCAACCAAACAGCACTATTAACAGCACTATTAATTGTTTGGCTCTTTGCTGTACAGCCATCTTTCGTATACGTCTCTCGTCTATCTCTCATCTCACGGTTGGAGACGAAAGGTGTGCGGGAGTGGATAATTGGACGACATTTGGGCCTGCGACGGATTATTTCGTCCGAAAATCCACGCTCATTTGGCGGGACACGCGGGGCCCATGCCAATCCGCCGGCATCGTCTCCAGTTCGCTGCAGAGCCGCGCTCCATATGGGTATACTCTCGAGGATTCGACTCGATTCGCCCCCGCTGGGGCGTCAAAGGAGACTGCATATGCCCATCACCTCAACCGACCCGCGCGCCGCTGCCGCCGCGCTGCTGGTGCCCGGCACCACCTGCCACGGCTTTGCCGTCGAGCGCTGCGAGACCGTGCCCGAGCTCGACTCGGACGCCTACGTGCTGCGCCACACTGCCTCGGGCGCTCGCCTGCTGTACCTGGCGTGCGACGACGAAAACAAGGCCTTTGCCATTGGCTTTAAGACGCCGCCAGCCGATTCCACCGGCGTGTTCCATATTCTTGAGCACTCGGTCCTGTGCGGATCGGCCAAATTTCCCGTCAAGGAGCCGTTCGTGGACCTGATCAAGAGCTCCAAGCAGACGTTCCTCAACGCCATGACCTACCCCGACAAGACCATCTACCCCGTTGCCACCACCAACGAACAGGACCTGTACAACCTGATGGACGTGTACCTGGACGCGGTGTTCAACCCGGCCATCTACACCAAACCCACCATTTTTGAGCAGGAGGGCTGGCACTACGAGCTGAACCTGCCGGAGAGCGTCGAGGGCGAGGGCGACGGCAGCTCCGCGAGCCTGCACGAGGGCACGCTGCGCTATAACGGCGTGGTGTTCAACGAGATGAAGGGTGCGTTGTCCGACCCCATGAGCGTGCTGGACGACGCCGTCAACGCCGCGCTCTATCCCGACACCGCCTATGCACACGAGAGCGGTGGCGACCCGCGCGCGATTCCCGCGCTCACCTACGAGCAGTTCCTGGACACGCACGCGCGCCACTACAATCCTTCCAACTCCTACATCACGCTTTACGGCGACCTGGACGTGGACCGCGCCCTGGCCTTTTTGGACGAGCGCTATCTGTCGCAGCCGAGTGCCGCGAGCCGCCGCATGGACGCTGCCGTCGCCGCCGGCGAGGACCCGTCCACGCTGGCGCCCAATCCGCTGGGCGTGCAAGCGCCCGTGACCTGCGAGTATAAGCGCGTCGAGATGGCTACCACGCCCGAAAACGCCCTGGTGGGCCTGGGCTTGGTGCTGGGCAGTGCGCTCGACCGCAAGCGCACGATCGCGGCGGACATCCTGTTCGAGGCGTTGCTGGGCTCCAACGAAGCGCCGGTTAAGAAGGCCATTCTGGCCGCCGGCCTGGGCGGCAACGTGGTGAGCTACACCGCGGCCGAGAGCCTGCAGCCCTACGAGCTCATCATGCTGCAAAATGCGCAGCCCGGCGTAGCGCGCGAGCTGCGCCGCGTGTTTCAGGACGCCTGTCGCGACCTGTGTGAGCACGGCGTTCCGCGCGAGCGCCTGGAGGCCATCATCAGCAGCAACGAATACGACCTGCGCCAGCGCGACTACGGTATCGCCGACGGCGTGGCCATTGCGTGCGATGCGCTGAGCACCTGGCTCTACGATGACGACGCCGCGACGCTGGCACTCAAGTACGGCCCGGTGTACGAGGAGCTGCGTGGCGAGCTGGACGGCAGCTATTTTGAGGACCTGCTGCGCGAGCTGGTGCTGGAAAACGACCACATGGCGCTGGTCGAGCTGGTGCCGGTGGATGCCGCCGAGGGTTCGGAGGGCGCCGAAGCTGCCGAGCTGGCAGCCAAGCGCGATGCCATGACCGATGCCGAGCTGGCCGACGTGGTCGAGCGCACGGCTGCGCTGCGTGCCGCACAGGAGGCGGAAGACACACCCGAGGCCAAGGCCACGCTGCCGCGCCTGCGCGTGTCCGACATTGGCGAGGCGCGCCCCGAGCCGCCGCTGGTCGTGGACACGACCGCACCCATCCCCTGCCTGCGCCACGGCATCCCCACCAACCGTCTGGCCTACGCCATGCAGTATTTCGACCTGAGCTGCGTCGCGTTTGAAGACCTGCCCTACGTGACGCTGCTCTGCCGCCTGTTCAAACAGCTGCCCACGAGCGAGCACTCGGCAGAGGAGCTCGACAACTTGCTTGCCGGCAAGCTGGGCTTTTTGAGCTTTACGACCGAGGTCATGACCCAACCCGACGTGGACGGCGTGCACCCCTACCTGCTGGTGAGCGCCGGCGCCCTGTCCGAGAAGATCGATGCGCTGGCGAGCCTGCCGCGCGAGGTGTGGTCGAACACGCTTTTGCTCGATGCCGACGCCGACCGCGTGCGCGACGTGCTCACGCAGATTCGCATCGGGCTTGAGCAGGGCTTTATCAACAACGGCCACTCGGCGGCGCTCGGTCGCGCGATGAGCTACAGCTCGCCTTCGGCCGTGGTGCGCGAGCAACTTTCGGGCGTGGACTTCTACCTGTTCCTGCGCGATCTGCTCGACCACTTTGACGAGCGCCTGGACGACCTGCGCGCCAAGCTTGCCGAGCTGGCAGGCCGCATCTTTGTGACCGATGGGTGCCTGGCGAGCTTTACCGGCAGCGATGAGGACTTTAACGCGTACTGGGCCGCCGCGGGTGACCTGGGGTTGGGCGCGGGCGACGGCGCCAATGCCGGCCGCGACGCGCTCGTGGTGCCGACGCCGTGCGACCGCCACGAGGCCTTTGTCATCCCCAGCGACATCTGCTTTGCGGCAAGCGCGTGCGACCCGCGTCGCCTGGGCATCGACGTGACGGGCGCCTGGGCGGTTGCTGCCAACGCGCTCTCCTACGACTACCTGTGGAACGAGATCCGCGTGAAGGGTGGCGCGTACGGCTGCGGATTCCGCGCGGCCGGCGAGCGTCAGGCGGCGTTCTACACCTACCGCGACCCGGCAATCGACCCCTCGATTGAGCGCGTGGCGCGCGCAGGCGAATGGCTTGGCAGCTTTGAGCCCGACGAGGCCGCCTTTGAGGGCTTTATCGTAAGCTGCGTGAGCGGTATGGACGCGCCGGTGAAGCCGTACGCGCTCACCAAGCGCCGCAACACGACCTACCTGGCCGGACTCGATCCGCATGCACGCGAGGAGCGCCGCGCCCAGATGCTCGCCGCCACGCCCGGTGAGCTGCGCTCGCTCGGCGCCGACATGACGCGCATCGCAGCCGAGTCGCCCACCTGCGTCTTTGGCGGCCGAGACGTCATCGCCAAGAGCAACGCCGGCTTCACCGTAGTCGACCTGCTGGCCTAGCCGCAGTAACCAAAACCACCACAAAGGGGACAGGCACCTTTGTGGTGGTACGAACGCTTGTTCTATACGTACATATGTTCTATAGTAGGGTTGCTTGCATCAGCGTCAGATTGCAACTAGAATGTAGTTGCAGAATGTGAGGCCGAGATGACCCGGGTCGATAAACTTATTGCTCAACTGCTCAGTTGCCCTTCGACGTATAGATTTGCCGACTTTCTTAAAGTTATGACGTCATATGGCTTTGAGATGGACAGCAAGGGCAAGACATCCGGATCGCGCATTCGCTTTTACAGGCCATCGGACGGCAGGATGTTCGTAATGCATGCGCCCCACCCATCTGATGAGTTGACGGCGGGCACCATTCGAAACATTGTTCGTTTTCTACAGGATGTCGGAGGCTGCCATGAGTAACGTTTTAGCTTACAAGGGCTACTTTGCCCCGGTCGAGTTCGATGCCGAGCAGCATGTATTAACGGGCATGGTCGCAGGCATTAGGGACGCAATTGTGTTCGAGGGCTCTACAGTCGAAGAGGTGGAGCAGTGCTTCCACGACGCCGTTGACGACTATCTTGAGTTTTGCGCGGAAAAGGGCAAGGAGCCCGAGCGGGCTTTCAAGGGCTCGTTCAACGTAAGAACGGGCTCTGAGCTCCACAAGCAAGCGGCGCTGGCAGCGGCAAAGAAGGGTGAGTCACTCAATAAGTTTGTGACTGAAGCAATCGCTGCGGCGTTATAGCATTAACGCATAGGCCCAAACAACCACAAAGGGCGCAGTTCACAGGCATATTTGCGGTGGCTTTACTGCCCATATCGCGTTTGCCCAGATGAAACCTGCCAAAATAAACCTGTCCCTTTTTGGCAGGTTTGCTAGAGGAGGCTGGAATGGATAAGGCTGAGTTGCGGCGGGCGGTGATTGCTCGGCGCGATGCTCTTGATTTGGATGTTCGGGCGGCAAAGTCCGCCACTATCTGCGCGCGGCTTGTTGAGCTGCTGGAGTCCAGCGGCGCTGCGGGCCAGCGCACCGTTGCCGTCTATGCCGTCATGGGCTCCGAGGTTGATCCTGCCGTTTTTGCCACCGCTGCCGCCGACCGTGGCTGGCAGGTGGCCTATCCGTGCATGCTCTCGGCAGCTGACACCGCGGCTTGCGGCCAGCGCATGTGCATGCGAGCGGTCGCCACCGGTGACGTCGGCACGGCTCCGTTCATCGCCCATCCCACGCGGGCCTTCGCGGCTACGGACATCGACAGCGACCGCTTCCCTATCGTACCTGCCGAGGCACTCGACATGATCGTTGTGCCGCTCGTAGCCTTCGACCGCACCGGCGCACGCCTGGGCTACGGCGGCGGCTGCTACGACCGTTACCTGCCCACGCTCTCGACATCGTGCCGTATCATCGGCATCGCCTTTGACGAGCAGCACGTCGACCGCGTGCTCACCGACGCCCACGACCTGCCGCTGCCCAACATCGTCAGCGCCTAAATGCCAGCGTACCTCCCGACAGCCTAGTGCTCCTCGCCGGCGCGGGCTAGATCGTAGGGCGTGGTCTGGTAGACGTAGTAGTTGAGCCAATTGGTGTAGAGCAGCTGAGCCTGGCTGCGCCAGACGTTGCGCGGCTCGGCCGTGGGGTCGTCGTTTGGGAAGTAATGCGCCGGCACCTCCGGGTTGAGCCCGCGCTTCACGTCGCGCTCGTACTCCAGGCGCAGCGTGTCGGTGTCGTACTCGGGGTGGCCAAAGACAAAGAAGCGGCGGCTGTCGACCGACTTGACGATGTACAGGCCCACCTCGTCGGACACGGCCACGACCTCGAGCTGAGGCTCGGCCTCCACGTCCTCGCGGCGCACATCGGTGTTGCGCGAATGCACGGCATAGAAACGGTCGTCAAAGCCACGGACCAGCGGGCTCTGCGGCTTCACCAGATGATGCTCAAACACGCCGCTCGCCTTGGCCGGTAAATCGTACTTCTGAATACCGTAATGGTGGTACAGGCCAGCCTGCGCGCCCCAGCAAATGTGCAGCGTGGAGTGTACGTGCGTGGTGGACCAATCCATGATCTGGCAGAGCTCGGGCCAGTAGTCAACCTCCTCGAACGGCATCTGCTCCACCGGCGCGCCCGTGATGATCAGGCCGTCGTAGTGGATATCGCGGATGTCGTCGAACGTGCGGTAGAACGTCTCCAGGTGGCCGGCGCTTACGTGCGTGGCCTCGTGCGTCTTGGTGCGCAGCAGGTCGACCTCCACCTGCAGCGGCGTGTTGGAGAGCTTGCGCATGATCTGCGTCTCGGTGGCGATTTTGGTGGGCATGAGGTTGAGGATGAGCACGCGCAGCGGACGGATATCCTGGTGCAGCGCGCGGTACTCGGTCATGACAAAGATGTTCTCGCTCTCGAGCTGCGCGGCGGCAGGGAGGGCGTCGGGAATGCGAATGGGCATGGATGCTCCTTACGAGTCAGTTGCAGCTATGGTACAACGAGCAGCCCTATCCGCGCGAGCACATCGCCCAGCGATGCCGTCAGCGGCCCAAATCACTCCAAAAGTAGAGATTAAGGCATGTCCCAAAAATCTACGGCGCTTTAGTCTAGCAAAGTGACGGCAGGACGCTACAATGGTTCGACGCAAAAAACTCGGCCGGAAGGATACTCGTATGTACCAGACGCGTAAGATCGGTGTGGTCGGCCAGGGCCACGTAGGAGCACATGTCGCCAACAGCCTGCTCATGCAGGGCATTGCCGACGAGCTGTACCTGTGCGATATCAACGAGGCCAAGGTGACTTCCGAGGTCCAGGACCTGCGCGACTCCCTTTCGTTTGTCCCGTACAACACCAAGATCGTCAACTGCTACGACCACTACGAGGAGCTGGCCTGTTGCGACGTCATCGTCAACGCTGCCGGTAAGGTCGCGCTGGCCGCCGGCAACCGCGACGGCGAGCTGTTCTTTACCACCGACGCCGCCCGCACCTTTGCCAAGTGCATCGTCGACGCCGGCTTCGACGGCATCTTTGTGAGCATCTCCAACCCCTGCGACGTCGTGTGCACCGAGCTGTGGCACCTGACCGGCTACGATCCCAAGAAGATCATCGGCTCGGGCTGCGGCCTGGACTCCGCCCGCCTGCGCACCGAGATCTCCAAGAAGGTCGGCGTGAGCCCCAAGTCCATCGACGCCTACATGATCGGCGAGCACGGCTTTAGCCAACTGGCTGCCTTTAAGGCCGCGACCATCGCCGGCAAGAGCCTCAACGAGCTTCAGGCCGAGAACCCCGACAAGTACGCCTTTGACCACATGGAGGTCGAGGAGCTCGCGCGCAAGGGCGGCTATGTGACCTACCAGGGCAAGCAGTGCACCGAGTACGCCGTCGCCAACTCCGCCGCGCGCGTCTGCGCCGCCGTGCTGCACAACGAGCACGCCGTGCTTTCCGCTTCTACGCTTATGACCGGCCAGTATGGCGAGGAGGGCATCTTTACCTCCCTGCCGTGCGTGATCGGCGCCGAGGGCGTCGAGGAAGTCTACACGCTCGACCTGTCCGAGCACGAGCTCGAGGGCTTCCACAAGAGCTGTCAGCACATCCGCGACAACATCGCCCAGCTCGACTGGTGGGACGCCGAGGCCTACGACGCAAAGTAGGCCGCTGGCTGCCGCAACCTTGCGAATCGAAGCGCGATACCAAGCGGGCCGTGCCGGAAATCCCCGGCGCGGCCCGCTTTTTTTGACTCGCGCTGCGCCCTTGCGAATCGAAGGTGAATGGTTTTCCCGTTACTTAGTACTGCTCGATGCCCATGTAGCGACGAACCTCGGGGCTGTGGTCGAAAACCTTACCGCGGGCTGCGCGCAGCTCGCAGCTCATGTTGTAGAAGAAGATCGGCTCCAGGTACGAACGCACGCTGGCAGGTACCTCGCCCAAGCCGTACTCGAGCGCATCGAGCACCATGATCGTGTCGGTGTGCGTGTTGAGGAACGCCAGTGCGCGCTCCTCCATGGGACGGCACTCGCCCGATCCGAGCTGCACAAAGTAGAACACGCCGGGCTCGGTGGCCTCGAAGGGGCCGTGGAAGTACTCGCCGGAGTGGATGTAGCAGCAGTGCTGCCACTGCATCTCCATGAGCGAGCAGATGGCCATGGCGTAGGTCTGGCTAAAGTTGGGGCCGGAACCCAGGATGTAGAAGAACTTGTGCTGCTGGCAGAGCTCGGCAAAGCGGGCGCCCAGCTCGGCGTTGACCTTCTCGCGGGCGGCGGGCAGCAGCGCGTCCATCTGCTTAAGGCCTTCGTACATGTCGGCGAGCGCTTCGTAGCCCTCCTGCTGGTCGAGCAGTTCGGCGGCGATCAGAGCGCCGATGCCCTGCGGCACCTCGGCCTGCGACACGCCCTCGCCCCACGGATAGACCCAGGTAGTCCACTTGCCGTTGTCGATCTTTGAGCCCTCGCAGTCGGTGAGGGCAACGACTTCGGCACCGGCGGTCAGCGCCATCTCGCAGCCGTCAACGACCTCTTGCGTGTTGCCGCTGTGGCTGCAGGCGAT
This sequence comes from Collinsella sp., assembly GCA_018380195.1. Taxonomy (GTDB): domain Bacteria; phylum Actinomycetota; class Coriobacteriia; order Coriobacteriales; family Coriobacteriaceae; genus Collinsella. The sequence continues at coordinate 66,987 of JAGZUC010000011.1, read as the reverse complement.
GACGAGCGACTTCTCGCCAAGACTCTTGGGAGCCATCAGGCAAAACTCGCGTGCCGTGTAGACCGTCGAGGTAAACGTGGTGGCCTCACGCTTGAGCAGCTCGTTGGCCGGCATGAGATCGATCATCGAACCGCCACAGGCGATCCAAAAGACGTTCTCGATCTTGCCCTTGCGCTCGATGATTTCCTGAATCAGATCGTGTGCGTTCACGGTGACGCTCCTCCTTGTGTGGCGGCTTTGAACGACAGCAGCTCGTACCTGCGGTCGTTCTATGTTGTCCTATTTATACCACGCAAAGCTTCACCGGTGAAGTCATTTCGGCAAATTTGTTCTATGTTGTTCTATCTATGAACGTTAGATGTCGAACACGTAACGCGAGCCCACGATCTTTTGGCGCCCGAGCAGCAGGGGGCGCTCGTCTGCATCGGTAAAATACGCCTCCATATAAAAGAGAGGCTCGCCGACCGGCACCTCCAGCAGCGGGGCCGCCTGAGCATCGGCAAGCGCAATCTCCACAGTGCAAGGGTCGGACTTGAGCGGTGCGCGGCCCGAATGCTCGGCAACGAGCGCAAAGATCGAGTTATCGGCGAGGTCCTTATCGGCCAGCGTCTGCAGATAGGGATGGTCAGCCAGCACAAAGGCGTTGTTCTCGAGCATGACGGGCACGCCGTCGGCTGTGCGCACGCGCTCGACCACGATGAGCTCACTGCCGGGCTCCACGTCAAAAAACGCCGCGTCCTCGCGCGTCGCCGCAACCACCGTGCGCGACACCAGGCGCGCTCCGGCCACCATATCGTTGGCAGCACAACCCTCAGTAAAACTCTGGACGTCACCCTTCTGGCGAATCTTGCGCTTGAGCTTGGGCGCGCACACAAACGTGCCCCTCCCCTGCTGGCGGCTGAGATACCCCGCGCGCGACAGCTCCTCGATGGCGCGGCGCACGGTGATGCGTCCCACGCCGTAGGACTTCGCGAGCTCCATCTCGGAAGGAATACGCGAGCCGGCCGCGTACACGCCGCGCGCGATCTCGCCCTTTAGGTCGTCCATAACCTGCTGGTACAGCGGCACGGCGGACACCTCGGCGCGCTCGGAACGTTCGGTCTTGCTATCGGCTGCCATCATTACGCTCCATCCCGCGCATGCTCGGACTCAAATTCTTCAATCGCCGCCATAAACTGCACGCCAAAGGCGTCGGCCTTTTTCTCGCCAATGCCGTTGACCTGGATCAGCTCCTCGCGCGTTTGAGGGCGCAGGCGGCACAGGCCGCGCAGAGCCTTGTCGGAAAAGACCATATACGGCGCCATCTCCAGCTCGGTCGAGATCTCCTTGCGCAAGGCACGCAGGCGCTCGAACAGCTCGGCATCGTCGCCCACGCGCGGGCGCTGATCCAGCTCAGCCTCCTCGCGCAGCAGATCCACCGCGCGGCGGGCGCGGGCCGAGGCCTTGCGCTTGGACGCGCGACGCTTAACGGTAAAGGCAAACGCCTCATCCTCGACCTCGGTGGCACGCGGGCCCAGCCCTACGACCGGGTACTGCCCCTGCGAGGTAGCCAGATAACCGCGGCCGCACAGCTGGCCGATGATGTCCTTGATACGCCCGACCGATTCGCTCGACAGCTCACCGTAGCCGCGGTCCTCGTCCAGATGCATCTGGCGAATGCGCTCGGTGTTGCCGCCGTGGAGCACGTCGGCGATGAGCGACTTGCCAAAGCGCATGGGTCGCGCGGCCACATAGCGCACAGCGGCGCGGGCCATATCGGTGACGTCCTCGACCTCGAACTGCGTGAGGCAGTTGCTGCAGTTGCCGCAGCCCTCGGCCTCGTCCGTGGCGGTGGCGCCCGCACCAGCCGCGGCAGCATGCTCGGCCGCGGCCTCGTCGCCAAAGTAGCGCAACATATATTCGCGCAGGCAGCCGGTGGTATTGCAATAGCCCTCCATCTGGCTGAGCAGACGATATCGATTCTGGAGCGCCCACGCGCGCTGCTCGTCGTCAAGCGCCTCATCGGCGGCATCGCCGCGGTCGATTAAAAAGCGGCGCATGCGAAAATCGTTACCGTTCCACAGCAAGTGGCAGCTTGCCGGGTCGCCATCGCGACCGGCGCGACCTGCCTCTTGGTAGTAGGCCTCGATGCTCTCGGGCACGTTGTTATGAATCACGTAGCGCACGTTGGGCTTGTCGATACCCATGCCAAAGGCATTGGTGGCAACCATCACCTGAATATCGTCGTCGATAAAGGCGCGCTGGCTTTGACGACGGGCGTCGTTGCCCATGCCGGCATGGTAGCGGCCAACGCGAATGCCGCTGGGGCCCAGCGCCCCGGCAAGCTCGCCCGCCAGCGCATCGACCGTCTTGCGGGTCGAGCAATACACGATGCCGCTCTCGCCCGAATGCGCAATCACATAGTCGCGCACCCAGGCGGTCTTGGCCTTGTCGCCCATCTCCTCGCAACCAAAGTAGAGGTTCTTGCGATCGAAGCCCGTCACCACCGTCGCGGGGTTTTGCAGGCCGAGCATCTGCTGAATGTCCGCGCGCACACGCTCGGTCGCCGTAGCGGTAAAGGCTGCCACGATAGGGCGCTGCGGCAGGGAATCGATGAACTCGCGAATCTGCAGGTAGGCGGGGCGGAAATCCTGGCCCCATTGGCTCACGCAGTGGGCCTCGTCAATGGCCACGAGCGGCACGCCGATGCCGCCTTCGGCCGCAGCTTCCTGCGCAAAGGCCAAAAAACGCGGCTCAAGCAAGCGCTCGGGCGCCACGTACATAAGCTGATAGCGGCCATCGCGCGCCCGCTTGAGCACGGTGTTTTGCTGGGCCGGGGTAAGGCTGGAGTTGAGATAGCTGGGTCGCGCACCCGCCGCGAGCAACGCACGGGTCTGGTCCTCCATAAGCGACAGCAGCGGACTCACCACAAAGGTGATGCCGGGCAGCATGAGCGCGGGCACCTGGTAGCAAATGGACTTGCCGGCGCCCGTGGGCATAACACCCAACGCATCGCGACCGGCAAGGATCGCATCGACCATGCGGTCCTGTCCCGGGCGAAACGAGGTGTAGCCAAAATAGGCGCCGAGCGTGTCGAGCGCCATCTGCTGCATGCTATCGGTCATGGTTTCCTAACGTCCAAGTCATCTGCCGCCGATTATACGCCGCCACGCGGACCGGTGCCGCGCCGCCATCGGCCACGGGCAACGTAATCCAAGGCGAACGAGCGTGGATTTTTGGACACTTTCCGGATGAGCGTGGATAATCTCCCACTTTGAGCCCGTCACCAAGCCAAAAACGGGAGATTTTCCACGCTCATTCTGCAGATTGCCGCTTAGGGGCGTTTACAGCGTCGGCCGGTCCGCCGTTCGTTAGAACGGCGGAACCAAAGGCGCAGCGTCGAGCCGTTACGCGGTTTGGAAAACCGCGCAACTAGAGCTACATAACCATGACGTAGCGGCTACCCACGTAGTACTGCTTACCCATCAGGACCGGCTCGCCATTGGGACCGGTAAAGCCGGCGCGCAGGTTGAGCAGTGGATCGTGCGGAGCAATGCCCAACTCGGCCGCCTGCTCGGCATTGGCACGAACGGCCTCGACCGTGCGGTAGCCAACCGAGACAATCGGCGTTCCGCCAACACGCTCGACCTCGGCAAAAATCGACTTGTCCTCAAGATCGGCCGTCAACAGCTCACGGTAGGCGTCAAACGGCACAAAGATGTTCTCCTCAAAGATGGGCTCGCCGTCGGCTGTACGCACGCGCTTAATATGCAGCAGCAGCGCGTCCTTCTGCAGGCCAAAGAACTCCATCTCGTTTTGACGCGCCGGCACAATCTGGCGATCGATCACGTGCGCACCGGCCTTCATGCCATTGCCGGCACACAGCGCGGTAAACGTCTGCAACGTCGAGGCGTGAAACTGGCGATTGATGTGCGGCGTGGAGACAAAGGTACCACGGCCCTGCTGCTTAACCAGGTAGCCATCGGAGCACAGCTCCTCGACGGCGCGGCGCACCGTAATGCGGCTCACGTCGTACTGCTCGGCTAGCTCAAGCTCGGACGGAATACGCTCCTTGGGTGCATAAACACCTTTCTCGATCGCATCCTTGATTTCATCGTAAATCTGCTGGTAAAGCGGTGCATTTTTGGGCGCGGGCATATCTGATCACTCTTATCGAAATATCGAAATAACTAATACGTATATAACGTCTAGTTTCATGTTACCTCATAATGATAAAACGATACACCCTCCCTACCAAAAAGCGACAGCTTCATTTTGGTAGGTTTTATCTGGGAAAACGAAAGCCCCTCGAAAGCAGCGAGGCTTTCGAGGGGCTCATACGGAAGGGTTGCGCCAGGCCGGCAAAATGCCAATACCCTACCTGCCGTCGTCCTGCTGCAGGCTGTCCTGCTCGCTGAGGCGCGCCTGCCTGCTGGCCATGCGCGCGGGCTTGTCGGGATCAGGTACGGCCGTGGGCATGGGCTCGTCGACATGACCGCCCCACCAGCCGCCCACAAAGTTGAGCGTGTGGAACACATTGATCACGGCGCCGGGATCAATGTCGCACACCAGCTTGATAATGTCCTGGCTCTCGTAGGTTGAGACAACGGCGTGCAGCAGGTACATCTTTTCGCGGCTGTATCCGCCGATGACCTCGGCACAGCTAATGCCGTGCTGAAAATGGTCAACATAGGCGGTCATGACCTCGTCCGCCTTGTGCGTCGTAATCTGCAGCGTCACGCGGTCGTAGCGACGATAGAAGCTGTCAATGGTCTTGGTCGAAATAAACTGGAACACGATGGAGTACGCTGCCTTGTCCCAGCCAAACATAAAACCAAAGATCGCCAGGATAAAGCAGTTGAAACCAAAGATGACGCCCCAGATGGTCTTGCCCGTGTGGTTGGAGACCCACAGCGCGATAAAGTCGGTGCCGCCGGTGGATGCGCCGGACTTGAGCGCGATGGCAGCGCCCAGACCCGAGACCACGCCGCCAAAAATGATGAGCATGATCTTGTCGCCCAAAAACGGAGCGAAGTGAAAGACGTTGAGGAACAGCGATGAAAGCACGACCTGCATCATCGAGAAGATGACGAAGCGTTTGCTAATGCCGCTCCAGCATAGGAGCGCCACGGGGATGTTGAGTGCAAGCATACCGAGCGAGATGTCGATGTGAACGCCGCCAAGCGAAGTAACGCGATCGAGCAGGACCGCGACGCCGGTGAGACCGCTCGGAAGCAGGTCGGCGGGCCGAATGAACGCCTGGATCAGGAATGTCTGGAGAACGGCGGAAATGGTGACCGCCACGGCGGTGATGGCGCGGCGGACGATGGTGAGGCGGCCGAGCACGAGCACGCGGTCCGTGAGCTGATCGATGGCGTTCGCCACGTAGGCTCCTTTCGAAAGCAGATATAGTTGTGAGGCGTGCCCGCGATTGTAGCATGGAGCGTACGGGGGCGCTTCAATTCACCCTCTCTCGACAACCAAAGCGGGACCAGCAACCCCACGACCAAAGGCCCAAATTACAAGTGAGTAGACTTTACGCGACCTGCAGAGCACACCCAAAACCGCCACCCCTGTGACCTGCACTGATAATTGTTCTCGGGGGAAGGCCGGGACGATGACCCACTGACCTGCTGACGCCTCTTCGGCCGTCCTCAAATCCGACCTGTCTCGCCCCGGCATCCGCGTCCCGGAGTCCTGCCATGACCTAATAGGAGCATGAGCGCGGACAATCGGACAAGCCAATTGGATTGTAGCGCTCCCGTCAGTGCAATGTCTGGGAGACCCGGGCGCGGGGCAGGCGGCAGACCGAGGGGAGCGAAAATGGAAGGCGAAACGGTCATCGCGGGCGTCGACACGCACAAGGACGTGCATGTCCCGTGCCTGCTCGACGGCCTCGGGAGGAAGATCCGGAGCGGGAGCTTCGGGGCCGACCCCGAGGGCTACGACAGGCTGGCGGAGGCGATAGGCGACCCGGGGAGCTGCATGGTCGTCGGCGTCGGTACAACGTCGTCGAGGTGCTCAGGCCCAAGAGGGACAAGGCGAGGCCCGGCGAGGGGAAGAGCGACCCGCTGGACGCCGAGCGCGCGGCGCGCAAGGCGGCGTCCGGGAGGGGCTGCTCCGTGCCGAAGTCGCAGGACGGCTGGGTCGAGGCGGTGCGCCAGCTCTACGTCGCGCGCAGGCTGGCCGTCGCGACGTCCACGTCCTGCGTGGCCTGCGCGAAGTCGATGCTCACGACGGCCCCGGGCGCCCTGAGGGAGCGGTTCAGGGGCCGCGAGCGGCCGAAGGACCTCATGCCGCTGCTCGCGCGCGGGAGGAAGGCGGGCGACGCGCTCGAGGAGAGCGTGCTGGCCTCGCTGCGGTCCGTCGCGGCGGTCTGGAAGGAGGCCCGCAGCCAGGTCGAGTCCCTCGACGAGCGCATCCGCGCGCTGCTGGAGGCGAACGCGCCCGCGCTGCTCGGCGTCGAGGGCTGCGGCACCACGACCGCCGCCGCCCTGGTCGTGGCCGCCGGCGACAACCCCGGCAGGCTGAAGGGCGAGGCGGCGTTCTCGATGATGTGCGGCGCCTCGCCGATCCCCGCGTCGAGCGGGAAGACGGACCGGCACAGGCTCAACCGCGGCGGCAACCGGCAGGCGAACTGGGCGCTCTACGAGATCGCGATCAAGCGCATGGCGTACGACGAGAGGACGAGGAGGTACGTGGCGAGGCGGACCTCCGAGGGGAAGTCCCGGCGGGAGGCGGTCCGCTGCCTGAAGCGCTACATAGCGCGGGAGGTGTACCACGTGCTCATGGACCCGAACCCCGACGGCGCCGCGCCGGAAGGCCCCGAGCTCGCGAAGTCGACGAAACTGGAGAGGAGGTATTACGAGCTCCTGTGCGAATTGGAGAGAGCGCTCCCGCAAACTGCCTCTTGACAACTTATAGGAGCGTCGGTTTTACAAAGGAAGATATGCATTGTGCTCGGCCTGCGCCAAAAAGTCTACTCACTTAGTCCGAATCGAAGCCAAACGGATCCAAATAGATGACAAATTAAGCCAATCCGCAGCAAAAGACGCGTGAATCAGTGCTTCTCGCGGCGGATTGACGCTACAAAGCGGCCAAAATGTCGGTCAGATTATCGATAATGGCATCGGCTCGCGATTGATCGAGGTTGACGCCCTCGTGCGGGCGCAGCGCCAGGACGCGGGCGCCGGAGCGCTTGCCGGCCTCGATACCCAAAGGCGAGTCCTCGATAACCAGGCACTCGGCAGGCTCCACCCGCAACGCCTCCATAGCACGCAGGTAGATCTCGGGGTCGGGCTTAAACGCACTGCACTCGTGACCGCTGATGGTGTAGTCCAGCACGTCGGCGATACCGGAGATATCCACTAGCTCGTCAATCAGCTCACGATAGGACGAGCTCGCGATGGCACACTTCACGCCACGCTCATGCAGCTCACGCATCACCGGCTCTGTCTGCTCGTTGAGCAGCTCGGCATACGGAACGGGGTGGTCCGGGCTGTAGACTTGCTTGTACTCCACGCGCAGGCGCTCGCGCAGCTCAACATCGTCGGGCACCAGCGCCTCCCAAATGGCAGGCTCGTTAGACCCCGAAAGATCGGGGATCTCGTCAAAGTGGAAGCCCTTCTCCTCCATAAACGCCACGCGACGACGGTTGTAGAACCACTCGGTATCGACCAGCACGCCGTCCATGTCAAACAGCACTGCCTTGATCATACGCATCTCCTCCCACCTGCCAAAAAGGGACAGGTTTATTTTGGTAGGTTTTATCTGGGGTTTTATAGCGCGACAGGCACGCCCTCCCCAGAGCAAAAAAGGGGATGGGGTGCAAACCCCATCCCCTCTCAATCAACCCGTAAGGTCTACTTACTTGTGATTAGTAGGAAAGCTTCCACATGTAGCGACGCATGGTCAGCGGGTGCTGACGAGCCTCGGCGATCTGGTTGCCGTACTCACGCATAACGGCGAGGTGCAGCAGCGGGTTGAAGTAGGTGAGGACGCTTGCCGGCACGGCGTCAGCCAGGCCGTAGTCCTTGGAGTCGATCAGCGCGACCTTGGCGCCCATACGCTCAAGGAAGGTGAGGGCGCGGGCGTCCATCGGACGGGTGGCGCCATCGGACATGAAGAAGACGTAGGGCTTGCCCTCGGTGGAAACCTCGAACGGGCCGTGGAAGTACTCGCCGGTGTTGTAGGCGGCGGCGTCGATCCACTGCATCTCGGTGAACAGGAAGGCGGCGTGAGAATAGGCCATCTTCTCGGAGGCACCGGAAGCCATGAAGTAGATCATCTTGTCGTCCTTGAAGTCCTCGGCGAACTTCTTGGCGAGCTTCTTGCAGTGCTGAGCGGCGTTCTCACAGAGATCGAAGACGTTGGTGAGGCCGGTGATCATGTCCTCGTAGTGGTCATAGCCCTCGGTCTGCTGAAGGATCTCGAGAGCAAGAGCGATGGCGTAGCCAGGCTTCTCGGCCTTGGCGGCATAGTTGGCGTGGAAGCCGTGGACGATGACGTGGTCGGCGTCGACGGTCAGAGCGGAGCCAGCCTTGTTGGTGAGGGAGACGACCGGGCAGTTGTGCTTCTTGGCGGTCTTGTTGGCCTCGACGGTCTCGGGCGTGGAGCCACCGAGGGAGCAGGTGATCACGAAGGTGTGCTCGTTGACCCAGGAGGGCGTGTCGTAGTTGAACTCGTTAGCGGTGAAGATCTGAACGTTCAGCTTGTCCGTGTTGTTGGCCAGGAAGTACTTGGCGGGGTACAGATCAGACATGGAAGCACCGCAGCCGACGAAAGCGACGCTGTGGATCTCGTGGTTGGACAGGACGTCAGCGACGATCTGCTTAGGGAGGTTAAGGTCGATCTCGTACATCTGACACATTCCTTTCGATTTTTGCGGCGCCACATTGCCGGGCGCTCGCAGGGTTACCGTGGTTTGGACCGAGTCGCCGGCCCGTTGAGGATGCGACAAGGGGACTGTCCCATTGTCGCATTTTGGGAATGGAAGCCTGCCTGGGGTATGGGATGCCAGGCAGGCCCCCGGGGGAAAGCGGATAAGCGCTTAAGGTCGCGACTAGGCCAGGATGCCGGCCGCGGAGAGGGCGATGCCGCCCACGATGGCGATCACGAGAAGCCAACCGGTGTTGACGTTCTTCTTGATGAGCCAGTACATAAGGCCGGTGAGGCCAAGGGAAATCATCTGGGGCATCATGCCGTCCAGGATGTCCTGGATAACGACGGTGCCCTCAGCGAACTGCAGCGGGGTGGTGGCGCCGATCAGCGTAGCGATCATGCCGCCCACGGACATAAGACCCACGATGCCGCAGACATACATGAGCTTCTCCATGAGGTCGCCGCCCTGAAGCTTGCTCAGGTACTCGTGGCCGCCCTGATAGCCCATCTTGGCTGCGAACCAGGTGATCAGCACAGAGGGAACGATGGAGATGAGCATAGCCAGGATCGGGCCCATGATGGAGCCCTGCTGAGCCAGCTGAACGCCAAGGCCAAAGGCGATAACGCGGATGGTGCCCTGGAAGAAGGAGTCACCGATGCCAGAAAGCGGACCCATGAGGGAGGTCTTGACCGCGTTGATCGAATCGGGATCGAAGTTCTCGGGATCCTTGGCGTACTCCTCCTCCATGGAGGCGGAGAGGCCCAGGATGAAAGCGCTCGTCTGCGGGGTGCAGTTGTAGAACGCCATGTGACGGTGGTAAGCCTCTTTCTTAGCAGCGAGCTGCTTGGGGTCGGACTCATCCGGGTAGAGGCGATCGAGCGTAGGAACCATGCCGTAGAGGAAGCCCATGTTCATCTGACGCTCGTAGTTCCAAGAGGCCTGGATGGCCCAGGAGCGCCAGAAGAACTGGCTGACCTTCTTGTTCAGGGACACGTCCTTGGTTGCGGTTGCCATAGTGTGTTCCTCCTTAGTCTTCGTCGTCTTCGAGCGGATCGTAGTCGGAATCGACACCGGCGGCTGCATGGGAACCGTTGAACTTGAAGCCCATGAAGACGACAGCCAGGCACACACCGATCAGAGCGACCGCGATGACGGACAGGTTGAGGTAAGCGGCGAGCAGGAAACCGATGAACAGGAACGGAGTCATACCCTTCTTGATCATCATGGTGAGCAGCAGGGCCAAGCCGTAGGCGGTCATGATCTTGGTCGAAACGTTAAGACCAGTGGACAGCCACTCGGGAACCATGTTGACGATGGCCTGAACCAGGTCGGTGCCAACAAAGACGGCGAGGAAGATCGGCAGGAAGTACATGATGGCGTACAGACCGGAGCCGGCGCAGATGTGCATACGGTAGGCGGTCTTGAACTTTCCGTTATCGATCGCGCTATCTGCCACATGGGTGAGGGCGGCGATGATGGAACGGAACACGATGCCGAGGAGCTGACCCAGGACGGCGACCGGGATGGCGATCGTCATGGCGGTCTCGGCGGAAGCATCGGTCAGGCACGCAAAGGCAGCGGCCACGATGCCGCCCAGGACCATATCGGGCGGAACGGCGGCGCCGACCTGCACCAGGCCCATGGACACGAGCTCGACGGCGGCACCGACGGCAAGGCCGGTGGGTACATCGCCCAGCAGCAGACCGACGAGCGTAGCGCCAACGAGGGGCTGCTCGAAGTTAAGACGACCGAGCAGGCGGGAGTCCCACATGCAGAACACGCCGACGAGGCCGACGAGCACCGCACTGATGAACGTATTCATACCCTTCTCCTTTCAGTCAGGCAAAAGCCTGGTTGATTACAGCTTGGCGTCGATGTCGACGCTCTGATACGTAGGGGTCTGCTGAACATAGAGCTTGATGCCCATGTCGAGCAGCTGGTTGACGTCGGCCTTCTGGGTGGCGTCGAGGAAGACGGAGCTGTCCTTGCCGCCGACCTGATCGGCACCGTCGTGGTTGGCGGTGGCGCCCAAGTTGATGGCGTCGAGCTTGTAGCCCTGGCAGAACTGCAGCATCTCGGCCGTGTTGCCAAAGACGAACATGACGCGCTCGCCGAGGGTGTTGAGCTTGTCCATCTTGGCGAGGGCACGCTCGACGGTGAAGACGTTCAGGCGCACGCCCTGGGGCTTGGCCAGCTTAAGAGCGCCCTTCTTGATGTCATCGTTGGCGGCAGCGTTGTCGACGACGATGATGCGCTCGGCCTGAACCTTGGTGGTCCAGGTAAAGACGACCTGGCCGTGCAGCAGACGGTAGTCAAGACGTGCGAGGACGATCTTGGCGGGACCGGAGCTGTGACGGGACGCCTTGGCCTTCTTGGCGGGAGCCGCGGCGGGCTGGGCCGGTGCGTTGGGGTTGGTCAGACCGTTGCGGGCCTCGTTGATGAGGGCCGCGAGCTCGGCGCCCTCGACGGGGACGGGGCTCATAGCGAGCGTGAGCGCCAGCGGGATGTTGAAACCGCTGACAACCGTGAACTTCGTGCCGTTCTTGGAAAGCTCGACCATGTTGTTGTTGACCGAGCTGCCGAGCATATCGGTCAGCACATAGACGGTGTCGTCCGCGTTGAACGTGGCGATCATGGCGTCCACCTTATTGGTGATGGGCTCCTTGTCGTCACGAGCAAGCGACACGACGTGGACGTTCGACACGTCGCCGAGAACCATCTCGAGCGTGTCTTTGGCGCCTGCGGCCAGGCCGCCATGAGATGCGAGAATGATCTGATTCATCTTGCCTCCTCCTTTTCGTTATGGTCATTATAACGTCTTATACGTTGCTTATATTGTTAATTAGTATAAAGACCGTTCGCGGGTGAAAATCGACCGTTGACGGGTTTAACGTACTTGAAACGTTGGCGCAGGGTAGGCCGGCGCTGGCTGGATAACCCGAGGTCAGACCCTGCGCGCAATCCTCTATCGCACAAAGTACCAGGGGCTTTCCTGCACGGTGGGCTCCAGCGCGATGCCGGTGCGCTCGCGGAACAGATCCATGTCCTGAGATTTTTCGGTCCACCACGCGTTGGGCTTAAAGGTCATGCTCTCAACAACATGACCGACAAACACACTGTTGTGCAGCTTGGAGAAGTCGGTGTTCATGATCAGGATGGACGCGAGCACCAGCACAATGCCCAGAACCTTGATCGCGCCGGCGGACTCGGCATAGACACCAATACCGACCAGAACGGTCGCCACGGTTTCAAACGAAGCCACGACCGGCACCTTCGACGTCTCAAGATCCATCGAAAGGCCCTGCATATAGAAGATGTACGCAAGAGCCGTCGGAATAAAGCCAAAGCCCGCGAACAGCAGAATGAGCTGCGGGGACATTGCCGCGGCCACATCGGACCACGGAGCCGAAAGCACTGCCATAAAGCATCCGCCAAAGACAAAGCCCCAAAACGTCACCGCCAGCGGATGCAGCGTCTTGGTAGCCATACGGCTAAACACAGCCAGTAGCGCACCGCAAAGCCCGGCGATCACACCCGACACGACGCCCCAAGCCGAGAAATGGAAACCGGACAGGTCGCCGCTCGTCACCGCGAGCACGCAACCCACAATGTTAAAGACGATGGCGACGAGCTTGTTGGGGGTCACGTCCTCGCGATAAAGCACGCGGCCGAGCACGACGCCAAACACCGGCGAGGTGTAAAGCAGCACCGAGGCCGTGGACATGCCCACCTCGCCCATGCACTCGTAATAAAGCGTGTTAGCGGTGGCGAGGCCGATAATGCCAAGAAGCGCGCAGGGAACAAGCTCTTTAGGACTTGCCTTGAACAGTGCCATGGCACCCGAGGCTTTTCCCTCACGAGCACCTCCCTGGCAACCCATAAATGCCAAGACCGGAGCCATTAAGACAGCACCCGACAACAGGCGAAAGGCCGCCATGCTCTGAGACGAAACACCCAGGGCCGATATTCCGTTAACAAAGATTCCGATGGTGCCCCACATAAGCGCGGCGATCAGCACTAGCACATAGCCCAGATTGCTTTTCTTCAACGCAGCCTCCTCGGTATTGTTTCCAATATGTTTCACACTACGTTATAGTCGTTATATACATTTTTCAAGACACAAATCGGCGAGCGGAAAAATCTGCTCCCCACATACTCATTGAGTAGTCATTGGGGACGCACTTAAATGACTGGTCATTCAAGTGCGTCCCCCAACGACTAGGACTGTCCCCAACTGCCGGCAGAAAAGGAACGTTCCCAACGTCTAAGGCGCCGCTGGTTGAGCATAAGTCAGCGAGCGGGCCGCATTTGAGACAAGGTGACGTGAAACGAAAGGGCGCAGACCTTCTGGTCGCGCCCTTGAAGTTGAACGTCAGATTGTCCAAATGCGGACCGCTCAGCGTCGAGCCGTTACGCGGTTTGGTAAAACCGCGTAACTAATACTCAAGCTTCCACATGTAGCGGCGCGTCATGTAGTCCTTGTGGGTGACGGCGGAGAGCGCGCGCATATACACGTTGTTGAGGATCGGGGCAAAGATCAGGTGGTTGAAGTACTCGCTCACGCTGTCCTTGATGTCGTTGAGGCCGAGCTCCTTGGCGTCGAGCTGATAGACGCGCTCGCCACCGTACTGGTTGACGAAGCGGATGCCGCGCTCGTCGTTGCAGCGGCTGCGGCCGACGCTGATGAGCTGGAACAGCGAGGTGCGCTTGTCCAGGATCTCGAAGGGGCCGTGGAAGAAGTCGCAGGTGTTGATGGTGCAGGAGTCGATCTGCAGCATCTCCTGCACGTTGCAGATGCTAAAGACGTAGGCGGCACCAAAGAGCGGGCCCTGGGCCATGACGTTGATGCAGGGCTTGTCGGCGTTCTGCTCGGCCCACTTGGCAGCGAGCGGACGGGTATACTCGACGGCCTTGCGATAGATGGGGTCGACCAAGTCGAAGGCGGCCATAGCGGTCTCGTACTCGGCATAGCCCTCGGTCTGCTGCGTAAGCTCCATGGCGATCATGGTCACGACGGCGGAGTTGGTGCGGCCCATGCAGGACTCGTCGACGGCCAGGCTGTCGTACTGAATCTTGTAGTCGCAGACCTCGGTGAGGCCGGACTCGTCAACATAGATGGCGATGGTGCTGGCGCCGTGGTCCTTGGCGACCTGGGCGGCAACGATGGTCTCCTTGGTGCCGCGCATGGACACGACGACGGCCAGGGTGTTCTCGTTGACGTAGGCCGGGGTGGCGTGCACGAACTCGTTGCTGGTGTAGCTGGAGCTCACGACCTGCGTGGCCTCGTGCTCCATAAAGTACTGGGCAGGATAGTTGCCGCCGTTGGATCCGCCGGCGCCAATCCACACGACGCGCTTGATGCCGCCCTTGTCTGCCTTGTCAGCCAAAACCTGGGAGACGACGTCCTTAACCTGTTCCTGAGTAGTCATCGTGCATCAGCCTTTCTTCTCGTTTGATGCTCTCGATGGCATACAAGTTACATACATGTTTTGGTTATGTCGACTAGTTATATGCTATATTTGTCTTAGAAATTTTGCTGGTAAGGTTTTCGGTAGCTCGATACCAGCGGTTTTATTGTTGTGTTGAATACATGCTTGCTTAGATAAGCATACAAGTTAGATATAGGCTGATCGCATGAACGCTTCATCTAAAAAGAAACTGAGCCAATACGAGCGCTTGGCGGGTACGCTTCGCGACCGCATCGCCGCCGGCATCTACGCACGCGGAGACAAGCTGCCGTCCGAGATGGAGCTCATGGACGAATCGGGGCTGTCGCGCAGCACCGTGCGCCACGCCCTTAAGGTTCTCGTTGATGAGGGCCTGGTGCGCACCGAGCGCGGGCGTGGCGCCTTTGTGGCCGACACGCCCGCGCTCCACGAGAACAACCTAGTGTTTTCGAGCTATACCAAGCAGGTCGAAGGTCAGGGCATGAAGCCCACCACGCGCACCGTGGACTCGGGCTTTGCCAAGGCGGCCGGCAGCATAGCTAAGTTCTTTGACGCCGCCGTGGGCAGCAAGCTCGTCAAACTTGTCCGCCTGCGCTACCTGGACGACGTGCCGCTGTGCCTGGAGACCACCTACCTGCCGCCAAGCTTCGAGACGCTCATCGATCGCGATATCAACGGTTCGCTCTACGCGACGCTGCGCCAAGAATTCCATCGCGCGCCAGCACAGGGACATAAGACCTTTGAGGTGTGCCATGCCTCGCAAAACGAGGCGTTTTTGCTCAACGTCGAACGCGGGCAGGCGCTGATCCTGATCACCGACTACGTCTACGACACCGACGGCCGACCGCTCCATGTCTCTAAGCGCATCCAACGCACCGACCGCGCCAAATACACCGAGCCAATCGGCTAACCTGCCAAAATAAACCTGTCCCTAAATGGTAGGTTTGGGGAGGTCGGGGAACCAGGTTGGTTTGGGTTGGTTGGGGACGCGCTCGGCTAGGACCAACTCCATCCAGCACATGTCGTACCAGCGGCCGAACTTTTGGGCGCAGCGGTCAAAGGCACCCACCAGGCGATACCCCATATGGGCATGGAAGTCCTGGCTGTTGTGCGTCAGGTACTCGTCGTCCTTGTCGTGCGGCACGGCGATGAGGGCACACATGTTGGTGATGCCCATCGCGATCAGGCACTGCTTGAGCGCGTCATGTAGTTTGCGGCCCAGCCCGCCGTGGCGCACATCACGCGCCAGGTAGATCGACGTCTCGACCGACCAGTCGTATGCCTCGCGGCTGTTAAGCGGGCTCGCATAGGCATAGCCCACCGGACGCCCGTCCAACTCCATCACCAAATACGGATAGCGCCTGAGCGTACGCTCGATGCGCCCGGCGAACTCCTCAACGCTCGGCACCTCATATTCGCAGGTAATCGCCGTCTGGCGCACATACGGCTCATAGATGGCAAGCAACGCCGACGCGTCATCGGGCGTCGCCAGGCGAATCGTCGGCTCGGACATCTCGGTCATACAACCCTTCTCCCCCAAAAGCAAAGGCCGCCCTGCGCCAAGCTCAGGCGCAGGGCGGCCCCTTGTCATTACATCAGGCTACAGGACAGCCGCCAGCGCGTCGATGTCCTCCTGCGTCGTGGCCCAGCTAGTGCAAAAGCGCACCACGGTGTGGGTCTCGTCGTACTTTTCCCAGTACTCAATCGAGGCATGCTCGCGAATGCGGGCCATGTCCTCGTTGGGCAGAATCACAAACTGCTGGTTTGTGGGCGTCTCCAAGAAGAACTGGTAACCGCGCTCGTGCAGCACGCGACGAAGCGCCTGCGCGGTTTCGATCGCCTGGCGACCAATCTCAAAATACAGGCCGTCGGTAAAGAGCGCCTCAAACTGCACGCCCGTCAGGCGGCCCTTGGCCAGCAACGCACCGTGCTGCTTAATGCGCGGAATGGGATGCGCCGGAGCGTGCATGCCGCAGAACACCACAGCCTCGCCGCAGAGCGCGCCGCACTTGGTGCCGCCGATGTAGAACACATCACACAGCTGTGCCAGCTCGGGCAGGGTAATGTCGCACTCATCGGACGCCAGCGCATAGGCCAGGCGGGCGCCGTCCACAAACAGCGGAATCTCACGCTTCTGGCATACCGCATGAATCGCCGCGAGCTCGGCCTTGGAGTACAGCGTGCCGTACTCGGTCGACAGACTCACGTACACGGCGCCCGGGAACACCGTGTGCTCGTAGCTCTCGTTTTCGTAGAACACCTGGATATAGTTCTCGAGGTCCTCGGCGTGCATCTTGCCCTCGTAGCCGGGGATGGTAAGCACCTTGTGGCCGCCAAACTCGATGGCGCCCGCCTCGTGGCAGGCGACGTGGCCAGTCTCGGCAGCAACGACGCCCTCGTAGGGCGCAAGCAGCATGTCGATCACCGTCGCGTTGGCCTGCGTGCCGCCCACCAGAAAAAACACGTCGGCATCGGGGGCCTGACAGGCCTCACGGATAAGCTGCTTGGCACGCTCGGTGTGCGCGTCGGTACCGTAGCCGGGCTGCGGCTCCATATTGGTGTCGACGAGCGCCTGCAGCACTGCCGGATGTGCACCGTGGGAATAATCGTTGTTAAACGCGAGCATGGCAATCCTCTCTTACCGGGTATCGGCCAGATGATTCAAACGGAGCTATTGTACGCCGTTGGGATAGGCAATGCGCGCGGCAAGGCACTCAAGTGCCAGTACCAGGGCAAAACCGCAGCTCACGTCACTCAAAAAGTGCGCACCGATCACGATGCGCCCAAAGGCGACGAGCGCCGCGATCACAGCCGCCGCCCAAAAAATCACGCGGCGACGCGACGGTTTTTCCTTAAAGGCTGCCGTGGGAAGCCCGGCGAGCATAGGGCCGATCGCCGCATGCGCCGTGTGTCCGCTCGCAAACGACTTGAACCCGTCCTTGATCACGCCGGCGGCGATATAGGTCCACTTGTCGGGATTGCCGATCACCCACCACGGCTGAAAATTGAGCCCCGGCGTGACCTCGATCACGCGCATGCGCGGGCGCGACCACAGTGGCTTGACGATCACGTTGAGGATGATGGCCTGAGCGATCCACACGGCAAGCACCATCAACGCCCAGCGCGTGAGCTCGTCGGGCTCGGTCGTGCGCGTGAGGCGATAGACGATAAGGTTGGCAGCGATGACCAGCACAAACGTCAGCACCAACTGAGCCGCAATGAGTTTACCGCCAACCCTCAGGGACGAAACGATCTCGTAGCCGGTCAGGCCAACGTTGACGAGGATGCCGAGCGCGGCAAGCCATTTGCTGCCCCTGGAGTCGGGACGCACCGCGCGCACGAGCATAACGCCCGCGATGCTCGCCGTCAGCTCGAACGGCAGCTCGCCGGCCGCCTCGATAAAGCGACCGTACATGCTGCCGATGTTGAACAGCGCGCTCGAGATCTGATAATCGAAGAAACTGCCCACGCCCAGACAAAGACACAGGACAACCGCGATAGCGGCGGCGTCTTTCTTGTAGATGTACCCGAACATGCTTTCCTTTCGATGGGGCTGGAATCAACCTGCGAGGTGGCGGGGCAAAGAACAACTGGTAGCTCTGCCCCGCCACGCCCCCTACTTGTTAGTCATCGTCGCTCGCGCCTAATTGCTGCAGCAGCATGAGTGCCGCGGCCACGGGGCCGGTGCCATCGTTGGCGTCGAGACCGCGACCCAGGCCGCTGCCCGCGCCGGCGCCCGCCTTGTAGGGCACCGACAACTTGCGGCTCTTGGGGAAGTTCACCGCGCCATAGCGGGTCTTAAGCTCAAAGGCCACCTTCTTGGGCACGTCGACGCCCAAAAACGTGATGCGACCGCCGCTGAGCGTGACGCTCTCGAGCCCCAGGCGCTCGCCGCGAATGCGGATGCGCGCGCGATTGAACAGGTTGAGTCCCGCCAACGGCAGCTCACCATGCGCGGCCTCGGTCTCTTCCTGCACCTCATCGATGCTCTCCAGGTCCTCAGCCGCCGCGAGCTTGCGGTACACGAGCACGCGCTGGTCCACCGCCGGCAGGTACTCCTCGGACAAGAAGTAGTCGGCCGGCAGGTTAATACCCACGCTCGCCGCCTCCACGCCGGCATCGTCGTCGCCGCGCGCCTCGGCCACGGCCTGTCCCAGCATCTGCGTAAACAGGTCAAAGCCCACACTCGACAGGTTGCCGTGCTGCTCGGCGCCCATAAGCGAGCCGGCGCCGCGGATCTCCAGGTCGCGCATGGCGATGCGCATGCCGCTGCCCAGGTCCTGGAATTCGGAAAGCGCGGTCAGGCGCGCCGTTGCCTCCTCGGTGAGCGGCAGCTCACCCGGGAACATAAAGTACGCGTAGGCCTGCGTGGCAGAGCGGCCCACACGGCCCTTGAGCTGGTAGAGCTGCGCCAGGCCCAGGCGCTGCGAGTCCTCGATGATGAGCGTGTTGGCGGTCGCGTTGTCGATGCCGCTTTCCACGATGGTCGTGGCGATGAGCACGTCGATCTTTTTGGTCGCGAACTCGATCATCACGTCCTCGACCTCGCGCGGGCTCATCTTGCCATGCGCCACGCCCACACGTGCCTCGGGCGCGGCCTCGTGCACGCGCGCCACGGCATCATCGATGGTCTTGACGCGGTTGGACACGTAATACACCTGACCGCCGCGGCCCACCTCCAGGCGAATCGCCGCACTCACCACGTCGGGGTCGTACTCCCCCACGTGCACGATCACGGGACGACGCCCGGTCGGCGGTGTGGTGATCAGGCTCATGTCGCGCACGCCGCTCGTGGCCATCTGCATGGTTCGCGGAATAGGCGTTGCCGAAAGCGTGAGCACGTCGATTTGCTCACGCAGGTTCTTGAGCTGCTCCTTGTGCTGCACGCCAAAGCGCTGCTCCTCGTCGATGATCACCATGCCCAGGTTCTTGGGGTTCACGTCGGCAGAAAGCAAGCGGTGCGTGCCGATGAGCACATCAATCGTGCCCTCGGCAAACGCCTTGAGCGCGCGCTTCTGCTGCGCCGGGGTGCGGAAGCGGCTGAGCACTTCGACCTCCAGGCCAAACGGAGCAAAGCGCTCAAAGAACGTCTCGTAGTGCTGCTGGGCCAGAATGGTCGTGGGGCAGAGCACCATGACTTGGCGGCCGGAGTCCACGCACTTAAACGCCGCGCGCAGGGCAACCTCGGTCTTGCCGAAACCCACGTCGCCGCACAGCAGGCGGTCCATGGGCTTGGGCGCCTCCATGTCGGCCTTGATGTCGGCGATAGCCTCCAGCTGGTCGCGCGTCTCGTCGTAGGGGAAGCTCTCCTCCATCTCGATCTGCTCGGGCGTGTCGGGCGGGCAGGCGATACCGGTAATCGACGAGCGGCGCGTATACAGATCGACCAGGTCAAACGCCAGCTTTTTGGCGTTCTTGCGTGCCTTGTTGGTGGCACGCGTCCAGTCGGCGGTATTGAGCCTGGTCAGGCGCGGCTTGTCACCGTCGGGACCGACGTATCGCGTGATGCGGTCGACCTGCTCGAGCGGCACGTAGAGCTTGTCGCCGTCGGCATATTCCAGCAAAAAGTAGTCGCGCTCCTTGCCGCCCACTTCTTGGCGCGCGATCTCGCTAAAGAGTGCGATGCCGTGAGTGGCGTGCACCACGTAGTCGCCCGGCTTAAACGGGAATGTGATCTGCGTAATGTCCACCTTGCGGCGGCTGCGCGCGCGGTTGGCGTCCATGCGGGCGTTGAGGTCGGCAATCGAGAACACGGCCAGGTTGGCATCGGGCACCACCACGCCCTGCGGCAGAGCGGCATCGACAAAGGTCACGCGTCCGCGCGAGATAGTAGGCACGGCGGCGCCGGCGGCTGCCTGGGCGGCACCTGCCTCGAGCGAGCGGGCGTTGAGCGCATCGGCCTTGCGCTCGCGAATTGCAGCATGGGCATCCTGACGGGCAGCACGGTCGGCAGAATCTGCCGCCGCCACGCGCACGCGCTCGCCAATGACGCCGGCGTTTTCGGGCGCCGCGGTCAGCGATTCCTCAAAGGTAATGCCCTCGTCGCCAAAGGTGAGCTCCATCGACTCGCGCGCACCGCGGTCGGGAATGGCAAACACGCAGGCGTAACGCTTGCCCACGACTTCCTGAATGCGCGTCATAAAGCGATTGTCCGAACCCGCGATGGCCGGCTGCTCAATCTTGAGCTCGGCCGTAACCGCACCGCCGGCACGGATGAGGCTTACGTAGTTCAGGCGCTGCTGAGCACCAAAATCGAGCTGCTGGGCACGTACATACAGGCCATCCAGTCGGTCGACCCCCGCCTCGCCGGCACGGGCCTCGATATCCTCGTAGGCACGCAGGCAATCGTCGAACAGCGAGCGCGGCTCGGACAGCACCACGAGCGCCTTGCCGCTCACGTGCGCCAGCGGGCTCACGGTCTGGCCGTACATCACCGGCAAAAAGCGGTCGAGCTCGGGCGTGACGATGCGCGCATCCACCATCTCGAGCAGCGCTGCCAGTTTGCTGTCGTCCTGGCTGGCGCGATAAAGCGCCACATGCATGTTGTGGACGGCCTCGTCGGTAAGCGCCAGCTCACGGCAGGGGAAGATCTCGATGCTGTCCTCGTTGCCGATGGTCTGCCCCGTTGAGCTCACCATGCGACGGATGCGATCGATCTCGTCGCCGAAGAACTCGATGCGCACGGGCGCTTTTTCCTGCGCGGGGAACACCTCGACGGTGTCGCCGTGCACGCGGAACAGACCAGGCGCGTCGGCGGCGCCGGCATTGGTGTAGCCCATGCCCACCAGGCGCTGCGGCACCTCGTCAAAAGGAATCTCCTCGCCCACCGCGAAGGTCGTGGACTCCCAGTAGCGGCTCTCGACTGGCGGCACGCAACGCAGCAACGCGCGGGCCGAGGCGACCATGATGCAGTTGTCACCGCGAACGATGCGTCCCAGGGCCTCGCAGCGCTGGGCAACCACAGCATCGTCGGGCGCCTGCTCGCGCCACGGATAGTCCTTGCGCTCGGGAAAGCGGCACACGTGTGCCAGACCCACGTAGGCGGCAAGGCTGCGCGCGGCGCGATCGGCCGCATCCTCGCCGCTCACAATGTAGACCGTCGGGCGCGGACGGCGCGCAAACTGGGCGGCCGCCATAAGCGTGCGACCCGACTGCGACACGGCCAGCGTCACGTCCTCGCCGGCATCGAGTCCGACCTCGACGGTCTGCAGCGCCTCGGCAGTGTAGAGCTGCGCGGCTATACGGTGAATGAGCATGCTGTTCCTCCGGCATCGCAACGCCAAAAGCCCGCCGGGGCAAGCTCGGCGGGTCGTACGTCAAATACATTGCCTGTCATGGTAGCGCATGGAGAGGACTCCGGCTCAAGGGCAAACCCAGCCCCGCAAAAAACGCCAGACGAAGATGCGTTCCGCCCTACCCCGCTACGCGCACGCTGGGGCACAAATCTGCCAGCGGACACTCGTCACACTTGGGCTTGCGGGCATCGCAGATCTCGCGACCAAAGGTGATCCACTGATGGTTGACCGACTCCCAATACTCGTGCGGCAAAATCTTGAGCAGATCCTGCTCGGTCTTGAGCGGCTCCTTGGCATGCGTCTTGGGACTCAGCATCAGGCGGTGCGCAATGCGGTTGACGTGCGTGTCCACCGCAATGCCCTCCACGATGCCATACCCCACGTTGAGCACGATGTTCGCCGTCTTGCGTCCCACGCCCGGCAGCTTCACGAGCTCCTTCATGTCGGCCGGCACCTCGCCGCCATAGTCGGCGACGATCATCTGCGCGGCCTCGACGGCATGCTTGGCTTTGCTCTTGTAGAAGCCGAGTGACTTGATAGTGTCTGCCACGTCAGCCACGCTCGCCCCGGCCATGGCCTCGGGCGTGGGCCACTGGGCAAACAGCCGCGGCGTCACCTTGTTGACCTGTGCATCGGTCGTTTGCGCCGAAAGCAGCACCGCGATCAGCAGGCGGAAGGGATTCTCGTGGTCCAAAAAGCACTCGACCGGGCCATAGCGACGGTTGAGGCGCTCACACACCTCGATGGCGCGCTCGCGCTTGGCGGCATTGGTCTCGCGTGGCATAACGACTCCTCGGCTCAACGGCACAATAAACTTATGGGCACAATTGTCCCACGTCCGAGACGCTTACGCCTCCAAGAATGCACCGGTCTGACGGCCCCACAGGCTCGCGTACTCGCCGCCCGCCTCGACGAGCTGCGCATGCGTACCGTCCTCGACAATCTCGCCGTCCGCCAGCACCACGATGCGGTCGAGCGCCGCCACGGTGGACAGGCGATGCGCCACCACAATGGAGGTGCGACCGCGCATCAGGTTCTCGAGCGCCTCCTGCACCAGCGCCTCGGACTCGCTGTCGAGGGCAGATGTCGCCTCGTCGAGCACCAGAATCGGCGCGTCGGTAAGGACGGCGCGGGCGATGGCCACACGCTGGCGCTGACCGCCCGAGAGCTTAACGCCGCGCTCGCCCACCATGGTGTCAAAGCCACGGGGCAGGCGATCGATAAACTCCAGGGCATTGGCCAGGCGCGCTGCCTCGCGGATCTGCTCGTCGGTGGCGTCGGGGCGGCCGTAGGCGATATTCTCGCGAATGGAGCGGTGGAACAGGAGCGCCTCCTGCGGCACGTAGGCAACCTGGCGGCGCAGGCTCTGCTGCGTGCAGCGCGAAACGTCCTGGCCGTCCACGAGCACGCGGCCGACCTGTACGTCGTCCAGGCGCAGCAACAGCTTGGTGAGTGTCGTCTTGCCCGAGCCCGATTTGCCCACCAGGCCCACGCGCTGGCCCGCCGCCACATGGAGCGTCAGGTCGTCGAACACGCTCTCGCCCGCCGCGGCATCACGGTATGCAAAGCTCAAGTGCTCAAAATCAATCGCGCCCTCGCTCACCTTGAGCTCGGGGGCGTTCTCGTCGTCTGCCACCAGACACGGCTCGTCCAGCACGCGCGTCATCTCGGCCGCATCGCCCAGCGCGCGGTTGATGCGCTGCATCATGGAGCTCACGTAGTTCAGACGCATGGTGAGGTTGTACGTATAGGTAAAGATCATGACGAGCGCGCCGGCCGAGATGCCAAACCACGCGTTGCCGCCCGCGACGAACACACTCACCACGGCCATGGTGATAACGATAAGGCCCGAGGTCGTAAAGTTGCGTTGCATCATGGCGTGCATCGATACCGTTTCGGCATCGCGCGCGGCACGGTCGGCGGTATCGAACAGGTCGCGCTCAAAGTCCTCGCGCCCGCAGGTCTTGACGGCCAGGATGTTCGTGACCGCGTCGGAAAGCACGCCCGACAGCTTGTTCTGTGCGGCGGACGTCGCGGCCGAAAGCGGCATGATGCGCTTGTACATAAGCCAGACAAACGCGATGTAGACGACCATGATGCCCACCAGGATCACGGTAAACATCGGCACCACCGGGGCGAGCGCTGCCACCGTGCAGACAACCGAGGTGATGGTGGGGATGAGCGAATACACCGTCACGTCCACCAGACCCGTGTAGCCGCTCATAAAACGGCTCGTCTGGCTCACAAGCGATCCGCCAAATCGGCTGGTGTGGAATGTCATGGACTGGTTGGAGAGCGTGTCAAAGCACAGGCGCGCCAAGTGATAGTTGCCCGCAATCTCGAGCTTGTAGACGGTGTAGTCCTGCAGCTTGGAGAGGATCTGGCCCACTAGGTTAACGAGCACGAGCGCCAGAATGTAAGGGCCAAAGACCTCAAACACCTGGTCGCCCGCCACGGGGCCGGCTTGGACGCGGTCGACGATAAGGGCCATCACGTAGGTGTTGGCAAACGTGAGCAAAAAGATGTAGCCCGCCGACGAGAACACCGAGAGAAAGACGATTAGCGGCTGCGTGCGCGTGACGTCCCAAAAACGCTGCAACGTGCGACGCACGGTGGAGCGTTTGAGCGGACTGGTGCTTCTCTGAGACATGGGCTTCCTTTCGCGTCTGATAGGGCGAAACGCCATTGTTGCACACTAAAGCGCACTTCAGGCAAGCACAATGCGAAAAGCGGCGAGGCGCCCGCGTCCGCGCTGGTGCCCCGCCGCCTGTTGCAACTAGTCCTCGTCCTCTTGGTCTGCGAGCAGCTCCGCGGATGTGAGCCCCAAGATCTCGTCGGCCTCCCGCGCGTCCTCCAGCGCGTCGATGTCCTTGAGCTTACGCTCCATAACGTTGGTGCGCGTGGTGATAATGCCCTCGACCGTCTTGCCCGCGGTCTCGATCTGCTGCTGCGCGCGACGCAACGCCGCCTGATAGCGCGGCAGCTCAGCCTTGACGGCGGAAAGCACGCGCAGCACGTCATCGGTGCGTTTTTGCAGCCTAAACGTCTGGTAGCTCATCTGCAGGCTGTTGAGGATGGCGGCCATGGTGCTGGGGCCGGCAACGTTGACGTGATAGTCGCGGCCCAGGGTCTCGATAAGCCCGGGGCGACTGACGACCTCGGCATACAGGCCCTCAAACGGCACGAACATGATGCCAAAATTGGTCGTCGCGGGCACGCTCAGGTACTTCTCGCAAATGTCCTTGGCCTCGCGTTTCACCATCATATCGAGCGTCTTGCGCGCAGCGGCAACGGCCTCCGCGTCACCCGACTCCTGGGCGTCGAGCAGATGCTCGTACGCGTCGCCCGGGAATTTGGAGTCGATCGGCAGCAGCACGGGATCGCCCTCGTCTACCGGCAGCTTGACGGCAAACTCAACGCGCTCCGAGGCGCCGGGCTTGGTGGCAACGTTTTCCAGATACTGGTCGGGCGTAAGGATGTCCGCCAGGATCGCGCCCAGCTGTACCTCGCCCAAAATGCCGCGCGCCTTCACATTGCCCAGCACGCGCTTAAGGTCGCCCACGCCGGTGGCGATAGATTGCATATCGCCCAGGCCCTTGTACACGGCCTCGAGCTGGTCGCTCACTTGCTTAAACGATGCGGACAGACGATCGTTGAGCGTGCGGGAGAGCTTCTCGTCCACCGTCGCGCGCATCTGATCGAGCTGCACGTTGTTGTCCTTGCGAATGGCGCCCAGCTGGGCGTCGACCGTCTCGCGCACCTTGTCCAGGCGGTGCTCGATGCCCTCGCGGTTGGCGCCGAGCTGTTGGGCCGTCTCGCGGCGCAGGTCATCCATACGGTCGCCAGCCTGCGAGAACTCACGCGCGATGGTCAGGTAGCGCTGCTGCTCCACAGCGGCGTCGGTCGTCTGCTGCTGCGCGATGGCGTTTGCCGTGCGGCGGGTTTCTGCCAGCGCGACGTTGAGGGCATCGAGCGTGCTGTTGGCCTGCTCGAGCGCCACGAGCGTCTCCGCATCGTTGCCGCCACGCTCTCGCAACTCGGCACGAAGGCCTTTAAGCTGCAGGGCGCAAACCACGGCAACTCCCACCGCCACCAAGGCAATCACAACAAGCGCAATTTCAATAGCAGACATAGACTCCGCCCAACAAACCCAATCGATTATCAATCAAAACCGCGATCAATCTTACCCCGCCACACGCACCGGGCGCCCGGCCCCTTCTTGGGTGCCCCTCTCCTCCGCATATTCCATAATGCGGCGCGCCGTCTCCCTGCTCACCTTTGAGTCATCGCCGGCTAAGTATGCGTACACGTTTCCCTTATTCAGATTCAAATCGCGGCAGAGACCGTAGCGTGTTATGCCCGATTCCCCTAGCGCTCCCAATGTTCTTTTTCGCATCAGGGCGTTGATCCTTCTATCCGCCACTGGCTTTTCCTTCACCGCTCTATACGCACGCCAAACGTTGGCATAACGGTTAGGGAGCTCACTTTTGGCGCATAGAGACGCCATGCCACCCGCTTGATCGTACAAGGACAAAACACCTCGGTAATCCTCTTCCATCCACGAGCCCTCGGATAAACCCAGAACGTATTCGGCTTTTCCTTGCGCCAAGGCGAGCAAAAACAGAGGCTCCGCCACGCGCGGCGCAACCGTCGTCGCCTGCTCAACCAGTTTTCTAAAACTCAGCGACTGCTGCCCGGACAGCTCTCGGCAATAGCCTTTCAAAAATCCCTCAAAGGTCAGATTCAACCGAGCACCTCCTTTTTGTATTGCCTGTATGCACAGACCATCTCTTGATAGCTTCGCTCCGAAGGCGACGACGCCAGCGCTTCTCCCTCGTCGAATATAAGCCGTTCGAGCAGCCCCCAATCAAGTCGGTCGACGAATGCCTGACTATGAAGATCGACGATGTCGTTCGGACGGTAGGCATAGAGCTTCATTACCGCCAGGTCCTCCAAGGATGGCGTAAAGTACCTGATAAAACGCGCGCCAATATCCAAGGGAATCAAACGATCTTCGTAATTGAATGGCATCTGATTACAATACGCCACCGCCATACCATTTACCTCGGGGTATCGAGCTATGATCTCGCGGAGGCACCTGTCTGCCTCAAACACATCAATGTCATGTGTAACCGACCGATTCGTCACATCGTTTAGCATGAAGGCGCTTCCTCCCACCAATACAACGCTCGGCCTGTCGTCTCTTGGACCTATTTCCAGCTCCGCCTCTTCGTCAATGCCCAAAAGAGTCTGCTCTAAATCCTGCTTATACATAGCAAATCCTATTATTATTTATCTTTAATAATACTATTCAGTTGCACGACAGGACCCACAGGATGCAAGAATTCTACTCGTGGCGATAATCCCTACACCCTAGAAGTCCTAATGTGACAAACGCTAACTCTCCCAGCCGGCGCGAATGGTTGTTATGACATCGCCTAGGCGCTGGCCGAGGGCTGACAGATGTTGGAGCACTTCACTGGGCGAGGCACCGTTGAGGATGCAGGTGAGCGCATACGAGACCAGGAAAATCGCCGCAAGTCCTAACGGGATCAGCACAATCATCGCTAACGTGCGCAGGCGCTGGCCCACGCGGCGGTGACGTGTGCGGCGCTTGTCGAACGCAAGCTCCTGCGCATATGAATCTTGTTGTACGGAATAGTTCTCTGGCGCCGATCTGCCCGCAGGCGAAACCGCAGGCGTGGCATTTTGCGCAGGGGGCTGAGCGGCTACCCCTTGCATTTGCATCTCCATAAGCCGTTGCTGTTGGCGCAACATGCGCTCGGCTTGTTGCTGCGGGGTCTCAAGAAACAGATCCATGTTGGCCTCCTCAATCGGAGCATTCGACGCTTACGACCAGCATCCCGCACCACCATGACCGCGACAACGCAATCGCCGGCAATAGCCACAAAGTTTCTTTTGCCCAAAAGCTGTCGAAAACCTCAACAACTCCCCTACCAGCACTTTCTATGAGCTTTTTTATGGAATGATCTTTTTCCCTTCCGCCAGCCCGCCAACTAACCAAAAGCTGACCAAAAGCTTGACGGAAATTGTGAAGACCGGGACCCCACACAAAACGTGCCGCCCCATAAGGGGCGGCACACAAACCAATCTATGAGCCAAAACTCGCTGGCAAGCCCGCGCCGTCAGACCCGCGGCGTATGCCTTTGCCTCGCGCGACTCTGCGAAGCCGTGAGCGAGAGGGAAAGGGATGCGCCGCGGGTCTGACGCCCGGAGCGGTAAGGCCGGCAGTTGCCCTGCGCTCCGTGGTCGGTGGGGGCAGATTACATGCCCGAAAGACCGCGAGCAGCGGTGGCACACAAAAACGCCAAGACTAGAATCACGAGCGAACCGGCAATGTCGGCCACCACGCCCGTAAAACGACGCTCAAACAGCCAGCTCTCAAAGTGCGGGGCGACATTGCGCCAAACACGCCACAGCAAGATGCCCATGCCGATAACGCCCGGGATATTGAGCAACAAAATCTCGGAGCACAAGAGGCCGATCAGGTTGCCGGCGGCAAAGCCCGCATCGCCCTCGCAGTACTTGCGATAAATCATGTACAGCATGTACGCCACAAACGGCTGCAGGCACGCAGAGATAAACGTAACCACCATCGAGGGGTCCTGAGAAAAGACATCGGTGAGCTTATCCACGCTCATGGCATCTTTCGAAGCCAAGAACAAGCCAACGACCACCACGGGCACCACGCCCAAGATAACCTCGACCAGAGTAAACAACTTAGCAGTCAGATCCTCGCTAGCCGTATTGAGGTGAGGCGCCCACTCAGGATGAGCATGCGCACCGACCTTCTTGTCCTTCTCGACACGATCGGCCTTTTTGCCCTCGGCAACCCGACGACCAGGATCCTTGCGAGTTCCCGCGGCAGCAACCCGAGCCCGAGACTTCTTACCCATAAAAACACCCCATCAGGTAGTAGGTAAACTAAAAATCGCTACCCAGTGTACCCCACCCATGAACGGTGCCGTCCCAACCGGTCCCCATACAAAAACGTGCCGCCCCATAAGGGGCGGCACACAAACTTTAATATCAGCTTTTCAGTAACGAGCAAGCGACGACCCAACGCCGGGGCGCAGGGCGGGGAAATACCTTTGCCTCGCGCGACCCTGCGGAGCCGCGAGCGAGAGGGGAAGGTATTTCCCCGCCCTGCGCCCCGCAGTCCACGTTCGTATCGGCGCTAGTAGTTCACCACCTGCTCCTCAAAGTACGCCTTCGGGTGGTTACACACCGGGCACACCTCGGGCGCCTCGGCACCAACATGCAGGTGCCCGCAGTTCAGGCACTTCCATACCTTCACGCCCTCGCGCTCAAACACCTCGCCCGACTCAATGCGCTCGACAAGCTTGTTGTAGCGCTCCTCGTGAGCCTTCTCCACGGCGCCGACGCCACGGAACTTTGCGGCGATCTCGGTAAAGCCCTCCTCCTCGGCGGTCTTGGCGAACTCGTCGTACATCGTGGTCCACTCGTAGTTCTCGCCTGCAGCGGCATCACGCAAGTTATCCAGGGTGTCGGGAACGGCGCCGTCGTGCAGATACTTAAACCACAGCTTGGCGTGCTCGGACTCGTTGCCCGCCGTCTCGGCAAAGATATTCGAGATCTGAACGTAGCCATCCTTCTTGGCCTTAGATGCGTAGTAGCGATACTTGGTGTGCGCCTGGGACTCACCGGCAAAAGCGGTCTCGAGGTTCTTCTTGGTTTGGGAGTTCTCAAAATCCATAGGTGTACTTCCCTTCAACATATGCCGCCCGTAGGCTTCGAGCGGCCTTGTCTTTAGGATGCCCTCAAGCCGAGAATTTAAACCTTACAATCCTCTTCTTCAGATTCGGGTTGGCTACACGCTTAGCCAGCGGTCACCCTCGGAGCGGCAAAAGCCCTCGCGCTCCAAGTCGGCCAAAATGTCTGCGACAAGATCGTGATCGACCGACTCGCGGCCGGCTGCCGTCTCCATCTCGTTAACGCCTGCAACGGCTTCATCGAGCGTAATGCCCGACGGCCGCCCATCGCGCGCAGCCAGCAGCATGCGCACAATATGGGCGCGCTTTTGACGGCGCGAGCCCTCAAACTTGGACTGACGGCTATAGCTCGCCGAGCGCCTGGACGGATTGGGCAGCGTCTTCTTAAGATACGCGCCATAATCCAGCAGCGCGTAATACCATGCGCGCGGCGTGTCGGCATCATCGAGCGGCACGGCAAAGGGAGCGATCTCATCCGCCGTCGCACCAGGGGCCGCCGGACAGGCGGCCTGAATCAGCGGCACCAGCTCGCGATCGGGAACGGCCGGCACGTCGGGAAAGAAATGATGCAGAAAGACCGTGCGCACGTTGGTCTCCAGATACACACCCGGTAGATCGAACGCAAACGACCGGATGCCCTGCGCCGTCGCCGGGCCAATACCAGGCAGGGCGACCAAGTCGCGAGTCTCACGTGGAAACTCCCCACCCCAGTCTTCCATAACGCACTGAGCGGCTCTGTGAAGCGCCAGGGCACGTCGGTTGTAGCCCATCCCCTGCCAAGCATCCAAAACGTCGGAAGGAGCGGCCTGAGCGAGCGCCTGTACGGTCGGAAAGCGGTCGAGCCACGCGGGCATACGCGTCTCCACACGCGGCACCTGCGTTTGCTGCAGCATAACCTCGGAAAGCCAAATAATGTACGGGTCGCGCGTGCGGCGCCACGGAAGGTCGCGATAACGCAGGGCCCCTTCCGAACGAATCATCGAACGAAAGGGGTCCTGAATCATAGCTATGCTCCTTATGCGGCGCTATTCCTCCCGGCAAGCGCACGCACAGGTGGCGTACTCGGGAAACGCATCGCGGTCGGCGAACTTGGAATCGACGGCCGGGAACTGGCGGTGAGCGACGATATCGCCCAGCGAAACGGAATCGAGGTAGTCGCGCATCAGCGCTTGAGCTCCGGCCCACAGGGGATGATAGCAGCACGTGCCCATGCGCGCACAGTCGCCATCGGGCGCGGTGCAATCGTTCATGACCATGGGGCCCTGAACGGCCTCAACGACCTGGCGGATGGTGACATCGTCGGGGCTGACCTTAAGACGCATGCCGCCATGGACGCCACGCAGGCTCTCCACAATACCGGCCTGAACCAAACCATGCTGAATCGAACGGGCAAACGAATACGGGACATTGACCTCTTCGGCGGCGGTGCGAACAGAAAGCAGACGCTCCGGGTCCTCGGCAAGCATCGCGAGCATGCGAAGGGCGTAATCAGTCTTCCTCGATATGTCCATTTTTCCCCTTTCAAGGAATAGGAACAGCTCGAACGAGCTCCGGGGCCGAGCTTGTGTCGAGACGCTAAATGACCGCCAGGACATCCAAATGGTAAATCGGATATCCCCTGAGTGCCGCGCTTGGAGCGAAATGCATCAGATGCGGCGCACAGTGCAATTTAGTATAACCTAACCCCCTGTCTCGTAGAACAGGTGTTGCGCAACAAAGCTGTTGTTCAGACAGATATACTCATTAGATTTTACTTGCGTTCCCGAAGGCGCGGGGGTTCTGGGCGAAGATGCACCAGGGCGATCGTTCTATCGAAACAAAGTGCATCAAACGCAAAAAGCCACGTCCGAAGACGTGGCTTTAATTGCGTTGGCGGGAAGTACGGGGCTCGAACCCGCGACCTCCGACGTGACAGGCCGGCGCTCTAACCAAACTGAGCTAACTCCCCAGGCAGACGTTCGCGTTTGTTTCCGCTCGCGTGCGCTGCGGGGATTAGTATACACAGAAGTCTGTCCGGCGCGCAACAACTTTTTTGAAAAATTTTTTGGGGCCATCCGGGAGGGCTTCCGGGGCTGAGGGCGGGGGTTAAGTTTGCTGCTCTACAGTCCTGCGCAAGACGGAAAGCACATTAAGTGCTTTCCTTTGCGTGCGGAACTCGCGACAAACTTAACCCCCGCCCTCAGCCACGGAGACCCTCCCTGCCGTCACTTTGTCCAAACAGTTCTTGCTCCTCGCCGCTTCCGCGGCTCGAGGTCCCCGTTCTCCGCGGTGGGGTTGTCTAAGGTTGTTGTTGGAACTCGGCCTTTGGCTGAGATGGAAACGGGGGATGCGATCTGCATCCCCCGTTTTTGTTGCTTTTACTCTAGGTCAATAAATTTGGTGCTTATGATCTTGCCGTCTTTGACGAGCATTCTGGCCATGGTGGGGCCTCGGGTGCCTCTGGGGTAGCTGGCGCTGCCCGGGTTGAGGACTAAGCAACGGCCCACTTGGGCTTCTTTGGTTACGTGGGTGTGGCCGTTGATGGCTACGTCTACGGATCCCACCGGAAGGTCTTCGCGGTAGTGGGCTACGGCGAATTTAAGGCCTTCGTAGGTAAAGAGCGCAAGACGGTCTACATCGGGGCCGTAGTCGCGGTAGTAATCGTTGTTGCCCAGTACGGCCCGCACGGGGGCGATGGTGCATAGGTGCTCGTAGTCCATCTCTGACGTGAGGTCGCCGGCGTGGATAATCAGGTCTGCGCCCTCAAGCTCATCCAGGAGCGCAGGCGAAAGATAGCCGTGGGTGTCCGAGATGATGTCGATACGCTTGGCGCTTGCACTGTTCATGGGATCCCTTCCGCAAAAAACGATTCGGCAGATACATACAAAAAGGCCCCACGGCTCCGCAGACGATGGGTCTACAGGGCTGCGGGGCCAGTGTGCTAGAGACTCAGAGCCTTCTTGAGCGGCACGACGCGGCGGCGCGAAACCGGCACGCGTTCGTCGACGCCCGTAATGCCCAGCTGGATGGCGCCCGAGGGCACCGTCTCCACATCCGTGACGCACGCCAAGTTGACGATATAGCGGCGGTGAACACGGAAGAAGCCAAAGTCGCAGAGTTTGGCCTCAAACTGCGCCAGCGAGGTCGTCGACAAAAAGCGATCATCGACGGTATAGATGCAGGAGTAATCGTCCTTGGCCATGATAAAGCGAATGTCGTCCACGGGAATGAGCACCTTGCGGCCGCCCTTTTCCACCGGGATACGCTCGATGGTCACCTTGCTGTCCGTAACCGGCTTGGTGCGTTGCATGACCTTCTCGATCGCGCGATCCAAGCGAGCTTCCTCGACCGGCTTCATCAGATAATCGACGGCATCCACGTCGAATGCCTCGACCGCATGGTCACTATACGCAGTCACAAACACGATCGCCGGCGGATTTTTGAGCTTATGCAGCGCCTCGGCAAGTTGCAGGCCCGAGGCACCGGGCATCGAGATATCGAGAAACACGACATCCACGCGACTTTCCATAAGCATCTCGATGGCGGAGCGGACGCTCGACGCCTCCGTGATCGTGCCGATCTTGCCCGTTTGCTCGAGCAGGAAGCGAAGCTCCGAGCGAGCCGGCGCCTCATCATCCACAATCATCGCACGCAGCATAGGGATAAAACCTTTCGTCAACTAACTACGCCGGGCATCCGTCGCATGACGTTGAGCCCGTAGCCTTTTATTTTACTCTTGAATGTCGAAGATGCTCTCTGACAAATCAAGATGAAGGAGCACTTTGGTGCCCTTGCCCGGCGCCGATTCGACACGCGTATAGGAGTGCGGCCCATAAAAGCGATGGATGCGCTCCGAAATATTGTGCATGGCCACACCGGCGCCGCCACCCTGGGGAGAGCTGGCGTCGGGACGGGCAGAACGCTCGTCAAACAGTCTGGCGGCGGTACCCTCATCCATGCCCACGCCATTATCGGCCACGGCAATCAAGATTGCATCCTCGCCGTCTTGGTGAACGGTCACGTCGATCCTCAGGGCGTCGTCATCGCCCATACCATGACGTACGGCGTTCTCGACAATCGGCTGGATCACGAACGCCGGCACCAGCGTATCTTCCACGTCCTCGGACACATCGAACGTCGCAAGCACGCGGTCCTCGCCAAAGCGGGCCTTCTCAAAGGTAAGGTAGCGCCTGGTCTGTGCGACCTCGCGCGAGACCGGAATAAGCGATCCCGAGTTGTCGAGCGTGGCACGATAGAACGATGAGAACTCACGAAGCAGTTCGCGGGCCCGCAGCGGGTCGGTGCGCGTAAACGATGCAATGGTGTTCAGCGTGTTGAACAGGAAGTGCGGGTTAATCTGCGCCTGCAGCGCACGCACCTCGGCGCGCGCCGTGAGTTCCTTTTGCACCTCGAGCTCGTGGATGGCGAGCTGCGTGGACAAGATCTCGGCAAAGCCCGAGGCAAGCGCGTACTGGGTACGGTCGACGGCGCGCGGGGTCTTGTAGTAGAACTTGAGCGTGCCGACGGTACGATCGCCCACCTTGATGGGGGCGATAATGCCGGCGGGGACTTGGTTGTGCGAGCCGTCCGAACCCACGACATCCACCATACGGTTGAACGACTGCACGATGCCATGTTCGATAACGTAGCGTGTGGCAAGCGTGTGGATGGGAGTATCGGGCAGCAGTTTTTCCTCAAACTCGCCCGCGCAGGCAAGCACGTTGTCCTCGTCGGTGATGGCCACCGTCATGGCGCGCGTCTCGGGCAAAATGCGCCGGCACACCAAACGCGCCGACTCCTGCGTCAGACCGCCCTTAATGTCCTCGAGCATGGCCGAGGCCACCGAGAGCGTCTCCTCGGTGTACTGGGAGCGCACCGAATCGGGATTGAGCGTCAAAAAGATAAAGATGCACAGAAAGATGCACAGCAGCGCGCAGGCAATCACCGTGGCGATCGGCTCGATACCGGTCACCAAGGCAAAAATAAAGTACACCAGCACGCAAATGGCGCAGGCAACGGCAATGATGCGAAAGATTGATATTGAACTATCGCGCTGGGCGCGGCGGTCGATCATTCGGCCCCCTCCAGGATACTGATCAGTTGTGCGTCACGCCAAAGCCCGTCCATGATCTTGGGCCAAAAGCTCTGGAAACGCAGATAGCTTGCAGCGTTTTGGCGCGCATAGGCCTTTGCCTCGCCGATACCATGGCGCCAGATGCGCAGGTAGCCCTCATGCTCGCGGGTAAACACGCTGCGGGCCATAGCGGTCTTGCGCACGCGGTCGTCGAGCTCGCGCGAAATCCACGGGCCCGGGTAGGGCATGAGCGATGCCGCCGTAACGGGAATGAGCTCCTTTTGATGCGCGGCGAATGTCAACTTGGCCCGTTCGTAGTACCAACGGTATACATCCTGCATAAAGCGCGGTGAGCGCTTTTCGGACTCCGGAGGCAGATGGCGCACGGTCCACTCGTTATCGAACCACACGTCGTAGCCAAACATGCGCATGTTAAAGAGGTAATCCAAGTCCTCGCCGCGGGTGATAAACGGGTCAAAGGCCACACGCGTAAAGGCGCGGGCGTGCAGGGCCATCAGGCCGCCGCACACGTAGTTGGAGCGCGAGATGCGGGTGCCCGAGAGCGCCTTTTTCATCCAACGGTTGAACTCGATGCGCTTGGTCCACCAACGATGGCAGATGCCCGCCTTGTCCGTGGGAGCCAGCGGCGAGCCGTCGCGATCGTAGAAATAGCCGCTCTTGACCAAGATCGGCAAGCCCTGACGCGTCTGCTGCCCCAACGCATAGGTCGCGCGCTTCATAAAGTCGGCGTCGATGACAGTCTCATCGTCATCCAAAAAGATAACCGCGTCATGCCCCAGCACAGCGGCACAGGCTAGCCCCATGTTGCGGATGGCACCGTAGCCTCGCAGGCTCACGCACTCGCCCGAACCCTTGGGCGCGATCTGAGCAACCCGGTCTGCGATGCGCGAGGCCTGGGTGTTGGTGACAACGGTGACCTTGAGCGTGGGATGCGCGTCGACAATCTCGTGCACGCGCAGCGACACATCGGCTGTGGCAGAAACGGGACAGACCACCAAAAGGATGATGCGTGGGATGTCACGCACCTGCTCAAGCGAGGCCAGGCAGCGGTCGAGTTCGGGATTGTCGGCGTTGAGTCGCGTCGAATGGTCATAAGTGCCAGGGGCGTTTGCGCAAGCGTCATCGCTCGCCCAATACGTTGGAATCACGACTGTGGCGTTCATGCCTTACCCTCCCTGCAACACAAAAACGGGACGCCGCCAAACACAGGCGACGCCCCGCGACCTAGCTGATTCCATCATACCCACTTGGGCAAATCATTGCTCGCAAGTCGCAATGTTTATTGCGGATAACCCCAAAAGAGTACCGTGGACAGGCACAATAGCCGCTCGCTCCTATGCGGCATGCTCTGCCGCCCGAGTCATGCGGGACAGGCGGACCAGCAGCATAAAGCCAACGACCAGCAGCACACCAATGGAAAGGACGCCCAGCGACGGGTTGCCGGTCAGCGAGGTGACGACCGACACCAGGAAGGTGCCCATAACGCTTGCATAACGACCGAAGATGTCAAAGAAGCCGTAGTACTCGTTGGACTTTTCCTTGGGGATAATGCGGCCAAAGTAGCTACGGCTGAGCGCCTGCACGCCGCCCTGGAACAGGCCGACCATAATGGCAAGCACCCAGAATTCAAAGGCGGTCTTTAGGAAGAACGCGGCGAACAGCACAATGCCCATATAGGCGGCGACTGCCACCAGGATCATGTTGAGCGTGCCCACGCGTCCGGCGAGCTTGCCGTAGATGATGGCGGACGGAAAGGCCACGAACTGCGTAACGAGCAGCGCCAGGACCAACTGGGTCGAATCAATGCCCAAGGCCGATCCGTAGCTGGTTGCCATGGAAATGACCGTGTGGACGCCATCGATATAGAAGAAGAACGCGATCATGTAGACCAGCACGGTCTTGTTGTGGGCGATCTCGCGCATGGTGTGTCCGACCTCGGAGAACACACCGCCCACGATGTGGCCGATGGTGTCCTCGGGACCGCGCTCGCGACCGTACTTTTGCTTATAGGTGCGAATGAGCGGCAGAGTAAAGATGAGCCACCAGGCACCAGTGATGATAAACGACAGACGCGTTGCCAGCATGGTGGGGACGCCAAGAGCGGGGCCACCCATGATGAGCGCCAGGCAGATGACGAACGGCACGGTGGAACCGATATAGCCCCAGGCATAGCCCGAGCTGGACACGGCGTCCATGCGCTCGTCGGTGGTAATGTCGGGCAGCATGGCGTCGTAGAACGTCATAGAAGAGTTAAGGCCGATGGTGCACAGCACGTACACGGTCAAAAATGCCATGGCGGACATTGGGATAGCCTGCGCCAGGCAAAGCACCAGGCCCGTGAGGAAGAAGCCCAAGAAGAACTTGATCTTGTTGCCGGCGTAGTCGGCAAGCGCGCCCAGGATGGGCATGAGCATGGCGATGACCAGCGAGGCGATCGTCTGCGCATTGCCCCAAGCGACCACCAGGTCGGCCGAGGAAGCGCCGGTATTGATGGCGTTAAAGTAAATGGGCACCACCGAGGTATTGAGCAGCACGAGGGCCGAATTGCCCACATCATACATAACCCAGTTACGCTCGAGCTTGGTGTATTTCATGGACAGGGACCCTTCGTATTCGCCCGATATGCAGTTAGTTCATCGTACCCCAATTGTCCAGAACCGCCGGTAAGGATTCGGCAAAGGGGCACGCACGGGCCCTATTCCTCGCGGTCGAACTCCTCATCGGCATTGAGCGCGCGACCGCTGTAGTTGACGTGACTGGTCACGGCATCCATGTCACCGGTCTCGATAAAACGTGCGACCGTGCACTCGTAATCGACCAGCGCGCGATCAAAGACCTCGGGGAAACTCTCGTTCGAGACCTCGTCGGTAAAGGGATTCTTCCATGTCAGATGGCCCAGGTTACCGGTGCGCTCGGGCAGCTCCGTCGTCACGCGATGGGCAAGGCCGTCGAGCAGCGAGTAGTCGTGCACCAAGCCCTCAACCAGCGAGATCGCGCGCGTCTTTGCGGAGCCGGCCGGCTCAATCGCGCGGTAAAGTCGCTGCATATTGGCAACGGCAGCACCGTACTCCCCCGCCGGAATGTCAATGCCGTACACGCGTCCGGCAACATAGCTCATCAGCACGCCGGCCACGCGATTGATGCGATCGGTGGTGACGATCTCGCCCGCCGGCGGGTAATCGTCGACCGTAGCGCCATCGCGTTTAAGCTGCAGCATCAGCACATCCAGGTCGCTCTCGATCACGGCATGGACCTGACTGCTCGAATCCTCAAGCTCTGAATCGGACTCCACGATGCCAAACTGCTGCTCATAGACAAAGGGATGGGCGTTGCGGTCGAGCACGTAATGAGACAGCAGGCCCAGCGCAAAGGCGCGACCCAAGTTGGCGTCGCGCGGCAGCAGATGCGACACGCCGTCGCGCAGGCACGCGAACTGGCGAGACATGCGCGAGCGATGCATGACCTGCGCCAGCAGCGTGCAGTCGGAAACCCGCGGTGTCAGAATGTGAAAGAAGAACGGGTCGGGGCCTTGGTTGCCCAAGATAAAGGCAATGCGCTCTTCATCGGACGTGATGACGCCCTGCGGAAGACGGTCGATGCTTTCCTCGCCAAACAGATGATGGGTGATAAGCGCGGGCATAATGATCCTTTCGATTTCATTCGATGCCACCCATTATGCCCACCGCGCGCCCATGCCAAACCTGCGATGGCAAACGACGGCACGCAAGCCTCTTACGCAAGCCCCAGGTGCGACTTGACCTCGGCGGCACGACGACGGGACACCGGTACCGTCGAGTTCACGCGGTCGAGCCTGAGCTCCATCAACCCCGTGGAGCCAATCTCAACATTGTGCACGTCTTCCAAATTGACTAGGTAGCTGCGGTGGACACGGATAAAGCCCTCGGAGGCCAGGCGCCGCTCGAGCGAGGAAATCGACTCATTGATCAGGTATGTTCCCTCGGCGCAGACGGCGTTGCAAAAATCGGCGCGCGCCTCAAAGTAGCAGACGTCTGCGGCGGGAATGAACACCTTTTTGCCCCCGCGGTCCACCGTCAGACGCAAAGGCTGGCGCGGAGCGTGGATAACACGACGGGCACCCAAGGCTGTCTCGATCTTGTCGAGTGCCTTTGACAGGCGTGCGTCCTCGACCGGCTTGACGACATAGTCGACCGCATCGAGGTTATACGCATCGGCGGCAAACTCGGCAAACGCCGTCACAAACACCACGACCGGCGGCGTCTTTAGGTTCTGCAGCGTCTCGGCAAGCTCAATTCCCGAGCGACCGGGCATGGTAATGTCTAAAAACAGCACGTCGGGCTTGTTCGACAGAATCGACTCCACGGCTTCGGTGACATTGCCCGCCTCGGCAATCTGGCCCACACGCGCATCCTTTTCCAACAGGTAGCGTAGCTCAGCCCTAATGGGAGGTTCGTCATCAACCACCAAGATGTTCCAGCCTTCGGACATATGTGCTTCCCCTCTTTTTCTCTCAATCCAACCGCGTGCTACGCCGTCAACGGCGCGGGCTCATGCGGCTCGCCGTTCAGCTCGACGATGACCTGCGTTCCCACGCCCTCCTGGGACTTCACGCGCATGCCGGAATCTTCTCCGTAAAAGAAATGGATGCGCTGAAGCACGTTGAAGAGCGCCAGGCCGCAACCTCGCTTGACGGAGCCGTCGGCGGTAATGCTCTCGGGCTCCTCCAGGCGATGCTGCTCAAACAGATGCGCGCAGACTTCTTCGCTCATACCGATGCCATCGTCCTCGACGATGATCTCCAAACCGTCATCGGTCTCGAAAGCCCTAACATGAATAGAAAGCGGCTCGGTCTCGCGCTGCGCGTGCTTGATGCAGTTTTCGAGCAACGGCTGCAAGATAAACGGCGGCACCATGCAATCGCGCACCTCAAAGTCGATATCGACCGAGACGCGCAGACGGCCGTCGCCATAACGAGCCTGCATAAGATTGATATAGCGAGTGCCCTGCTCCACCTCGTGCTCGAGCGTTGTGAGGGTATCGGAATCAGAAAGCGTCTGACGGTA
Organism: Collinsella sp.; assembly: GCA_018380195.1. Lineage (GTDB taxonomy): Bacteria > Actinomycetota > Coriobacteriia > Coriobacteriales > Coriobacteriaceae > Collinsella. The sequence continues at coordinate 27,515 of JAGZUC010000011.1, read as the reverse complement.
GTAATTGGAAAAGTCGATCAGCAGCGACCTGGCCTTGTCCGGCTCGGTACGTACGAGCGACACGATGGTGCTGATGGTATTGAATAGAAAATGAGGATCGACCTGCGATTGCAAGGCGCGCAGCTCCACGCGGGCCGTAAGCTCGTCCTGGCGCTCGAGCTCAAAGCTCGCAAGCTGCGTGGAAATGAGGTCGGCAAAGCCCGAGGCAAGCGCCGTCTGGCGCATATCGATGCTGCTCAGACGGGGATAATACAGCTCGAGCGTGCCCACGCAATGCCCGCGCACGGTAAGCGGTGCGACAATACCGGCGCGCAGGCGCGGAAAGTAGCCACCCGTCTCGGTCGAGGCATCGCGCGAGAACACGCTTTGCTCACCGCTGTTGATCACGTTGAGCGTAGTCCGCAGCACCACCGGGGTGCCCGCGGGGCATTTTGCCGAGTCCTCGCCCCAGCTTGCCAACACCTGCTTGCCGTCGGTAAAGCAGATGGCAGAGGCGATCGTTTCGGACAGGATGATCTTAGAGGCGCCCAGGGCAGCTTCGGGCGTAAGGCCGCGCGACGTGTAGGCGAATATTTTTGAAGCGATGGCGAGCGTGCGGTCGGTTGCGCTCGATGTGAGGTCGTCGGGAACGACAAAGACGTACGAGAAGAAGAAGCACAGCATGACCAAGCCGGCAATGACAACAACGGCCGGAACGGGATTGGGATTATCGGTTAGATCCCAGATGAGCAGCAGGATAAGCAGCGGAACGACAATACCGAGCAAGATGGCTTGAACCACATGCTGAGCGGTACGAAAGACCTTGGTAGAGTTGTAGCTCTTGCCCAGAATCAGCCTATTGAGATCCACCGTCATCTCCTTCTTACTGACGCACCCCATAGCAATAAAGAGGGCCGCAAGCGACCCTCTCCATTGCATTATGCATCAAATACTGTGTTTTACATCAAGCCATCGATGAACGGTAGCTTAGGCGCTGTACTTGTTTGCCTCGCCGAAGGTGCCGCCCTCGACAATCCAGCCGTCCTTCATGATGACGTCCATGTTGTCGGTGTTGAGCACGTGGATGTCGGCGGCGACGTCACCGTTGACGACCAGCAGGTCGGCGCACTTGCCGGCCTCGATGGAACCGGTCTCGTCCTCGATGTGGCACATCTTGGCACCGTTGAGGGTGGCACAGGTGATGGTCTCGACCGGGGTGAAGCCGATCTTGTCGACGAACTCGTACATCTCCTCGATGGAGCAGGTGCCGTACGGGGTGACGAAGGAGAAGGAGTCGGAGCCGATCGTCATGACGACGCCGCGCTTCTTGGCCTCGCGCAGGCAGTCGTAGTTGCGCTGCAGCTCCTTCTCGACCAGGGTGCCCTCGTACTTGTCGTGCAGCTCGGGGACGTAGACGGGCGGATAGGTGGCGTACCAGGTGGGCAGGAAGGCGATCGTCGGGGTGAAGAAGGTGCCCTGCTCGGCCATGAGGTCCATGGTGCGCTCATCGATATCAAAGCCGTGAATCAGCTGCTCGCAGCCAAAGCGAACGGAATCGTAGGCAGCGGCGTGGTTGTTGTAGCAGTGGCTCCACACGGGGATGCCGACCATCTTTGCCTCTTCGACCACAGCCTGAATCTCCTCGGAGCAGTAGTGCTGGTCGCGGCCGGAGTCCCAGCGCCAGATGCCACCACCGGTAGCCCAGATCTTGATGGCATCGGGGTTCTCACGCAGGCGACGACGGACGGCCTTGCGCAGATCCCAAGGACCGTCGACCTGATCGCCCCAGGGGTGCGATTCCTTGTTGAGCTCCTGGCTGCAGTGGTGGGAGTCGCCGTGGCCGGCAACGCGGCAGAAGCCAAGGCCGGTGGCCAGAACGCGCGGGCCCTTGAAGACGCCCTTGTCGATGCAGTCACGGATCTGGATACCAAAGCGGCCGATCTCGCAGACGGTGGTGAGGCCGTGGGTGAGGCAGTCGTAGGCCTGCTTGACGGCGACGGCCTGCTTCTCGAGGAGCGGCTGCATGACCCAGTCGGTGTCATCGTCGGTCAAGTTGCCCGAGAAGTGCAGGTGGGTGTCGATCAGGCCGGGAAGGACGGTCTTGCCGGCGGCGTCGATGACCTCAACTCCCTCGGGAAGGTCCTGCATGGCGCCGGCGTACTCGATCTTGCCGTTGTCGTCGACGAGAACGAGGGAGTTCTCGACCGGCTCGGCACCGGTACCGTCGATGAGCTTGCCGCCAACGATTGCATACTTAGTGGACATGGTTCCTCCTTATGGATCCATATAGTGGGCGAGGCCGTGTTGGGTTAAGGCCTCACAAAGCTACCCAAGTGGTGCCGGGTTCGGTGCGCGGAAGAGAGGGTCCCGCGCACCTGATCCGCCCCGGCTCGGCGTTACTTTTTGCGGGAATTGGTGAAGGCCATGAGGGCCAGGCCAATAGCCAGCCAGCCGATCACGATGCTCCACTCCACCATGTTGAGGGAGGCGGGAGAGAACGGAATCACGAGCAGGCCGATGATGATGGCGCAGGCAGCGATAGCGAGGCCGATGCCAAACTTGCCGCCGGGCACCTCGTAGGGACGAGGCAGGTCGGGCTCGGTGAAGCGCATACGCAGGCAAGCGAGGGCGACCATGCCACAGGAGAAGATGAAGGCGAGAGCCGACACGTTGGTCAGAGGGATGAGCATGTTCTTGCCCAGGAACGGACCGACGACGGTGATGACGCCCAGAACGACGCAGGCGAGCTTGGGAGCGCCGGACTTGGGGTCGACCTCGGCGAACTGTTCGGGCAGCTGGCCCTTGCGGCCCATGGCGAGCATGATGCGGCTCGTGGCGCCGTAGAAGGAGTTCATCGGGCCCATGGGTCCAAGCGTGGCGATGACGAGCATGGCCAGGTACAGGAGCATGTTAATGCCCTTGAGGCAGGCGAGCGCGGGAACCGGGCTCTTAACAAACTCATGCCAGTCGAGGATGGTGCCGAACGAGTAGATACAGACCATGTAGAAGCCACCGGCGGCCAGCAGTGCCAAGGAGATGATCTTGCCGAACTTGTTCCAGTTGAGGCCCTCGGCAGCTTCCTCAGCCTGCTGAGGAATGGTGTCGAAACCGGCGTAGAAGAACGGGGTCAGAACCAGGACCGACACGATGCCGGCAAACAGGCTGGTGCTCTCGGTAGCAGCCTTGCCGCCGCCAGCGCCGGTGACCTGGGAGAACACGGGCATGGCATTGTCCGGCGAGCCGGTGAACAGCGAGACGCCCATGGCGAGCAGCATGCCGCAGAGCAGAGCCTTGGTCAGGAAGGCCTGGAGCTTGGCAGCCGAGCTGGCACCGCGGAAGTTGAGGAAGATGACGTAGACTGCAAAGCCGAGCGCGATCAGCGTCGGGAACAGGTAAACGTCGGCCCCCAGGATGGTGTAGAGCTTGACGGCGCGCAGCCACTCAAGGCCGGGCAGGCTGCCGAACATCTCGGACACGAGGGTCGAAATGGCGATGGCCTCCCACGGGCACAGGATGCCGTTGCCCAGGGCCAAAAGCCATCCGGTGATGTAGCTCAGCGTACGGCCAAAGCTACGATCGACATACTCGACGATGCCGCCCGAGATGGGGATAGCAGCCGTGAGCTCACCGAAAACAGCTCCGACGGGCACGAGGAAGATTGCACCCAAGAGGAATGCGATCATAGCGGGAACGGGACCGCCGCCCACGACCATCCAGTCGCCGACCTGCAGAACCCAACCGGTACCGATGATGGCACCGAAGCCGATGGTGAAGAAGTTCCAGAGCGAGAGCGTTTTCTTCATGCCGCCGTTATCCTCGACTGCAACTTCTGCATTCTTGTCCGCCATTGTTCCCCTCCTTTCCTTTTTGACGCCCCTTGGCGTCACCCCTTGCGCGGTCCGTTTTGCCGCGCGCTTTTTTCCATGGCTTTAAGATACGGCCTTGGCGCAGCAGCGCCGCTCGCAGCTCGACCGAAGGCAGAACTGCAAAACGAGCGGCACCGTTTTTGGGACGAACGGCGGGAGACGTCATTCGTCTTGGACGCTTTCATCTTGTCTGCTTTTGAATACCTGTTGCCGTGACGCTTGGCGCGCAGCGCGGCAACGTTCATACCATTTGTCAGGCTTTTAGCGCACATACCCATGTGTCGTGCATCTTTTTATGTAGGATAGACAAGTTACACATGAGGCAAGGTGATTCGAATGGCATACGGATACAATGACGGCGACCAACGGCCACAAAGTGTGCGCCTTGCCGGCCGCACCACGCCAACGCCCAGAAGCACCTCCGACAACGACAACCCGCAGCGCCCCCAAGAACAGCTCGGGGCTTCTTCGCGGAAACAAAGCCGTACCGTGCAGCAGTCAGACCGCGTGAGTACGAGCACACGCCAACGCCAGACCGACACATCGCAGCCACGCCGCTACGATAGCCGTAAGACCGACTACTACGTTAAGCGTTCCTTTTCGCGACCTCAACGCGATCGCGGCAATTCCGCCCCTCGCCCCGCGTCGCATACCACAAGCCACGCGCTTCCGGCCCGCCGCCTACGCCTTGTGCTTTGCTCCATCGCCGCCTGCCTCGTCTTTGTGTTTTTGGGATCCTGTATCTCTCACGGATCAGCCGGTCTCGAGCCCACTGCCGAGGACAAGCTGCTTAAAGCTCCCGTCGCGCCCGGTTACTCCTTTGCGTTCTCGACCCCACGCTCGCAATGGCAGGCCGGCACCATGCCCCACATCTACCAAATTGACCCCGCATGGTCGGAGCTGCCCTATGCCGGTGGCACTATTCGCGAAAACGCTTGCGGTCCCACTTGCCTCACCATGGTCTATATCTTTAAGACCGGCCATACCGATAAGACGCCGGTCGATATATGTGCACTGGCCGAAGCCGGCAACTACGCCCCCACTGGTGCCACCGAGTGGTCGTTTATGACAGGCGGTGCGTGGCAGCTGGGGCTCAACGGAACACAGCTCTATAACGATCGCGAATCAATTACCCAAGCACTTCGCTCGGGTGCGCCCGTCATCGCCGCAGTGCGCCCCGGTACGTTTACCAACGTAGGCCACTACATCGTGCTCTACGGCATCGACGATGCCAACCAGATTGGCGTCTACGACCCCAACTCGGCCAGCCGCAGCGCCCGCCGCTGGGGCGTCGTAGAGGTCCTCAACGAAGTCGAAGCCATGTGGGCCTACTGTTAGTCATTGGGGACAGACTTAAATGAGTGGTCATTGGGGACGCTCTTGTTTGACTAGTCACTTAAGAACGTCCCTAATGACTAGCTGAATAGCAAAAGCCCCGCAGTCGGAGCGGACTGCGGGGCTCATGAAGAGAGGCTAGTTTGTAGGCGCTTTGCCTGGCGCCCACGAGAGAGGCAACAGAGTAGAGACTACTCGTGGATGCGGGTACCGGAGAGGCCGGCCATGGTCTCGGCGGCCTTGTCCAGGGCGCCGATGATGCAGGTGCGGCCCTTGCGGGAACGGGCGAACTTGATGGCAGCGCGGACCTTGGGCTCCATGGAACCCTTGCCGAACTGACCCTCGTCGGCCAGGCGCTCGGCCTCGTCGGCGGTGAGGTCCTCGAGCTCCTCCTGGTTGGGCTTGCCGAAGTTGATGGCGACATGCTCAACGGCGGTCAGCAGGAACAGGACGTCGGCGTCGCAGTCCTCGGCCAGCAGCTCGCCGCCCAGGTCCTTGTCGATGACGGCGGGAACGCCCTTGTAGCAGCCCTTGTTCTCGTAGTCGCGGACGACGGGGATGCCGCCACCACCGCAGGCGATGACGATGAACTCGTTGTCGAGCAGGTTGAGGATGGAGTCAGCCTCGACGATCTTCTTGGGATCGGGGGAAGCGACGACGCGACGCCAGCCGCGGCCGGAATCCTCGACGAAGACCTTGGAGGGATCCTCGGCCATGAACTCCTTGGCCTGCTCCTCGGTGTAGAAGGGGCCGATGGGCTTGGTCGGGTTCTTGAACGCGGGGTCGTCGGGGTCGCACTCAATCTGGGTGACGACGGTGGCGGCGTGCCAACGCTTATAGCGCTTGTGCATCTCGCGGCCGATGCCCTGCTGCAGGTGATAGCCGATGTAGCCCTGGGACATGGCGCCGCACTCGGGCAGCGGCATCTCGGGGGTACCGATGGCGTCGTGGGCGGCGGCGAAGGCGTTCTGGATCATGCCGACCTGAGGGCCGTTGCCGTGGGTGATGATGATCTCGTTGCCCTGCTCGATGAGGCCGAGGAGGGCGTGAGCGGTGTTGCTCACGGCCTCGATCTGCTCGACGGGGTTGTTGCCGAGGGCGTTGCCGCCAAGGGCGACGACAATACGATCGGGCTTGCCAAGAGGCTTAGACATTGCTGGAATCCTTTCTGTAAAAGGCCTACAACCCATTAATAACCCGCGTCCGTGCGATACGCGAGTTTATTAAGGTTTATATTCTCTTTATCGCTCATTTTATTCATTTTGAAAATAGCGGAACGGTGAACGGTCGTTTTTATCCGCTCAGCGTACAGAACCCCAGCTCAGACATATCTACGCCATTTACGTGCAACTTTATTTAAATGCAGCGAGGATTATGTCGGATTATGCAAACTACATCTCTGCTAAACACAAAACGGACAGCGCAATATCTTACTCGCACTATACGAGATTCTATGCACTTATAAGTTGAGTATGCACCCCTGCAAAAACAAGGGGCTTTTCATCCAGCATAAGGAATAAAGAAGAGCTCCAAAAAGGCGGCAACAGCCAAAACCTCCATCCATCCCCAAAGTGGCGTGAGGTTTCGCGGCAAAGCCGCGAAACAGCGAAGGGGACAAAAGGCCCCGCAACCACGTCCTTCATTCAGCCCCACAATCCGAGGACGTAGTCGTAGCAGGATCTGAGGGCTAACCTTCGCGGACATTCCGCAGGACGAAAGAGCCCCCGCCGCACGTAGTGCGCAGCGGGGGTTCTTTCATGTCCGAGGACGTCCGCGAAGGTTAGCCCTCAGATCCTGCGGTGGGAGACCTAGGCCTCGTTGTACACCGTCTTGAGCTTCAGCAGGTGCTGATAGCGGTCCATAGCGGCCTGCTCATTCTCCTTGAAGAGCTCCTCGGCGCGCTCGGGGAAGGAACGCGTCAGCGAAGCGTAACGGGCCTCGTTCATCAGGAACTCCTGATAACCGCCCGCGGGCTCCTTGGAATCGAGCGAGAACTTCTTGCCGGCAGCAGCCTCGGGGTTGAAGCGGAAGAGGTTCCAGTAACCGCACTCGACAGCCTTCTTCATCTCGGCCTGGCAGTTCTGCATGCCACCCTTCTTGATGGAGTGCATCTCGCAGGGGCTGTAGCCGATGATGAGGGACGGGCCGTCGTAGGCCTCGGCCTCGTGGATGGCCTTGAGGGTCTGAGCCGGGTTGGCGCCCATGGCGACCTGTGCCACGTAGACGTAGCCGTAGCTCATGGCGATCTCGGCCAGAGACTTCTTCTTGGTCACCTTACCGGCAGCAGCGAATTGAGCGACCTGGCCCAGGTTCGAGGCCTTGGAGGCCTGACCGCCGGTGTTGGAGTAAACCTCGGTGTCGAAGACGAAGACGTTGACGTTGTGGCCGGAAGCCAGGACGTGATCCAGGCCGCCGAAGCCGATGTCGTAGGCCCAACCGTCGCCGCCGAAGATCCAGAAGGACTTCTTGGTGAGGTAAGCCTTGTCGGCGAGGATCGCCTTGGAAGCGTCGCAGCCGCACTTCTCGAGCTCGGCAACGTAGGCAGCAGCAGCGGTCTTGGAGGCCTCGGCGTCGTTGACGGAGTCGATCCAAGCCTGGCCGGCGGCCTTGAGCTCGCCGGACGGACCATCGGCAGCGATGATGTCCTGGGTAGCGGCGATCAGCTTGTGCTGAACGGCCTCATAGCCAACGGCCATGCCCAGACCGTGCTCGGCATTGTCCTCGAACAGGGAGTTGTTCCACGCCGGGCCGTGACCATCCTTGTCCTTGCAGTAAGGAGCGGTGGCAGCGGGGTTGCCCCAAATGGAGGAGCAGCCGGTGGCGTTGGAAATGAACATGCGGTCGCCGGCGACCTGGGTCACCAGACGTGCATAGGCGGTCTCGGCGCAGCCGGCGCAGGAGCCGGAGAACTCCAGGTAGGGCTGCTTAAACTGGCTGCCCTTGACGTTGGCCGCGATGAGCTCCTTCTTCTCGGAGACGTTCTCGACCATGTAGTCCCAAACGGGCTGCTGGTCCATCTCCTGCTCGGTGGGAACCATCTCGAGGGCGCCCTTGGGGCAAACCTTGACGCAGTTGGTGCAACCCATGCAGTCGAGCGGGGACACGGCCATGGTGAACTTCATGCCCTTGGCCTTGGGGCCCATGGCGTCGAGCGTGCGGGTAGCCTCGGGCGCGGCGGCAGCCTCGTCCTCGGTCATCGCGAACGGACGGATGGTGGCATGCGGGCACACGTAGGCGCACTGGTTGCACTGGATGCACTTGGTCTCGTCCCAGTGGGGAACGACCACGGCGACGCCGCGCTTCTCGTATGCGGAGGCGCCCAGCTCAAACTGGCCGTCGGCGCAATCGACGAAGGCGGAAACAGGCAGGCTGTCGCCGTCCATGCGATCGATGGGCTCGAGCAGGTTCTTGACCTGCTGGGCGATAGCGGACTTGGTCTCCTCGGAGAGCTCGACGGGAGCGGCATCCTCGGCGGTAGCCCAGTCGGCCGGAACCTCGAACTTACGGAAGGCGGTAGCGCCGGCATCGATGGCCTTGTGGTTGGCGTCGACGATGGCCTGGCCCTTCTTCATGTAGGACTTGGTGGCCGCGTCCTTCATGTACTGCAGGGCGTCCTCGGCGGGCAGGACCTTGGCCAGCGCGAAGAAGGCGGACTGGAGCACCGTGTTGGTGCGCTTGCCCATGCCGACCTTAGCGGCCAGGTCGATAGCGTCGATCAGGTAGACGTTGACGTTGTTGTTCGCGATGTAGCGCTTGGCCACGGCGGGCATGTGCTCGGCGAACTCCTCGTCGCTCCACTGGCAGTTGACCAGGAAGGTGCCGCCCGGCTTGACGTCGCGGACCATCTTGAAGCCCTTGACGATGTAGCTGGGGTTATGGCAAGCGACAAAGTCGGCCTTGGTCACGTAGTACGGCGAACGGATCGGGGAATCACCAAAGCGCAGGTGCGAAACGGTGACGCCGCCGGTCTTCTTGGAGTCGTACTGGAAGTAGGCCTGAACGTACTTGTCGGTGTGATCGCCGATGATCTTGATCGAGTTCTTGTTGGCGCCGACGGTACCGTCGCCACCCAGACCCCAGAACTTGCACTCGATGGTGCCGGGGGCTGCGGTGTTGGGCGCATCCTCGGCCTCGGGCAGGCTCAGGTTGGTCACGTCATCGACAATACCGATGGTGAACTCGCGCTTGGGCTCGTCCTTCTTGAGCTCCTCGAAGACAGCGAACGCGGACGCGGGAGGCGTGTCCTTGCTGCCCAGGCCATAACGGCCGCCGACGACCTTGATGCCCGTCTTGCCAGCCTCGTAGAGAGCGGAGACGACGTCCTGGTAGAGCGGCTCGCCGATGGAACCCGGCTCCTTGGTACGGTCCATGACGGCGATCTTCTGGACGGTCTCGGGGAGAACGTCGACGAAGTGCTTGATGGAGAACGGACGGAACAGACGAACCTTGACCAGGCCGACCTTCTCGCCGTGAGCGTTGAGGTAGTCGATGACTTCCTCGAGCACGTCGCAGAAGGAGCCCATGCACACGACGACGCGATCGGCATCGGGAGCGCCGTAGTAGTTGAACAGGCCGTAATCGGTACCGAGCTTCTCGTTGATCTTCTTCATGTAGCCCTCGACGACGGCGGGAAGCTCGTCGTAGACCTTGTTGCAGGCCTCACGGTTCTGGAAGAAGATATCGCCGTTCTCGTGGCTGCCGCGGGTGTGCGGGTGCTCAGGGTTGAGCGCGTGGTCGCGGAAAGCCTGGACGGCGTCCATGTCGCACATCTCGGCCAGATCCTTGTAGTCCCACATGGCGACCTTCTGGATCTCGTGGCTGGTGCGGAAGCCGTCGAAGAAGTTAAGGAACGGGGTCTTACCCTCGATGGCGGCAAGGTGAGCCACCGGCGAGAGGTCCATGACCTCCTGGACGTTGCCCTCGGCGAGCATGGCGAAGCCGGTCTGACGACAAGCCATGACGTCGGAGTGATCGCCAAAAATGTTCAGGGCGTGGGAAGCGACGCAACGCGCGGAGACGTGGAAGACGCCCGGGAGCTGCTCGCCCGCGATCTTGTACATGTTCGGAATCATCAGGAGCAGACCCTGAGAAGCCGTGTAGGTGGTGGTCAGAGCACCGGCGCCCAGCGAACCGTGAACGGTACCGGCTGCACCTGCCTCGGACTCCATCTCGACGACCTTGACCGGGGTGCCGAAGATGTTCTTGCGACCCTGGGCCGCCCACTGGTCGACATGGTCGGCCATCGGGCTGGACGGCGTAATGGGATAGATTCCCGCTACCTCGGTGTACGCATACGAAACATATGCGGCCGCCTCGTTGCCGTCCATAGACTTAAACTTACGCGCCATATACCCCTCTCCTCTCATATAGGTATACAGGCCCCGGCGATCGCCGGGATGTTGGCGTGATGGGATTTACGCTGTTGCTTCCAATCATCTGGCAGGCAGGCTCAGCAGCAGGTACGTGGCGTGGAGAGAAGACATGCCGAGGCGAGGGACAGCTGATGCGCCCCACAGACCCGACCGCCCGTCTTGCACATGACCGAGCGCCGCAAAGGCCGCATGCCGGATGCTCCCGGGCACGCCCCGGCGATGGGAAGCGCCCGCAACGGAAATCCGCATGCGGGTTTATTGTACCCCGCCGTCAAGTGTAATTTCGGCAAATATAGGCGGGCGGTAAAGGTTTACCTCAGGTGACCGCCAAGGGCCAAAATGGCCCCTCCATCCCCGGGCGACCAGCTCTGGCGCGCCAAGGAGTGTCCCCAGCCGGCAGAGAAAAGGAACGTCCCTATCTGCCGGCTAGAGAGCACCGAAGAGGATGGCGTAGGTAGTGGATTCGCCGAGCTTGAGCTCGTCGCCGGGATTGAGCTGGGCGGAGCGGCCGGGCTCTACTTGAATACACACACTCGTGGCCCCGTTTACCACCACGGTGCCGTTAGTGGACGACAGGCCCTCGACAAACCATGCGCCAGACTCGTCGCACCAGATATGGGCATGGCGGGCCGAGACGTCGTCGGTGATGCCGCCCTCCCCCGTTGCCAGCGCGCCGATCTCAACGCCTTCCTCACTCGGCTGAATCCAGCGCGGGACGCTCACCACGTAGCCGTTTTGCACGCACAGCAGTCCCAGCGGATGCGCCGGCGCGACCTCGTGCTCGCCCGCGACCGAAGATGTGCTCAGCGAGCGCGGCGGCTCGCCCGACTTGGAACTAAGGCGGGCGTGAGAGCAAACGGCATAGGGAACGAATCTTGCGGATGTACTCCTCGACGTCAGGCAGGTAAGCCCCACGAAGTCACCGGGGAGGCCCAAGCGGCCCGGCACCACTTCCAGATTCTGACCAGGGCGAGTCGTTCGCCGGTGGCTGAAGGCTCGCTCCCACCCAAAAGGGGAGATTCGCGTTGTTCCCCAATCGCTCTCGCATCTTTCATTTTGCTCGAGGTGGGCTATAAAAACTTTCCTGGTGAAAGGCGGCGATTGGTTTCCTTTCTTTCTAGAGGAGCGCGCCTGTAATCTGTTTTCATCCTAAATCAAGTTAAGATCGGACCTTCCAGAGGCAAGTCGACTCAAACTGCGAGGCTCCATGTTGGAATAAAGAGCGCTGTCGAAGTGCCAACAACACAAAGCTTGCCAGTCTCAAATAGAACCTTTTGGGAGTCCGATTGGGCCGCACACCGAATCCCCGCTGGTGGTTTTTTATAGCTGCGCAACAATAAACAAGGTTAGTGCCAGTCCAGCATGAAATTGAGGAACGTATGCATTTTTTCTCAGTAAGTGATCGTCGTTACTGCTTCGATGAGGTCACTCGCAATTGCTTTCAGGTTGACCAAGCATCAGAAGATGCGCTTCGCATATTTGAAGCATCGGGAAGAACGGTCAACTCGAAGTTGCTAACAAAGTCACTTGCTGCGAAAGGCTACGACCAAACGACCATAGCAGAACTTGAAGACGACATTGATGAGTATCAACGATTGTCTGAGCGGACTTTCTTAACAAAAGACACGCCTCGAAAACTTAGATCCATCGAACTCCACGTTTCACATGCATGCAACCTTGGTTGTAGTTACTGTTTTGCCGGTAAAGGAGATTATGGAACGTCTCCTCTGCTGATGACAGACGAGATAGCCTTCAAGGCGGTCGACTACCTCGTCGCAAGTTCATCGGAAAACGAAACGCTTGCGATCGTCTTTTTTGGTGGGGAACCCATGATTAACGAGCCGCTGATATGGAAAACGGTCGACTATTCAAAAAGAATATACCCCAATAGAAACTTTACCTATTCTATTACGACCAACGGAACGCAACGGAACGCTTTTGAATGACACTGCTGTGAATTCTTTCAAGGAGCACGGGTTTTCTGTTCTGATTAGTCTCGATGGTACAGGATGCAAGCACGATGCATCGCGCCCGTACAAGACGGGAGGCGGCTCTTTCTCCGATATCGACAAAAACGTTCGTCGTTTTTCCGAGTCGTTCCCCTTCGGCGCAAGAGCGACCTTAACAAATAATAACTGTAACCTTGTTGAAGACTATCTTCAGTTTAAAGAGATGGGCTTCAGAAGGATTTACTTCTCGCCCGTGAGCTCATTCGATGAGAATATCAAACTCGACGAACACTCATTAAACAAAATCAGGGCGGGCCTAATAGATTTGGCGGATCAATATCTCAAACAGATTGATCAAGGGGAAAAGCCCTTGTTTAGAACATTGAAAACTGCAGTTGATTTGATTATGAGCAACAGGATCGCCTTTGTCGGATGCGGGGCTGGCAGGCGTTTTATTTCCGTGACTCCCGAAGGGGACGTATACCCCTGTCACAGGTTTGTCGGGATGATGCGATTCAAAATGGGCAACATCGTCACCGGAATTGACGAAACTAGGTATATTGAAAACTGGAGTCAGGGTGTCGAAAAAAGAATTGACTGTACGGACTGTTGGGCTCGGTCTTTCTGTGGTGGGGGCTGTAGCTGGGAGGCTGCAGACGAGCACGGCTACTTGCCCAAGAGTCTACACCCTGCATCATGTGAATATAGAAAAATGTGCTACGAGATGGCTTTTGACCTTATTTCCCGCCACTCATCTTCGCAGGAGAAAAATCAACGAGAAGCTACTGTATCGGAATAAGCGGTTCAGCGCATTGCTGTCACCATTGTGGAGGTGTTCGTTCTTCTGATTACCGTCTGCGAAGCTTATTGCTACATTCGCCGAAACCATTCTAGAAATATGGTGAACTAGACATCTTGGTTTGTTATACACAATATTGAGGTTTTTCTGCACTCAAAGGGAGGTAGTCGTGAAGCATATTCATCCGATTAATCCAGGAAGTGGCGACGAGGCAGGCGTGAAGCCGATGTCTTTTGACTGCCTCTTGGGCATTACTGACATCTGTACTGTTTATGATAAAGCAGATGGCTGTGGTGCATACGATTACTGCGACTATGACATGGATGGCGGCAGCATCTGCGTTGTAGATCACTGTGGCATTGATCAAACGTAGTCTCTAATTGGATTAAGGTGAGGAGCTGTTATGAAGCATATCCATCCTGTTGGTTCAAATGAACATCCTCCCGTTGAGCCTTGTTGTCTTGGAGTTGATATATGCAATTTTTACGACATCGCCGAGTGCCCTGTTGCGGATTGGTGCTATGTCGATAAAGAATCAAGCTGTGTTTTGCCAGCAGATTGGTGCGATCCAGTTGATGAGTAGTTTTGTGGCTAGGAACTATTTGGTCCAATTCAGAATAAGATGGGAACAAATACCAAAATCTCGTGTCTGGGAGGAGTTATGCCATTATTGCAAGGTCTCGTTGGATTAGCCTTTATACTTGCGTTATATCTGGCACCTTTTTTAATTCTATTCTTCATTATCCGACTCTTTCTTCGGAGAAAATAGGAGTGTCACGCAAACATTAGCGTAGCTTTCTTCCAATATGAGCCGAGCATTGGCAAGTGGAATAAGAAGCCCGACCGTTCGCCACATGAAAGTGATCGGACGGGCTTCTCTATTTAACCCGGGCCGCCACCCATAGCGGCTTTCCAAGCGTATTCTCAGTGCAAAGCAATCGTCAGTTTAATCCTATGCGCTGATACCGCATTTCATTTGTTCGGCTCGAATTCTACGGCCTGGCAACCCTCGCACTCTCCGGCAAATGGATTGAACGCGAAGGCAGAGATGATGTGTGCGTGGACATCGAGGCTGCTGTAGGCAACATACTGGGACATGGACCCCCGCTGCGCGTGGTATGCGGCCCGGCATATTCATTGCCGTCCAACCCCGTGTAGTTGCAGCAAAGGGTGGAACCTCAATGCTCAGCTCATGTTGTCCGTGGGACACGAGAATCGTAAGTACACTTTGGTGCGATTCTCACGCTGATACTGAGCCACCTGGAATAAGATACGTCGCGACAACACTTCGCTTCACCTCTGTCTCGACAAGATGACGTAGACTAAAGTTTCCTTTAGTAAGAGAACGAGAACTATATCTGAAAGCGTTGCGATGGCGTGAAGGCACCGAGTCCGAACCGCCTGAATGCTACGTGCATCTGCATCGCCTTTTTGTTATCTCTGCCAGTTGGGTAGCACTACACTTGTCATCATTTACCCTGGTACATGCTGCCTAAATCCACTACCCCTTCTACCGCGCCGACCATCTCGTCATCGTGAGAGACAACGATGATCAGCTGGCTTTGCTTGTTGCGCTTAACATAGGCCGCAAGCTCGGCGCGGCTTACAGCGTCTAACCCAGTCGTGGGCTCGTCGAGTACCAAAACTGACGACTTGCGTGAAATCGCCGACCATAAGTACACTCGGCGCAGCTCACCGCCCGAAAGCGCGGAGCAACGTTTCCCGAGCAACTCCTTCACGCTGTTTTCCAGCGAAAGTAGGCCATCTACACCCCGGTGATAGGAAGAAAAGGGCGTGTCGAAATACTCTAACAGCTCTTTCACCGTTTCGTCCGGCGCGAAGCACGACTGTGGGCAGCACGATATCTCTCTCGCACGTATGTAATCCAAGTCGCATTCTTCGATTGGCACGCCGTTGTATTTTACTTTGCCTTTCGATGAGTATAGCCCGAGCATCAAGTAAAGAAGTGACGTCTTGCCTCTTCCGTTTTCCCCAACTATGCAATATGTACCAGGACCGGAAAACTTGAAAGAAAACCCGCCGAGGACCTCTCGGACAGATCCGTCTGGAAGGGCAACCGAGAATTCCAAATCAGATACCGAAATGTCATTTATTTCATCGAGTTTAGCTAAATCGGTCCGATTCCACCCCGATCTCTCCTTTTCTCTCGTCGCGATAGCCGTCCTATCCCATGATGCTTTGGCATCTTGATAGGATTTGAACAATGACATCATACTTTTCAAAGTCTTAAAGAGAACCGCGAAGTATGTACCGATGATAGTGTACTCGCCTATTGACATAGTTCCGTTAATGATTCGTACTCCGGAAACAACAAGTATCACCGCTTGAAACAACGCTGCGAAAAGACCATCGAGCGATGTCAGAGAATATGATAGCTTTCCGGAGCGCAAAACTTTGGGAAAATAGCTCTTAAACCCAGCGTCGAGCGCTTGTTCGCTCTTGCCGTACGAAGATGTCAGTTGAATGTTGAGAATCTGATTAAGCTGCGATGCAATTGCGGCGTAAAAGGCGCTGTCCGCCTCTTTCTTCTCATACGTGACCCTATACAAAAGTTTCCTCAACCCAGTAATTACACAGAAATACACGATGAGGAGAATGATGGAAAACACCGCGAGAGTTGAATCAATTGACCATATGATAAGCAATACGATGGGAATGGCTACAATGGACAGCGGCGCACTGATAAAATTCGCCAAAACGAAGGATGAGACCACGCTGGAGTCGGAAACAATCCGTTGCGTTGTATAGGCTGGATCGATGGTCCGACTCACCAAGTAATCGTCTCTTTCAAAACGCAAGACGGCCTCCCTGAGAAGATCAAAGGAAAGTCTCGTGGTTATGCGAATGGAAAGTGTTCCTGCAAAATAAGTAAAGAGGGTGGAGAAAACTCCTATTGACGCAACCAGGAGCGCGAAGAGTACGGCGTCTCTTTCGCTGCGGTTACCGAGAAGAAAATCTAAGAATTTCCCGTTCACGTATGGCATGGCATAGGAGAGAGCGGTTCCAATCACCGTGATAGCAATGAAGACGAAAGCCCCTTTTGCTCTGATGAACCTCGAGAGAACGCATCGAATCAAGGAAGGCCCCAATCTACCCGCCACAAAACATCAATCACTGATACCTTACACCTCAACACAACAGGAGCGAAGATTTGCCAATGAGACTGCTTTAAGATTGCCTTGGGCCAATACGATCTCAAGCTCTTCCTACAAGAGAGTCGGAATCGGACATCTCCTCCGACGAACCTGGCAATCGGGCGGTTGAAATATCTTTTTCAACCGCCCGATTGCCACAATAGATTTGAGCATCCGCCCACAAACGTCCGCGTTTTATACCCATCAAATCCTTTGCCTTTTGTCGTCTAGACTAGAAAAATCGCTCGAAATAACGCAACCGGCCTGCTCGCTTGAAGAAACCTAAGCCCGTAACGTAGATGTGCAAACTTCCGAAACGCCTTGCGCGGCATAGTGCGTATAAACTTCGTCAACCGCCTCAGAAATATCTGAGTATCGCACCGGGTCAAAAGCATACGATGTCGCAGCTATACCCTGCACCCATTCGGAACGCGGATTAATTGAATAGCCACACAGCATCATCATACATGCATCTAGACCTGATTTCCCAAGTATCCGACGTATTGATGAGAGCATCGCGGGTCGCCCCTGCACCATCGTCGTCACCCCTATTAGCAGTATTTACCGTTTTTCTCTAAATGCGTATCGCCACCCTTAAGAATACGAAGTGTTTTATCCAGACCCGATTGTCCTCCATCTCAAACGAAGGGATAAGGAATCTCATCCGGAATCGGCAGTAACGGAGGATTCACAACGACAAGCGAAAAACATGAGTCATCTCTCAGAGGGGAGTAAAGGCTCCCCTCAAGCACCCTAGTTTCGTCATCCAAAGAGTTGATGGCAGTGTTTTTCTTACAAAGGTCGACAACAAGAGGGTTGATTTCTACAGATGTTACATCCATGCCACAGTTGGTAAGTATCAGGCCCTGTATTCTGGGGCCAGAACACAAATCGAGAGCCTTCCGTGCGCTCTGCGGTGTAAGGCGCCAATCTCAGCAAATCTGTCCCACAATACTGCGCTGAAGAACAAGACGGAACCCCTGAGCCAAACTCCCCTATACCTTATTAAGGCTAAGACAGGCAAGTTCACGCACCCGGCATATTCCAGAATAACATCCTATTGTTTTAGATGCTCTACAAGCATGAACAGCCGCGAATCGGAAAGATCTTCTAGTTTCACCCCGACTGACCGCCAAGGGCCAAAATGGCCTCTCCATCCCCAGGCGACCGGCTCTGGCGCGCCGAGGAGTGTCCCCAAGTGCCGGCAGAAAAGGAACGTCCCTAACTGCCGGCTAGAGGGCGCCGAGCAGGATGGCATAGGTAGTGGATTCGCCGAGCTTGAGCTCGTCGCCGGGATTGAGTTGGGCGGAACGGCCGGGCTCGACCTGAATGCAGACGCGCGTGGCCCCGTTTACCACCACGGTTCCGTTGGTGGACGACAAGTCCTCGACGTGCCAGATATTTTGAGCATCGCACCAGATATGGGCATGGCGGGCCGAGACATCGTCGCCGACGTCGGTAATATCGCCCTCACCAGTGGCCAGCGCGCCAATCTCAACACCCTGCTCACTCGGCTGAATCCAGCGCGGGGCGCTCACGACAAAACTGTTTTGCACGCGCAGCAGGCCCAAGGGGTGCGCCGGGGCGGGTTCGCGCTCGCCTGCGGTCATCGACATGCCAAGCGAACGCGGCGTGGAGGTGCCTCCGCCACAGGTCGCGTGCGCGTAGTCGATGGCATAGTTCACCGAGGACCGCACATCCGCCGAACAACCGACGGCGACAAACAGCACCAGCACGGCCTCGGCGCGCTCGGCGGGCATGAGTTCCGCCGCCTGGGACAGGCGATCGAGCGCGTTGCGATAGAGATTCGTGTCCTGGTGGCACTCTTCGAGCGCGCGTACCATCGGTTCACCTGCAGGACCGCACACCATATTGATCACAGCCGTGGAGTCCATGGGATTGCGCTGGCGCAGGGCCAGTTGCGACATAATACGCGCAGCCGAGGTACCGTATTCGGCAAAGTAGCGCTGCTGAAGCGTGCCGACCGGCGCGCGAACGATAAAGCGGGAAACCCAAGAGCGATCGGCGGCTCGGCTCTGCGGGCTGCGGCCGTCGGCGAGCGGACGGGACGAAAGCACCAAGCCGCACAGCTCGATATGGCTCAGATGCGCCGCGCGCTTAAAGATGTCAAACATGGCCCCGCATGGGGTGAGCTCAACTTGAGATGCCATGACCTAGGCCTCCTTGGTCGTAGAAATAGAATCGGACGATACTTCGACAGGTCCGCCAAAAGTACGGGCAGCTGCGGCTCCACCGGCAAGCGGAGTCGCCATCTGGGCTTTTGTGCGTCGCGGTGCCGAAACGGGAAGTTCAAAGGCAAAGCCCATCGCAAGCAAAAACCACGTAAGTGTATAGGTTGCAACCAGAGCGGCAACAAGGCCGCCCATCACGGCGCGTTGGGAAAATACGCTACATGCAGCCACAACCAGCACCGGAACCTCGCAGGCAGAAAGCGCAAGCACACCCTGCAGGAAGCCCGAGCGCCGATCGCGCGCAAGTGCCCCCGCGGTAACGCCGGCTATGCCTGGCAGCGCCAACGCCAGTGCGGCAATAATACCCGGTAGCGACCCAGACCACACGAGCGATCCCAAAGTCGCCGTCACGCGAGCGCCCGACGCCAGCAGCGCGGCCGAAACCACGACCACAGCCCAAACCACGCCACAGACGACCGTCGCGCCGACCATCAGCGCGCGACGAACCGCGCGGCCAGACGCATCCATGGGGCACGGCGTGAGCGGCTCGCCGCGGAGCGAACGACCGACATTTTGCGTATAGTGGTCACAAAACGCCGAGAGCGCCGCCTCGACCGCCGCCGGCTCGGGACGATCTTTTTGATGGCTGGACAGACAGGCCATCACCACGTCGAACAGCTGGGCATCGACAAACGCCAGCGCATCGCGTAGCTCTTCGGAATCCGGCTCAAGCCCCAGCTGCTGGGCCTGCTCGGCCGCGGCGAGCGCCACATCGGGCTCACGACGAAGCAGCTGAGTCAAATCACAACCGGGCGCATGGACACCAATGGGATAGTCGGGCCGCGTGTCCATCTTGAGACGATAGGGGCTGGCGATGTCGCGCGTCTTTTTGCGCGAGCCCGAGGTGCCCGAAGTGCCCGGCGCGGCTTCGTATGGCGCGACGCCGGCAATGAGCTCGTAAACCGTGCTTGCCGCGGCATAGACGTCGATCGCCGGCGACATACGCAAAGCGCGCAGGTCGGGAATATCGTAGGTGAGCATCTCGGGCGGGGCATAGGCAACCGTCGCGCGACGCAGCGTGGCATAACGCTCGGTAAAGGATGCCTTGCCGCCGGTACCGGCCACGGCCGACGCAGGCTCGAGCGCCAGCGACGAGCCAAAGTCGATCAGGCACAGGTCAAAGGTGCCCTCGGCAAGCTGCCGGTCAAGCGGTAGACGCGCCGTACGCACCATAATATTAGCGGGCGAGATATCGCGATGGACAAAGCCCTCCCCCACCAGGCTCATGCGGCAGAGCAGGTCGAACAGGTCGCGCCCCAAGCGCGCCGCCACAAGCGGCGATAGGCGGCCGGCATCGTCCACGGCAAAGCGCGAGCGCAAGCGGGCGAGCGTCTCGCCCTCGACCCATTCCATGACAATTGCAGGCACACCGTCAACCTCGCCCCAGCCATAGAGGCGGGGAAAGCCCTTAAGGCCCGAAAGGGCGCGATGGCATTCATATTCCTCGCGAAATGCCGCTTTGAACTTGGCGACCAGCGCCTCATGGGCGGCATCGTCGTCAAACTCATCGCGCGTCGGCAAGATGAGCTGTTTGAGTGCTACGGCCTCACCCTGGGCGTTGACGGCACGCGTCACGCGGCCGATACCGCCACGGCGCATGGTGGCATCGTCGGCAAACAGTATCGTAAAACGACGCAGATAGGCAGGCAGTTCGTCCTGACCGAGCGCAATGGCCGGCTCAAACCCGTCGACACGCGCCAGGCGCAGGCCGACCATGGGATCGCGACCGAGCGATTGTGGTGTGGTGGATGCAAGATCGGTCATCATAGGGCAAGCGCCGCCACGTTATTGTTGAAGTTACCGAGCGCGACGTCATCATCGCCGTAATGGCCGACCCATTGACATAGGTTGGTGTAACAGCCCCACAGATTGGCATACTGCTGATACCACTTTGACCGGGGCGAGAATGTCTGACGACCGAACTCGGCGCGGATGACAAACATCTCCCCGACCAAGCTGTCGCACGGCCTGGGATCCCCTGTAGAGTTATAGGTCGAGACCACTTCATTGGCACGAGAAACGTAGCCGTCGAGCATGTTGTACTTAGTCACGAGCCAGCTGTGAATGCTCTCTTCCTCAGCAGCGGAAAGGCCACCGGAGTTTGCATCGTTGTCAGTGTTGCCGCCCGTCGAGGCGCCATTTCCAGACCCTCCGACAGAGGAACCCGACCCAGAACCGCCGCCCGAACTCGGCGAATCCGAGCCGGAGCCAGAAGTATCCGAGCTACCGGGCTTTCCGGACTGCTGGGCGTCCTGTTCCTTCTGCTGCTCGACCTTATTCACCGTTGCCGCCACGCTATTGTTGGACAACCGATCGATGATCTTGGTGTTGGTGAGCACGATGGTTTTGCCATTGGCAAGCGTGACTTCGTTGTCCGGGGCCTCGGCGCCGTCCGCATCGTCAGTGCCAAACACAATATGCGCGACCACACTTGCCCAAGCATATCCAGTCGTGGTACCCAGATCACTTTTGACCTCATGCCCCACGCGCGGTTCGCGTGTGGCATGCGCCTGCATCATGGACGGCACGGTCATGCCGTAGGCAGAAACACCGGCCACGACCAGTACCAGCGAGCAAGACAGCAGCGCGTACGCTCGCGGCGCCAAGCCCAGTCGGCGTCGCATGCGCACCGCGGTGCCGCGCTTTGTCTGAGTGCCACCGGGTCGCATGCGCTCTCCTCCAACAAAAACACGCCGCTCGGGGCGGCGCATTCATTCAAATCCATGGTTGAGTGTATCAGCGAACCCAAAAGGTTGCGCAACGAATGGGCAAATTTAGGATGCAAGCGGGAGCATCCATGCGATAAGCGGATACAAAGCATCTTTGTTGCACAACAAACTTACAGTCGCACGGGGAAATTATGACTACCCCGTGCGTCGCGAGGAAAACATACGGCAGGAGCAGGCTCGCCACCTAAATCGTGCGACGGGCCTCAATGGCGCGCCCAAGCGTAAGCTCGTCGGCATACTCCAGGTCGCCGCCCACGGGCAGACCACTCGCCAGACGCGACACCTCGACGCCCAGCGGCTTGATAGTGCGGGCCAGGTAGCTCGCCGTGGTCTCGCCCTCAATATTGGGGTTGGTGGCGATGATGACCTCGTGGATGTCCTCGTGACCCAAGCGTGCCAGCAGCTCGCGAATGTGCAGCTGCTCGGGGCCAATCTTGTCCATGGGGCTGATCACGCCGCCCAATACGTGGTAGAGGCCGTGGTAGCTGCCCGTGCGCTCGATCGCCTGGACGTCGCGCGGCTCGCCCACCACGCAAATGCGAGTGGTGTCGCGCATCGAATCCTGGCAGATGGAGCACTCGTCGGCCGTGGCGTAGTTAAAGCAGCGGCTGCAAAAGTGAACCTCCTGCTTAACCTCCAGGATGGCCTCGGCCAGGCGGCGCGCCTCCTCGGCGTCAGCCTCCAACAGGTAATAGGCGATGCGCTGAGCTGACTTGGGACCAATGCCCGGCAGGCGGCCCAGCTCATCGAGCAGTTTTTGCAGACTGTGATTCGCACTCATATATATGCGTGTCTTAGAACGGCATGCCCGGGATGTTGAGGCCGCCGGTGATGGCGCCCATCTGCTTGTTGGCGAGCTCGTTAACGCCGCGGACGGCCTCGTTGACGGCAGCCATGATCATGTCCTGCAGCATATCGACGTCCTCGGGATCGAGGGCATCGGGGTCGATGGTAAGGTTGACGAGCTCCATCTCGCCGTTAACGGTCACCTTGACCATACCGCCGCCGGCAGAGGCGTCGACGGTCTGGGACTTGAGGTTCTCCTGCGCGGCGGCAAGCTGCTCCTGCATCTTGCGAGCCTGCATCATCATCTGCTGCATGTTCATACCGGCCATGATGGCTCCTTTACGTGCGGCCGCACGCCGAGCTGCAAGGGCAGCCGGAGCACGGCGGGACTTTCAAACTTAAAAATCGTACCACGGCGCGCGGCTAGCGAGCGGGGCGGTCACGCTACCTCAGTCGATATACATGTCCTGGAGTGCAAGCCGCACCCAAAAATTATGCAAAGTTGAATAATTCGCATCTGCATAATATTGAAAGCTAAATCTTGTAGAGCCGGAATCCGACATTTAATGCGTACCACTAAATGGCTAAATGCCGAGCCACTACTCGAGGCGGCGCACATGGCGGCAGGGTATAATTTGATTGCCATAGACAGCAATTTGGAGGTGCCCCATGAATGCCCCCGACGCGCTCCAAAACATCCG
This sequence comes from Collinsella sp., assembly GCA_018380195.1. Taxonomy (GTDB): domain Bacteria; phylum Actinomycetota; class Coriobacteriia; order Coriobacteriales; family Coriobacteriaceae; genus Collinsella. Next base: position 4,592 of record JAGZUC010000011.1, on the reverse strand, counting down.
CTCAAAACACCCCGTCGCATATGTGGTTCTCTATCTCTTTGTCGGCTGGGCATTGCTGGTTGTCATCACCCATACTATAGCCTTTGGAGCAGAACTGCTGATAGCCAACTCGGACCAGCCCACCGTCAAATGGGAAGCGACCGATGAGTGCACCGATGGAACCCGAACCATTTACTACAACAGCCCGTCCCTCTACCAAGAGTTCAAGGTCAAGATAAAGGACTTCAAGATTGTCGATGCCGAGCTAGGCGTTTATTTGGCAATCGGAGCAACCATTAACGCCGAGCAAGTCGAGTACACGGACAGCCATGCGACGTATCGTATCGACCTCAGCATCCTAGGCCGACCGTCACGCATCTGCCTGCTCGAATGCGAGACACGCGGCACCACACTACACATGTCCGAAATTCAAATGCGCCCGGATAAAGAGCCCCTAAAGGGCTAGGGGTCCTAAGCCCAGCAAGCGATTCTCAACAGTAAAACGACAGCCCACCGGTTGTTTCTTTCCAGCGTTTGCAAATCAGCGCATGGTTAGATGAAACAAACTGCATGATATCGCGTAAATCCCGAGCAGGAATATCGCCCTTGTTATGGGCCAGCTTGCATCCGCCGGAGCGGGTAAGCCATATCTTGGTCGCCTCGGCGGTGGGGCGCTTGACCGCGATATGAACATGGACGGGCTCGCCGTTCTCCCCTGTCCAGAAAAAGATGATGTACGGCCCGAGTCGGAAAAGACTAGGCATAGACCCGTCCGCCTTCGTAAGCAAAACGCAGGATGAGCGGGGCATTGTTGCGTACAAAATCATCGAGTTCTTTGAGGTCTGCTTCGCTAAAGCCCTCGTGCGACACCCAATTGAATGCCGGCAAGATGCACTCCGCCGTGTCAAAACCCCAATCGCGTGGGCGCTCCACAACGACCTTCACCGTATTGTCCTCACGGACTTCGGAATACGAAACTTGCGTATCGTCCTCAAGGCGGACATATTCCCACATCATAAGCTCGCTCCGTTCAAAGGGTTCTCTTCTTGAGCAGTATACCCGCCCGTACAGCTACTCCACCGGCTTGAAGATGGTGGCCTGACCGAAGACGTTGCGGATGAGGGCTTTGGCCTCGTCCTCGGTCTGCGGGATGCTCGGGGCTGCGCCCTGATGGCCGAAGGGGCTGCCGGCGCCGGGGTTGGACTCCCAAGGGGCAGCGGGGGCGTCCCCCTCTTTGGGGGCAGCTGCAGCGGACTTGGGCGCGGACGCCGCACCCGGCACGTCGAACGGAGGAAGATCGTCCCCGCTCGCATCGCCGGCAAAGCTGCCGACCATGGCGTCGTCGTAGGGCACCTGCTCGGATTCCCACGGCGCGGACTGCGCGACAGACTGAGCCTTGGGGGCAGCCGAGCGCTCGGGCGCACGGGGTGCGGGCTCGGTCGGGAGCTTACCCGTGGCAGGAGCGCCGGCGGGGTTGTCGGAGCGTAGCCAGGGGGCTTTGCCTAGGTCAGACGACTTGGGCGCGGGCGAGGCGGGCTTGGACACGGGTGTCGGAGCAGCCGGTTTGGGCGCCGCGGGCTTAGGCGCCGACGGGGTCGACGCCGCTACCGGTGTCGCTTGCCGCTGCGGCGCGCTGGCGCTCGAGGATGCAGGGGCCGCCGAGGACACGGGTTGCGGGTCCGCAGATGCCGCAGCCCGTGCAGATGGAGAATGCTCCTCATGTTGAGGAGCCGGCGTGCCACCCCCATCCAAGACATAGTCGACGGTACGACGACCGAAGACTGCGCAGACCGTCGGCAGGACCACCGATTGCGTATCGGCGCGACCGAGCATCTTGATGGCAAAGGTCGAGCCCGCGGGGAACGAGACGGTGAGCTTGGAGCCGTCGTCGGCCGTGGCGCGGGCGTTGAGCAAAAGCCCTGCGTAGGAAGCCTGACGCGCCTTGACACGCTCGACGACCTCGGCCCATTTGCGCTGCAGCTCTCCGGCATCCTCGACCGCGGGCGTCTCGGCAGCACCGGCGGCGGCAACCTGGGCGGCATTGTTGGACTGGGGCTTAGGTGCCGGAGCGGTGGCAGGCGCGGGGGCAGCAACGGGCTGAGGCGTCGACGTCGGCGCAGGCTGAGGTGCAGGCGCTGCAGACTTGGAAGCTGACACGGACGCAGAACGGGGAGCAGGCTGGGCAGCCGGAACAGCAGCGCCGCGGTCCCAAGGCATGCCACCCTGATGCGCGGACGTAGCAGCGGGGGCAGCGGATGCCGCCGGAGCGGCAGCACGGGCGCCCGAAATGAGCGTCGGCTGTTGGGCAGCAGCGGGTACGGATGCTGCAGGCGCGGCGGCCTGAGCAGCAGCCACGCTCGCCGGCACGGCGGCGTTGGCAACCATGGCCTCCAGGCGTGCCACGCGCTCGGCCAATGCCTCAATCGTTAAATCAGCCTCGGGACGCGCCAGACGCGTGCAGGCAATCTCGAGCACCAGGCGCACGTCGCTCGCGCCCCTCATCTCCAGTGCGGCATCGTCGAGCACCGTCAGCACGCGGGCCAGGCGGTCGGCAGGATGCTCGCCAAAGGCAGCGGCCTCGGCAGCAAGCGCCTCGGCCTGCTCGGAGCCGCCCTCAAACAGCTCGGCACGGGCACCGGCAACGCAGGCAACGTACACGTCACGCACATGCGCCACCAGGTCGCGCGTCAGCTCCAGCAGGTCATTGCCCTCCTCGACCTGCGCACGGATCAGTCCATAGAGCTCGACAACATCGCGATCGGCAATGGCGCGGGAAAACTCGCCCAGAATCTGGTCCGAAACCTCGCCCAAAAGCGAGCGGGCGTCGTCCGCATGCACAGAACCGTTGCCAAAGACGCTCAGCTGCTCCAGCGTGGAAAGCGCGTCGCGCATACCGCCCTTGGCATGGCGCGCCACAATGGCGAGTGCCTCGTCGTCGTAATCAAAGCCCTCCTGCTCGCACACGTAAGACAGGCGATGCTCGATATCCTCGTTGCCGATGCGGTGGAAATCGAAGCGCTGGCAGCGTGAGAGAATGGTCTCCAGAATCTTTTGCGGGTCGGTGGTGCACAGCACAAAGATCACGTGCGCCGGCGGCTCCTCGAGCGTCTTGAGCAGCGCGTTAAACGCCGCCGTCGTGAGCATGTGGACCTCGTCGATGATATAGATCTTGTACTTGCCACGCACCGGGGCAAAGTTAACGGAGTTGATAATCTCCTCGCGCACGTTGTCTACGCCGGTACGGCTTGCAGCATCGAGCTCGTAGACGTCTGGGTGGTTGCCCTCGGCGATGAGCTCGCATTCCTCACAGGTGCCGTCGGGCATGCAGCCGCTTGCACCCTCGGCGCGCGCCGCCTCGGCATTGCGGCACAGCAGCGCCTTGGCCAGAATGCGCGCCATAGTGGTCTTGCCCGTGCCGCGCGGACCGCAAAACAGGTAGGCGTGGGACAGGCGCCCCTCGGTGATGGCGTGTTCGAGCGTCGAGACGATATGCTGCTGGCCCACCACGGAGTCGAAGGTGAGCGGGCGATACTTTCGGTACAACGATTCCATGGGTGCTCCCCCGGGTATACTGAGTCTTGTTGCCGCGGCGGCCATGCGGTCGCACGGCATACTGCATTCCATAATAACCCGTACGGCGAGCCCGCCGCGATAGGAGTCCAAAGAGCATGGCAGACGCAGAGAGCAACCTCGTTCCCTCCGAAGCAGCCGACCAGGTCGAGGTCGCGCTCGAGGAGCAGGCCGCAGCCGACGACGGCATTCTGTACCTCAACGAGTATCAGTACGAAAACGACCTCGTCACCGATTTCGCCCGTCTGGTCGCCTCGCCCAGGCGCCGTGGCTCCCTGTATGTCGCCGCGGCAATTGCCGCGCTCATCGGCATCGGCATGCTGGTGGCCGGCGGCAACTGGATCAAGTTTGGCGTCGTCCTGATCGTATTCGGCGCCTTTTTGGCCTGGTGGAGCAAAAATCTGCACCATACGCTCGCGCGCGACTTTATCGAAGCCGTCGAGGCAGACGAGTCCATGGGCGGCCGCTACCGCCACGTCGCCGCCAACGAGGACGGCCTGATGGTCTGGGGCAAGAGCGGCAAGTCGCAGTTCTTCCCGTTTGAGAAGCTCGACCACGTACTCGACGGCGAGCGCATCTTTGTGGCCATGTTCGCCGACCAGGGCGTGACGATCCCTAAGGGCACCTTTGTGCGTGGCGATGCCGAGCAGTTTGGCTCCTTCCTCAAGGCGCGCATCAACAAAAAACTCCGCATCGAGACCAAGCGCAAGAAGATGAAGGCCGAAAAGGCCGCTGCCGAAGCCAAACAAGGTGACCAGCCCAAAAAGGACGCTCCCAAGCAGCGCAAGCAGAAGAAGAACAAGAAGAAGCGCTAAGGCCGAGCGCCACTGCGAAGGGAATCTCGTCCAACTTTAGTGCAGGATAAGATTCCCTTCGCAGGGCCTTCGAACTATTTAACTTCAAACCTTAAGAGCCTTCTCTCTGGCAGATCGGTCATCTTCATCGTGGTTGATTTCCGATCTCAGCCGAACACATTAGGCGGACAGGCCGTTCCCGCAGCTAGCCGAACGCCCCCGAGGCCCCATCCGGGCCCCGGGGGCGCC
>JAGZUC010000010.1 GCA_018380195.1 Collinsella sp. | reverse complement strand
CCGTTCGAGATGAGGGTCAAGACGCCGGCGCCCGATGGGGAGACGGCGAGTTAGCCGGCAGGTCGGCATGTCAATCCTGGTCTAACAGAGCCAAAGGTAAACTTACCCGCGATGTCGGCCGGGGCCAGGCCCTCGGCTGCCTGGAGCTTCTTGGTGCCGATGAGTGCGGCATCCACGGCCTCGGCGCCGTAGACGTTTTCGAACAAGGGCTCGACGCCACCGTAGTCGACCGTTGCCGTCAGGGTACCGTCACCGTTGTCGACAACGATAACCTTAAAGCCAAAGCTCCACGTTGTAGCGGAAACGCCATTCGGCAGCCCGAATAAATCTTCGTAGGCCGTGTAGTTAATGGTCCAAGCGAGCTTACCGTCCTTGTCGGTACGATGGGCAAGCCCAGCCGCCTCAAGATTGGCAAGCATCTCGGTGTCGTAGTGCAGCGCATCAAAGCTCACATGCCCGCCGATATTAGGCTTGAGGTTTTCGTAGCCCACAAGCTCGCCCTGATAGGCAATGCCGAACCAGAACTCGCCGTCGGCCATCGGACGACCGGTCAGGGTCTTGGTGGCGACAACCTGAGCAGCGGTACCACCAGGCGTATTGGTCGTAGCGCTGTAGCTGTTGTGGAACGGAACCAGGGCACTCTCGACCTTGTTCTCACCGCTCTTGTGGACCGTCGTATGCGTACCCTCGGGACCGCCGGAGACGGTCGTCGTGGCGGTAAGCGTACCGGCACCGTCATCGGCGACGGCGATCGTCACGGTACGCACGGCGTCGTCGTAGGTGTAACCGGGCTTGCCATCATTCTTCTCGGCTACGGTGTACGTGAAGGTCTTGCCGGCGTCAGCCTGCGTAAACTTGACCTCATGGCCAGCCAGGATGTCGATCAGGCCGACCGTTGCCTCTGCCGTCGCAGGGGACTTGAAGTTGTTGGCTCCGGGCAGCAGGCCAAGCGCGTTGGCCGAGGCCTCGTCGGCAGGCGTCACGGTAAACGTGAACTGACCCTCGGTCATAGGACGTCCGGAGAGGCTCTTGCTGAGCTTGAGGCCGCCGGCCGCGGTGTAGTTAAGCTCAGTGCGGTACGTGTTGGTGAAGCGTCCGTTTTCCTTCTTGGTGACATTGGCGGTCAGCTTGCCCTCGCCGTCCTCAGTCACGGTCACTTCGGCGGTCGCGACATGCCCGTCATACGCCATGCCGGCCGCGTTACCCGCGTTCTCGCGGATCTCGTACGTGTAGGTTCCGGCAGCCGTGTAGCGGATCTTGCCGAACTTGACGGCAGCGATGCCATCCTTCGCATCGTGCTTGTTCACGGTCACGGTTGCAGGATCGGGCAGCGGGGTGCCCTCGGCGGCGGTGATGGTAAAGCTGAACTCGTCGGAGTCCGTCCAGTCGCGACCGTCGATAGCCTTACTCAGATCAAAGTCGAGCTCTGCGTCGAGCGGGGTCACGCTGTAGGTGTTCTTGAAGGTCGCAGCCGTGGCGTCCTTCAGGACATGCTCAGCCTTGAGCGTGCCATCGCCCTTGTCGGTAATGGTGGTCTCGATGGTGTACTTGGCGTCGCCGTACGTGATGCCCTTGCTGGTGGTTCCGCCGTTGACCTCGCGCAGCGTGTAGGTATGCTTGCCGGCCTCGGTGTACTTCACGGCGTTCATCGTGATGTTGCCTTCGGCATTGTTGGTGCCGGTGGCGACGACCTTGGCGTCCTCGCCCTCGCCCTCGACGAGCTCGAAGAAGAACTCGCCGTCCTTGAGGTCGCGCCCGGTCAGGAACTTGGTCGCGGTGACCTGGTCGGTGACACTGAACTCGCCAGGATTCGGCTTGTAGCTGTTGTTGAACTTCGCCTCGTCGGCTCCATTCAGCTCATGCTTTACCACGAGCTCACCCTTGCCGTTGTCGGTGACGGTCGTCTCGATGGTGTAGGTCTTGCCGTCGTAGGTGATGCCGTTGCCGGCGTCGCCCGGGACCTCGCGCAGCGTGTAGGTGTGCTTGCCGGCAGCGGTGTACTCGATGGGGCTCATCGTGATCTTGCCGCGGGCGTCGTTCTTGCCGGTGGCGACGACATCGTTACCCTCGACGAGCTCGAAGGAGAACTCGCCCTCCTTGAGGTCGCGCCCGGTCAGGAACTTGGTCGCGGTGATCTGGTCGGTGACACTGGAGCTCTTGGGGGGCCACCGTGTAGGTATTCTCGAAGATCGCCTCGTCGGCGTTCTGCAGCTTGTGCTCCACGCTAAGGGCGCCGTCGCCGTTGTCCTTGACGATGGTCACGATAGTGTACTCAGAGGTGCTGTAGGTAATGCCGTTTTCGGTGGCGCCGGCCTTGGTCTCGCGCAGCATGTAGGTGTGCTCGCCAGCCGCGGTGTAGGTGACGGAATCCATCACGATCTTGCCGTCGGCATTGTTGGTGCCGGTGGCGACTACGTTATTGCCCTCGACGAGCTCAAAACGGAACTCGCCGGCCTTGAGGTCACGGCCGTCCAAGGACTTGATCGCGGTAATCTGGTCGGTGACGCTGGAGCTCTTGGAGCCAGGCTCGTAGGAGTTGGTAAACTTCGCCTCGTCGGCGCCCTTCAGCTTATGCTCTACGCCGAGCGTGCCGTCGCCGTTGTCCTTGACGACAGTCTCGATGGTGTAGGTCGCGGCATCGTAGGTGATACCACCGACGTTGCCCCTGACCTCGCGCAGCGTGTAGGTGTGCTTGCCGGGCTTGTCGTACTTCACGGCGTTCATCGTGATGTTGCCTTCGGCATTGTTGGTGCCGGTGGCGACGACCTTGGCGTCCTCGCCCTCACCCTCGACGAGCTCGAAGGAGAACTCGCCGTCCTTGAGGTCGCGCCCGGTCAGGGACTTGGTCGCCTTGACCTGGTCGGTGACGCTGGACTCAGTGGGGGTCAGATTGTAGGAATTCTTGAACTCAGCGGTCTTGGCATCCTTCAGGACGTGCTCGGCCTTGAGGGTGCCGTCGCCGTTGTCCGTGATGGTGGTCTCGATGGTGAACTTGGCATCGCTGTAGGCGATGCCCTTGCTGGTGGTTCCGCCCTTAACCTCGCGCAGCGTGTAGGTGTGCTTGCCGGGCTCGTTGTAGGTGATCTCGCTCATCGTGATCTTGCCGCCAGCGGCGTTCTTGCCGGTAGCGACAACCTTGTCGCCCTCGACGAGCTCGAAGGAGAACTCGCGGGCTTTGAGGTCGCGGCCGGCCAGAACCTTGGTCGCCTTGATCTTGTCGGTGACGCTGGAGCTCTTGGGGGTCACGTTGTAGGAGTTCTTAAACTCAATCTTCTTAACGTCCTCGGCGCCCTGCAGCTTATGCGTAGCCACCAGCTGGCCCTTGCCGTTATCGCTGATGGTCGTCACGATGGTGTAGACCGTATCGTCGTAGGCGATACCGCCGGCGTTGCCTGCAACCTCATGCAGCGTGTAGGTATGCTGACCGATCTCGGTGTACTCGATGGCGTTGAACGCAACGTTGCCCTCGGCGTCATTCTTGACAGTCTCGATAAGCTCAGAGTCCTCGCCCTTAATCTCGCGCAGCTCAAAGCTAAACTCGTCGGCCGTAAGGTCGCGCCCGGTCAGGGACTTGGCCACGGCAATCTGGCTGGTAACGCTGGACTCAACAGGATCCGCAGCATAAGTGTTCTTGAACTCGACCTCGCCCGAGGTCTTCTTCACAGAAGCCTCGAGCTTTCCCTTTGCGTTGGGTGTCACCGTTACGGTGAACTCTGCAACGTTCTTGCTGTAGGCGATGCCGTCGACCGTGGTCCCGGCATGCTTCTCGCTAACTTTGTAGACATACGTGCCCGGCTTGTCATAGGCAATCTCGCCAAAGCTAATGTCCGCATGGCCCTTGGTTGCAAACGCAGTCGTGGACCTGGGCATCGGGGCGTTGTCCTCGGACGTCAGGCCAAACTCAAACTTGTCCTCATCCGTCCAGTCGCGGCCCTCGAGCACCTTGGTCAGGCCAAAGTCGGCAGTTATCAACGTTGTCGGCGTGGTATTGAGCGTAAAGCTAATCTTGCCGTTATTGCCCAGGTAGACATTGACCTTCGTCGCACCAGAAACAACCTTCGTGTTGTTCCACTGGGGATTGATCACGTCGCGTGCGGTGTCCGTCGGGTTTCCGCCCACACGCTCCTTGGTGGTGTGAAGCTGGTTGATAAAGGCGAGGCGCGCGGTGCCAGCCTTAATCGACCAGTGATCGCCATCCTTTACCAAAGCACCTTCAAAGTTTTCGAGCTCGCTTCCCTTAACCGGGATCGAAACGGAATCATCGTACGGCGCGCCCGACGAGTTCTGCGCCATAAACTCATCTTTGTACCAATAGGTCTTAGAGCCCGAAGGCTTTTCCGTTGCGAGCTTGGTGCAAGCCGCGTCTGTGTAGACGGGCGTTAGCTTTTGGAAGTAGTAGTAGCTGTTCATAGCAGCAGGCTCAAAGCTTGCGACCGTATCGCCCGCATCGTCGCCGGTCCACTTGTTGGCGTAGAAGCTAACGGTATTGGAATCGGCGTCCTTGTGCTCATTGATGTAATCCTGCAGTCCCGGTACGTTATTGGGAGTAAACAGGTTTTTGCGTGCAATAGCCTTTACGCTCGATGCATACGCAACGCGGATAGGCGAGATGGCATCCGTGGAGTCAACCACAAACGTGCCCGCAGACTCGTCAACGGTAAAACGGCGCAGCGGAATGAGCGATGCGGGGACCTTGACCGTCACGATGTCGCCGCGCTGCGGATTGTTCTCGTCCGCGCGATCAACCGTAATTACAAGATGGGCGAGCTCGCCATCAAACGTATAGGTATCGATGTTGCCATCGGTCGACTTGGTGGCGGCCCCATAGGTCTTGCCGTTGTACTCGGCACCGGTAAAGCTATCGACCTGCATAAAGGCGCCCAGCTCGTCCTCGAATGTGATGTAACCGGAGCCGTTGGGATTGTTGCCCTCGATCTTGGTCGGGAAACCCTTACCCGACGTAATGGCACTCGAGATGTCTGCGAAGACTTGATCTAGCTCTGCAGCGTTGGCTGCAGACTTGTAATAAGTAGCACCGGCAACGCGATCGTCCAGCTTTCCGCTCGTATACGAAGTCGCCTTGGGATAGTTGCTCGACATGGCGTGCATGAATTTATTTTCATCGCTTGTCTTGTAGCTCGTAGGATCGGCACTGGGATCCGCACCGTCAAAGATGCCGATGGTGTAGACGGTAGCGCCTTTATCTTTCATGCCCTTGGCGGCAGCTATGGCATTGTCGGCAACAGTAGAGCTGAAGTCACGGAAGTCTGTGGGCGTGCCGTCCGTAAAGAACGCAACGATCTTCTGGGCATCTTCGCGTTTGGAAGTAATTCCCTCGGCCAGTGCCATGCCGTTATCGGCACGAGTAGCACCAGCAGGGTCAATGGAATTGATTGTTTTCTTGAGGCTCTTTGCGCCATCACCCGAGCACGCCGTCAACTCTTGCATTGTCTGAGAGTAGTTATAGTCATGGCCACCGGAGGTGTATAAATTGTTGCCAACGATACTGGTCGACTTGCCCGCAAACTTTACGATGGCAACCTGGTGCTGCTTGCTCGCGTCCTTAACATTCTTGTTTTGCTCGGCAATGGTATCGATAAAGTGGTTGGCAGCATTCTTGAGCGCATCGATACGCTTGGTCGAACCTCCACCACCCATCTCACCATCCATCGAGCCAGAGGCATCCAGCACCATCACGATGTCGAGCGGCTTGGAAACCAGCGACGTTGTATCGGATGTCGAAGACATCGCCGAAAGCGTGGTCAAAAAGTCCGATTTCCCGTCATCGATTGCCTGGACCGTCTTATCCGTCCAAATTCGGCCGACGTTTTGCGTCGTGACCTTGCTGCCGTCATAGCCGCCGGCCCAGAACTTCCAGTGGTTGCTGGTGTCATAGTCGACTATCTTTGTCGCTGTCGGTCCGTCCATTCCGGTGCTGGACCTGGCGTTGGCCTCGGGCAGCATGGCAAATGCTGCAGCCTGCAATACCAGCACTACGGCCAGTATCACCGCCAAGAGACCCCTCGTGTACTTACTCATCGCGTCTCCCTTCTCGCGGGCTCAGACCTTGCATCAGCCTAAAGTTACGGAATGAGACACAATTAGGGCAGGTGACACATGTTCCAGATTCTGTTTTGGGCGTGAGACAAATGTCTCACCAAAGTTGAGACACGAGCGTTTTCGCAGGAAAATAGGTGCGACTCAGAGCCATCGGGCCAAAATGATCCGTTTTCCTCCGTCCCCGGGGGCTCAAGGGCTGTCACCGATATGGCGCCATTTCAAAACTATGCCGGATTACGGGGCTAAGCTCGGAGACCTCATCCATACCCCCTATTTTTGAAAAACAGCAAGCGATCTACCTGCGGTTTTGTTTTTGCGGTTTTCCGTATGGTCGGAGGTTCGCTATCCAGCCCCGTAATCCGGCATAGTTTTGTTCGCGACGGCACAGCCGCGCGTTTAAGCGCGGGGCCGGTGGGGCATTTTTGCCCCGCCGGCCCCCATTCCAGCGCAATGCCAGCCCCATTCCAGAGCTACTCCGGTTTGGTTTCTACCGTGGGAGTCTTGTCCGCCGCGACTGGAGTGCGCGCGGTGTCCATAGTCAGGCAGTGCTTGGGGCAGCTCTCGATGCACTCACCGCACACCACGCAGGCATACGGGTCGATCGACCAGGTACCACCCTTGCGATCGACCGCAAGCGCGCCCGCCGGGCAACGGCGCGCGCACATGCCGCAGCAGATGCACACGTCCATGTCGTTGACGATATGTCCGCGCAGGCGCGCAGGCGCCGCGAGCTTCTCCTGCGGATAGCACACCGTTACTGGCCGCTTGACCATAGAACCCAAGGCCGTCTTGGCAAATGTCAGCAAACTCATGCCGCGCCTACCTTTCCGTGCAGCTAATGCAGGGGTCGATGGTCAGGATAATCATGGGCACATTGGCAATGAGCACACCCTGCAGCGCATGCGTCAGACCCGCCAAGTTCTGCGACGTCGGCGTGCGCACACGGAAGCGGTCCAGGTTCTTGGTGCCGTTGCCGCGCACATAGTAATACGCTTCGCCGCGCGGCTGCTCAATCACAACCTCGCCGCGCGCACCGTCGGCCGGCGTGAGCTTGGTGCGCCCGCCAATGCCGTCGTGCGGAATCTTGCCCACGAGCTCCTTAATAATGTCCATGGCCTGCGTGACCTCGGCGCAGCGCACCTGGCAGCGGGCATAGCAGTCGCCGTCGGTGGCAACGATGGGCTCAAACGCGGCCAGGTCCGCATAGGCGCCGTCGCCAAACATGCGCACGTCGTAGTCCACGCCCGAGGCGCGCCCGAACGGGCCGACCATCGACAGGTCCAGCGCGTCCTTCTTGCTGATCACGCCCACGCCATGCAGACGCTCGCCGCAGCTGTCGTCGTCCAAAAACGTATGTACCAGCGCCTCATAATCGGGACGCATGGCATCGAGCGTCTGGACAATGCCCGCCAGCTCGGAGTCCTCGATGTCGTGCTTAAGACCGCCGATCTCGTTGATCGACAGGATCACGCGGCCGCCGCACGTGCTCTCAAAGATCTTGAGAATCTGCTCGCGCAGGGTCCACGAACGATAGAACAGCGCCTCAAAACCAAAGGCATCGGCGAGCAGACCCAGCCACAGTAAGTGCGAGTGGATGCGCGACAGCTCGTGCAAAATGGTGCGGATATACTGCACGCGGCCAGGAACCTCGATATCGAGCATACGCTCGCAAGCTGTAGCATAGCCGTAGCTGTGACCCACGGCGCAGATACCGCAGATGCGCTCGGCGATGTAGCCAAACTGATGCATGTCGCGCTTTTCGGTGAGCTTCTCGAGTCCGCGGTGCACAAAACCGATCTGCGGAATTGCCTCGATAACGCAATCATCCTCGAGCACCAGGTCCAGGTGAAGCGGCTCGGGCAGCACAGGATGCTGCGGGCCAAACGGAATAACGGAGCGATGTGCCATGGACCTTACGCCTCCTTTTTCTGCTTGTCGCGGGCGGCCTTGGCGGCAAGCGCCGCGCGGACCTTGGCCGCTTTCTCGGGATCCATGGCGGCGAGTTTTGCCTCCATCTCGGCGGCTTTGAGTGCGGCCCTGGCAGCGGCATCGTCATGCTGAGCATCGGAGCCAGCAGCTGCAGCGGGCTGAGCGGCGGCAGCGCCCGCAGCATCGCCGGCGCCCTCCCCTCCAGCAGCGGCGGCCTTCTCGGCCGCGGCCTTGCGCGCCTTTGCCTCGGCAGCCGCGCGGACCTTCATGGCCTTCTCGCGCGCAGCCTTCACCTCGGGCGTGATCACGCTCATGGGCTCGGCCGTCGAGACCTGGTAGAAAAAGCCGTTAAAGTCGACCTGCATATCGGTGATGACAAGGCCAAACAGGTCGTGCGCCTCGTTCTCGAACGGGAACACCGCCGGATAGTACGAGCTGATGGACGGGATCTCCTGGTACTGGTCGATACCCTCGGCCACCAGATTCTCAATCGCATAGCTGCCGTCCTGCGCGATCTGTTCCTGAGCGGCGCGAACGTTGATAAACGTATAGACCAGGCGATACGTGCCGTCGTCTACACAGCGCTCGGCGTGCATCTGCACAAAGCGCGCGCCGGCGCCCTTGAGCGCCTGGACATGCGACAGCAGCGCATCGAGCTCGACGGTGGTATAGATTGCCTTTTGCATTACTCGGCCTCCTTTGCAGCGGCGGCAGCGGCGGGCGCGCCGTCAGCCGCGGGCGTATCACCGGCACCGGCCCCGGCGCCCGCAGCGGCCACAAACCCGTCCTCGCCCAGCTCAACGCCACCGTCCCAGGTAGCGGCGCCGCCCACGGTAAGCGGGTCACCGCCAGCACGCATCACGGCTTCCTTCTGGTCCAGGATGCCGCACGCCTCCACAATGGCATCGATCACGGTCTCGGGGCGAATGGCGCACCCGGGCGCATACACGTCCACGGGAATCGCGCGGTCCACGCCGCCAATAACGTTGTACGCATCGCGGAACACGCCGCCCGAACACGCGCAAATGCCACACGCCACGACGCACTTGGGCTCGAGCATCTGGTTATAGATCTGACGCACGACGGGCAGGTTCTGTGCATTAACCGAACCGGTCACCAAAAAGATATCCGCATGCTTGGGGTTGCCGGTGTTGACCACGCCAAAGCGCTCCGCATCGAACAGCGGCGTAAGCGAGGCCAACACCTCGATATCGCATCCGTTGCAGCTCGAACCGTCGTAATGAATAACCCACGGCGAGCGCGACATTTTATGATCCATGGATGCCGCCTCCTAAATAAACACGTCGACGAGGATGGGCATAAGGTTGAGCAGGCCAAACACCAGTGCCACGCCCCAGCCGAGCTTAAAGCAGCTGCGCCAGGTACTACGGGCGAAGGTGTTGTCGATCAGTACCTCGACAAAATACGTCACAGCCATGACGACCAGGGCAACCACCCAGCTCACCGGGTTGTCCCAGACAATGAACATGCCCACCCACATCAAAAACAGCACGGTCTCGCACCAGTGCATGAGGGTCATCTTGGCCAGCGTGCTGCCGCTCATCTCGGTGGCGATACCCTGGACGATCTCCTGATGCGCGTGATGCGAATACGAAAGATCGAACGGCGACTTGCGCAGTTTGATGGTGAGCACCGCAAGCAGCGCGAGGAAAATGGGCGCACTGTACACGATGATGGGGGCCGACTGCCCCGTCACGGCGATGGAGTCGAAGCTGTCGGTGGCAAGGTACAGGCCCACGCTCATCAGCAGAACAGCGGGCTCGTAGCTCATAACCTGCAGCAGCTCGCGGTCGGCACCGACCCGCGCAAACGGGCTTTGCGTCGAGGCGGACGCCAGCACCACAAAGATCGCGGCAAGCGTAACCATAAAGGCGCACAGCAGCGTATTGGAGCCCGACACAAAGATGCCGCCGCCGACGACGGTAAAGATGAGCGCACACGCCATGTAGGTATCGTCCATGGTGTTTACGCTGGCGGGGGCCTTGCGCAGCAGCTTGACAACGTCGTAGAACGGCTGGAGCAGGCGCGGGCCCACGCGGCCCTGCATGCGGGCGGAAAGCTTACGGTCAAGACCGTCAATCAAACCGCCCACAAGCGGCGCGATTAGGGCAAACGCCACGCTACCAATAAAAATGCCCACGACGCCCGAGCCTTCGAAATACTTGCCACGCAGCACCGAGGGCGCGCTCATGGCAAGCCGTTCAGGCCCAATCCACGCGCAGCACAGCAACGCGAACAGAATGATGGCGCAGCACACGACGCTGCCGGCGGGGCCAAGGCGCTTCTCGCCAAGGGCGTCCTCCAAGTACAAATTGCGCTTTTCGGCCTTTACCTCGTGGCCCATCGAGCCGCGGAAATGACGATAGCTCTCGGTTCCAACGCCCGAAAGGTACACGTTGACGTGCGGCTTGTTGCTCACGCGGAACGAGGTCAGCAGCACCACGGCGATAAACGCCACGATGACCACCATCAGATACATAGCGTCCTTGCCAATAACGTACGGCACGCGGCCAAACACCATGGCAAGGTAAGGCGAAACCAGGCCGCTCGAAATAATCGGGAACGCCACGCAGCACAGCACCAGCAGTGCGGCGATGGTGTTGAGCGCCGTCCACTCGGTCTTGTGGACATTGACCTCCACGTTTTGAGCCGTGGGGTCGACGCCCGAAAGCTTGGCAAGCCACTTACCCCAGAAGAAGAACGTCGCGGCCGAGCCAAAGGCAAGCACCATGATCATGAGCACGTTGCCGGTCTGCGCGAACGCCACCAGGGCGCCCCACTTGGACACGAGCATGCCAAACGGCGCCACAAACATGCCCATGATGCCCAGCATCATCAGGCGCGTCAGGTGCGGCATGCGGCTGAACATGCCGTCCATGTCCTCAATGTTGCGGCTACCGATATGATGCTCGGCGGTGCCCACGCACAGGAACAGCAGCGACTTGGCCACCGTGTGGAACAAGATCAGGAAGATGGCGGCCCATACGGCCTCGGGCGCACCGACGCCCAGGCAAGCACTGATGAGGCCCAGGTTGGAGATGGTGGAGTACGCGAGCACGCGCTTGGCATTGCTCTGCGAGATGGCCATGAGGGCAGCGAGCAAAAATGTGATGGCACCCACACTGGTGACCATAAAGCCCGTCACGGGATAGGTGGCGTAGAGCGGGCTCAGCTTGACCATCAGGAACACGCCGGCCTTGACCATGGTGGACGAGTGCAGCAGGGCGCTCGTGGGCGTGGGGGCGACCATGGCGCCGAGCAGCCAGGTGTGGAACGGCATCTGCGCGGCCTTGGTAAGGGCGGCGAGCGACAGCAGAACGACCGGCATCACCAGCAGCGCGGACTGCGCGGTGCCGGCGCCGGAAAGCTCAATCATGCCCGAGATGGTGAGCGGCATGCCGTTGAAGTGCAGGAACATAAGGCCCGCCAAAAACGCGATGCCGCCCAGCATGTTGAGGATGATTTGGGTAAAGGCGTTTTTGATGGCCTCGGACGTGCGCGTGTAGCCAATCATGAGGAACGAGCACACGGTGGTGATTTCCCAACCGCAGAACAGCCACTCCAGGTTGTCGCTCGTCACGATGACGAACATGGCCGAGAGGAACAGGAACATAAGCGCCAGGAACTGCGGGCGACGGTCGGGCGCGGTCTGCCCGCGCAGCGCAGCCTCGTGCTCGTCATGGGCCTGGAAGTCCTTCATGTAGCCCAGGGCATACACGCAGATTAGGCTGCCGACGATACCGACGGCGAGGACCATGATCACACTCATGTAGTCCAGGTAGAGCGGCGTCGCCGTGACGGCTTCGGCCGCGGGCAGCGTCATGGCTGCAAAGGCGAGCGAGCCCACCAGCTGGGCTATGCCGAGCACCGTGGTGAGCGCGTTCCTATATTTGTACGCGTTGTACAGGATGACGGCGCACAGGATGACATCGATGGCGGAGCTGATGATCGAGAGCACATGCGAGGTGCCAGGGGCAACCTCAAAGCTCTGCGGACCCGTGCCAAAAAACATGACGGCGACTACAACTGTCACCGCCATAATAATGCCGGAGCCTATGAGCCCCACCGCATCGCGAGCGCGGTCACCGCGCGCGAGCAGCATGCCCAGCGCCGGTACCAGCGGAAACAGGGTAAGGAAATACAGTAGCGTCATACCATCACTCCCCCATGCAAAAACGCTGCAATTGTTTAACGTTATAGCTCAATTGAGGAGTAGCGGCGGCAGGTTTTCGGTCAACTGGGGAGTTTTAGGCGTACAGGGCAAGGAGTCTGTCCGCATTGGAGTAGAGGCGCGGCAAGAAAAAATGCGCCCCTGTGGGCGCACCATCCCGTTTGCTATTCCGCCTTTTTAACGCGCGGCTTGCGACCGCGCGGCTTATCGACCAGTGCGGCCTCACCGCTCTCGCGGTACTGACGGCACCAAGCCTTGACCGAAGACTCGCTGGGAATTTTGTGCTTGATCATGGCCTCGCGAACCGTCAAGCCGTTTTCCAGACGGTCCTTAACCACAGCGAGCTTTACGTCGTACGAATAGGTGTGATGATGCGAACCAGCATTGAGAACGGCGTCGGCACCGCCCACGGCATACGCGCGGGCCCACTGACGAGCCGTGGCCTGGGGAATGCCAAGCTCCGCGGCGAGGGCGCGATGACCGGCCCCATCTTGGAGGATCTCGACGGCGCGCTGCCTAACCTCAGGCGCATGCGTGCGAGTCCTAGTTGCTTCCGACATACCTGCCACTTCTTAGCCTTAACCGTTAATCTGCTTTCTTACGTGCAAGTTAGATAGTAGCATTTTACTGTTTGCTCAAAGCAGTTAATTAAAATAGACGCGGCGTTATCTGGGCATTTGGCACCAAATTACGACATTTCTTTATCGATTATTTACGCTGGTAGCTGACTCGCAGCTAATCGTCATTCGCTTGTCAACAAAAT
Organism: Collinsella sp.; assembly: GCA_018380195.1. Lineage (GTDB taxonomy): Bacteria > Actinomycetota > Coriobacteriia > Coriobacteriales > Coriobacteriaceae > Collinsella. The sequence goes on along the minus strand of JAGZUC010000010.1, from coordinate 48,380 downwards.
TGGCATCTCTTTATGTCCTTTGGTATAGAGGATATAGTTATTAACCCCTCCCCCAATATTTTTGAGTGATCTGCAAGGCAGTAGACGTCCTCACTCCTCATGATTACCGCGCATTGCCATTCATCGGAGCAAAACAAAAAGGGCGGGACCTGCTGCGCTTGCAGGCCCCGCACCGGTTGACACCCGACGGGACACAGCCGGGCGAGACGGATCCGTGCTACCGCCCCGCCTGGCCGCGATGTTCAACTACAGCTCGTTGGCCGCGTGATATGCCGTGCGGATGGCGCTCGCAATATCGGCGGTGCGCTCGCCCGAGCAGTCGCCCACGCAGGTCACGGGCACCGTCACGCCATCAAGGTCAAACGCGTTGGCCTTGGAGCCCACGGCCATCACCACGTAATCGCAGGCGATCTTCACCGGCTCCTCGGCGCCGTCCTCGGTGGTGCGAATGGCCTCCACGCCCTCGTCGGTAATGGCGGTCAGGCGGGTCTTCACGTGCTGCTCCACGTTGTGCTCTGCAAAGTCGCTCATGATCAGCGGCAGAATGGTCTCGGACTCGCCCGCGGCAATCTTGTCGAGCATCTCCACGATCGCCACCTCGCAGCCGTGCTGCAGCAGGTACTCGGCAGTCTCGGTGCCCACCAGGCCGCCGCCAATGACGGCAACGCGCCCGCTGAGCTCCACCTTGCCGGCCAGCACGTCCCAGCTCGAGACGACCTTGTCCGAATCGGCACCCGGAACGGGGATGACCACGTCATGCGCGCCCACGGCCACAATCGCAGCGTCGGCGGCGTTGAGATCCTCGGCAGTAGCGGCATGGTTGAGCTCAACCTTCACGCCCAGGCCGGGCAGAATCTTCTCGTAGTACTCGACCGAGCGCATGATCTCGTCCTTGCGCGGGGGTGCTGCCGCCAGCACAATCTGGCCGCCCAGATGATCGCTCGCCTCGTAGACGGTCACGTCGTAGCCGCGCTTGGCCGCCACGCGTGCGGCCTCCAGGCCGGCAATACCGCCGCCCACCACGGCGATCTTCTTGTCGCCCTCGCCCGGCTTGATGGCGATGGTCGCCTCGTCGCCGTTCTCGGCATTGAGCACGCACGAAATGTACTTGCGGTTTTGAATCGCATCGACGCAGCCCTTGTTGCAGTTGAGGCACTCGCGGATGGGCTCGCCCGAGGCGGCCTTCAGCGCAATGTCGGGGTCGCACATGAGCGAGCGGCCATAGGCGATGATGTCGGCTGCGCCGTCTTCCAGAATCTTCTCGCCGGCCTCGACCGAGACAACACGGCCGACGGTGGCCACCGGCACGGAGACCAGGGCCTTGACGCGCTCGGCCACGGGCAGCGTCCAGTTGTAGGGCATGGCGCCCATGGGCGGAATGGTGTCGCCCATGTTGCCGGTGTGGTTGGCCTGTGCGACCTGGATCATGTCGATGCCCGCGCCCTCGAGCAGCTTGGCAAACTCGCAGGCCTCATCGGGCTGCAGGCCGCCCTTGCCGCGCGGCGTGCCGTCGGGGTTCTCCATGATCACGGGGAGCTTGTACTCCACCATCAGCTGCGGCGCGGCTTCCTTAATGGCGGCGACGACCTCCAGCGCATAGCGAACGCGGTTCTCGAGCGAACCACCGTACTCGTCGGTGCGCTGGTTGAGGATGGCCGAGCACAGCGAACCTACCAGGCGGTCGCCGTGGACCTCGATGGCGTCGATGCCGGCCTGCTGCGCGCGGGCGGCCGAGGCGGCGATGGCCTCCTTGATCTGGGTGAGCTGCTCCACGCTGGCCTCGTTCACAAAGTGCTGCATGTCGTGGTGCAGCTTGGCGTAGGCCTGATTGCGAATCTCGTTGGACTCGGCCATCTTGGCGGCAAAGGTCTCCTCGTCGCCGGCGGCCTTGGCCTCCTGCGCGGCCTTGGCGGCGGCCATGGAGCCCATGACCATGCGGCCGACACCGGGCACGTCGTACTCGGGATGGAACAGCTGCAGCGCGACCTTGGCGCCGTGCTTGTGGACGGCATCGGCCAGGGCCTTAAACGTGGGGATCTGGGCGTCGGTCGCCAGCTTGGGCGTGGGGCTTGCGGTCATAACGGGAGCGACGTCGCCGATGACGATGTAGCTCACGCCGCCACGGGCCAGGCGCTCGTAAAAAGCCAGGCTGCGCTCGCCAATGGAACCGTCGCGCTCCTCGTAGCCGGTGGTCAGCGGCGGGAACATAATGCGGTTCTTGAGCTCAAGGGGGCCAACCGTAATGGGCTGGAGCAGCTTGGATGCAGGTGCGGTCATGGACATTCCTCTCTTGTAGGCGCGGCGGCGATGGTGCCGCGTAGTTGTCTAAAGGATATGGCATGGGAATACAACAGCGCAACGGAAATCGGCGGACAGCAGGTAGCGGCAGGTGGATGGGGGTGGGCGGGGTGGCCCTTCGGTTTGTCTCAATCTGTAACACCTAGCCGCCCAAATCGGGTCTAGATGTTACAGATCGAGATTTTGTTTGAGAGGCTGAGAATTGGACCGAAAACACGGTCCCGGAATAACAAAAAAGCTCGCCGGCTAGGCCGACGAGCTGCAAGTTCTTGGTCGCGGGGGCAGGATTTGAACCTACGACCTCCGGGTTATGAGCCCGGCGAGCTACCAGACTGCTCCACCCCGCAATGTCTGGGCGCCTCATGTGCGCAAGAAAGAATATTACGCGGGAGTTCGGTAAACGGCAAGGAAAATCTCGTAGAGCATAATTCCTTCATATTTAAACCCCTCAGCCCATATCACCGTAAACGAATCGCAGCCGAGCGCCGCCGGCAGCGCGTATACAATGGTGCGCGTCCTTTTTCGCCGACACCTGGAGTAGACATGCTGCTCGCTATCGATATGGGAAACACGCAGACGGCCATGGGCCTGTTTGACGGAGACGAGCTGGTGCAGTCGTGGCGCATGCCCACCGACCGCTCCTATACCGCCGACGAGATCCACGTGCGCCTGATGGGCTTCTTTAAGATGTACGACCTTTCGCTCGACGCGGTCGACGCGATCGCCTTTGCCGGCGTGGTGCCGCAGCTCTCGCGCGAGTGGCACGCCGTGGCCGACCGCATCGCGGCGGACGCCATCGTCATCGGGCCGCAGACGGCCGCCGTGACCAAGCTGCGCGCGGCGCGCCCCCAGGCCGTAGGTGCCGACCGCGTCGCCAACGCCGTTGCGGCCGAGACTTTCTACGGCGCGCCGGCAATCGTGGTGGACTTTGGCACCGCGACCAATATCGACGTCATCGATGAGGACGGTTATTACATTGGTGGGGCGATCGCGCCGGGCATCCGCATCTCCATGGACGCGCTTGCCGCCCGTGCCGCCAAGCTCGCCAGCGTGCCGCTCGAGGCGCCCGAACACGCCATCGGTCGCGACACCGAAGAGTGCATCAAGGTCGGCGCCGTGATGGGCGCCGCCGCCATGGCCGAGGGCTTGGTCGCGCGCATGAAGCGCGAGCTGGGCTGCGAGGACGCCACCGTTATCGCCACGGGCGGTCTCGCCGGCATCGTCGCCGATTCGACCGATGCCTTCGACGTGGTCGACGGACAGCTCACCATCAAGGGTATCTGCGAAATCTACCGCCGCATGCAGGAGCAGGGGTAAGGCGGGGTTTAAGTCGAGCGCGAGCGGCGAACTAGGCAACGCATCGGTCCTATTCCTCAAAATCGAAATTTTTTCGTTTTTGAGGAATAGGACTTTCTGCTAGGCCTCGCCGCACAGCCACCTCGCCAGGTCCACAATCTGCACCCCATTGCGGTCCGTGGCCTCGTGATGCGTGCGGGCGAGAATCATCTTGGGGTACGCGTCGCCAATGCTCAGCAGTGGTGAAATCTCGCGTTCAAATGACTTATCCGAGCTGATGTCGTCGCTCACCTGAATGTAGAGCTTCTCGCTTCGCTTGATTGCTACAAAGTCTATTTCCTTTTTATAGAGCACACCGACGTATACCTCGTATCCGCGGCGCAGCAGCTCGATGGCCACCATGTTCTCGTATACGCGTCCCCAATCCATATCACGTGTACCAAGCAGTGCGTATTTGAACGCGTGGTCTGCCAGGTAATACTTCTCGCCGCTCTTAAGGTATTTTTTGCCGCGAATGTCGTACCGACGAACTTTATAGAAGGCAAACTCATCGCACAGGTACCCCATGTACGTGCCGACCGTCTTGTTCGTAATCTTTAGCCCATCCGCATTCAAAACATCTGTAATGTTGCGTGCCGACGTTATGTTGGAGACGTTGTCCATCATGTAATCGGCAATGCGCAGCAGTGCCGATTCGTTTCTCACGTTATGCCGCTGCACGATATCCCTCACGATGAGCGTTTTGAAGACATTGGAGAGATATTGGTAGCGCTGCTCCTGCAGTGGATAAGGGTAAGAGCCGGACATACCGCCGGTTCTCGCGTACTCATCGAAGTCGCGATCGACCTCGCCCTCGTCACTATAGAAGCGATACTCCTCAAACGAGAATGGGAAAACCTCGATCTCGAACGTGCGCCCCGTAAAGAGCGTCGACAGATCGCTCGACAGCAAAAAGGCGTTCGATCCGGTGATGAAGATGTCGTACTGCTCGGATGCATGGAGGCTGTTGATCGCGCGTTCAAAGCCGTCGCACATCTGAACCTCGTCGATAAGCAGGAAGTTTTGCTTGTCGGACACTCGATGCTCTTTCACATAGGCGAGCAGGGCATGATATTCGAGCAGGCCCTCGAACTCGTCGAGGTTGTAATTGATATGGATGACATTCGAATTGGACAGATTTGCCTCCACGTAATCGCGGAGGGCCTCGAGCAATTTTGACTTACCGCTACGGCGAATGCCCGTTATGACCTTGATGTCCGGTACGCCAATAAGGCTCGTCAACGTGTCCATATATGACGTTCTATTGATGAGTTTCATTGGTGCCTCCCTGCGGTCTTCTATCGCTATTCCTCAAAAACGAAAATTATTCAGTTTTGAGGAATAGACTCTGCAACGAATATACCTCGTTAAAGGCCGAGCTGGCTTAATTCTATTCCTCAAAATCGAAATTTTTTCAATTTTGAGGAATAGAACCGCGATGCCACCCTGTAGTCGCGTAAAGACCCTCCCCGGCACAGCCGAGGAGGGTCTTGTTGTCATCGCTATCTTTGAGCGCGGGCGCCTCGCGTTACAGTCCGCGAATCCGTACGGCCTCGGGCGGAAACTCCTGCTCGCCGGCATCGGTCTTGATGGTCGCGCGACCCCAGATGTCCAGGCCCGCAAACACACCGACCGCAAGCGGCAAACCGCTGGGCGACACCGCCGCGACCTGACGACCCAGCAGTGGCACCATGTCAAAGTACTCGCCCAGCACCGGAGCCAGCGGGCCGGCGGCGCCCTGCGGCGTGTTGGCGGCAACTGCCCAGGTGTCCACGCGGACCAGCACGGCGGCGGCCAATGCCTCGATCAGCGCCTCATCTGCCATATCCACGCCAAGCTCACCCAGCGCCGCACGCTCAACATCCACCGTCACCGCGGCAAACATACCCGCGGCACCGGCACCGCCGTTCACGGCAACGCGCGCGAGTGACGTCTCAAACGCAGGCGCACCGCACACGATATCGCTCGGCCACTGGATACCCACCTTGCCGGCAAGGCCCAACCCCGGCGTCGAAGCCGTGCCCACGAGCGCATCCATCATGCCCATCGCGGCCACAAACGGCAGGCCGTGGAAGGCGTGCATATTCACATCGGGGCGCACGACCAGCGAAAACGTCAGCGAAGCATCGCCCGCGCTCCACGCGCACCAGCCCGCGGACACGCCCTCGCGGCCCGCGTCACGCGCCGCGTCGAGCTCGGTACCGGCGGCAACAGCATTCATCTCGATCATCTACATACGCCCCAATTCGCCCACGATATGGCCCACGCGATCCTCGGGCTCCTTGACCTCGACGCCGTTGTAGCGGAAGAACCGCGCCGGGTCGTGCATCAGGTCCTCGAGCGGCACCAGCACAAAGTCGCGCTCGCCGATCAGCGGATGCGGCAGGCGCAGTTTTTTGCCGCCGTGGGTCTCGCCATCCATCCACAGCAGGTCCAGGTCGATAGTGCGCGGGCCGTTGGCCTTGGCCTTTTTGGAACGGTCGCGGCCCAGCTCGGCCTCGATCTTCATGAGCTCGTCGAGCAGCACCAGCGGCGCCAGCTCGGTCTTGATCTCGATGACGGCGTTGGCAAACGCGTCCTGGCGCGTCTCGTAGGCCGGCTCGCTCTCGTAGATCTTGGAGGAGTTGGACACGCAGGTGAGCGGAATCTCGGCGATCATGTCGCGCGCGGCGCGGATGTTGTCGCAACGATGCCCCAAGTTGGAGCCCACGGCCACAAACGCACGGCGCGGCTGCGGCTTGGCGACGGCCCAGTAACCGTTCAGGAACTGCGCAAAACCCGCGGCGTCGTGCACGCGCACGATGTTCGCACCGGCCTGGATGGCGCCCAGGCACACGCCAAACGTGGCGGCATCGCGCGCGGCGGCCTCGGTCACGCCCGAGACAGCGCCCACAAAACGCTTGCGCGACACGGCGCACATGAGCGGATAGCCCAGTGACGCCATCTTGGCAGTCTCACGCTGGATGACGATGTCCTCGTTAGCCGACTTACCAAAGCCCGGGCCAGGATCGATGCAGATGCGGTCGCGCGACACGCCGGCATGGATGAGTGTGCGGGCCTGGTCGGACAGAAAGCCCATGACGCGGCGCATGATGGGCGCCGAATCGGGCAGGGTAAAGCGGCGGAGCTGCGAGGTGGGCACGTAGGCTTCCTCGCGGCGGGCGCTGCGGCGCATCATGGCTGCCAGGTGGTCATTGGACTCCGATGCGACCTCGGTGGCTGCGGGCGCGGCCTCGGGCGCGGGCGCGACGGTCTCGGCGGCAGCAACCTGCTCGGCGGCCGGCGTCTCCTGCTCGCTTGCAGGCTCGGACGTGGGCTCCGGTTCGCCAAACGGCAACGAGGGCTGCACCACGCCGCCCGGAAGCTTGGCCTCCGGCTTAGGCTCGCCCAGCAACTTGCCGCGACGGCGGCGAGCCGGCTTCTCGGCCTCACGCGCGGCCTCGGCAGCCGCCTCGCGCGCCTTCTCGGCAACAAACGCCGCTGCCGAGGTATCGAGCTGCACCGTTGCGTGCGTGCGGGTGGGCGCGGCGACCTCGCCGGCATGCATCACGATGACGCCGCAGGTGCTCGTCTTAACAAACTCGACCATCTTGGGATCGGTGAAGCCGGTCACGTCGTTGACGATCGAGGCGCCGCAGCGCACGGCCGCCTTGGCAACCGCCACATGACGCGTGTCGATCGAGACGATGGCGCCCTCCTTGGCCAGCGCGCGCACCACGGGCAGCACGCGGCGAGCCTCCTCGTCGGGGTTGACCGGGGTAAAACCAGGGCGCGTGGACTCACCGCCCACGTCGATGATGTCGGCGCCGGCATCGAGCATCGCCAGGCCGTACTCGATGGCGGCATCGGGGTCGAAGTGCTCCCCGCCGTCGCTAAACGAATCGGGCGTCACGTTGAGGACGCCCATGATGCGCGGACGGTCAAAGCTGAGCTCGTACTTTCCGCACCGCCATGTCTTGCTGTCGTTCGCCATGAACATCCTCCTAAAATGCCCACGCCGCCGAGCTTGGGGAGCTGGCGGCGGGGTCGCTTTGCACTCAGTCTTTCTATTGTATCCGCGCGCGCGGGCTAGAACGCAAACGCGGCCGCGATGTCGCAAGAAATCAGCAGGTCGGCATTTGCATCCTGATCGGTGGGAGCAAGGTTGCATATGGCCAGCGTATCGCCGGTAAAGTAACGCGTAAGGCCTGCCGCCGGATACACCACGAGCGAGGTCCCACCCACAATGAGGGCATCGGCCGCGGCGATGGCGGCAACGGCACCGGTCAGCACATGCTCATCGAGCGGCTCCTCGTAGAGCACCACATCGGGCTTAATGCGCCCGCCGCACGCGGGGCACGCGGGCACGCCCGCGGCATCCTCGTGCTCGCGCGAGCAAATCCACTCGGCGCTATAGACCGCGCCGCACGACTGGCAAATGTTGCGATGGACCGACCCGTGCAGCTCAAACACGCGCTGCGAGCCCGCCATCTGATGCAAGCCGTCGATGTTTTGCGTCACCACGGCATCGAGCTTGCCGACTCGCTCCAGCTCGGCCAGCTTGGTGTGGCAGCGGTTGGGCTTGGCGCCAAGCGCAATCATCTTGGTGCGGTAGAAGTCGAAGAACTCGGCCGGATGCGCCTCGTAAAAGCTATGCGAGAGCATAGTCTCGGGCGGGTAGGCAAACTGCTGGTGATACAGGCCGTCCACGCTGCGGAAATCGGGGATGCCACTTGCCGTGGAAACACCCGCGCCGCCAAAGAAGACCACGCGCTTGTGGGTGTCAAACAGATCCGCCAGCGCGGCGGAGGCCTGCCTGGGGTCCGATATTGCCTGCGTCATATGAGTCCTCCGTCCTTGTTAGTCGGACAGCGTTGGGCGACGTCCCAGCATGCAGCCTTTAAGTCAGCATGCGCGGAGCCCACCCCGCCCCTGTTGCGCTAATCTTAAGCCTGCCAACCCCGTCGAAAGGACACCATGCCTCAGACTTACACTTTCGCCTCGTGGAACGTTAACGGCCTGCGCGCCGTGCTCAAAAAGGACCCGAGCTTTATTCAGATCGCGCAAGAACTCGACGTCGATATCTTGGCGCTGCAGGAGACAAAGCTGCAGGAGGGCCAGGTCGATATCGATCTGCCTGGCTATCACCAAATCTGGAGCTACGCCGAGCGTAAAGGCTATTCGGGCGCTGCGGTCTTTAGCCGCCAGGAACCGCTGCGCGTGCTGCACGCCGACGCGCTGTTACCCTACGCCGGCGAGGGCGAGGCGGCCGAGCTCGTCGCCCAAGCCGCAACCGAGGGCCGCGTCTGTGCGCTCGAGTTCGACAAGTTTTGGTTTGTGGATGTCTACACGCCCAACGCGCAAAACGAACTCGCGCGCATCGATGTGCGCATGGCCTGGGACGATGCCTACCGCGGCTTTTTGAGCGCGCTTGAGCGCGAGACCGGCAAGCCCGTCGTAACTTGCGGCGACTTTAACGTGGCACACGAGGAGATCGACCTTAAGAACCCCAAGTCCAACCGCGGCAACGCCGGCTTTTCGGACGAAGAACGCGGCAAGTTTACCGAGCTGCTCAACGCCGGGTTTACCGATACCTGGCGCGCGGCAAACCCCGACGTCGAGGGCGTCTACAGCTGGTGGAGCTATCGCTTTAATGCCCGCAAGAACAACGCCGGCTGGCGCATCGACTACTTCCTGGTAAGCGACGCAATCGCCGCCAACGTTCGCGACACCGGTATCCGTGGCGACATCTTCGGCAGCGACCACTGCCCTGTCACCCTCACGCTAGAGCTCTAGCCCCCAAATGATCCCCCGGGGACGAAGGAATACGGATCACTTTTGCCCACGCAAGGGCGCCCGCGTGACCCCGTCCGCCACGAAACCAGCCCATCTACTACGTTTAAGCCACTACCCTCAACCACAGCGAACAACGCAAAAAGAAAACCGCAGGTAGAAAGCCTGCGGTTTTTCATAAAACGCGGTCATGGTCGGGGGTATCAAGCTAAACGTAGTAGATGGGCCAGTTTCGTGGCAAGCGCCGTCAACTGATTTCCTGGGGACATCTGGAGACGGAAGAAAATGGATCAATTTGGCTCTCTGGGGGCCACGATGCCCGTCGTATCAGCCGGCCATTCCAAAACTATGCCGGTTTACGGGGCTGAATCGCGAACCCCCAACCATACACAATTCCGAGATAATAAAACCGCAGGTGAACGGCTTGCTCTATTTCGGAAAAAACTGGTATGGTCTGCCTGTGCTAATCTAGCCCCGTAAACCGGCATAGTTTTAAAATGGCACTTTAGCAGTATTGATTCCCGCCTCGGCGCAACTAGCCCTACAGTCCGTATTTCACGACGACGCGGTTGATGCGACGGCACCAGGGCTTGTACAAGGCGGCCAAAAACACACAGGTCGCAAGGCCGTGCGTAATATCGAACGGCACCGCCGTAGCAAGACGCGCTACGGCGCCTGCCCAGGTGAGCGGCTGCACAAAACCGATGATGTCATACGCGTTGATCACGACGCCATACAGCAAGCCCGAGGCAAAGCCATACGCCAACAGCGCCGGCATTCGCACGGTTCCATCGGCGCGATCAAACGCGCCCGCATGCGCCAGTGCGCCACCGATATAGCCCACCAGACCCCAGGCATACATCTGCCACGGCGTCCACATGCCCTGTCCAAAAAAGAAATTACTGGTCAGCGCTGCCAACGCGCCGACCATAAAACCATTGCGACGGCCAAGTGTCGCACCCGCGATAATGGCGATAGCGCTCACGGGCTTAAAATCGGGAATGGGCCCAAACAGGATGCGCCCCGCCGCGGCCAGCGCCGCCAGCACCAGCGTGGGCATGATCTGGCGCAGGCCTGGACGTGATGTCTCATAGCCCGCAAAGAACAGTGCGAGCACGAATGCCACTACAACCAGCATGGCAAGCGCCGCCTGCTCAATGCCCACCAGTAACGCCGCAGTCATCGCTGCCGGCACCGCCAGGAGCAGCGGAATCTCCATTTTTGTGAGTAGGCGCGAGGCGCGATGATCCGTCATCCCATCACGCCCTGTAGAACACGTTGTCGGCAAAGAAATCTGCCGGGGGCTCCATGCAGGCGATCTCGCCGTCGAACATCATGGCGACGTCGTCGGACACCTGCTCGGCAAAGTCCAAGTCGTGCGTGGCCATGATGACGGTGCCGCCGGCCTGCGCATGCTCGCGCAGGGCCCGGGCGATAATGCAGCGACTTGCCAGATCAAGGCCCTTGGTGGGCTCATCAAGCAGCAGCAGCTCCGGACCAATCAACAGCAGCTTTGCCAACGCAAGCAGCTGGCGCTGACCGCCCGAAAGATCGTACGGGTGACGCGTCTCCAAGCCGTCCAGTCCCAGTTGCGCCGCACGCTCCCGCGCCAAGCTCTCGTCATATCCGCAGGTCGAAGCCCATTCCATCAGCTCGTCGCGCACCGTTTCGGCGACCAGCAATGCCTTGGGATTCTGTGGCAGCAGTGCCGCCGAGGCCGTCCCACGCACCATGCGGCCACGCTGCAGCTTAGCCGTCTTGGCCAGCACCGAGAGCATCGTCGACTTGCCGCAGCCGTTACCGCCCACAATCGCATGCACCGCGCCGGCCGAAAACGTCACATCGAGCCCGCGCAGCACCCAACCGCCCGCGCGATCGTAGCGAAACCAGCCTTCCGACAGGGTGGTAGCCGGCCCGCCGTGCATTTTTTGGAGTATTCTGCTTCCATCCGTGCGCGGGAAGGCTTCCGAGCCGTTCTCGAGCGACGTTTGCGCCACAAATTCGGACGATTTGTCCAATTTCGAACTTTTTTTCGCGCTCGATACATCCCGGGGCGGCTCCAGAAAGCCCAAATTGTCCTCACGCCTGCTGAATACTCCGTTTTTTGCACATCGGATGGCACCCCACCCCAACATGTCATCGGAAAACAGCGATTCTCGGCGTCCCAAAGAAGCCATATCCGCCACGTCGCGCACGCGACCGTCCTCAATCCGGTACGCACACGTCGCATACTCGAGCATCGGCCGCGGTTGATGCGTAGCCACAACAACCGTGCAGCCCAGCTCACGGTTCACGCGAAACAGCGCGTGCAGAAAATTCTTCTCGGCAACGGGATCGAGCTGAGACGTGGGCTCGTCGAGTAGCAGCACACGCGGACGCAGCGCCAAGACGGCGGCAAGCGACAGCAGCTGCTTGCGGCCACCCGAAAGCGTATCGGTATCGCGATGAAGCCAGTCCTCCAGACCAAAGAAATAGCTGGTCTCGGCAACACGGCGGCGCATCTCGTCGCGCGACATGCCTAAGTTTTCCAGGCCAAACGCCATCTCGTGCCACACGGTCTCGCACACAATCTGGTTCTCGGGATCCTGGAACACGTAGCCCACGCGCTCCGCAGACGCGCGCACGTCCATGTCGGCAACGTTCTCGCCCAGCACGCGCGCATCGCCAGTGCGCTCGCCCGCCGGAGCAATCTCGGGCTTGAGCAGCGACAGCAGCGTCGACTTACCCGATCCGGTACCGCCAACAAGCAGCGCAAATGCACCTTGGGGAACAGACCAGTCGAGCCCCTCGAGCACCGTAGCATCAGCCCCGGGGTAGGCAAAGCTCAGGCTCCGCACCTCAATTGCCGGCACATCCGGGCCGCACGCCGCGCCCGACACCGGGCCACTATCCAACCGAGCCATCAGCCGAACCTCTTCTCATCGATCGTATGCAACACGCAGGGCAGCACCATCCAGGCAGCGTACACGGCATAGCCTAGCCACGGCGCGGGCACCAAAAGCTGCGGGTAAAACGAATACTGCGTTGTCGCGGTCCATGCCACCGCCACCGCGGCGGCACCAAACACCGCGAGCCCGACCAGCGCGGCAACGTCGCTGCGCCCCAGTCGATACCGCGCGTACGTCGTACGGCGCGACGCAGCACCCCACCCGCGCGAGCGCATGGCATCCGCGCGATCCAGCGAATCTTCCATGCCCCAGCCCATCAACACGCTTGACGCCCGCAGACGCGAGCGCACGGGATCGGCCGGCGCGCGCCCCGGCACGTCAATCGCATCCTGCACCGCCAGCACCGTACGACCGCGGCGCAAAAACTGCGGGATAAGCCTCATGCACATCGAAATCATGAGCGCGATCACCGGCGCAGCGTTGCCCAACAGCGCGAGCACCTTGTCGTATTCGAGCATCGACGCCGCGGCCTCAAACCACAGCACGCTCGCCACAAACAGCCCGCCCATGCACAGGCCGTAAACCATGCTCTCTAGATACACCGCACGCATGCCAATACGAAACAGCTCCGTCGAACCCGAAGCGCTAAACAGTGGATTGACCAGCGCGATAATCAAAATCACCGGCAGCTGCCAGCGAAGTGCGCCCAGCGTGCGGGCAGCCCCACGCATCGCAAATCCATACGCCAGCCCGCCCGCAAGCGACAGCGCGATCAGCACCGGTTGCATCGAGAACATGGTGAGCCCCAGCGTCAGCACTATATAGAGTGCCGGCACCGCCGGATGCGACATCGAGAATGCCGCGACGGGCTCGCCGCCAAACTCCTCTCGCATGATATCCATGGGCACCCCCATCCCCTCGCTCAAACGACAGCTCCGCAATACCGCCAACGCCGCCCGCGAGCGGCGCAAACGCCACGCCGGCGGCGCAAGCCTCAACCGCCGCAAACCAATCGCTACGCGCTCATCATATGCCTGCGGTATCATATTGCGCCGTGTATCGTTTCCAAACACACGTCTCTATAACGTAACAGGAGATCACATGGACGCAACCGCAATTATCCTCGCCGCCGGCGAGGGCACCCGCATGAAGTCGAACCACTGCAAGGTTTCGCACAAGATCCTGGGTAAGCCCATGGTTCAGTGGATCGTCGACGCCACCATCAAGGCCGGCTGCAGCCGCGTCGTGGTCGTCATCGGCAGCCACGCCGACGAGATGCGCGCCCTCATCGATGGCGCTTACGCCAGCAGCGCCACCAAGGTCGAGTGCGTCGAGCAGACCGAGCGCCTGGGCACCGGCCATGCCGTAAAGGTCGCGCTCGAGGCCTGCGGCATCACACAAGGCCCGGTCGTCGTGCTCAACGGCGACCTGCCGCTCATCACCGCCGACACCGTCGCCAAGTTCGCACAGACCGTCGCCACCGGCAAGCTCGCCTGCACCGTCATGACCATGACCCCGCCCGATCCTTTTGGCTACGGCCGCATCAAGCTGGGTGCCGACGGCCAGATCGAGCGCATCATCGAGCAGAAGGACTGTACGCCCGAGCAGGCCGCCACGCTGCTCGAGTGCAACGCCGGCTGCTACGCCTTCGACGGCGCGCAGCTCGCCGCCCACATCAATGAGATCGGCAACGACAACGCGCAGTCCGAGTACTACCTGCCCGACATGCTCGAGATCCTCAAAGGCCACGGCCAGGCGGTCTCCATCTTCCACTGCGATGACTACCGCGACGGCCTGGGCGTCAACAGCCGTATCCAGCTCGCGCAACTCACCGCCATCGCGCGCGACCGCATCAACGAGCACTGGATGGCCGAGGGCGTTACCTTCATCGACCCCACGCAGACCTGGATCGGCCCCGATGCCGTCATCGGCCGCGACACCGTCGTGTGGCCGCAGACGCATCTGATCGGCCACGTCACCGTGGGCGAAGAGTGCCAGCTCGGCCCCAACAGCCGCCTCACCGACACCACCGTCGGCAGCGGCTGCATCATCGATGAGACCATCGCCATCGAGGCCGTCATCGAGAACGGCGTCGACTGCGGCCCGCGCGCCTACCTGCGCCCGGGCACCCACATGCTCGACGGCTCCAAGGCCGGCACGCACGTGGAGATCAAGAAGTCCACGATCGGCGAGGGCTCCAAGGTGCCCCACCTGTCCTACATCGGCGATACCACCATGGGCTCCGGCGTCAACGTAGGCGCGGGCTCCATCACCTGCAACTACGACGGCGTCCACAAGCACAAGACCGTCATCGGCAAGGATGCCTTCATCGGTTCCGACACCATGATGGTCGCGCCCGCTCAGATTGGCGACGGTGCGCTCGTGGCCGCCGGCTCCGTCATCACCGAGCCGGTTCCGGCCGACGCACTCGGTCTGGGCCGCGCCCGTCAGGTAAATATTGAGGGCTGGGCCGCCGATTATCGCCGCCGTCTGCACGAGGACGACGAGGCATAACGCTTTGCCAAGCACAAAAGGAGCTGTTCCATGGGGACGGCTCCTTTTTCTATCGTGACCTGCGTGACCGGATGAGTGGTCGGTTCGTGTCCGTTGACGGTAAAGACGTTATCAAGACCCGATTAACCCCGCCGCACGGTTACAATGCAAAAAGGCATCTATATGGCATTCGATGTATAAAGGAGAAGGGTAATGCCGATTAATGATCCCGAGAAGTCGGAGAATATGCGCAAGTCCATCCGCGTGTATTCCGGTTCCTCCAACCGTCCCCTCGCTCAGAAGATCGCTGAGTACCTTGGGGTCGAGCTTTCGGGCCTTACGCTAAAGCAGTTCGCCAACGGTGAGATTTACGCCCGCTACGACGAGACCGTCCGCGGCGCCGACGTCTTCCTGATTCAGTCCGTGGCCGGCGGCAACGTCAACGACATGCTCATGGAGCTGCTCATCGCCACCGACGCTGCCAAGCGCGCATCCGCCCGCTCCATCACCGCCGTTATCACCCACTACGGCTATGCCCGCCAGGACCGCAAGGCCGGCCCGCGCGAGCCCATCACCGCCCGCCTCGTCGCCAACCTGCTCGAGCGCGCCGGCGTCGACCGCATTATCACCCTCGACCTGCACCAGGGTCAGATCCAGGGCTTCTTTGATATCCCGGTCAACCACCTGTCCGCACTGCCGCTGTTTGGCCAGTACTACAACGACATGCACTTCGACACCGACAACCTGGTTGTCGTCTCCCCCGACGTGGGTCGTGCCAAGGCCGCCAAGAAGCTGTCCGACATGCTCGGCTGCGACCTGGCCATCGCCCACAAGGGCCGTCCGCGCCACAACGCCGCCGAGGTCATGGGCATCATCGGTGACATCAAGGGCAAGACCTGTGTCATCAACGACGACATGATCGACACCGCTGGCACCCTGTGCGCCAACGTCAAGGAGCTCAAGGCTATGGGCGCTGGCGACATCTACGTCTGCGCCACCCACGGCATCTTCTCCGGTCCGGCCATCGAGCGCCTGAACGACGCCCCGATCGTCGAGTGCGTCGTCACCGACGCCATTCCCGTCGAGGTCGGCGGCAAGATCAAGACCATCTCGGTCGCCGAGGAGTTCGCTCAGGCCATCTCCGCCGTTTACCACGAGGAGCCCGTCTCCACGCTCGTCGGCGGCGACTTCGCGCTGTAGTCGCATCGTCCTTGCAACCCGGCGCATCGCCGCCGGAACAGAAGAAACCCCCGCGCTCCCCCTTGCTTCGCAAAGGTCGCGCGGGGGTTTCTTCTGTTCCGGCGGCTCGCTCTGCCGCGGCCGTGCTTTTGTCTGGTGGGATTTCGCTGAAGCAAAGCCTCGCATTCGGCGGGCGTGGTAGCCTTTGTCGTTGATTGAACT
Organism: Collinsella sp.; assembly: GCA_018380195.1. Taxonomy (GTDB): domain Bacteria; phylum Actinomycetota; class Coriobacteriia; order Coriobacteriales; family Coriobacteriaceae; genus Collinsella. The sequence goes on along the minus strand of JAGZUC010000010.1, from coordinate 32,193 downwards.
ATTTACGTAACGGAGGACAAACATGGCAGCTGCACAGCCGCTTAAGATTCGCATGGTTGCCGGACTTGGCAACCCTGGCGAGGAGTATGCCGAGACCCGTCACAACGCTGGTTTCAAAGCAATCGACGAGCTGGCCCGTCAGGCCGGCGTCACGTACTGGAAAAACCAAGCAGGCGCCGAGGTCGCGCTCATCAACATCAACGATCCCGAGGAAGAGGGCGGCAAGCGCCAGATTGTACTGGTCAAGCCGCAGTCGTACATGAACACCTCGGGCGGGCCCATCTCCAAACTCTGCCGCGAGTACAAGATCAAGGCCGAGGAGCTGCTCGTGATTCACGACGAGCTCGACATTCCCGCCGGCGACGTCCGCGTTAAGGTGGGCGGCGGCCACGCCGGTCACAACGGCCTGCGCTCCATCATCGACAAGATGGGCAGCCGCGACTTCAGCCGCATCCGCACCGGCATCGGCAACCCTCCCGGCAAGATGGCCGTCGCCGACTACGTTCTTAAGCAGCTGCGCGCCCGCGAGGCCGAGGATTTCCAGGACACCTGCGCCCGCGCCGCAGATGCCGCCGGTCTGGCAATCGTGCACGGCGTGATCTATGCCCGCGACCACGTCAACGGCGCCGCCTCCGCCAACGGCAAGCACTAAAACCTATCATTTAGGAACAGGTTTATTTCGGCAGGTTTTACCTGCGGAAACGCCCCAGTTGCGGCATCGCAATCAACCGCGCGCCGACATACATGCATAGCACCCCAAATGGGGCCGGCCTCATCGCAACCCGAGGCCGGCCCCATTTGCCGTTTTACCTGATAAAACCGACCAAAATAAACCTCTCCCCCTTTGGTAGGTCAAAGTGGATAAACCCTGCTCCCAACCGCCGAAGACACACGTAAGTGACATGTCCATGAGGGTATAATTTGCACCGTATGTCTGCACAACGCCTGTGCGCGTACGGTTTTATTCGGGCTACCGTCCATTTCCGTGGAGGCACGGTTCGGCGGCCCTAACAAGAGAGGGGTTCTATGTATAAGATCCTGGAGAAGACGCAGTTCTCGGAGAAGGTGTTCAAGTTCCGCATCGAGGCGCCCGCAATCGCCAAGCATGCGCACGCTGGACAGTTCCTCATGGTTCGCGCCAACGAGACGGGCGAGCGCGTCCCGTTTACCCTGGCCGGCTGGAACGGTGACGAGGGCTGGGTCGAGTTCATCTTCATGGTGATCGGCAAGACCACCGAGATGCTTTCCACCTACGAGGCCGGCGAGTCGCTGCGCGACGTCGTGGGCCCGCTGGGCGTTCCCACCGAGATGGCCGAGGGCCCCTGCGCCGTCATTGGCGGCGGCGTCGGCCTGGCAATTGCCTTCCCGGTCGCCAAGCACCTGGTCGAGACCGGCCACGAGGTGCACGCCATCATGGGCGCCCGCACCAAGGACCTCCTGCTCATGGAGGACCAGTTCCGCGAGCTCCTCGACGAGGACCACATCCACATCACCACCGACGACGGCTCCTACGGCGAGCAGGGCGTTGTCACCGCTCCGCTGGAGCGCCTGCTGCAGGACAAGGCCGTGAGCCAGGTCTTCTGCGTCGGCCCCGTTCCGATGATGAAGTTCTCGACCCTCACCGCCCAGAAGTACGACACCCCCATCACCGCGTCGCTCAACCCCATCATGGTTGACGGCACCGGTATGTGCGGCTGCTGCCGCGTCGAGGTGGGCGGCGTGACCAAGTTCGCTTGCGTCGACGGCCCCGACTTCGATGCCACCCTGGTCGACTGGGATGACCTTCGTGCCCGCCAGGCCGCTTACCGTTCCGAAGAGGGCGCGTCCCTCAAGGCCTATGAGGAAAAGAGCTGCGCATGCCACTAGTTAACGGTCGTTTCGTTGCCGATATGAAGTCGCCCCGCACCCCCGATAACGAGGAGCCGGCTGCCGAGCGCGCCTGCGACTTCCGCCCCGTCGACAAGGGCTTCACCGAGGAGATGGCGCTGGCCGAGGCCGAGCGCTGCCTCAACTGCAAGAAGCCGTTCTGTGTTGAGGGCTGCCCCGTCAACATCAACATCCCCCGCTTTATCGAGCAGATCCGCGAGAAGGACTTCGGCGGCGCTCTCGATACCATCCGCGAGGACTCCATGCTTCCCGCCATCTGCGGCCGCGTCTGCCCGCAGGAGAATCAGTGCGAGGGCAAGTGCATCCGTGGTAAGAAGTCCGAGCCCGTGGCCATCGGCCAGCTCGAGCGCTTCCTGGGTGACCGCCCCGAGCTCGCCTCCACGCCCAAGATGGCTCCCAAGAACGGCAAGAAGGTCGCCGTCGTGGGCTCTGGCCCGTCCGGCATCACCTGCGCCGGCGAGCTCGCCCGCAATGGCTTTGACGTCACCGTCTTTGAGGCCTTCTTTACCGGCGGCGGCGTGCTGGTCTACGGCATCCCCGAGTTCCGTCTGCCCAAGGCGGTCGTCAAGCGCGAGATTGACGGCCTGGAGGACATGGGCGTCAAGTTTGAGTACAACTCCGTCGTGGGCAACATGGCCACGGCCGAGGAGCTGTTCGAGCAGGGCTTCGACGCCATCTATGTGGCGACCGGCGCTGGCCTGCCCAAGTTCCTCAACGTCCCCGGCGAGAACCTGCCCAACGTCTTCTTCGCGAACGAGTACCTCACCCGCGTGAACCTGATGAAGGCCAACAAGTTCCCCGAGTACGACACCCCCACCAAGCACGGCAAGAACGTCGTCGTCTTTGGTGGCGGCAACGTGGCTATGGACGCCGTCCGTACCGCCAAGCGTCTGGGCGCCGAGCACGCTATCATCGCCTACCGTCGTACCGAGGACGAGATGCCCTGCCGTCGCGCCGAGCTGCACCATGCTAAGGCCGAGGGCGTCGAGGTTCTGCCGCTCGTCTCCCCGCTCGAGTTTGTCGCTGGCGAGGACGGCTCCGTGTGCGCCGTCAAGGTCCAGAAGATGGAGCTCGGCGAGCCTGACGAGTCCGGCCGTCGTCGCCCGGTGCCCATCGAGGGCGCCATCGAGGAGATTCCCTGCGACGTCGCAATCTCGGCTATCGGCACCAACGCCAACCCCTTCGCTGCCAAGATCGGCGGCAAGATGGAGCTCAACAAGTGGGGCTACATCGTCGCTGACGAGGAGACCGGCCAGACCACCGATCCCCGCATCTGGGCCGGCGGCGACATCGTCACCGGTGCCGCTACGGTCATTCTGGCGATGGGCGCCGGCAAGAAGGCCGCCGCTTCCATCACCAAGAGCCTGCTGGGCGAGTAATCACCTACAGCGCTAGCCACCAAACGGCAAAGTCCCCGTCGAGCACACGCCCGGCGGGGACTTTTTCTATGCCAGTCGACCGACCACCACAAAGGTGCCTGTCCCCTTTGTGGTGGTTTTTGGTCGGTTAGTCTTCGAGCTGCGCTACTTTGTAGCGGTAGGCTGCGGCAATAACGTCTTTGCAACCCTCGCGGCCCAGCTTGGCGCGGTTGACGACGATGTCTTTACCGCTCGTCATCTTCCACTTTCCGGCACTGTAGCGCTTATAGAACGCCTCACGCGCCTTCTGTTGCTGCTTGACCAGCTTGGCGCCCTTCTTTTTATTAAGGCCACGCTTCTTGCGCACGATCTCGACGCGGTCCTCAAAGGGAGCGGTCACCAACACGGCAATGTGGTTGGGGTTATTACGCAACAGGTAATCGGACAGGCGGCCTTCGATAATGCAGCTCTCGGTCTCGCCCAGGTCCAAAATCACCTGGCTCATCTTTTGGAACAACTTGTCCGAGTACGAACGGGCATCGTAGCGGTCGGGCAGAAACGCCATGTTCTCCACGGCCAAACGCTCGTCATAGGCAGCCATCTTGTCGAGCGACTCGCCCGCGCGCAGCGACGCACGTACCAGCAGCTCGTTATCGTACAGCGGAATCCCCAACTCGTCGGCAAGCATGCGACCAATCTCGTGGCCCTCGGCGCCAAAGTCGCGCGCGATGGTAATGACCACAGGACTCTTCTTATTCTCCAGATCGCTCATCGCGATTCCTTTCTCTATGTGACAAAGGGACTGTCCCTTTGCCACATTCTACGCTGCCACCATTCGCCTCTGATATGCGCGAACCAGCAGCGAGATACCAAAGTTGAGCACAAAGTACATCGCAAACACCAGGCCGTAGAGCATAAGCACCTGCGACAGGTCGATCGCATGGGCCATCACGACGTTTGCCGTGTACATGAGCTCGGCCACGTTAATGCCCGAAAGATACGAGCTGTCCTTAATGACAGTCGTGCACTGGCTAAACAGCGCCGGAATGATCGTCTTAAATGTCTGCGGCAGAATGATGTAGCGCATGGTGGCAAAGAAGCCAAAGCCCTGGCTCTGCGCCGCCTCAAACTGGCCGCGCGGAATCGAGTTGAGGCCGCCGCGCACAATCTCGGCCATAACAGCGCTGGTGAACAGCGTAAAAGCGATGGTCGAAATCACAATGTCCAAACCCTGCACCGTAAAGTAGATAAACAGGATCCACAGCAGGTTTGGCGTGCAGCGGAACAGCTCGATATAGGCGCTCACCAAAATACGGAACGGGCGGGGCGCATAGCTTTTAACGAGCGCCAGTACCGTGCCAAAGATGAGCGAGAAAAAGATCGACAGCGCCGAGATCTCGATCGTCTTAACAAAGCCGCCCCAAATGTAGAGCAGGTTGGTCGCGTTGAAGATTTCCATGCGCTAGGCCTCCTCTACGTTGTCGAGCCCCAGCTCGGCCAGGCTCACACCGCGCGGACGCTCCTTGGAGCGGCGCTCGAGCCACTGCACCAGTATGGCGAGCGGAAAGCAGATGATGAAGTACATAAGGCAGCAGACGATGTATCCCTGCAGGTAACCGTACAGACTCACAAAGTTGTCGGAACGGTACATAAGGTCGCCGCCGGCCACAAGCGCCAGCACCGACGTATTCTTGACCAGGTTGAGCGCCTGGTTACACAGCGGTGGCAGAATGATCTTGAATGTCTGGGGCAGCACGATGTACCAGTACGCCTGCGCACGGGTGAAGCCCTGGCTCTGGGCCGCCTCCATCTGACCGCGCGGAACTGCCTCGATACCAGTGCGGATGACCTCCGAAATGTAGGCCGCGTGATACAGGCCCACGCCCAAGAAGCCCAGTACGAACGGCGCGATGCGCACCGGCTGGTCGGCACCGGTTATGGCCTGCAAAAACTGCGGACCGGCCATGTACATAAAGAGCACCTGCACGGGCAACGGGGTGTTCTGGTAAAACTCCACGTACACGCGGCTTATGGCGCGCAGCACGCGCGAGCGAGTGGTAGAGAACACGCCCAGCAGCGTGCCCAGCACCAGCGACAGCAGCAGGCCGGCAACGACCACCTGCAGCGTCACGCCAAAGCCCTCCCAGAAGGGCCCCATGTTTTGAAATGTCGTCGACCAACGGTCGGCGTCAAATAATCCTTCGAGCATTTGATTCCTTCCTTGGACGATGCGCCTATACAAGACCCCAGGTCTTGACCTCTTGGTCGAGCCAGCCGTCGGCCAGGCGATCGCAAATCACCTGATCGACCACGGCCGAAAGGTCGCAGCCCTTCTTGGTCGCCACGCCGTAGCCCTGCTCGCCAAACTTGACCTCGGGCTGCAGCAGCTCAACGGTCTCGTTCATGTAACCGGCCAGCGTGGAGCGGTCCATGGCAAAGACGTCGATATTGCCGGCATCGAGCGAACTCTTGATGATGGGATAGCCGCTAAAGGCCCTAAACTCGGGCTTGCAGCTAAAGCCATTGTCCTTAATCATCTGCTCGATCAGGCCCTGCGTGGTAGCACCCTGGCTCACGCCAATGACCTTGCCGTCCAGGTCCTCAATCGAGGTAAAGCCCGAACGCTTCTTGACCATGAGTCCCACGTAGTCGGTGCGGTACGGCGTCGAGAAATCCCAGCTCTTCTTGCGCTCGTCGGTGATGGTGTAGGTCGCCGCGACCACGTCAAGCTGGCCGTTATCGATCAGCGGGCCGCGCGTCTTGGGCGTTACGTCGGTAAACTCGACAAGCTCCTGGGCACGGGCCTCCTTGTAGCTCACGCCAAAGACGGCAGCGGCGATTTGGTAGCACAAATCGACTTCCATGCCCTCAAAGCGGTCCTTGGCGGTGTCGTAATAACCGTAGCCGGGAACGTCCTTCTTAACGCCGGCATTCAGATGGCCGCGCGACTTGATGGCCGCAAGCTTGGACCCCTTGTCGGAGTCCTCGCCGCTGGTGGAGTTGCCGCAACCGGTAAGCGCGGTCCCCGTCAGCGCGAGCATGCCGGTGCCAGCCAGCTGCAAAAAGTGACGGCGCGACACGGCCGCCCTCGTCATATCCGTCATGTCCATCACCGCGCCTAGTGCAGAATCTTGGACAGGAACTCGCGGCAGCGCGGGTTCTCGGGATTATCGAAGAAGTGCTCGGGCGTGCCCTCCTCCAGAATGCGGCCGTCCTCCATAAAGATGACGCGGTCGGCCACCTGGCGCGCAAAGCCCATCTCGTGCGTCACGCAGATCATGGTGATGTCCTCCTGCGCGAGCTCAATCATAACGTCCAGAACCTCCTGGACCATCTCGGGGTCGAGCGCCGAGGTCGGCTCGTCAAACAGGATGATGGGCTGCTTGGTGCACAGGGCACGGGCGATGGCGATGCGCTGCTGCTGACCGCCCGAGAGATTCTGCGGATACTCGCCGGCCTTATGCGCCATGCCGACGCGCTTGAGCGCGGCGATGGCGATCTCGGTCGCCTCCTCCTTGCTCTTCTTTTGCAGCTTGATGGGCGCGAGCGTCAGATTACCCAGCACCGTCATGTTGGGATACAGGTTGAACTGCTGAAACACCATGGAGCTATACTTGCGAGCCATCTCCAGGTGGTTCTTTTTGGTGAGCGGCGTACCGTCGATGACGACCTCGCCCGACGTGGGCTCCTCCAGATAATCGACGCAACGGATGAGCGTCGACTTACCCGAGCCGGAAGGCCCGATCATTACGAGCTTCTCGCCGCGTTTGACGGTGAGGTTGATATCTTTGAGCACATGCAGGTCGCCAAAGTACTTGTTGAGATGCTTGATCTCGATCATGTCTGCCATGAATGTCCCTTCCCTGCGTTTACACGAGTTGAACTATTGTACGGAAAGAACCACGTTTCCGTAGCCCACACTACATTCCCGTAAAGAACCCGCAACCTTTAACCCATTCATTGGGGACAGACTTAAATGAGTACCCGCTCATTGGGCACTCATTTAAGTCTGTCCCCAATGAGTACCCAGCCCAGCAAAAAGGGGCGCGACCGCAATGGTCACGCCCCCTCAACATCAACTATGTACCGCTCGGCCCCTACGCGAGTTTGGTTCCGACGATCTTTGCTGCGGCCGGCTTGTCGAAGTTGCCGCCGGTTGCCTTGCCCAGGGCACCCATAACCTGGCCCATCTGCTTCTTAGACGTGGCACCCAGCTCGGCGATAACCTGCTCGATCAGAGCCTCGAGCTCCTCACCCGAAACCTGCGCGGGCAGCAGGCTCTCCAGAATCTTGACCTGCTCGGTCAGGTTGTCGGTACGCTCCTGGTCGGTGCCGGCCTTGATGGACATCTCCAGCGTCTCGCTCGTCTGCTTGATCAGACGCTTGATCATGCTGTTGACGTCTTCCTCGGTCACATCGCGGCGCTCGTTGACCTCGATGTTCTTCACCTCGGCCTTAACCTGGCGAATGATAGACAGGCGAACCTTGTCCTTGGCCTTCATGGCCGCGATCATTTCCTTCTGCAGCTCTTCGTTGGTCATCTGCAAATCCTCTCTAATAGGGTGGGCGGCACTCGCGCGAGCACCGCCCCATGATTACTCAGTCGTCGACGAATCGTCGGTCGAACTCTTGGTGACGCCCTTCAGGCTGACGTTATACGGGACGTCCTTGGGCATGGGGTTGACGGTGATGTCGGCATCCTTCTTGTACTGCTCCAGCCACTCGCTGTACGCGGTGCTGGCCGCCTGCGTCTTCACCACGTTGGAAACGTACTTCTTGATGGCCTTGGGCACCTGGTTGATGTCATCAACCTGATTATCGACATGGAAGTAGTCGGTGCACTTGATGACGTGGTAGCCATAGGTCGACTCGACGACTTCGCTCACGTCGCCCTTGTTGAGCCCCTCGAGCGCCGTCTGGTAGCTGTCGACAAAGGTGGTGAGCTTATCCCAGCCCACATCGCCCTTCTTCTCCTTGGAACCTGTGTCCTCGGAGTACTGCTCAACGGCGTCCTCAAAGCTCAGCTCACCGGAGTTGATCTTGTCCAGGCACTCCTGCGCCTTGGCCTTGGCGGCGGCCTTGTCCTCGTCGGAGGCGTCGGAATCAACCTTGATCAGGATGTTCGACGAGCGGCGGGCGTCGTTGTAGCTGGACAGGTTTTCGTTGATGTAATCGACAATCTCGCTGTCCTTGGGCTTGCTCGTGGGCGCGACGGCATCCTTGAGTTTCTGCTGCGCCAGACTCTCCTTGAGCGAGTCCTTGTAGGTGTCCTCGGTATAGCCGTAGGTCTTGAGGGTCTTCTTAAAGGCCTTGGCACCGCCCGCGCTCTTGCACGCGTCCTTCCAAGCCTTCTCGACCTCCTCATCCGACACCGTCACGCCGTTCTCCTTCTGTGCCTGTTGAAGCAGAATCTGCTGCGTGTAGGAGTCGATGAGTTGCTTGCGGTACTTCTTGGGCGTGAGGTCGTTGTCAACCAGATACTGCGCCCAATCCTCGTCCTTGGTGTAGCCGTAGGACGTGCGCATGCTCATGATCTGCTTGGTCACGGTGTCCTCGGTGAGGTTGGTGCCGTTGATAGTAGCAGCAACACCGCCGGTCAGCTTGTAGCCCGAGGTATCCTCGGCCTGCGACATAAGGCCGGAGCACGCCATCGCCGAGACGGAAAGTAGCATTGCCAGCACGCCAATAACCACCAGGACAATCTTGACGGTCTTAGACACGTACGTCTTGCGCTGCTTCTTGCGAGAACTGGAGGCGGCGCGAGCCTGCTGCTCGGGCGTCGGCTCGGGCGCGGGGTTCTTTTTCTTATTTGCCATAGTTGGCCTTTCGCATAACGAATCGAACAAACGCCATTGTGTCACAACGCAGCCCCCGCGGCACGCTTGGTGCATTGGGGACAGGTTAATCTGCACCATTTTGGTGCAAAGGGGACAGCTCTGGCAGCCGGCACCTTAGAAGTGGCGGCGGATGGCGTCGACCATGCCCTGGGGCGTGGTCTGGCCGAGCACGTCGGCTGCGGCATCGGCGTCCATAAAGATGTTCATGAGCGCCTGCAGGGCCTCGACCTGGCCGCCTGGCTCGGCAATACCCAGATTGATGACGATCTGCGCCGGCACCGGAGCGCCCATGCCAGCCATAGCGTTAAATGTCACGGACGCGGCGGGCTTCACCACCGCGATATAGGGCTTGGCCACAAACCCCGGATCGGTATGCGGAATGGCAATGTTTGCCGCCGGCATGGCAAGACCCGTGGGGTAGGCATCCTCGCGCGTGCGAACGGCGTCGAGCCAACCGGACGCAATGTAGCCACGTGGTGCAAGCTCGCCCTCGAGCCGCGCAAACACCTCATCCGGCGTTGCACACCCCCAATCAAAAAACACCAGCTCAGGCGTAAACAGAGCTTCGTTATCCGCCATGCGCTCACCTCTCTCACCTAGTCGTTAAAGACCGTCCCCGATGACTACCCAAAACAAAAGGTGGCCACGCGCGCCTTGGCGCCAATGACCACCCTGACTACTCGGCTAAATTGTACTGTGCGCCGCTAGCCGCGAGGCGCGTCAATTGCGACCTTGCCGCTCTCCAGCACGTGGACGCGGCCGTCGGCGAGCATTTGCACGACCTCGGGATACAGCACGTGCTCAATCGCGTGGATGTGCTCCTCGAGCGTGTCGACATCCCAACCTTCCTCGACAGCCAGCGCGCGCTGGGCGATGATGGGGCCGTTGTCGTAGATCTCGTTGGCAAAGTGCACGGTCACACCGGTTACCTTGACGCCGCGCGCAAAGGCATCGTCGATCGCATGCGCGCCGGTAAAGCTCGGCAGCAGTGCCGGATGCAAGTTGACCACGCGGTTGGGAAACGCCGCCAGCAGCGGCGTGTGCACCATGCGCATGTAACCGGCCATGACCACATATTCGCAGCCGCGCTCGAGCAGCTCGTGCGCGATGATCTCGTCGGCGGCGATGGGGTCGGCATAGACATCCTTGGACAGCGTGAGCGTCTGGATGCCCGCGCGCTCAGCGCGCTGCAAACCCTTAGCCGAAGGACGGCTCGACACCACAAGCTCAATCGAAGCGTTGAGCTTGCCGGCGGCGATCAGATCGATCAGCGCCTGCAGGTTGGTACCCGAACCGCTGATGAGCACACCGATCTTGAGCGGCTCGGCCGTATCGGTGCCGGTCGGACGGGTGTAGGGCACAAAGCCCAGGCTCGCGGCAGCAGCCATCTGCTCGTTAGCGCTCATCGGAGTACACGACCTTACCGGAGCCCTCGACGCACTCGCCCACGCGGAACGGCTTCTCGCCCAGCGCGACCAGGGCCTCGGTCACGGCAGCCTCGTCCTCGGGGGCGACGATCAGGCACAGGCCAACGCCCATGTTGAAGGTCTTGCATGCCTCGTTGGGCGCGAGCTCGGCCTGGCGCGACACGTAGGTGATGACGGGCGGAACGTCCCAACCCATCTCGGCGCCGTTGCGGGTGACCACGGCGTCGACGTCGTCGGCGAGCGCGCGGTTGAGGTTCTCGGTGATGCCGCCGCCGGTGATGTGGGCGATGGCGTGCACCGGAGCGCCACCGCGCAGCAGCTCCAGAATCGGCTTGACATAGATGCGCGTGGGGGCCAACAGGGCGTCTGCCAGCGATGCGCCGCCGAGTTTCTCGAGCGGACGGCTCAGCTCCTCGGCCTTAGCGGCGGCCTCGGGCGTGCCCGGCTTAATACCGTCAACGCCGATAACCTTGCGCACGAGTGAGTATCCGTTGGAGTGCACACCGGTGGAGGGCAGGCCCAGGATCACATCGCCGGGGCGAACGTTCGCGGGGTCGAGCATCTTGGGACGGTCGACGACACCCACGGTAAAGCCGGCGAGGTCGTAATCGGCGGGGGCCATGACGCCCGGGTGCTCGGCCATCTCGCCGCCCACGAGCGCGCAGCCCGCGAGCTTGCAGCCGTCGGCCACGCCCTTGATGATCTTTGCCATGTGCTCGGCCTCAATGTGACCGATGGCAACGTAATCCAGGAAGAACAGCGGCTCGGCGCCCGAAGCCAAAATGTCATTGACGCACATGGCGACCAGGTCCTGGCCCACCGTCTCGTGACGGTCCATAATCTGGGCGAGCACGAGCTTGGTGCCCACGCCGTCGGTGCCGCTGATCAGGATCGGATCTTCCATATCCTTGAGCGCGGCGGCCGAGAACAGGCCACCAAAGCCACCGATGCCGCCGATAACCTCGGGGCGGTTGGTGTCCTTGACCATCTGCTTAATAGCGTCGACGGCGCGGCCGCCCTCGGCGGTATCGACGCCGGCGTCCTCATACGTCACATGCTTGCTGTCGCTCATCTGAGCCTTCCTCTCCCATTACCGTGGCGCCGCGCGGGCGCCAAACGGTGCTCATAGTTGCGTTCATTTCGGCGCGCGCCATAACAGCACACGCCGTCATATCAACAAAACAGCAGGTAAAACCTACCAAAAAAAACCTGTCCCCACATGGCAGGTTTTAGGCCTCGCCGTGCTCCTCTTCCCAGCTGCGGTCGTCGTATTTCTCGACCACGGCGTCGTCGTCAAAGTGCAGCGGCTTGTCCAGGTTGCGGGGCTTAAAGCCCTCCATGAACTTATCGCGGCCAAAGCTCTCGGGAATCGCCACGGGGTAGCGTCCGGTAAAGCACGCATCGCAGTAGCCGCCCTTGGGCATGACCTTCAGCAGGCCCTCGACCGAAAGGAAGGCCAGCGAATCGGCGCCGATATACTCGCAGATCTCATCGACCGTCTTGTTGGCACTGATGAGCTGCGACTGCACGTCGGTATCGATACCGTAGAAGCACGGCCAGATGACCTCGGGCGAGTTGATGCGGATATGAATCTCCTTGGCGCCGGCGTTGCGCAGCATCTTGACGAGCTGCACCATGGTGGTGCCGCGGACGATGGAGTCGTCGATGACAACCAGGCGCTTGCCCTCGATGTTGTCGCGCAGCGGGTTGAGTTTCATACGCACGCCCATGGCACGCAGCTCCTGCGTGGGCTCGATAAACGTGCGTCCCACGTAGCGGTTCTTGATGAGGCCCTCGCCAAAGGGAATGCCGCTCTCGTGCGAATAGCCCTCCGCGGGCGGCAGGCCGGAGTCGGGCACGCCGATGACTAGGTCGGCCTCGACGGGCTCCTCATGTGCCAGCTGACGACCCATGTCATAACGGCAGGCGTAGACGCTCTTGCCGTTCATGATGGAATCGGGGCGGGCGAAGTAGACCTGCTCAAAGATGCAGTTAGCAGGCTCTTCGGCGGCAGGCACGCCCTGCTCGGACACAAGGCCCTCGGCGCTGATGCGCAAAATCTCACCGGGACGGACGTCGCGGACATACTCGGCGCCCACGATATCGAGTGCGCAGGTCTCGGAGGCGACGACCCAGCCGCCGGCGCGGGTGACATGGGTGGTGGCGTCGACCGTCGCGGCGCCGTCCTGCGACGGCAGCTGCGAAACGGATGCGGCATCGGCCTGGTCCAGGCCCTCGTCCACCAGCTTGCCCAGTACAAGCGGGCGAATGCCGTGCGGATCGCGGAATGCGTAGAGCGCCTGCTCGTTGATGAGCGTCATGGCGTAGCCGCCGCGCACAAGCTCCATGGTCTTGCGAATGCCCTCGCGCAGATGGCCTGTACGCTGAGTAAAGTAGCCGATAAGTTTGGTCGCGACCTCGGAATCCGAGTTGGAGAGGAACGGCACGCCCAGCTCGATCAGCTGGCGGCGCAGCTCGTCGGTGTTGACGAGGGTGCCGTTGTGCGCGAGCGCGATAATGACACTATTGATGGTAGAGAGGTGCGGCTGAGAGGCTTCCCAGCTCTTGGCGCCGGCGGTGCCGTAGCGCACATGACCCACGGCTAGCTGACCGGAGAGCGTCGACAAGTCGGCATTGGAGAACACGCGGTCGAGCAGGCCCAGGTCCTTGCGAACCATAACCGTGCCGCCGTCACCCACGGCGATTCCCGCCGATTCTTGGCCACGGTGCTGCAATGCACGCAGGCCAAAGTACGTCAGTCGAGCCACGTCGCGATCGGGCGCCCAGACACCAAAAACGCCGCATTCCTCATGCAGCTGGTCAGAGTCCGGATCATACGTCGACATGGCGTTCACCTGTCCCGCGGCACGCTCGGCCGCGCGGATGGTTTCTTGAGACATGGCATCCCCTCAGAGCCTCGTATTTTGGCGTTACCCGCCTTATTATACGCACGGCGCGACGCGCTCCCCCGCGCATGAGCAGCGCTTTTTAAAAGCCCACCGAGCTAATAATCCGTTTTGCGGCCAAACATTTTATTGGTCTGTCCAGTGCAAGCGCCCACGCCCCCAGGTGGCCGCCGCGTCCACCGTTGAGGGTTGCATTGTTGCAATTGGGACGTTCGTCCTGTCTTTTGGCAGGTTGGCGGCGTATCCTTGTAACCTAGGACAAAGCGAGAAAGGTTCTGTATGGATCGAAACGAACTCGACCCCAGCGTCCCCAGCGCCACGGAGGTCAAGAAGATTCCCCTCATCATTAAGGTGTACGCCGTCCTGTGCATCCTGTCCGGCGTGGGCACACTCCCGTCGGTCGCCGCCTTTATGTGGCAGGTCATCACCGCGCTCATTAACGGCAACGCCGCCGCCAAGCTCGGCGACAACACGCTCGTCGCGGTTGGACTCATCGTCGCCGGCATCATGCTCTCTGCGGCAAGTGCCGTCATCCTGATCATCTTTGGCCTGGACCTTATCAGAAACCAGCGCCGCAACGCCGCCCGCCTGTCCTATATCCTTATTGCATTCACCGTCGTCGAGCTTTTGGTCGACGTGATGCTCCAAGGTATCGGGCTCTTCTTGCTTCGTCCCGCTATTCAGCTCGGTATCCTCATCGCGCTTTCAGCCACCGTCGATCCTACGCTTCGCCAGGAGCGCGAACTGCAGCGCCGCCTGCAGGAGATGCTCGACCGCGACGCCGCCGCCGAGGGCATGCTCGGCCGCGACGAAACCGGCGAGGGCTACATCAAGCTCAACTACTTCAACCTGTTCTGGGTATTCTTCGTCTGCAGCGTGTTAGGTCTCATTCTCGAGGAAGTCTGGCATATGGTCGTCGTCGATCCCGGCGTCTATCAGGACCGTGCCGGTATGCTATTTGGCCCCTTTAGCCCCATCTACGGATTTGGCGCGGTGCTCATGACCATGGCGCTCAACCGCTTCTATAAAAAGAATCCTCTGATCATTTTCCTGGTAAGTGCCCTGATCGGCGGCGCTTTCGAGGTGTTTGTAGGCTGGTTTATGCAGACCTCATTTGGCGTGGTGTCGTGGAGCTATTCACACATTAGGCTATTCGGCATGCCCGATCCCATCGCGGTATTGACCGGGGGACGCACATGCACGCCGTTTGCCTGCATGTGGGGCCTGGGTGGCCTCATCTGGATCAAGCTCCTGCTGCCGAGGTTGCTCAAGCTCATCAACATGATTCCGTGGAAGAGTCGCTACTCGGCTACCGTCATCTTTACCGTCATTATGCTGGTCGACGGCGTCATGACGCTACAGTCGCTCGACTACTGGTACCAGCGCGTCAACGGCACGGAGCCGGATATTCCCGTCGCGCAGTTCTACGGCAAGTATTTCGATAACGATTACATGGAGAACCGCTTCCAGAGCATGACCATGAGCCCCAAGGATGCGACGCGCGTGTAGCGCCACGCAATGCCGAGATTTTTCAACGCACAGAAAAGCCCGCTGGCAGACTGATTGAACTGCCAGCGGGCTTTTTGTTGGCGAGTGCTGCTGCCGGCCTTACGCCTCGCGCTCGACCTCGCTCACACACTCATTTTTGATGGCACCGACGAGCGCCTGCAGCGCATCGACGACATGCGGGCGAATGTCTCCGCCAATGAGTACGAGCATGATGTCGTCGCCCACGGTAAGCTCGCCACTCGCCAGCCACACGCGCACATAGCCGATACCCGGCATCGCGCGCGTTGCCTCGATAGCGGCCTGCACCTTTTCGGCATCGAAGCCAAACACCATGCCGCCCACCTTATGTCCAGGCGCCACACCATTTGTCTCGATCCCACGCACCTCGGACTTAGGCGTCGCACGCACCACGCCGTTGTGTGTCAGGTACATCCCACAATCAGCCGCCGAAGCATCGGCCTTGGCTTCGCGCAGCCAAGCATCAACCGAAGGCATCGATTTGCCGCTTTCAAGCATCATTTCTCCTTTTGATTTCCAGGGTAGTCTTTTTGGGACGGGGCTCTTTTAGCTACTCTCGAACCACTTATTCCTCGACCGGCGTGAGTACCATGACTGCGCGCGTATTGCTAAATGACAGCGAACGGCAAGTCACAAGCGTTACGATCTTGGTTGCCGAAGCGGCACGATCGGTGGCATCGCTCGCCACGGCCGAGGCGCCGTCGAGCATCTCGGACAGGTAATTCTTCAGTCCGTCATCGCCCTCAAAGTTGGGCGTGCGCGCCTTGGCATACGTGTCCTCGACCACCTTGGTCGCCAGCGGGCGCAACTTATACGTCGCATCACGCGTGATGTAGTACACGTATTCCATGCTGTCGAACGTCGCCTGATCGGTCGTATCCGAAATCACGTTGAACATCGAACCGTCGTTCATATGATGACCGTAAATCGTGGTCTGCTGATCCACCATGCCCGGCGCGGTGTCGTCGCTATCCAGGAAGATGGCTCCCGAGGCATTGGCCGTACCGTCGAACAGCGTGTTGAGGTACTTGGAGTTGTTGTTGGTCTGCACCACGGGGTAGTTGATGTTGGTGCCGGGCGCGTAAATCCAACCCACAACCTCGGGATTTGTCTGGGCCAGCGCATTGAAGTCGACAATTGGCACGCCACTGGCGTCCTTGTCGCTCACATATTGCTTTTCGATTTTTTGATACGACTCGCTCGCCTGCTTGTAGCCAATCTGCGCGTTGATAAAGATGGCGGCCGCAGCAACGATCAGGCCAATGCCGATGATGATGAGCAGAATGGGAATGACGGAGCGGCGCTTTTTGCGCGGCGGCTCGGTGTAGCTGGACGGCGCGCCGCTCGGTTGCCTCGTCGTCCGGGCCTGCTTCTTTGCCGTGCCATATGACGAGGGGCGATACGCCGCCGGCGCGTCCTGGCGTCGGTGCGTCGCCGGCGTCACAGGACGCGCCGCTCGCGGCTGCTGAGGAGAGGATGTCCGACCCTGCTGTGCCGCATGGGCAGCACCCGGCTTCGACGGATCGGGAATCTGAGAAGCCGAAAAACGCTTTCCCTGATAGTCGGACATGGCTCTCCTTATGCTGCAAATGGACTGGCAGAGCGCTTAGGCGTCAGCCATCTCCTGCTTCATCTTCTCGATAACCTTGCGGTACTCGGGGTCGCAAGCGCCCAGAATCTGCGTGGCGTAGATGGCGGCGTTCTTGGCACCGTTGATGGCAACGCAGGCCACGGGCACGCCCGAAGGCATCTGCACCATCGACAGCAGCGAATCCATGCCGCCCAGGTCACTCGTCTTCATAGGCACGCCGATGACCGGCAGCGGCGTAAAGGCAGCCACGACACCACCCAGGTGAGCGGCCTTGCCGGCGGCGGCGATAATCACTTTGATACCGCGATCGGCGGCAGTCGAGGCCCACTCATGGACCTTCGCCGGCGTGCGGTGCGCGCTTGCAATCACGAGCTCATAGGGCACGCCCAGCGCCTCGAGCTCGGCGGTGCAACCTTCCATAACGCCCAGATCGGACTTGGAGCCCATGATGATCCCGACAACCGGCTTCTGATCTGCCATAAACAAAGACCTCCTGTTGAGAGCGGCGACGCGGCCAATCCGCGACCCTTAACTACTGAGAGTAGTATAGCCGCTCCCGTCCCTGCGGTCTGCGTGGTGCTTTGCGGGCGGGCCAGGCTTTATCTTCACTCCGGTTGCTTCGCAAAGTCGTTCAGATAAAGCCTGGCCCGCCCGCAAAGCACCCCTCGACCTACCGGGGATTGCCATGACGTACGTTAGCTGAAATAAAAAAGCGTGCCCACCGTCCTTGGGTGGGACGGCGGGCACGTTTGCTTAGTTGTCGCTGGGACTACTCAGCCTTATTGCGACGGTGGAAGAAGGCACCGATCGCAGCGATGATGGCTCCAAGGCCACCGACAGTCGCGACAGTTGCCGCCGTTTGATCGCCAGTAACGGGGATCGCCGAACCGTTCTTCTTGCCGCCCTGGGCCTTGTCGCCTGCGGGCTTGCCCGCCTGGCTGCCGCCGTTCGAGCCATTGCCGGAACCCTGGTTGCCCGAACCGCCCTGGTTGCCGGAGTCGGCATCCTTAAGGCCCTCGATGGCCAGCTTGAGCTGGTCATAAGCCGCCTGGAGCTGGGTGTCGGAAGCATTCTCATCACCCAAGACATCCTCGGCGTAGGTAATGGCATCCGTCAGGGCCTTGACGGACTCGGCCGTCTTTCCCTTGGTGTCAGTCTCCTTCGCCTGCTTGACCAGGGCCTTGAGCTGTTTCTTGGTCGGGTTCTCAACTGGGGTCACCGGGGTCTTCTCGAGCGCGTCACGGGCATCCTCGAGCGCCTTGAGTGCCTGGTCGACCTCGTCCTGCGTGGCGTTCTCGTCGCTCAGGATGGCGCGGGCGCTCGCCAAGGCGTTCTGGAACGCGGTCCAGGAAGCCTCGGTGTAGTCACCGGCCTTAAGGTCGCCGGCTGCAACCTCGGCATCAACCTTTTCAATCGCGGCAGTGAGGTCGTCCTTCGCCACCGGATCGGGAACGGCCGCACCGTAGAACTTGAGTTCCGCCATGCTGCAGTAGGCGTCAACGCTGCCACCGCCGGCGTGGAGCACCTTGACGGTCACGTAGCGACCGCGCGCGGCACCAAAGCTCATCTGCTTCCAGTCGCCACGGTCGGTGAGCACGCGGCCGTCGTTGTCGAAGGTAAACGTACCCATCGACGCGGCGGTGCCCATCTCATAACCGTCGGCGGTGTCGGAGACCAGCACCTCGGCCTCAAAGATATCGCCGTTCGTGCCGCCGTCCTGGCGCGGCAGGAACGTGACGTCGGTGAGATCGTAGTCGCGGCCCAGGTCGACGGTCAGGTGCTGGGGCATACCGGTCTTATAAGCATAGTCGCTGTGCCAGAGCGTCTGCTCATCGCCGTCAAGAGCGTTGACGGCGTTGCTGCCCTCATAGTCGGCCTCGCTCGAGAAGCCGGTCACCTTGACGTTCTCGCGGTTCTCGGGCGTGTTGATGAGCTTCTTCTCATCAACGGGGCGCATCTTGAGGCCGTCGATTGCCTTTTCGATCTTGGTCGTAGCGTCTGCGACATCCTTCTTGCTATAGCTGCCCTGGCCGCCGTCGAGAAGCTTCTGAGCCGCCTCGACCGCAGCGGTGAGAGCTGCATAAGAATCCTTGGTGTAGACGGACTCGCTGTAGCCCGCGGCCTTGGAAAGCGCCGCCATGAGCGCAGAGGTGTCGACACCAGCCTTGACCTCGACCTCATAGGATGCGGTCTTGGAGGGGTCGAGCACTGACGCCACCGTGATCGTTGCCTTGCCGGCCTTGTTGGCACGCAAGTAGTAGTTCACGCTATCGCCGGCCTGAACAGCGGAGACGCTCACCACAGAGGAGTCGGAGCTCTCGACCGTCACATAGGGGTAGCCGGCGCTCTCGGGCGTGGCCTTAGCGTCGACGAGCGTAACGTCGCCCTCAAAGAACCCGGTCTGGTTCTTGCCCAGCTCGATACCCTCGATGGCCTCGACACCCTGCGTGTAGTTGAAGTTGATCTCGCGCAGTGTGAGCATCTGGTCACCCGATGCCTCAAGCGGCGTGATCTCGACCTTAGTCGCCTTCTTGCCCTTGTTCTCGGCAGAGAGGCCAAAGGCGTAGCGAGCCTGGAAGGAATCGTACTCCCCACCCGCGAACTCCTGGGTCGAGCCATCCTCGAACGTCACGACGGCCTTGATCTTCTGCACGGTGCCGTTACCGCCGTCGCGGTTGACGACCTCAACGGCATCGAGCTTCGATGGTGTCTTAAAGGCAAATGTCATCGTGGTGGGAAGCTTCACGTAACTCGGAAGCTTGCCCTCGCTGTCCCAGTTGCCGCTCCAGTTCCACAGGAACTCAAAGCCGTTGTCGCCCTCATCGTTATCGAACAGCGCGTTATAGCTCTTCTGCTGAATAAGCTTCTCGACGTTGGAACCGTCGTCGGTCGTGAGCTCGTCGTTGGTCATCGTGATGTTGAAGGCATCCTGACCGTACTCGGCAACCGTGGGCTGCGGAACGTCCGGCATCGTCACGGTACCGTCACTCGTAAACTCGAGCGCATCGCACGCCGGACCGATGAGCCAAGACGTCGAGGGCAGTTCAACCTTGCCGGCCGTCTTGGCCTTGAGTTTGAAGCTCGCCACCGCGCCAGTGCCGTTGTAGAGCTTGCCGTCGCCGCGGTTGGCAAAGGCGAGGTTGATGGTCTGTGTGCCGTCCGCGAACTGGACCTTCTCGCGCGACAGGTTCTCCATGCCGGCGGTCGAACCATCCTGCGAGATGCTCTCGGACACAAACTCAAACTGGTCACTCTTAAAGTTGACGAGCGCGCCCAGGGCGTTGACGTTCTTGGCGTCGGCCGCATAGACATCGACGGTGATCTCATCGCCGGCATCGACCTCGGTCTTGCTCGGAATCACCGCGAGCTTGCCGGCGACCTTGCCTTTCTGCTTGGTGCCGCCATCAAGCCCCGCCATGGTAAACGAGTAGTCGTAGACATCATAGACCCCGTTGCCGTTGAGATCGGCAAAGTGGTCGCGAATCTGCGAGTCGAACGTCGAGGTATCGGGCTCGCGGTTCTCGAGACCCAGATAATTCTTCATGTTGGAAAAGTCGCCATCGGAGATCGTTGCCTTGTTGAGGTTGGAACCCACAGCAAAGCCGTCCGTACCATCGGCCTTGTAGATGGCGATCTCGGACGCGGAGAAGAAGTTACCAACCGAAGCGAGCGGCGTCATACGCACGTAGCGTGCGGCCACGGCGCCGTCGAACGTCACCGTTTTGCAGGCGGCGGAGCGCTCCCAATCGACCTCCTGGCTCGTCCAATGGACACCGTCGAGACTCGTCTCGATGCGCATCTTGGTCACAGTGCCGTTGCCGGCGTCGGTACGCGGATAGTACTCGAGCTTGTCGAGCTTGTAGGCGCGGCCGTAGTCGACGGTGAGCGCCTTGCCCAGGTCGTTGCCGCCGGAGTGGAAGCCGCCGTCGCTCGTCTGGAACTCATGGTCGAAGGCGAGATCGGCCTTATGGCTGCCGTAGATCGAGCCCTCCCAGGTGATCTTCTCGGCCTCGGGCACGTTCCGCCATGGGTCGAGGGCGGAGTTCGCCGCGAGCACATCGCTCCAACGGGAGTAGCCCTCGGCGTTGCGCGAACGGATCTGGTAGGTGTGCTTGCTATTGTAGGCAAGATCGGTATGCGTGAATTCCGCTGCATCGCCCACGGCGAACACGGTGCCATCGACCTTAAGGTCGTAGGAGGTAGCACCATCGACCTTTCCCCAGGTGAGCTTAATGCTCGTGGGAGTCGTGGCGTCCTCGGGGGCAGCAAGGTTCGCTGGTGCGGAGAGGTTCTCGTTGAGGCGGTCGGCCGCGAGCGTGGCGTCGGCGTTCACAAAACCGCCCAGCTCGAGCGTCTGCTCCGCTGCAGCGACATCGGTCTTCGCAAACTTGACGTAGACCTTGGGGTTCGTGGTGATCTTAGTGTCGTTGAAGCTCTCGCCCTTCTCGGCCTCGGTGCTGTCCGCATCGCTGCCGTAGTGGTTGAGGTTGGGGCTTTCGTTGTAGAAGTAGACCGCTTGGCCAGCCGCGGGGGTCGCGGCGTCGAAAGCCTCCTGTGAGTCGACCTCGGTCACGTTGAGCGCAGTGCCGCCATTCTTGGCGATGACGCTCGCAGGCTTGGCGGACACGTTGGCCACAAAGGTCGTGGTACGGTTGGAGTCGTAGCCGTTGTAGCCACCCTGCGAAGCCTCGGCGGTAAAGGTGGCGGTGCCGCCCGTGG
The DNA here is from genome assembly GCA_018380195.1 of Collinsella sp. GTDB lineage: Bacteria > Actinomycetota > Coriobacteriia > Coriobacteriales > Coriobacteriaceae > Collinsella. Next base: position 10,941 of record JAGZUC010000010.1, on the reverse strand, counting down.
CCTTGGAGCTGTAGACGGTGCTCACGTGCTCGCCGTAGGAGATGTTGTCGATCGTGCCGTAGGCATCGTCCTCGGTCGTGTTGTTCTGGATGGAGGAGCCGTCGTCCTCGTACTGCGTAAAGGTGCCGTCACCCTCGGTGGCGAAGAACTCGACGATACGCTGGCTGCGATCGGTGCCCTTGGTGTTAGTCTCGGTCACGGCCTCGGGGTTGTTGTTCTCGGCATACATCGGCACGATGGCGTTGGCCTTTACAAAGAGCGGCAACTTCCAAAGCGGAGCATCGTAGTTGTTGAGGACCTGGCCGCCGCGGTACTGCTTACCCGAGAAGTAGTCAATCCAGATGGTGGGATTCTCGTCGGTGCCGTAGTTGGGAAGGTAGATACCATTGCGAACGTCGTTGCCGTTCTCATCTGCCTGGGTATCCTGATACACCGGTGCCACCAGGAAGTTCTCACCGAACATGTACTGATACTGCGTCGAGGTGCTTGCGGCGTACTCGGAGTTGTCGGAGAGCAGCATGGCGCGGATCATGGGCAGGCCGGTATCGCCGTTGCCCGTGTCGATGTTGGCCGCCGAGGCCGCGCTCGTGTAGATATAGGGCATGAGTTGCGCCTTGAGCTTGAGGTAAAAGCGCGAAATGCCCGTGTAGGGATCGCCGTGCGTCATGGGCGACTTGCGGTAGGTGCCCCAGCCGTCCATGTCGAGCATAGAGGGCGTGAACGTCTTCCACTGGTAGTCGCGCGCGGAGATGATGGGGCTGCCACCAAAGATGCCGTCCATATCGGAGCCGATGTTGGGGTTGCCCGAGAGGCTCTGACCGATATACGTGGGGATGTGGAAGCGGATGTACTCCCAGTTGCCGCCGTACTGATCGCCGGTCCAGATGCCGCCAAAGCGCTGCGTGCCGGCCCAACCGTCAAGCGTGATGATGTTGGGGCGCTTGTTGGCGCCAGTCGTCACCGTATCGTAGGCCGTCTTGATGCCGTTGAGGCCAAAGGAGTAGCCAGAGCCCACCCAAGCGACGTCGGTCTTGAGGGTGGTAATGCCGCCCGTCTTGACCTCGGCGTCGAAATCGCGAAGCAAATGCCACGGGGTCTCGGAGTTGCTGTCAGGCTCCAGGTTAGACTGGGTCCACAGACCCGTGCTCACACCCTTGGAGTTAGCATACTCGGTAAACTTCTTAAGGTTGTCGACGTTGGCACGCACGGCGTTGAGGCGCTCGGCTGAACTCGTTCCGTCGGAGTTGACGCCGCCGGTCTTGTAATAACCGTTCTGGCCATAGCCGGCACCGTATCCGTCGTTCGGCAGGAACCAGCCGAGCGGCATGTCGTTGTCCTCGTAGTCATCGATAACCCGCTGGGCGGAGAATTGGCGGTCGAAATCGGTCGCCTTCATGTTCTCGGTATCGACCGTGGGGCCCTCACCGTTGAGCGTCTCGGCCGCAAGCGTGCCGTCGAGCTTGTAGCCCGTCGCCATGCCAGACTCGTACTTAACGTCGCCCTCCTTGCTCGAGGACTTGCTGCCCTTGGTCTCCCACTTCTTCTGACCCGAGGTCGTTGACCAGCCATCACGGTTATAGGCATTCAGATGACCCAGGTAGAAACCGTACTCGGGCAGCAGTACCGGATTACCGGTCACCTTGTAGTAGTCCTGCAGCATCTCGGTCGCCACGTTCGAGGCGCCCTCATTGGTCGCCACGAAGTAGTAGGCGTCGAACTCATTCTCGCTGTGCGAAGTCGTGACTGTTGATGCGTCCGTGGAACCGAAGTCGTAGGAACCCTCTGCAAACGTGTTTCGGAGCACGCCGTAACCGTCACTCGTCCAGTAGAACGGGTTGGGCGAAGCAACGCCGCCATCGGTCCAGTTGTTGGTGTTGGAGATGGCGATAGTCTGGTTGGTGTGCAGGAAGCGGCCGTTCTGAGTACCGCCGCCAAAGAAGTTCTCGGACTTCTCCTTGGCGAGCGTCTGTACGGTGCCCTTCTTATCAAGGTCGAGGGACGCGGACTCGGAGACCACGACACGGTCGCCCGACTTGATGCTCATCTTGCCAGTCGCCTTGTCCAGGATCACGGTCGCCTTTCCACCGCTGATCTCGATAGTGTTGCCCTTGTCGGCAACCGTCGCACTCGGCTTGCTGTAGGTGTCCGAGGCATCGGGCTGGGCCTGGATCTTAGCCGTGTGGGACTTACTGCGCGGCGTTGCGTACTCGGAAAACTCACCCTTGGGATCAACGTTGTAACGGAAAATACCGTCCTCGAGGAACGTAATGCGGCCCTTGATGCCGCCGGCGAAATCGATGTCAACGACGTTCGAGGCAGACTGAGACACGGTCGCCGATTCGACGCCCTTGAGTGGCGTGGCAACCGCCTGCTGGGGACTGGCGAACACGAGCGTCGCTGCCGTGGCAACGAGGACTGCGCTTCCCTTCACCCATCGTTTCGTAAAAATGGAATTCCTACGCACCTGGACTCCTTCCCTCCGACATGCGGAAGTGTCGCGGACGCGCGCCCCGCAGCACGGGCGAACGCATCAAACGGGGGGGTGTTCGGTACATTCCGTACAATTGGCCCACCCGTTACCAAGGGGTCAACTGGTAGTAACCAGATAGCCACCTATAAGGTTGAACCAGCATACGTGAGCAGTTGCGCAAATTAAGTTTGGAATTCTCCCAGCGGTATAAAAATGAACGTAGATGGCGAAGTGGGTCTAATCAACCATACCAATTGGTTCTCCAGCCAGATACCACTTAAGCATAGTTTTACTGTTTAACTGGTATTACATAACCAATACCTTTCCTCGGAAAACGGGCTTCGCGAATTATCCTGAGGGAAAGTCGTAGCCGCCACCCCGCGACCCACCGGGAATATCCATGACGCACGGTGGCTGATTTGATTTGAAATAGGAGGTTGTTGGAGGGTGGTGGACAGTTAGTTCAGATACGTATATTTTGGCGGTGCTAATTGGCGCTAACAAACTGGTTTTAAGTCGCTTTAGATCTAATAATAGGTCTTTCTCGCTATTGCCCGCGCGGCCTTGTCGGTCCAGACTATCAAAAATAGCTCAATTGTGCCCAAATTGGCCTCCACACGTCCTCTGAAAAATACGTATCTGAACTAACTGTCCAAGAGGAATGTCCACAGATAGAAAAAGGCTCTGGCGGACCTCCGAATCACCAGAGCCTTTCAAAACTCGCACACCTGAAGCACATCGCTGCATTCCTGTTTTCGCCCATGAAGTTAGAGAGCCTCTTCCGCCCACTTCTCGAAATCAATCGCACGCCTTTGGGCGGTTCGGTACGCTTCCATGTCTTCACGAGCGCCTACCACTACGATGGCCATTTTTCCTTTGATTTTAATGAGGCGGTACACAATCCGAATGCCACTTCCCCTGAGCTTGATTTTCATGAAGCCCGTCAAATCCGTGCCTGCCTTGTTTCCAAGAGGCTTGCCGAATCCGCCTTCGTTCTGCGGCAATGGGTTCGTTCTGATTCTTTCTATAGCCTTAAACACGTGTTTTCGCTGGGAACCATCGAGACGCTTGAGATCCTTGAGAGTATCCGGGTAGAAAGCGACTTCGTACCCGCTCATTCAAACTCGACCTCATCCATCTGATCGAGTTCGTCCTGGCCCACACCCAACTCTGCCATAACATCAGATAGGGAAACGAGTTCATCATCGCTTGTCGCAGCCGTCCTCTTAAGGGCCAACGTCAACAAGGCGAGGTCCTCCTCCGCCTGCTTAGCCTCTCGGTATTCATCGGGCGTCACGATAACGAACGCCGGCTTGTTGTGTTTCAAAACTACAACCGGGTTGTCGTTGCTCACTCTCGAAAACGCAGCGGGACCCTTACCGTGACTGAAATCGCTGATGGGAACAAGATTGTCGAGCATCTTTAAAGCAGGCATCGAGACCTCCAAATATAAAGTCTTTTATGCATTCATTTTAGCATGCAGAAAATACCAGCAATCACGGAATAGTGGCACGGACGAGGCATCGCTTTCCACCAACCGTTGATCATCGACCGAGCAAAATGTCCCGCCAAGAGATCGAGCGAGGATTCCGTCCCTCGAAGAGGGCCGTATTGGCCTCCTCGCGGGACGGAATCCTCGCTCGTTCGTTCCAGCCCGCGTCATCGCGTGCTAGACGGCCAGCTCGCCTGATTCACCCATAAGCCATCGTGCCAGGTCGACGACCTTGATGCCATCCCAATCAGTCGTTTCGTGCCCTGTTCGGGCGATGACGCACTTGGGATAGGCGTCTCGAATCCGTCGCAGCGGATCAAGCTCACGCTCAAGCGTCGCTTCTTGGGAAATGTCGTCACTCACCTGGATATAGACACGGCGGTCACGCCTGATGGCGACAAAGTCTACTTCCTTTTGGTAGAGAACGCCCACGTAGACTTCCCATCCGCGGCGCATAAGCTCGATTGCCACCATATTCTCGTAAACATGGCCAAAATCGAGCTTTTTCGTACCAAGCGCGGCGTAGCGAAACGAGTGGTCGGCCAGGTAGTATTTATCTCCCGTCGACAGGTATTTCTTTCCTGAGACGTCAAAGCGACGAAACCGGTAGAACGCAAATGCATCACACAGGTAGTCGATATACACAGCCAGCGTCTTGTCGCTTATCTTAAGGTTCGCTCGTGACAGCTCAGCCGCCATCCCCTTGAGAGAAGAGATGTTTCCGACGTTATCCATCAGGAACTCGCAGGAACGTTTAAGCTGCTCCGCATTACGTATACGATATTTTTGTCTGATGTCGCGCAGGATAAGAGTTTCAAGCACATCCGAGATGTATGAGAAACGCATCCTTTCGTCCTGGTAGATATAGGAACCCGGCATTCCTCCCTCGCGGACATAGCGAGCAAGGGCCTCGGCTGGAGAAGTGATCTCTTGATACGCCGAGAACTCCGCAAGTGAAAACGGAAAGACCTCGATCTCCACCGTTCTTCCCGTGAACAACGTCGAGAGGTCGCTTGAGAGAAGAAAGGCATTCGACCCCGTGATGTAAATGTCATATTTCTCTGACGCATGAAGACTGTTGATAGCCCGCTCGAACCCTTCACACATCTGGACCTCGTCGATCATGACGATATTCCGGCAACCCTCGATATAATGCTTTTCCACATATGTATGCAGCGCATGGTATTCCGCCAACGGCTCGAACTCAAGTAGATTGAAGTTGACGTGTATGACGTTGGCCGAGGGGTCGTTTGAACGAAGTTGGCTGGCAAACGCCTCAAGCAATTTCGATTTTCCGCATCGCCTGATTCCGGTAATCACCTTGATGTCTGGCGAACCCGCCACCTTGGAGAGCTTATCCATATAGAACGGTCGATTAATAAGTCTCATGGCAATCCACTTCGCAAAATTAAGATTAACTGAAAAACGCGAAGTACAATATATCATCTACTTCGCGTTTTTGAGAAATCCTAGATTTCGCGTAATTATATTCGCCAAGCTATCGCAAACCCGACACGGGTGAGATCTCCGCCTGATTGACCCTGCGCAGCAGTCCGAAGCGAAAGACGCGAGTCCTCAGACCGCTCCGGTAAAGTGAGGGCCGCGACGGTTACCGCGGCCCTCTTGGGAAACGTGTGCGATTGTCAATCGCTCGCGCTAGTCTTCCTTGCGGCGGAAACGAGCAAGGAAGACTCCGATTGCGGCGATCGCGGCACCCAGGCCGCCGATCGCGGCGACGGTCGCCACCGTTTGATCACCGGTGCTCGCAAGTGAGTTAGCGGACTTGCCACCCTGAGCCTTGTCACCAGCGGGCTTTCCCGCCTGGGCGCCATCGTTCGAACCGCCGGATGTCTGCCCACCGTTGCCGGAACCCTGATTGCCACCGGACGCACAAAGCCCCTTCTGCAGCACACGGCACAACCAAGTCACCGCAGGCCGGGGCGGGGAAACTCGGCCCCCGCCCCGGCCGGACAGGTCACCCTACACCGTGTACTGCGGCAGGTCCTGCAGGGCGATGACGTCCATGCCCATGTCGTTGGCGCTGCCGTGACCCTGCTGGTCCTCGCGCACGGCCTCGATGGCGCTCACGTACGTGTTGGCCGCAGACATCGCCGTCACGCAGGTCACGCCGCGGCGCACGGCCTCGGTACGCAGCAGGTAGCCATCGCCACGAGAGCCCGGGCCGTACGGTGTGTTGATGATTACCGCAATCTTGCCATCGGCGATGAGGTCGCCGATGTTGGGGCACTCGCCGTCGTGCGGGCCGCTGATCTTCTCCACGACCTCACACGTCACGTTGCCGCCGCGCAGCACGCGCGCCGTACCCTCGGTAGAGCAGATATCAAAGCCCAGGTAGCGCAGGATACGCGCGACCGAAAGGATATGACGCTTGTCGCGGTCGCACACGCTGATGAACACCTTGCCGCAGCTCGGATCGGGCAGCTTGTAGTCAATCGCCAGCTGCGTCTTGGCATATGCCTCGGGATAGCTCTTAGCGATACCCATGACCTCGCCCGTCGACTTCATCTCGGGCCCCAGGATAACGTCGGCTCCCGGGAAACGGCCCCAGGGCATAACGGCTTCCTTCATGCAGAACCAGTCCAGCTGGCGCTCGTCGCTCGGCAGGCCCAGGCTCGCGATGGAATCGCCCGCCATGATACGCGCCGCGCACTTGGCCAGCGGCACGCCGGTGGCCTTGGAGATAAACGGCACGGTGCGGCTCGCGCGCGGGTTTGCCTCAATCACGTAGACGGTCTCGCCCTTGATGGCATACTGCACGTTGACCAGGCCGCGCACGCCCAGCGCCATCGCGATGCGGCGCGTGGTCTCGCGGAGCTTCGCCTGCAGGCTCTCACTAAAGCTGAACGGCGGAATGCAGGTCGCAGAGTCGCCGGAGTGAATGCCGGCCTCCTCGATATGCTCCAGGATGCCGCCGATGTAGACCTCTTCGCCATCGCACAAGGCGTCGACGTCGGACTCGATCGCACCCTCCAGGAAGCGGTCCAGATACACCGGGTAGTCGGGGCTAATGCGCGCAGCCTCGGCCATGTAATCGCGCAGATGCTCGGCATCGTAGGCGATCATCATGCCGCGGCCGCCCAGCACGTAGCTCGGACGCACCAGCAGCGGGTAGCCGATGTGCGCGGCCACGGCCTCGGCCTCCTCAAACGACGTGGCCTGGCCCGCCGGCGGGTACATGATGCCCAGCTTGTCGAGCAGGGCGGCGAAGCGCTCGCGGTCCTCGGCAAAGTCGATGGCGTCGGGCTTGGTGCCCATAATGTTCACGCCACTCTCCTCGAGCATGCGCGCCAGCTTAAGCGGGGTCTGGCCGCCGAGCGTCACCACGACGCCGTCGGGACGCTCAACATCGATGACGTCCATAACGTCCTCGTAGGTGAGCGGCTCAAAGTACAGGCGGTCCGAGGTATCGTAGTCAGTCGAGACGGTCTCGGGGTTGCAGTTGACCATGATGGTCTCAAAGCCGCGGGCCGCCAGCGCGTAGCTCGCGTGCACGCAGCAGTAATCGAACTCGATACCCTGACCAATGCGGTTGGGGCCGGCGCCCAGAATCATCGCCTTGGGCTTGTCCGCCGGCGTGGTCTCGTCGGGAGCCACGCACTTCTTGGCATCCGGGCTCGTGCGGTAGATGTTCTCGTACGTCTTGTAGTGGTACTCCGTGGCGCTCGAGAACTCCGCAGCGCAGGTATCGACCGTCTTCATGCTGGGAACCACGCCCAGACCCTTGCGATAGGCGCGCACAAAGCGCTCATCCGAGCCGGTCAGCGCGGCAATCTCGGCGTCGCTCGTGCCGTACTGCTTGAGTAGGCGCATCGCGTCGGCGTCAATATCCTCCACACGCAGGCCGCGGATGCTCTCCTGAACCTGCACCATATCGTTGATGCGGTTGAGGTACCACGGGTCGATGCCGCAGGTGGCATGAATGCGAGCGATGTCCCAGCCACGGCGCAGGGCCTCGACCACAAAGAAGATGCGGTGCTCAGTCGGGGTTGCCACGGCCTGAGCGAGCTCATCGTCGCTCAGCTTGTCGGCACCCTCCTTGCCACCGGCGCAGATACCCTGGTGACCGTCCTCCAGCGAGCGCATGGCCTTGCCAAAGGCCTCCTCAAAGGTGCGGCCGATCGCCATGATCTCGCCCACGGCCTTCATGCGCGTGGTGAGCGTGGGGTCGGTACCCTTGAACTTCTCGAAGGCAAAGCGCGGCACCTTGACCACACAGTAGTCGATCGTGGGCTCAAAGCAGGCGGGCGTTGCCTTGGTAATGTCGTTGACGATCTCGTCAAGTGTGTAGCCCACGGCAAGGCGCGCGGCGGCCTTAGCGATGGGGAAACCCGTGGCCTTGGAGGCCAGCGCGGACGAACGGCTCACGCGCGGGTTCATCTCGATGACGATCAAGCGACCGGTCTGGGGGTTCACGGCAAACTGCACGTTGGAGCCGCCGGTCTCGACGCCAATCTTCTCCAAGATGGCGAGCGACGCGACACGCATGCGCTGATACTCCAGGTCGGAGAGCGTCTGCGCCGGCGCCACGGTGATGGAGTCGCCGGTATGCACGCCCATGGGGTCGAGGTTCTCGATGGAGCACACGATGATGCCGTTGCCGGCGTGGTCACGCATGACCTCCATCTCGTACTCTTTCCAACCCTCGATGGACTCCTCGACCAGCACCTCGTGGGCAGGCGAGAGCTCCAGGCCCTGGCTCACGATGGAGACGAGCTCCTCGTGAGTATGCGCGATGCCACCGCCGGCGCCGCCGAGGGTAAAGCTCGGACGCAGCACGCAGGGATATCCCACGCGCTCGGCAATGGCCTCGGCGTCTTCCACGCTGTAGGCATAGCCGGAGCGCGCGACCTCCAGGCCAATCTCGGCCATGGCCTCGTTAAAGAGCTTGCGGTCCTCGCCGCGCTCGATGGCGGCCAGGTCGCAGCCGATCATCTCGACGCCGTACTTATCGAGCGTGCCGTCCTTTGCCAGCTCGACGGCGGCGTTCAGACCGGTCTGGCCGCCCAGCGTGGGCAGCAGCGCGTCCGGACGCTCTTTCTTAATTACGCGCTCGATAAACTCGGCGGTGATGGGCTCGACATAGGTGCGGTCGGCAAGACCCGGGTCGGTCATGATGGTCGCCGGGTTGGAGTTGACCAGGATGACCTCAAAGCCATCCTCCTTGAGCACCTTGCAGGCCTGGGCGCCGGAGTAGTCGAACTCGCAGGCCTGGCCGATGACGATGGGGCCCGAACCAATGACGAGGATACGCTTGATGTCAGTACGTTTAGGCATATTAGTTCTCCTCGGTCTCAGCGGTCTCGGACTCAGCAAAGTTCCAGCCGGCAAGGCGGTCCTTCGCGGTATCGATGTCCAGGTAGTTCTCCTCGCCGTCCATGAGTCGCGTAAAGGCGGTAAAGAGATAGTGGGCATCGGTGGGGCCAGGCGAGGCCTCGGGGTGGTACTGGACCGAGAAGCACGGTGCGTCGAGCAGCTGGATGCCCTCGGCGGTGCCGTCGTTGAGGTTCACATGTGTCAGGCGAATGCGACCAAAGCGCTCGTTCATCACGACCGGCGCGATTCCGCGGCGCACCCAGACGCGCAGATCTCCATCGGCCGCATGCTCGGTCTCGCCGCCGGAAAGCTCGGGGACAAGCTTGCCCAAGCTGGGGAACAGCAGGCCAAAGCCATGGTTTTGTGCGGTGATCTCCACACGGCGGCTTACCAGGTTCATAACCGGCTGGTTGCCACCGCGGTGACCGAACTTAAGCTTTTCCATCTGGGCGCCGCAGGCCAGGCTGATCATCTGGTGACCAAGACAAATACCAAAGACCGGCACCTTGCCGATCAGCTGCTGCACCTGCTCGTAGGTCTCCACCACGGCGTCGGGGTCGCCGGGGCCATTGGACAAAAAGACGCCGTCAGGATTCATGTCGAGCACCTCACTCGCGGGCGTGTCCCACGGCACGACGGTAAGGTCGCAGCCGGCGCGGACCAGCCCCTCCAGAATACCGCGTTTCACACCGCAGTCGTAGGCGACCACGTTGTGACGGGCAGGAGCGGCAGCCGAAAGCGCAAAGTCATGCATGGCAGGAAGGTCGACGGCGGTAAAGGCGTGGGACTCAGGGCAGCTCACGGTCTTGACCAGGTTCTCGCCTACCAGCGTGGGCGCTGCGGCCAGACGCTCGGCAAGCTCGTCGACGTCGAAGATCTCGGTCGAGATAATGCCCATCTTGGAACCATTGTCGCGCAGGTGGCGTACCAGAGCGCGGGTGTCGACGCCCTCGATAGCGACGATGCCGTGGGCGCGCAGATACTCCGGCACGCTGACGGCCGAGCGCCAGTTAGAAGGCGTGGTGCACATGTCGCGAACGATCATGCCGCGCATAGCCGGAGCGCTCGCAGGGCGCACGGCGTCGCCGGGGAAGGCCGACTGGACGTCGGTCTCGTCGATACCGTAGTTGCCGATCTGCGGATAGGTCATGGTTACGATTTGGCCGGCATAGCTCGGGTCGGTCATGACCTCAAAGTAGCCCTCGAGCGAGGTGTTGAAGCAGACTTCGCCGGTCGCGGTGCCCTCGGCGCCGCATGCACGTCCATAAAAAATGGTCCCATCCTCAAGATACAGGATGCAGGGACCGCAGGTGCCCTTGCTGGTTTTGGCCAGCATACGCTGGCAAAGCTCGCTGGGCGCGAAGGTGCGGGCGGCAGCGCCCACGGTATGGTTGTTCGCCATAATTCTCCTTCCCGGTCTCACAGGACCGGCTTAAAGGTGTGTAGTTAGGCCTCGCGGTATTGTAACCGCAAGCATGCCTCATGGCGTTAATTTCATCGAAATGTTTACGAAATGATAATTATGACTTTCTATGCATAATGATTTTTTAAGGCTCTGTTAGACCAGGATTGACATACATGTGTCCCCACGGTGCCATATCGTTGACCCCGTAGACCGCGATGATGGGGGCAGCATGAACGCCGA
>JAGZUC010000047.1 GCA_018380195.1 Collinsella sp. | reverse complement strand
CTGGACGAAGTCCGGGCCCGCGCCTTTAGACGCGAGCCCGGGGCCCGTGGGTTATACCCTAAGAGCAAACCACCCTTTTTAAGGGTGGTTCTGATTTTTTGCGCTGAGTGAGTGTCATGGTAAACGTTGTGTCGAAGTCCTATATACAGGACCGTTCATCCGTTTGGTTCGGTGATGATTGGCGGCGCGCGGCGCGTTTTGGGATCGTGGCTGATACTATGGATGCTCGCAAGCGATATGAATGAGGATGCTCATGGCATATGACGATAGGGAGACCGGGCTGACGGTTGAGGACCGCGGCTCAAAGTTGGGTCTTCCCCAAAACCAAGATGCAGAGGCCAATGTACTGGCCGCTATGCTGCTATCGCCCGAGGTGGTCGAGGAGGCCCAGGTCGAGCTGCAGCCCGATGACTTCTACCGGCCCATTCATAAGACCATCTATACCGCGATGGTCGATATGTACAACAGCCGCATTCCCATTGACTCCATCTCGCTGATCGATTACCTGCGAAGCATCAACAAGCTCGATGCCGTGGGCGGCGAGGCGTACATTTTGGAGCTGATGGGTCAGACCCTGTCGCTCGTCAACTGGCAGCACCATGCCGCCATCGTTCGCCGCGATTCGATGCTGCGCGAGCTGATCGGCGCCACCAACGAGATCAACGCGCTGGCATATAACGCCCCCACCGACACCAAAGAGGTTGTCGAGCTGGCCGAGAGCAAGCTGCTCAAGGTCACGGCACGCGAGGTCAAGTCGAGCTACAAGACGCTGACCGACTTTATGGTCGAGGCCTATAACGAGGCCGAGGAAGTGTGCCAGGCCGGTGGTCAGGCGGCGGGCGTGCCCACCGGCTTTCCGTCGCTCGACCGTATGCTCATGGGCTTCCGCGAGGGCCAGCTCATCATTATCGGTGCCCGTCCTGCTGTAGGTAAGACATCGTTCGCCCTGAATCTGGCGCTCAACGCTGCCGCTGCTGGTTATACCGTCGGCTTCTTCTCGCTGGAGATGTCGGGCAAGGAAATTGCCCAGCGTCTGATTTGCGCCTACGCCATGATCTCGATCAGTGACTTCCGCATGGGCCGCATTAGCCCCGAGCAGTGGGCCAATATCAACGAGGCCACGCAGACCTTGTCCAAGCTCGATATTCTGATTGACGATACGCCCGGCACCACAGTGACCGAGATTCGCGCCAAGAGCCGCCGCATGCTCCATAACAAGGAGAAGGCAATTATCATCCTGGACTACCTGCAGCTGGTGAGTCCTCCGCCGGGACGCCGCTCCGAGAGCCGTACCGTCGAGGTCTCGGAGATGTCGCGTGGTTTGAAGATTATGGCCAAGGAGCTCAAGATCCCGCTCATCGCGCTGTCACAGCTCTCGCGTCAGGTCGAATCCCGTACCGGCAAGCGCCCGCAGCTTTCCGACCTTCGTGAATCGGGCTCCATCGAGCAGGACGCCGATATCGTTATGTTCTTGGACCGCTCCGCCGACGAGGCCGAGGCCTCGCGCGACGATCGACCCGACGAGGGCGTTACGCGTATCGTCGTGGCCAAGAACCGTTCGGGCCCGATCGGCGACGTCGACCTGATGTTCCTGCCGGCATCCACCAAGTTCTATGAGCTTGATGGGGCACATGCCGAGGAGTAGGACAGGCGCCCGTTGCACGGGTATACTGGGAATGTTTTGTGCTTCTGCGTGCCGTCGTGGCGCGTAGACAGTCCATGAATGTAAGGAGTAAACATGCCGTCAACCGTTTTGGTCGGTGCCCAGTGGGGCGATGAGGGCAAGGGTAAGATTTGCGATCTGGTCGCCGGCGACTTCGATGCCGTCGTGCGCTACTCGGGCGGCAACAACGCCGGTCACACCATCGTCGTCAACGGCAAGAAGTACGGCCTGCACCAGGTGCCTTCCGGCATCATGTATTCCGACCACGTGTCGGTGATCGGTAACGGCTGCGTCGTCAACCCCAAGGTTGTCCTTGAGGAGATTGACATGTTCGAGGCCGACGGCATCACCACCAAGAACCTCAAGATTAGCGGCAACGCGCATGTCATCATGCCGTACCACATCGATCTGGATGGCGCCTTTGAGCAGAAGCTCGGCAAGAAGAACATCGGTACCACCAAGCGCGGTATCGGTCCGTGCTATCAGGACAAGATGGCCCGCATTGGTCTGCGCATGCAGGACATGCTGGACGAGACGCTGTTCCGCGACAAGCTGGAGACCGCTCTCGCCCGCGTGAACCCCGAGCTCGAGCTCATCTACAACCTGCCCACCTACACCGTGGACCAGATTTGCGACGAGTACCTGCCGATGGCCGAGCGCCTGCGTCCCTACATCACCGAGACGAGCCTGCTGCTCAACAACATGATCGATGAGGGCAAAGACCTGCTGTTTGAGGGCGCCCAGGCAACGCTGCTCGACATCGACCACGGCACCTATCCGTACGTGACGTCTTCCAACTGCACCGCCGGCGGCGCCATTACCGGCTCCGGCGTGGGCATGAAGAACGTCGACCGTGTGCTGGGCGTCATGAAGGCCTATATCACCCGCGTCGGTTCGGGCCCCATGCCCACCGAGCTTTCCTATGAGTCCGAGGCTGGCCACACGCTGACCGAGGAGGGCTATGAGTACGGCGTGACCACCGGTCGCCGTCGTCGTTGCGGCTGGTTTGACGGCCCTATAGCCAACTATGCCTCGCGCGTCAACGGCCTCACCGACATCGCCGTGACCAAGCTCGACGTGCTTTCGGCTTTCGACACCATCAAGGTGTGCGTGGCCTACGACGTCGATGGCGAGCGCTACACGAGCGTGCCCGAGCATCAGGTGCGCTTTGAGCATGCCAAGCCCATCTACGAGGAGCTCCCCGGCTGGAAGTGCGACATCACCGGTTGCCGCAGCTTTGACGAGCTGCCGCAGGAGGCTCAGGACTACGTGGCGTTTATCGAGGATCTGGCACACACCCGCGTGACGTTCATTGGCGTCGGCGCTGGTCGCGAGCAGATCATCAACCGATTCTGGAAGTAATCGGGACTATTTGGTTATTGCGATATACCCCTTTGCAGCCCGGGCGGGCGGCCGAGGGGTATATTTGCTTGCAAAGGGCTCGCGCGGAGTGGGCCATTCATCCATAGAGGAGGCACCCTTGAAGGCGGACACTCAAACCATCGACATCCTGTTGTTGGGCAGCGGCGGCCGTGAGCATGCTTTGGCAGCTAAGCTCGCAGCATCACCGCGCGCCGGCAAGCTCTACATCGCGCCGGGCAACGGCGGCACCGCGAGCTGCGGCGAGAACGTTGTTCTCGACGACTGCGATCCTGCGGCCGTGGCGGCGTTTGCGCAGAGCCACGGATGCGGACTCGTGGTAATTGGCCCCGAGGCTCCGCTCGTAGCGGGCGTGGCCGACGCCGTGCGCGCGGCGGGTATTCCCTGCTTTGGCCCGGGTGCCGAGGGCGCCCAGATGGAGGGCTCCAAGCTGTTCTCCAAGCAGCTCATGGAGCGTGCGGGCATTCCGACGGCAGTCTATGGTTCGTTTACCGACGAGGCTTCGGCTCTCGCCTACGTGCGCGAGCAGGGCGCCCCGCTGGTCGTGAAGGCCGACGGCCTTGCCGCGGGCAAGGGCGTTATCGTGGCGACCGAACTTGAGCAGGCCGAGGAGGCCGTGCGCGAGTGCTTTGGCGGCACCTTTGGCGATGCCGGCAACACCGTGGTCATCGAGGAGATGCTGACCGGTCCCGAGTGCTCGCTGCTGGCCTTTACCGACGGCAAGACCGTGCGCCCCATGGCCACCTCGCAGGACCACAAGCGCGCGCTCGAGGGCGACAAGGGCCCCAACACCGGCGGCATGGGCGTCTACAGCCCGGTGCCCATCGTGACCGACGAGGAGCACGCCACCATGGTGAAGGTCATGGAGCAGACCGTGGCCGAGCTCGCCGCCGAGGGCATCGACTACCGCGGCTGCCTGTACGGCGGCTTTATGCTCACGCCTGCCGGCCCCAAGGTGCTGGAGTTCAACGCCCGCTTTGGCGACCCCGAGACGCAGGTCGTGCTTCCGCGCCTTAAGAACGACCTGGTCGAGGTCATGCTGGCCTGCGCCAACTGCGAGCTCGACCAGATTGAACTCGACTGGCGCGACGAGTGGGCCGTGGCCGTTGTCCTGACGAGCGCGGGCTATCCCGGCAGCTATGAGAAGGGCAAAGTCATCACCGGTATTGAGGATGCCGAGGCCATGGAGAACGTGACCGTGTACCACGCGGGCACTGCCGTGGTGGACGGCCAGCTCGTGACCAATGGTGGCCGCGTGCTTGCCGTGACCGCTCTGGGCGACACGTTCGAGAACGCTCGCAACCTTGCCTACGAGGCCTGCGAGAAGATTGATTTTGAGGGCAAGACCCTGCGTCACGACATCGGCCTGCGCGCGCTGCGCGGTCGCGACGCCTGGGATGCCTAAAATCCGAGAGGAATGAGACGGATGGACGAGAAGAACGAAGAGCTCGTGGACGCGCAGATCGTCGAAGAGGACAGCCGCATGTATGGGCACGCCGAGGGCGAGCCTGGTGGCGAGGTCGCTGACGAGCCGGCGCTGGTGCTGGGCGACGACGACCCGCACGATGCCGAGCTGCACGAGAAGATTCTTTCGGAGGAGTGCGCCTGGAAGGGCAAGATCCTCGACGTCCACCGTCTTGAGGTTGAGCTGCCCAACGGTCACCGCAGCGCCCGCGATATCGTTCGCCATCCGGGCGCGGCGGCCGTTGTGGCACTGACCGAGAGCGGCAAGATCGTACTGGTGCGTCAGTACCGCACCGCCATCGACCGCGTGACGGTCGAGATTCCCGCCGGCAAGCTCGATCTAGGCGAGGACCCGCTCGATTGCGCCAAGCGCGAACTGCATGAGGAGACGGGCTTTAGGGCTGGTCGTATTCGCTTTTTGACGTCGATTGTCACGTCCTGCGGTTTTTGCGATGAGATCATCCACATCTACTTGGCTACCAAGCTCGAGTTCGACGCGCCCAACCCCGATGATGACGAGTTTGTCAACGTGGACCTGGTGCCGCTGCACGAGCTGATCGACGCCGTACTCGACGGCAAAATCGAAGACGCCAAGACCGTCGTAGGCGCCTTGGCCTGCGATAGCATCGCGCACCGCTTGGGTGGAACTGATCTTTAAAAGCGAGGGCAACCCTGGGACAAACACTACTGATTATTTTGTCCCAGGGTTTCACGTTGTTGTTTTATCTCCGAGGACTGCATGTTTAGAAGATTCTTGTCTTATTACAAGCCCCAGATGGGGCTTTTTGTTGCTGATACTGTTTGCGCCCTGGTGCTTGCCGCCATTGACCTGGCGTTTCCCATTATCCTGCGCAATCTGACCGGAGGGTTGTTTGCCCAGGGCCAGGCTGCCATTATGCAGGCGCTCGGTATGATTGCGGTGGGGCTGGTGCTGATGTATGCCATCCGCTGCGCCTGCCGCTATTTTGTGAGCTATTGGGGCCACGTGATGGGCGCGCGTATGGAGTCCAAGATGCGTGAGGACCTGTTCGATCAGTACGAACGGTTTAGCTTTGCATACTTCGATCGCAACAGCTCGGGCGACATGATGAGCCGCGTGGTCAACGATCTGTTCGATATCTGCGAGGCGGCGCACCACGTGCCCGAGTGGATCATCATCTGCGGCATCGAGATTATCGGCTCGTTTGTGATTCTCTTTACCATCGCCCCGGTGCTGGCGCTCGCCATGGCCGTGGTGACGGCGGCGTTTGCGGTCATCATGTTTTGGCAGAACATGCGCATGCGCGAGGTCTTTAGCGACAACCGCAAAAAAATCAGCGGCATCAATGCGCAGCTGCAGGATTCGCTGGCGGGCATGCGCGTGGTCAAGAGCTTTGCCAATGAGGAGACCGAACGCTTCAAGTTCCGCGCCTCAAACAATCGCTATCTTTCGTCCAAGGAGAACATGTATCACGCCATGGGCGTCTATACCGCGACGTATGGCCTGCTCTCGGGTGTGCTCTATGTGATCGTGGTGCTGCTGGGCGGCTGGCTGGTCGCCCAGGGACAGCTGCAGGCGGTCGATATGGCGACCTTCGCGCTCTACATTTCGCTGTTCTGCACGCCGCTCGAGACACTCGTCAATTCGGCCGAAACGTATCAGAAGGCTATCGCCGGCTTTAAGCGTATGGACGAGGTGCTCTCGACCGCGCCGGATATCCAGGACAAGCCGGGCGCCACGGATCTGCAGGTGACTGCCGGCGCCGTGGAGTATCACGACGTGTGCTTTAACTACGAGGATGTTGAGCTGGGCGAGGGCGATGCCGACGAGCGTCCCGTTATCGACCATATGGACCTGTCCATCAAGCCCGGGCAGACCATCGCTTTGGTTGGCCCTTCGGGCGGTGGCAAGTCCACGACCTGTTCGCTGCTGCCGCGCTTTTATGACGTGGCTGCCGGATCCATTAGCATCGACGGCCAAGACGTGCGCGATGTGACGCAGCAGAGCCTGCGCCGTGCCATCGGCCTGGTGCAGCAGGATGTCTATCTGTTTGACGGTACGATTGGCGAGAACATCGCCTACGGCAAGCCGGGCGCTACGGCGGAAGAGATCGCCGAGGCGGCCCGTCGCGCCAACATCGATGCCTTTATCGAGTCGCTTCCACAGGGCTATGACACGGTCGTGGGCGAGCGCGGCAGCCGTCTTTCGGGCGGACAGAAACAGCGCGTTGCCATCGCGCGCGTGTTTCTCAAGAACCCCAAGATCCTGATTTTGGACGAGGCGACGAGTGCTTTGGATAACGAGAGCGAGGAGGCGGTGCAGGAGTCACTCGAAGAGCTGGCACGCGGCCGTACCACAATCATCATCGCCCATCGTCTTTCGACCATTAAGCATGCCGATGAGATTGCGACCGTTGAGCATGGTCGCGTTGTGGAGCGTGGCACGCACGAGGAGCTTCTCGCCCGTGGCGGCACCTATGCCCGTTACTATCGAATGCAGTTCGAAGGTGCGCGTGCGCACGAGCTCGACTGATTGATATGACAGGAAGTTTATGGCTGACAAGAACCCTTTGACTCCGGAAGAAGTGACGGAGTTATTCTCCGAAATCGATGCATCCGGCGTCTTGGATCCCACGCTTGCCAAAAAGCGAACCGAGCGCATGCGTGAGAAGGAGGCTGCGGCCAAGCGCGGTGACAAAGCGGCGCTAGCGCAGCTGCGCAGCGAGGACCGCGCGAGCCAGGCAAAACATATCGACCCGCTGTCCGAGGACGATCCTTCGGGCTCGCAGGTGAGCCATACCATTACGAAGACCGCGATGGCCGTGGTCATCGGTATTCTGGTGCTGATCGTGGGCATGCAGATTGGCTACGGCGTGATGCGCCGTCTGAATACCGCCAACCTGTCCGAGAGCGTTTCGGTGGATACCGTCTCGACCGCGCTCAAGGGTGGACTCGAATGGGGCAACGGCTTTACGCAGTTCCCGCTCGATTTTTCTGTCGACGAGGCCGATGAGCGTACGGGCACGGTTGAGGTGACGGTGTTGGACACGTCGTCTGCCAATGAGCTCGAGCTGCTGTCCAACGGGCAGATCCAGGCCGCGGCGCTTGCGACCAACGCCCTGCTCAACGACAAGATTGACCGCGTGGTGTATAACGTTCACGCCTATATCGACGAGGATAGCAACATTCAGCACGATTCCTTTTTTGGCATGTTCCCCGCGCGGGGTCATCAGAGCGCCATTTTGACGTTTGTGTGGACCAAGAGCTCATCCAACGCCACGAGTATCGACTGGAAGATGCGCATCGTGAGTATGGATGACACCATCGCCGAGCGCATTCAGAAGCAGGTGAACTCGGTGTCGTCGTTGATTGAGGACCCGGTGGTGAGCCAGACCAAGATTGACGAGGAAAAAGCCGAGCGCGATCTGGAGCATCGTCTGCATGGCCGCGAGATTTTCCGCGGCGGCAAGCCCGATCGCACACCGTCCGAACTGCTGGAGCAGGACAAGAAAAAATAAGACGCCATCATCCCGCGTGAGCCACAAGCCCTGCGGGATGATTTTTCTGGGACGGGGATTAAAAAAGGCTCTGTTAGACCAGGATTGACATGCCGACCTGCCGGCTAACTCGCCGTCTCCCCATCGGGCGCCGGCGTCTTGAC
>JAGZUC010000046.1 GCA_018380195.1 Collinsella sp. | reverse complement strand
GCGAGGGGGCGGCTTTGTAAAGCCGGTTGCCCCCACCCGCATAGCGGGTGGTTTCTGATGCGGCGCGCTGCGCGCCCCGCACAGGCTAAAGCCTTTAACAAAAAAGGCCCGCTCCCCTGTTGGGAAGCGGGCCTTTGGAAGGGCGGTTAACGTACTAGGAAGTTACTCCTCGTCGTTGTCCTTGGCCTCTTCGGCGTCGTCGGTGTCCACGAGCTGGTTGAGCAGCTCGTCGAGGGACGCCATGTCCTCGTTGATGGCACCGTTGGCGGGAGCCTTCTTGTCGTCGATCGGGGCGCCCAGGAGCTCCTCGTCGGCGTCGGCGTGATGCGTCGGCGCGGCGGAGGTGCCCAGCAGGATGTCGTCCGGACCGTCGGGGCTAAAGACCATCTGCAGCAGCTGCGAGAGGTCTTCCTCGTCGGCAACGTCGTCGTTATTCTCGAGGATGTAGAGCAGGTCGTGGGCCTCCAGGCCGTCACGGAGCTCCTCGATCGCCTTGGCACCGATACCATCGATGCGCAGCAGATCCTCCTCAGACTTGCCGACCAGGTCGCCGACCGTCTCGATGCCGACCTCGCTGAACTTGTTGGTCCAGCGCTGCGACACGCCCAGGTCGTCGAACAGGTACAGGCGAGCCTTCTCGGCGGAGATGGTGTGGCCGTTACGGGTGAACGAACCGTCAGCACCACCGAACTCGTCGTAGCCGGCCCAGTCGAGCTGCTGCGGGAGCTGCTCGTCCAGGTCCTTGAGCTCCACAGGAGCCCACTCGGGCAGCGACTTAGCGTTGGGCGAAGCCGGGCCGTCGATGTCCACGTAGCCGTCGGCCGTACGATACGTCAGCTTGGCGTTGGCGTACGGCTTGAGGCCGGTACCGGCCGGGATCTTCTTACCGACGATGACGTTGGACTTAAGGTCGAGCAGGTGGTCGACCTTGCCCTCAATGGCAGCCTCGGTAAGGACGCCGGCGGTGCGGATGAACGAAGCGCTCGACAGCCAGGAGTCGATGTTGGACGCGACCTTGAGCGTACCCAGGATGACGGGCTCGGCCACGGGGGCCTGACCGCCCAGACGGGCAACGCGCTCGACCTCGTCGGCGAACTCGTAGCGGTCGACGTACTGACCAAGCAGGTACTTGGAGTCACCGGGGTTGGTGATCTGAACGCGACGCAGCATCTGACGTGCGAGCACCTCGATGTGCTTGTCGTTCAGGTCGACGCCCTGGCTGGTGTAGACGTCCTTGACGCTCTCGACGAAGGTGTGCATCGTCGACTCGATGTCGGTCAGCTTGCGCAGGTTGCGGAAGTTGACGAAGCCCTTGGTGATCTGGTCGCCGGCGCGAACCTCGCAGCCGTCCTCGATCTCGGGCATGAAGCGCACCGAAGCGGGGACGCGACGCTCGTCGAGGACGCGGGTGTGATCCTCGGAGTCGGTGAGCGTCAGCACGTACTCGGACTTCTCGGGCTTGATCGAGAGGTGACCGGAGTACGGAGCCAGCTCGGCCTCACGACCCAGGATTTTCTCGTTGACGTTGCCGACGATATCGAACATACGGCTGACCGTAGGCAGACCCTGCGTAATATCGTCGACGCCAGCGACGCCGCCGGAGTGAATGGTACGCATCGTAAGCTGCGTACCGGGCTCGCCGATGGACTGGGCGGCAATAATGCCGACCGCGGTACCGATAGCGACCGGGCGACGGGTGGAAAGATCCCAGCCGTAGCACTTCTGGCACACGCCGTACTTGGAGCGGCAGGTGAGCAGTGCGCGAAGGGTGACCTTCTTGAGGCCGGCATCGACCATCTTCTGGATGTCGGCGACCTTCTCGATGTAGCCGTCCTGCTCAAAGAGCACGGTGCCATCGGGAGCAACGACGTCCTGGATGAAGCAACGGCCGACGAGGTCGGTGTTGAGGTCGGTGGTGCCGGGGATGATGAGGTTGTAGGTGACGCCCTCGTGCGTACCGCAGTCCTCCTCGCGGACGATGACGTCCTGGGCCACGTCGACCAGACGACGGGTCAGGTAACCAGAGTCCGAGGTGTGGGATGCGGTATCGACCAGGCCCTTACGGGCGCCGTAGGTCGAAATGAAGTACTCGAGCGGCAGCAGGCCCTCGCGGAAGTTCGCCTTAATGGGAAGGTCGATCGTCTCGCCGGACATGTCTGCCATCAGGCCACGCATGCCGCCGAGCTGACGCAGCTGGGTCTTAGAACCACGGGCGCCGGAGTCGGCCATCATGTACAGCGGGTTCTCCTCGTCGAACATGTCGAGCATGAGCGCTGCAACCTTGTCGGTACAAGCGGTCCACTCGTTAACGACTTCGATGTGGCGCTCCGTCTCGTTGATGAAGCCCTCCTCGAAGTACTCGTTGATCTGATCGACGTTGGCCTGGGCGCGATCGAGCAGCTCCTGCTTCTCGGCAGGGATGAGAGCGTCCCACACCGAGATGGTGAGGCCGGCGCGGGTAGCGTAGTGGAAGCCGGAGTACTTGATGGCGTCGAGAATCGGGCCGACCTTGGCCTCGGGGTAACGATCGCAGCAGTCGGCAACCAGCTTGGCCACGTCGCCCTTGACCATCTTGTAGTTCATGAACTCATAGTCTTCGGGCAGGCACTGGCGGTTGAAGATGATGCGGCCGATGGAGGTCTCGAAGCGCGCGGTCTTGTTGCCGGTAACGTCGTAGTCGACAAACTCGTTCTTGCCGTTCTTGACGCGGAAGATACGGGTGCCGTCCTCGTTGATGACGTTGGCGTTCTCGGCAGACACGCGGACCTGGATCTTGGCCTGCATGTCGACCTCGGAGCGGCAGTCATAGGCGTGCAGAGCGTCGTCGAAGCTCGAGAACACGTGGTTCTCGCCCGGCAGACCGTCGCGGACCTGGGTCAGGTAGTACACACCGATGATCATGTCCTGCGAGGGAATGTTGACCGGCTTGCCGGATGCCGGCGAGCGCAGGTTGTTCGCAGAGAGCATGAGCACGCGGGCCTCGGCCTGAGCCTGGCTGGACAGCGGCACGTGGACAGACATCTGGTCGCCGTCGAAGTCGGCGTTGAAGGGCGAGCAGACCAGCGGGTGCAGGTGGATAGCCTTGCCCTCGACCAGCACCGGCTCAAAGGCCTGGATGGACAGACGGTGCAGGGTCGGTGCACGGTTGAGCAGCACGACGCGGCCGTCGATGACCTCTTCGAGGATGTCCCACACAAAGGTGGCACCGCGGTCGATAGCGCGCTTGGCGCCCTTGATGTTCTCGACCTTGCCAAGCTCGACCAGGCGCTTCATGACGAAGGGCTTGAAGAGCTCCAGAGCCATGGTCTTGGGCAGACCGCACTGGTGCAGCAGCAGCTTGGGGTCGGTAACGATTACCGAACGGCCGGAGTAGTCGACACGCTTACCCAGCAGGTTCTGACGGAAACGACCCTGCTTGCCCTTGAGGGCCTCGGCGAGCGACTTGAGCGGGCGACCGCCACGGCCAGAGACCGGGCGACCACGACGGCCGTTGTCGAACAGGGCGTCCACGGACTCCTGGAGCATGCGCTTCTCGTTGTTCACGATGATCGCGGGGGCGTCCAGGTCGAGCAGGCGCTTGAGTCGGTTGTTACGGTTGATCACGCGACGATACAGGTCGTTGAGGTCGGACGCGGCGAAGCGGCCGCCGTCGAGCTGGACCATCGGGCGCAGATCGGGCGGAATGACCGGGATGACGTCCAGGATCATGTTCGCGGGGCTGTTGCCGCCCTTCAGGAAGGCGTCAACAACCTCGAGGCGCTTGACGGCCTTCTCGCGCTTCTGCTTCTGGGAATCCTCGTCGGCGATGATGGCCTTGAGCTTCTCGGCCTCGGAAGGCAGGTCGATGGCAGCGAGCAGGTCGCGGACGGCCTCGGCACCCATGCCACCCTTGAAGTACATGGAGTAGTAGCGGGTCATCTCGCGGAACAGCGGCTCATCGGAGATGAGGTCGCGCTCGGTGAGCTTCATAAAGGCGTTGAAGGCGTCCGTGCGGAGCTGCTTCTCGTCCTTGCACTCTTCCTCGATGTCGACGATGCCGGAGGCGATCTCCTCGGGGGTCAGCGGCTCCTCGTCGGAGAACTCGTCAAAGTTCTCGGGGTCGCCCTGCTCCTTGAGGGACTCGATCTGGCGGGCGCACTCGGCATCGATCTCTTCCAGATCGGCGGCGAGCTCCTCGCGCAGGTCGTCGGCGTCGGCCTCGCGAGCCTCGTAGTCGACCTCGGTGATGATGTAGCTGGCAAAGTACAGAACCTTCTCGAGGTCCTTGGACTTGATGTCGAGCATACGGCTCATCGGGAAGCTCGTGGGGCTCTTGAAGTACCAGATGTGGGACACGGGAGCGGCGAGCTCGATGTGGCCCATGCGGTCGCGACGCACCTTGGCCGAGGTGACCTCGACGCCGCAGCGCTCGCAAACGATGCCCTTAAAGCGGATGCCCTTGTACTTGCCGCAGGAGCACTCCCAGTCCTTGGCGGGACCGAAAATCTTCTCGCAGAACAGGCCGTCCTTCTCGGGCTTGAGGGTACGGTAATTGATGGTCTCC
This sequence comes from Collinsella sp., assembly GCA_018380195.1. Lineage (GTDB taxonomy): Bacteria > Actinomycetota > Coriobacteriia > Coriobacteriales > Coriobacteriaceae > Collinsella. The sequence goes on along the minus strand of JAGZUC010000046.1, from coordinate 5,138 downwards.
GGCTTCTTGACCTCACCGTGCGACCAGGAACGGATCTGGTCGGCGGAGGCAAGGGAGATCTTTACCGAGTCAAAATCAGTAGCTTCGAAATCTGCCACAGTCAACTACTCCTTATCAGTGGTCGTGGCGGCGACAGCCTCGGGTGCCTCGGCGGTCTCGGCATCCTCGGCCTCGACGTCGGCGTCAACGCCGGCGAGCGCAGCCAGGTCGTCGAGAGCAGAGGTCTCCTCGGCGGTCACAGGGGCGGAGGCGTCCTCGTCGGCATTGTGCATGGGCTCGATGTCCAGTGCGAGCGAACGAATCTCCTTGACGAGAACCTTGAAGGACTCGGGGATACCCGGAACCGGAACGTTCTCGCCCTTGACGATGGACTCGTAGGTCTTGACGCGGCCCACGGTATCGTCGGACTTGACGGTCAGGATCTCCTGCAGGACGTTGGAAGCACCGTATGCGTACAGTGCCCAAACTTCCATCTCGCCGAAGCGCTGGCCGCCGAACTGGGCCTTGCCGCCCAGAGGCTGCTGGGTAACCAGGCTGTAAGGACCGGTCGAACGGGCGTGGATCTTGTCGTCGACCATGTGGCCGAGCTTAAGGATGTAGGACGTACCCACGGTAATGGGCTCGCGGAACTCCTCGCCGGTGCGGCCGTCGAACAGACGGGTCTTGCCGCGCTCGTCAAGCTGGGTGACAAACTCGGGACGCATGTGATCGCCAAAGGCAGCGGTGGCCTTGTTGAGCATGTTCTTGTTGGCACGACGGATGACCTCGGCGATCTCGTCCTCCTTGGCGCCGTCGAAGACGGGCGTCGCGGTGAAGAACGGACCGGGGACGTACTTGTCGGAGTCGGCCTGCTCGGTATCCCAACCGCAGGCAGCAGCCCAGCCAAGGTGGCACTCGAGCAGCTGGCCGACGTTCATACGCGAAGGAACGCCCAGCGGGTTGAGGATAACGTCGATCGGGGTACCGTCAGCCATGTAGGGCATGTCCTCGACCGGCAGAACGTTACAGATAACACCCTTGTTGCCGTGGCGACCGGCGATCTTATCGCCCTGCTGGATCTTACGACGCTGGGCGACGTAGACGCGCACCTGCTCGTTGACGCCGGGGGCCAGATCGTCGCCGTTCTCGCGGCTAAAGCGGACGACGTCGATGACGCGGCCGTAAGCGCCGTGAGGCATCTTAAGGGAGGTGTCGCGAACGTCGTGGGCCTTGGCACCAAAGATGGCGCGCAGCAGGCGCTCCTCGGCGGTCAGAGCGCTCTCGCCCTTAGGCGTGACCTTGCCGACCAGGATGTCGCCAGGGCCGACCTCGGCGCCGATGCGGATGATGCCGTCCTCGTCGAGGTTGGCAAGCATGTCCTCGGAGAGGTTCGGGATCTCGCGGGTGATCTCCTCGGGACCGAGCTTGGTGTCGCGGGCGTCGATCTCGTGACGGGTGATGTTGATGGTCGTCAGCAGGTCCTCGGCCACCAGGCGCTCGGACACGACGATACCGTCCTCGTAGTTGAAGCCTTCCCACGGCATGTATGCCACGGTGAGGTTCTGACCCAGTGCGAGCTCGCCATGATCGGTCGAAGGACCGTCGGCCAGGGGCTCGCCCTGCTCAACGGTGTCACCGACGCGAACGAGCGGACGGTGGTTGATGCAGGTGGACTGGTTGGAGCGCTGGTACTTGGCCAGATGATACTCGTCCATGCCACCGGCATGCTTGACGATAATCTTGGCGGCGTCGGCAAAGATGACCTCGCCGGCGTTCTTGGCCAGGGTGACCTCGCCGGAGTCCAGAGCGGCGCGACGCTCCATGCCGGTACCGACATAGGGAGCGGCGGGGTGAACCAGCGGCACGGCCTGACGCTGCATGTTGGCGCCCATCAGCGTACGCTTGGCGTCGTCGTGCTCAAGGAACGGGATCAGCGTGGCTGCGACGGAGAGCATCTGACGCGGCGAGACGTCCATGTAGTCGACGTCCTCGACGGGCACGTCGGCGGGAGCGCCGAAGGAGCCGTCGAAGTCGCGGGTACGGGCGATCACGGTGTGCGGACGGACAAGCTTGCCCTCGGCATCGGTCGTGATGAACTCGTTGGTCTTGGGATCGAGCGGCGTGTTGGCCGGCGCGATGACGTGCTTCTCTTCCTCATCAGCGGTCATCCAGTCGATCTGATCGGTGGCAACGCCGTTCTCGACGCGACGGAACGGGGCCTCGATGAAGCCATACTCGTTGACGCGGGCGTAGAGGGCGAGCGAGCCGATCAGGCCGATGTTGGGGCCTTCGGGGGTCTCGATCGGGCACATGCGGCTGTAGTGCGAGTTGTGGACGTCGCGGACGGCCGTCGGCACGTTGGTGCGGCGGCTGGAGCCGGACTTGTGGCCGGCAAGACCACCAGGGCCGAGTGCGGACAGACGGCGCTTGTGGGTCAGACCGGTCAGGGGGTTCGCCTGGTCCATGAACTGCGAGAGCTGCGAGGAACCGAAGAACTCCTTGATGGAGGCCACGATCGGGCGGATGTTGATGAGCGACTGCGGGGTGATTTCGTCGATGTCCTGGGAGCTCATGCGCTCACGGACGACGCGCTCCATACGGCTCATGCCGATACGGAACTGGTTGGCGACGAGTTCGCCGACGGTGCGGATGCGGCGGTTGCCAAAGTGGTCGATGTCGTCGACCTTGAAGCCCTGCTCGCCGGCAGCGAGGGAAAGGAGGTAGCGCAGCGTCGCGACGATATCCTCGTCGGTGAGCACCGTGACCTCTTCCTCGGTGGTGAGGTTGAGCTTCTTGTTGACCTTGTAACGACCGACGCGGGCCAGGTCGTAGCGCTGCGGGTTAAAGAGCAGACCCTCGAGCAGGCTGCGGGAAGCGTCCACGGTGGGAGGCTCGCCCGGGCGCAGACGACGGTAGATCTCGATGAGGGCGTCCTCGCGAGTGAGAGCGGTGTCGCGCTCCAGGGTACGCTTGATCACATCGGAGTTACCGAGCAGCTCGATGATGTCGTCGTTGGTGACGGCGATGCCAAGGGCGCGCAGGAACATCGTGGCGCTCTGCTTGCGCTTACGGTCGATGGAGACCATGAGCTGGTCGCGCTTGTCGACCTCAAACTCGAGCCAGGCACCGCGGGACGGGATGATCTGGGCCTTGTAGATCTGCTTGCCCGAATCCATCTCGGAGCTGTAGTACACGCCCGGGGAGCGGACGAGCTGCGAGACGACGATACGCTCGGTACCGTTGATGATGAAGGTGCCCTGATCGGTCATCATGGGGAAGTCGCCCATAAAGACAAGCTGCTCCTTGATCTCGCCGGTCTCCTTGTTGGTGAGACGGACGTCGGTCAGAAGCGGGGCCTGATAGGTCATGTCCTTCTCGCGGCACTCCTCGACGGTGTGCGCGGGGTCGCCGAACTGATGCTCGCCGAAGGTAACCTCGAGAACATGGTTCTGGCTCTGGATGGGGCTGGATTCCTTGAACGCCTCACGAAGGCCCTCGTCCTTAAAACGCTCAAAGGATTCCCTTTGAACAGAGATAAGGTTGGGGAGCTCCATGGCCTCCGGGATTTTCCCGAAGCTGACGCGCTTGCGCTCAGTGGCAGTGTATGCGTAGGTCACCAGGTTTTTCCTCCTTCACGGAAATGCTCGGTGGGTTGGCGAGGCATAGCTTCGCCAGTTATCGCAACCTAATAGTTTATCAGGTACCGACCGTTGGGCAAGAAAAGCCTTGACGCGATTGAGTTTTTGGAGTAGCAAAGTTTTTCGACAGAAAATGCGCAGGTAGATGCATGTATATCGAACACCTGTTCATATATTTTCTGTGAACAGAGAGCCGGCAATCGCAGCTCTTATAAAAAACGGGCGCGAACCGAAGTCCGCGCCCGTAAATGTCGATGCCCGAAGGCTTATTTGCGCATCAAACCGCCGCGCTCGTCGATGGCGTCCCAGAAGGCGCCGGCAAAGCGAGGATCGTTTGCAGCCATGAGGGCGTTGGTGGCCATCCAACCAGACGGGGTACCGGTATCGTAGCCCGACAGCGGGACGATAACGACAGCGTACATGGCCTCGCGGTCGAGCGAGCGGGCCATGGCGTCGGTCAGCTGGATCTCGCCGCCCTTACCGGCCTGCTGATCGGCCAGCAGGTCCATGACCAACGGGCTCAGCAGGTAGCGACCAACGATGTACAGGTTGGACGGAGCCGCCTCGGGAGCGGGTTTCTCGACCAGACCACCGATGCGCCAAACGGCACCGGGCTCGTCATCGGCGGCATTCTCGAAGCCCTCGAGAGAGCCCACGCGATCGCCGGCGATGACGCCATAGCGGCTGACTTCCTCGGGAGCGCACGCGGCAACGGCGATAACCGAAGCGCCACCGTGCTCCTTGGAGACAGCGAGCATCTTGTCACAGATGTCGCGGTTGGGCACAACATAGTCGCCCAGAAGAACCAGGAAGTTCTCCCCTGCCACAGCGTCGGCAGCAGAGCGAATGGCGTGCCCGAGGCCCTTGGGCTCGTACTGATAACGGAAGTCAACCGGCATACCGCCCGCATGGGCGACAGCGTCGGCGTAGGCGTCCTTACCGCGCTCGCGTAGCAGGTTCTCGAGCGAACGGTCGGGCTGGAAGTAGTTCAGCAGCTCGGGCTTGCCGGGCGAGGTAACGATGATGGCGTCGTCGACCTCCTCGGGGTCGAGTGCCTCCTCGACAACATACTGGATGACCGGCTTGTCGAGAACCGGCAGCATCTCTTTGGGCGTGCACTTGGTGCCAGGCAGAAAACGCGTGCCAAGACCGGCGGCGGGGATGATTGCCTTCATGTTATTCAAAGATCCTTTCGCAGGCGCAAAAGCGCCCCATGCGTGCGGCACACAGCCGCAGACCAAATTGCGATACCCAAGTATCTTACCGCTGGAACTATATGTCGCTACAAGGCAGAGACAATTCTTCAGCAGGTCAACGCAAATTATTGCTCGAATGGTGCAATTTTATTGCCCAACGGCAAGGCAGCCGATACGACGCAAATCACAGAACATGGCAGTTTGAGCAACCGATGTCGAGGGACCGAAAAATCAGAACCACCCTTAAAAAGGGTGGTTTGCTCTTAGGGTATAACCCACGGGCCCCGGGCTCGCGTCTAAAGGCGCGGGCCCGGACTTCGTCCAG
>JAGZUC010000045.1 GCA_018380195.1 Collinsella sp. | reverse complement strand
ACGAGATAGTCGAGAAGCACGGCCTCAAGAAGGAGTAACATCGGGACTTGCAGCGACGGACCTCAGGACACTCTTACACCACGTCTGCGCGCGCGACCTGGCTGTACATTATCAAGGCACTATTTTGCCGTAAAATAATGTTACTGGATTTGCAACAGTACTCATATTTGACATTTTTTGCCCACAGGGGTTAGCGAAGGTCAAATACAGAGCGCGCATTTGCTAAAACTGCCGACTCAATGTGCTTAGCGTCACAGTTTTTGAGTGAGGCAATGCGCATCGAGGTCCTTGTGAGCGATCTGATGAGCGACTGTGCGCTTGTTTCTGTGTTTGGCTCGGCTGGCGCATCGGTCTCGAGCAGTAGACGGTCGAGTGGAATCTGTCGGGCGTATTCGCGTCCACGTTTGGTGGCGAGCATGCGCTGGTTGACGGAAAAATAACAGTCCGCATCACGCGCGCGGACGAGTTCGTCCGAAGTGCCGCTAAACCAGTGGAAGATGATAACGGGGGAGTCGGGGTTTGGGATGAGTAGTCCATGCGATTCGAGGACGTCCAGTACGGCTCCTGCCGAACGAACGGCGTGAATTGATATCACGCGCCCGGTAAGAGGATGCTGCACGAGTGTATCGCAGAGCCGGTCAAATGCCTGTATTTGTAGCGGCTCACTTCCGGCAAAGCGTGCGGAAAAGTCGAGTCCCACCTCGCCGATGTAGCGCTCTTGGGCAGCAACTTCGCAAAGCAGATCGACTTCGGCAGGATCGCAGCGGCCGTCGGCGAGCCACCAGGGGTGGAGCCCAACGCCAGCGATGATGCCTGGTAGGCGACGGGCGCGCTCGTTTGCGGCCGAAAAGTCGCGTGGGTCGACCCCGCAGTCAAAGAGCCCCAGACCCGACGCCGCCGACTCACTGGCTGCAGCATCGGGGCCGAGCATCAAATCAAGATGACAATGCGTGTCAAAGAATTGCGGTTCCATCGCAGGACATCCTGCTAGTCCAGGCGTTGGCCGTCGGCGCGCACACGCTCGGTGCCGCGTCCACTGATCTGGCGGATAACCTCGCCGGCAATCATCTGACCCATGATGGGCGGCATAAAACTAGCGGTACCCAACTCGGTACGCTCGTGGATGTTGGACGGGTCGCGGGGTTGGGTCTTAACCGATTCCTCGCAGCTAAACAGCACGTGCAGACTCTTGATTCCGCGCTTCTTACATTCTTTGCGCATGATGCGGCTCATGGGGTCACGTACCGTATCGAAAATGTCGGCAAAGCGGAGGCACTCGGGATGGAGCTTGTTGGCCCCGCCCATGGAGCTAACCAAACGAATGTCGTGGTCCTGAGCATATTTGGCAATGGTGAGCTTGGCCGAGATGGTGTCGATGGCGTCGACGACGTAGTCGAGCTTGCCGTCCGTCTGCTCCAAAACGCTCGCGAAGAACTCGTCGATGTTGTCGCTCAGCAGGTATTCGGTGCGTTTGATAACGGTGGCGGTGGGATTGATGTCGTGGATCATGGCTTCCATAACATCGACCTTGCGCTTGCCGATGGTGCTGTGAAAGGCGATAGCCTGGCGATTGATATTGCTGGGCGCGACGATGTCCTTGTCCAGAATGACGAAATGACCAATGCCGCCGCGGGCGAGTGCCTCGCAGCAGTTGGAGCCCACGCCTCCGCAGCCGAGCACCAACACCGTAGCATCGGCGAGCTTATCGAGTGCCTCGCGGCCCATGATGATCTCGAGCTTGGTGTCGCGTGTCTCGACGAGAGCGGCAGCGGTTTCGGTCATAGACATCCTCCGATGGGGAAGCGAATCGTGTTTTAGCTATCGCCATTATAGGTGTTATCGCGATTCCATTTGAGGCCTTGGGGCATGTTGAAATGAAGCGGGGATTCGCATAAGATTGAAGCAGATGGCACCCGTTGCAGCGGGTTGGCCAACTCCAAAACACGTTTGTAGCGTGAGAAGTGGCCGTCTTCGCATTACGCGGAGGCGGCTATTTTTTTTGAGTACAAGATTAGATAGTTAGACAAACATCTAAATATTGAGTATAGTGTGCACGTCATGAGAGATGATGAGAGGAGGTCTTATGCCGGGAGAGGGTTTTAAGGCGCTTGCCGATCCAACGCGACGGCGCATTTTGGAGTTGCTGCGCGAGGGCAATTGCACGGCGGGGGAGCTTGCCGAGCATTTCGATATCAGTAAGCCGTCGCTGAGCCATCACTTGGCGACGCTCAAAAACGCCGGGTTGGTGACCGACGAGCGCCATGGCCAAAACATCGTATACAGCTTAAACACCACCGTCATGCAGGATTTGATTGGCTGGTTTATGGGTTTTACAAACACGGAAGGTGATAAGGATGAATAACGAAAACAAGGGCATTCACCCCACGGGGGTATCGTCGCGCGTGTGGATTGCGCTGGTCGCTCTGTGCGTCGCCAATGTCGTAGCGCACCTCATGGTGATGCCGAGCTTGCCTGCGCAGATTCCCACGCACTGGGGCGCGAACGGCGCCGTCGACGGTTGGGGTCCTAGCTGGATGGCCTCCGCGCTCGGCGTGCTGCCTCTGGCGCTTCTCGCAATGTTCTGCGTGGTGCCGCGCATCGACCCCAAAGGTGAGGCATATCGAACCTCGGGCAAGTTCTACCAGGGCTTCGTAATCGCCTTCACCTTGTTCATGTGCGCCATAAGCTGGCTGGGAGAGCTTACGGTCTGGGGCGTGGTGCCGGCGGTCGGTTCGGTTAACGTGCTGATTTCCGGTGTTGTCGGTTTGCTGTTCATCGGCGTAGGCAACTACTTGCCGCGTGTGAAGCAGAACTATACGCTCGGTATCAAGACACCCTGGGCGCTTGCCGATCCCGAGAACTGGCGTCGTACGCAGCGTTTTGGCGGCGCCTGCTTTATGGTGCTAGGTATTGGCCTGATTGTGATGGGCGTGGCAGGCAGCGTGCTTTCGAGTGAAGTCGTCGCCGCGGTGATTGCGGTTCTGGCGTTTGGTTCGGTTGGAGCCGTCTACGTCTACTCGTATCTGTTGTGGCGCAAATCGCAGCGAGCCGCTCGTTAAGGTTGCGGAAAACTAGCGTACGCAGTTCATAGTATGTTCCGGGGGACTTTTCCCAGGTAGTATTAGGGGGTGTGGGCAACCATGCCCCTTTTTATTAGAACGCGCGAACTGCCTCTCCGCTTTTTCCAAAACGGAGAGGGGGAGAAGATTTCCGCAGCTAGATAAGGAGAAATGACTGTGGCGGAGTTCATTTATCAGATGTATCAGGCTCGCAAGGCCCATGGCGACAAGGTGATCCTTGACGACGTGACCCTGAGCTTCTACCCCGGTGCCAAGATCGGCGTCGTGGGCCCCAACGGTATGGGCAAGTCGACCCTGCTCAAGATCATGGCCGGCATCGAGGAGGTCTCCAACGGCGATGCCAAGCTCACCCCCGGCTACACCGTGGGTATCCTGCAGCAGGAGCCGCCGCTCGACGACGACAAGACCGTCATCGAGAACGTGCGCATGGCATTTGGCGACATGATCGCCAAGGTCGATCGCTTCAACAAGATCGGCGAGGAGATGTGCGACCCGGATTGCGACATGGACGCCCTCATGGCCGAGATGGGAAAGCTCCAGGACGAGATCGACGCCGCCGACGGCTGGGATATCGATTCCAAGCTCGGCCAGGCCATGGACGCCCTGCAGCTGCCCGATTCCGACATGCCGGTCAACGTGCTCTCTGGCGGCGAGCGCCGTCGCGTGGCCCTGTGCAAGCTGCTGCTCGAAGCTCCCGACCTGCTGCTGCTCGACGAGCCCACGAACCACCTGGACGCCGAGTCGATCCTGTGGCTCGAGCACTTCCTGCACAACTACCAGGGCGCGGTGCTTGCCGTCACGCACGATCGCTACTTCCTGGATAACGTTGCCGAGTGGATCTGCGAGGTCGACCGCGGTCACCTTTATCCCTACAAGGGCAACTACTCCACGTATCTGGAGACCAAGGCCGCCCGTATCGAGGCGCAGGGCAACCGCGACGCCAAGCTCGCCAAGCGCATGGAGGCCGAGCTCGAGTGGGTACGCAGCTCGCCCAAGGCCCGTCAGGCCAAGAACAAGGCCCGTCTGGCTCGCTATGAGGAGATGGAGGCCGAGGCCCGCGCAAGCCAGAAGCTCGACTGGACCGACATCCGCATCCCTGTGGGCCCGCGTTTGGGCAACAAGGTGCTCGAGGCCCATCATCTGCACAAGGAGTTCGACGGTCGCGTGCTCATCGATGACCTTTCGTTCACCCTGCCGCGTAACGGCATCGTGGGCGTCATCGGCCCCAACGGTGTGGGCAAGACTACGCTCTTCAAGACCATCGTGGGCCTGGAGCCGCTGACTTCGGGCGAGCTCGAGGTGGGCGAGACCGTCAAGATCTCCTATGTCGACCAGAACCGTTCTGGCATCGATCCCGATAAGAACCTGTGGGAGGTCGTCTCGGATGGCCTGGACCACATGATGGTCGGCGAGACCGAGGTCCCCAGCCGCGCGTACGTGGCGAGCTTTGGCTTTAAGGGCCAGGACCAGCAGAAGCGCGCTGGCGTACTTTCCGGTGGCGAGCGCAACCGTCTGAACCTGGCGCTCACGCTCAAGCAGGGCGGCAACCTGCTGCTCCTCGACGAGCCCACGAACGATCTCGACGTCGAGACGCTGTCCTCACTCGAAGCGGCACTGCTCGAGTTCCCGGGCTGCTCGGTGGTCATTAGCCACGACCGTATGTTCCTGGACCGCGTCGCCACACACATTCTGGCGTGGGAGGGCACCGACGAGAATCCGGGCAACTGGTATTGGTTCGAGGGCAACTTCGAGGCCTATCAGGCCAATCGCATCGAGCGCCTGGGCGAGGACGCGGCCCAGCCGCATCGTATCCACCGTAAGCTGACGCGCGACTAGTCGAGCTCAGGTGACCTAACGAGAAAGGGACGATAACCTTGAGGGTTATCGTCCCTTTTTGTTACTTGGTAGAAGGCTCGACTTTATCGATGGTCCAGGCGGCTCCGAGACCGCCGGTGGTGTTGCGGCGGATGCGCACGGCAACCTCGTGGCGCTCGCCGTCCTGCGTGTAGCGCAGGGGGAAGCTTGCGCGGTTTCGCGCGGCCTCGATGGTACCGCGCTCGCGGGCGATCCAGTAGTACTCGCCGACGATGCCGAGGGTATCGGCGCCGTAGGGGAGATAGGTCGACAGCTGGTGTAGCAACGGACCGGGGCAGAAGACCTCAGTTGCGAAATCGACGGGGAAGTCCTCGGGGATGGCGGGCGCTACGGGTGCGGGGGCCGGTACCATCGCCGGTGCGAAGGCCTGCTCATTGACGGGCGTCACCTCGACGACGGGCACGGGTTCGGTGCCGAGCACTGATTCGGTGCCCACTTTTGGCATCGCCGCGGAATCTGCAGACTCGACGATAGCGGGTGCGTCTACGGCCGCGGTGTCGAGCTCGACTTGCGGAGCGCTCTGATTCTCGACGCTCGACTTTGCCTCGATGGGCGTGGATGCCATGGTGGTGATGCCGGCGTTGGCGTTCTCGGGGTCATAGACGACCGTGAGCGAGATGGCGGGCTGCGGCGTCTCGGGCTCCGGCGCCGACTCGGTAGCGCCTTGATTGGCGGGCTCGTCGGACTGATCGCCCTCGGCCTCGTCGCCAAAGACATCGCTGTTTTGGAATGCAGACGTCTCGGGTTGGATAGCGGCTTCTTCGGTTGTCGACTTGGGCGCTTCGTTGAGCTCCACAGTGGCTTCCTGCTCGGATATGACTTCGGGATCGGTCGATGCGGCGATTTCGGTTCCTGCTGTTACCTCAATAGCGGCTTCGATCTCTGTCTCGGGCTCGGGTTCCGGCACGGTTTCAACCATGACTTCGGGCTCGGGACGCTTAACGTGCTTGGGACGCACGGCCTTGAGGTCCTTCTCACCGCGCTTTTTCTTTTTGTAGGACTGCTTGGCGCCCTTGGCAGCCTTGGGCTTGTCCTCGCCCTTGGCAAGGGCGGCATCCCAGGCCTCGTTGGCGATGACGGTGGCATACAGGCGGCCGCCCTTAAAGACGGTCAGCTTAATGCAGTCGTTGAGCTCCTCGAGCAGCTCGCGCGTGGACTCAAAGCCCAGGTCATAAGCAGTCATGTCGCCTGCGGCGAGCGCCTCCTCGACCTGCGTCATAAACGTTTGCTTGCCGCACCCAATCGCATCGCGCAGCAGGCGATACAGATAGATGTGGTTGCCCAGCGATAGCGTGGGCCTAACTATTGTCTTGCTCATGGCAAATCTCCTCTTTACACATGTAAAGCATCTTACCATCGCATGGCGTTCGCCATGGCGGCGCCCGAGGCAAACGGGCGCGAACCGCTGTCGATTCGCGCCCGCTATACAGGTCGGTTATCCATGAGAGACAAATGTGCTTAGTTGCCCGATGCCGTGCCTTGGCTCGAGTTGTCAGATGCCGTGCCGGACGCGGTTCCGCTCGAGCTGTTCGAGCTGTTGGTGTTGTTGCTGTCTGCTGTGCCCGTTCCCGAAGTGGTGTCGCTCGTCTGGCCGCCCGTGTTCGGCTGTGAACCGTCAGTCGTTTGGCTTGAGTTGGTCGTGTCGGACGGCGTGCCACCGTTGGCCGTAGAGGAATCGGTGCCCTGCGATTGGTTTTGGGTGTTCGAGGACGAATCGGCAGAGGTAGAACTGTCTTGCGTGCCGTCCGCCTGTGCCTGCTGATCTTGCGACTGGGTGTTGCCATTTGCATCGCTCTCGGTCGTGCGCGACGAAAGGATTGGCTCGGGACGCTCGCCCAGACCCTCACCGGCGGTGGTTATAAGGATGGCGCCGGTGCAGGCGATGACCGCGGCGATGGCGATGGCGATCGAGAAGACGATGACCTTCTTTTGCGTCTGGCTGCGCTCTGCCGCGGCCTTGGCGCGCAGGCTGTTAGGGGCGACGCGCGCCGTGGTCGCGCGTCCCGCAACCTGGCGCATTTCCTGCGTGGTCGCGGCGCCACCTAGGTGCTCCTCGACATCGGGCTCAACGGGCTCGTAGGCGCCGGCAGGGTAGTCGACAGCGGCATGCGTGCCCTTGATTGCTTCGGCGCTGGCAGAGATAAAGTGGCGGTAGACCTGCGAGGACACAACGGTGATGACCGAGCTCACGGCGGCACCAATTACTGAACCAGCGATACCAATCTTGGAGGCAAGCGCTACGCTCGTGGCAGCAGCTGCGGCGCCGGCGATAATCTGGGGAATGGAAATGTCATCGAACAGGCCCTTTTTGGGCGCGATGGCCATGGTCTGTCCGATGGAATGGTTCTCGTGCACGCCGTTGTTGAGCGATGCCGGCGTCATGACGCGCGTGCGCGGCGCGTCGGTGTACTTGGTTGTCATACGGGGTCCTCCCGGTGTAAATCTGCTTCGTTTCGTGTAGCCATCAGGGTACCCACCAGATGTGAATCGTACGTGACATTTAACAGATACCATCAACTCATCAAGGGGGCTTGCTGTCTTTGGTGCAATAGCTTGATGCTAAACTGGATTAACGATTGCGAGGTGGTTTACGTGATGTACCCGTATATGACATTCGAAGACGGTACCGAGGTCGTTCATTCTGACCTGATAACAGATGGGGATATCGAAAAGGTTATCGTGCATTTTGAACGACCGACGGTAGAGGGCTTCGACTCCGCTCGCTGTGAGTTGCCTTCCTGTTCGTGGACTGACTGGGAAGGGCATTTTACTCAGAGTGAAAAACGAGCTTTCGAAGAGTGTTTGAGCAAATAATTTAGATTAGTTCGAGTTTAGTTCGAATAAAGAAGCCGAATACGATGACCTAAAGCGTATGCATTTTTAGTATTAGATGCGTATGAAATGGAGGATGTGAATGGATGAGCTAATAGACTTTAAAAAACGATTTCTCAAGAATGGCGAGCTGGTTTCAATTCCAAAAAAGGAAAGCTATAAAAGAATCATGCTGCTATGGGCCGTCTCTTTCTTTGAATTAAATACAAGTTATACGGAGCTTCAGGTTAATCGTGTGCTGTCACAGCTCTATCCTGATTATGCCGTATTGAGGCGGTACTTGGTTGATTATGGATTCCTATTAAGGGATGAGCGAGGCCTGAAATACGAGGTTAATCCTGATGTTCACGGTATTGAGAGCTAGCCGTCCGGTTCGGGTCCTATATATTGCTAGAGGGATAAGCGAAATAGGCAATTGGTGTGCGAATATTGCTTTGCCAATGCTGATTTACGAGGTAACTCACGATGTTTCTGCAACTGCTTTGATGGTCTGCTGCAGATTTGCCCCCGCTCTGTTTTCAGTTGCGCTCGCGCAGCTGCCTCAGAAGATGGGTATCGGGACACTGCAGGCCATGAGATTGGCAGACTTAATTCGCGCGGGATTATTCGTTTGCTATATTTTTGTTGATAGTAAATGGAGTATGTTTGCTATTACGTGCGCGGTATCGCTTTGCCGAACGGTTGAAATGCCCTGCTTTTACTCGTTGTTAAGAGCCAATACGAATAGTATCAATCGCGACGTAATTAATAATTCGTTTGGGTTTCTGCAGAATTTGATGATGGTTCTGGGGCCAGTTGCCGGCGGTTTTGTTGTCGCTCAATTTGGGGCGGAGGCTGTTCTTGCATTAGACGCGCTTTCTTTTGCCGCGTCGTTCTGGTTGCTGCGCGATGTTCCGTCGGTTATCGAGGTTAATGATAAAGAGGGGATAAGCAAAAATGAAAAAAACTGGACTGCATTTAGTGATCTTAACGCGAAGCACTTGGCAATTGGTTTCCTATTAATCGATATTTCTAGTGGCGTGGCATTCGGCTCTCTGAATTCTCTTTTGCCAGCTATAGCGCAATTGCAATTTGACTCGTCATCGATACAATACGGATTCCTTCAGAGTAGTCTTACAATCGGACTGTTGTTCGGAAATACAATATACGGTCGTTTAATCAGTGGTTCCGATTGCGTTAAATCATATTGTTTTGTGACGTATCTTGCGCTCGGTGCGTATCTGGCGTTTGGCTATCGCTATGCGTCTGGGATATCGTTTATTTTCCTTTTTATCGTCGGTGCCGGAAACGCCATTCAAGATGTGCTTCTCATAACATCGCTGCAGGATTTGGCGAGAGACGGATCTGAATCGATGAGCCTGTTTTCAATTAGGGAGTCTTTGCAATCGGTTGCTGTTGTTATTTCAACACTCCTTGTTTCGCTGTTCACGAGCATCGCGATGTTCTCAATTCTCGTTACAGGACTTGGTGTATTTTCAATTATGATGGTAGTTGTGTTTCAATTGAATTATTTGCGAAAGATGTGACGTTGATATGCCTAAAACGCTTTTAGTATTTCCCCCAGGATGGAGTCCAGTGGGGCCGTATCTTGCCTTGCCTGTTTTGAAGTCATATCTTCAAGAGGTTGAACAATACAAAGTTGACATTGTTGACTTAAACGTGGAATTTTACGATGACCTCCTATCTTTTAGACATGTCGAAGAGTGCTGTAAAAGGTATCGGGAATCAAAGGATTCGTTTAGTTCGAATGTTCAATTAACAATCGAGTTGATACAAAAGTCAGCACTTAATGTTGACGAGGCAAAAGATATTTTCAGATCGAAGAGATACTTTAATCTAAAAGAAAGACAATATGCTGAAAACATTTTTAGAAATGCACTCTATATCATAAATCACGTCTCATATGGAGTTAAATACAGGTTGATTTCCGATCTCAGCCGAACACATTGAGCGGACAGGCCGTTCCCGCAGCTAGCCGAACGCCCCCGAGGCCCCATCCGGGCCCCGGGGGCGCCGTTTCCCCAGTTGAAGGAACGGTGGAGATGTGTT
>JAGZUC010000009.1 GCA_018380195.1 Collinsella sp. | reverse complement strand
GATGGCGACCGGGTGGGTCCTCGACGGCGGGACCTGGTACTACGCGACTGGCTCCGGCGCGCTGGCGCGCGGCCCCGTATCCGTCGGCGGCGTGCCCTATTGCTTCGACATTGAGACCGGGGCCATGCTGACGGGCTACCAGACGGACGCGCAGGGCGTCCGCCGCTACTTCGGCAGCTGCGGCCCCCTTAACGGCTGGGGCTTCGTCGACGGCTCCTGGTACTGGTTCGCTGACGGTATCGCCTCGACCGGCTGGCTTTACACCGGCGGTTCCTGGTACTGGCTCGACCCCGACGCGGGCGGCGCCATGGCGACGGGCCTCCACGCGTGCAACGGCTCAGCGTACTGGTTCAGCGCCCCCGGCGCGATGGCGACCGGATGGGTGCTCGATGGCGGGACCTGGTACTACGCGACTGGCTCCGGCGCCCTCGCCTCCGGCTGGCTCAACCTAAACGGTACGTGGTACTGGCTCGATCCCTCGACGTACGTCATGGCTACGGGTGTCCAAACTATTGGATCATGTGAATATATATTTAATAGTTCCGGCAAGATGATGGCTAATTGCTGGTCAAACGGTGATGGGTCCTGGATGTATCATTCTTCATCCAGCGGTGCAATTGACCTTAAAGGCATCATGACCGATTCAGGAATCCAGCTGATTGACGATGGCGGGAATGTTAGAACGGGCTGGATTGAGAGTCAGGGTTCTCGATATTATTGTTCTGCTAATGGGATAGTTCTGACTGGATGGCAGCAAATAGCTGGGTCTTGGTATTACTTTAACTCGGATGGTCGAATGGCGACCGGCTGGCTTAACGATGGCAGTAACTGGTTCTGGCTAGATTCCTCTTCTGGCACAATGAAAACGGGATGGCTATCCCTTGGGGGCACATGGTATTACCTTGATGCCGCACGTGGGGGAGTAATGTTGAGCAACGGTTGGTATTGGATCGGCTCTACTGACTACAAGTTCAGTTCATCCGGCGCAATGGTTGGCGCTTGGGTCGATGTCCCGTGCTATTTGCAGTACCCGGAACTTCCTACTGGCTGTGAGTCGGTTGCCCTTACAAACTTGCTTAACTACTATGGTTTCGGTTTAGGTAAGACGATTATTGCGGATTATTACTTGCCCAAGGGAAGCAACGGCAACTTTGTTACCGCCTTTGATGGCAACCCAAGGCGTAGTAGCGGGGGTCTCATGGGATGCGTCGCCCCTGCGATTACTATTGCTGGTAATAACTTTCTGCGTGCTGCTGGAAGTGGCAAGCAGGCAAAAGACGTCTCTTTCTCGTCAATTTCTTCCATAAGACCAGACTGACCTGTGGTCAACCTGTTGAGATGTGGAATACCGAGTGGGGAAGTTGGCCAGGAGGCCGTTATGCTGCGCGTTGGTATAACGGGCATTCCTATGGCCTGTGGGGCGGTAATCATGCCGTAGTCCTTAAAGGCTATGATGACGAGCAGGGAATTGTCTATCTTTCGGATTCGATTAACGGCAATGTTACGCGAAATGCCCAGGTGTTCTTCGGTACGTGGCAACAGATGGATAGCCAGGCCGTGGTAATTGAATAGCCATGATGTTAAAAAAAGGGAGAGCTCGATGAGCTCTCCCTTTTTTACTACATTTTTAATCAAGCTACGCTGTCCTATTACGTCCAAATAGTTCGTCCCAGTTACTAGCTGCCAAAACTGTTCCGCATACAATTACAATGCAGCAGATTACAGATGCCATGTCGGGAATTGTTCCAAGCAAGATCAGGCCAAAGACCACCGACCATGCCGAATAGGATATATTCAGAGCCATCGCACGCGCTGCTCCGATTGCCGCAATGCCCTTGTAATAGAACAGATAGGATGCAGTTCCTGCGAGTCCGGCGAGTGCAATAATCAATGTGGGCATGCTCGGGATAGCACCCAGCGTGAAATGCCATGCTCCGAAGAGGGGGAGTACGAGCACTCCATAAACAAGCGCACTCGTAGTTTCACGGATTTGCAAAGCCGTTTCGTCATCAACGGCATCATCTTTCATTCCCCATGCGCACAGCACCGCTTCGGATCCCCATCCAATAACGGCAAGCACCGCGCCGAGTAAGCCGAGGGGGGCATTTGCAATCTCGCTCGATCCGGCCGATAGATAGCCCATCGTCATTACGCCGCAAAGAGCAACGAGAAGGGAAAGCATCTGACCTTTGCCCATTTTCTCCTTCAGCAGCACGAACGAAAGGAATGCTCCGACCGCGGGATAGAAGGCGGAGATGATTGCCGTGTAGGCAGCTCCGATGTTATTAATCGCCAATACGTAACCGGTCATTCCGATAGGTCCACCGAGCAGAGCGCCGGCGATGACGACCTTGCCCGAACGAGTTTTAAGTGCAGCGAGCGTATCTTTTAATCTGCCTCTAACTCCCATGTACCCAAAGAGCCAGATTGCACAGAAGGCATCATGGAGAAAAGATCCTGCAATGGAGGCGCATGCAAGCGCTTCCGCCGATCCTATATAGGGCGCGAGCGCCAAACCGATTCCAAGAATTACTGTATCAAGGCCCCAAAGAAGGCCGCTAAAAAAGCCGAATTGCATCGTTACTCACCTTTCCGATAGATCTCCAGTGCCTTTTTAAGGTATTTGGCACCGTAATTGAAGTAGATATAGAGCCACTCGCCCACGAAGTCACCTTCGGCTTCTTTCAGAAGAGACCAGAGGTACCAGCACCATCCTGCAAGGGCAATGTGCGCGTAGTTATGCGCAACTTCGTTGTTTGTTGCCTTGCGCCCAAAATATGCATCAAGCGCGCGGTCGACTTCATCTTCGGAAAGCTCGCAGCAGACACTGCACGTTCCAAAATCGTTTGCGTAATCGCTCATGCCAGCATATTCCCAGTCAATGAGATAGTACTTGTCGTTCTCATCGATAAGGAAATTGAGGTAAAAGAAGTCATTGTGGCAAAGGCATTTTGGTGCATTATCGGCCTGTACAAAGCGCTCCAATTCATCGATTTCGGCGGACATTTCCCTGTAGCCTGGAATGTCGATGGGACCTTTTTCCAGAAGAAGCGATTCGTAGCGCTTCGCTTCGAGGTAGAAGTCAAATTCGGTTTCGACATTTGCACCACTCTCGTGAAGCGAATGACACATCTGCATCATTCGATTCATTTGGGCAGCATCATGCGGATCAGGCTGCTTTGCGTTGGGTACAAACTTCGAAATTTTCCAACCACGCTTTGGGTCCTCATGAATGAACGTGTCGTCAAGGCCGAGTTCCTTGGCCTTTTTAAGTGCGGCTACTTCTCCATTTCTGTTAATAAGCAGTTCGGTCCCGACTCCCGGATGGCGGTAAACGTACTCTCCGTCATTGGTTCTAAAGTGGCACGATAGATTCGTAAGACCTTGTTTAAGGGGATAAACGTCGTGAATCTCTGATTTGGAGCAGCCGAGCACTTGCTCGATGTTATCGAAAATATCGGAGTCAACGTTTTCGATAAAATGCGGATCAAAGGCACGCAGTTCATCAAGAGAATCGAATTCGTTGATCTCGCCCTCAGGATACTTCTTGATAACCATATCGAGCTCCTTGATGTGCTCGATATATAGATCTTCCCAAAGCTTGTCCGTTGTTTCGGGCTTGTTATATTCCGTTTCGAGAATCTGCTTAAATGCAAGCGAGAAGGCTTTATCAAAGTAGACATGTCCGAGCATATACCAAGCATCGGAACCGCCAATCGTAACATTGGTGATTCGGTCCATTGCTCCGGTTTGAATGCACCATTCTTTGGTGGCGCCTTCAGCATATTGAGCAGAATAAAATGCTTTCCAAACGTATGCTTCAAACGGATTGTTTAGAAGGTAATCATCGCTTGAGCAAATATAGGTGTTGCCAAGCCGCTCTTTTACGCACATAAGCGATGCGTGGTTATTTTTGGATGCATATTCGTTGTTGACGACAATCGAGACGCCGAACTTGCTTTCAAGATAGAAGAAATACTCTTTTTTATAGCCGACAACGACGGTGATATTGCTGATACCCGCGTCTTGCAGCTGCCTAATCTGACGTTCGATGAGAATCTCACCACGTACCTTTAAAAGGCCTTTGGGCTTTTCATACGAAATGGGAGCAAAGCGGCTCGAAAGCCCCGCAGCCAATATCACTGCGTTTTCAACCTTATAGGGGTGAAGTGCTTCGTAACCGCTGTCGGTTAGGCTGTCCGATTCGAGAAGGCCCTCATTCGTAAGCTCTTTATTTGCTGCGTTTACCGATCCAAGTGAGAGGCCAGTGCGCTCGGCAACTTCTCGCTGGCTAGCATATGGGTTCTTTAGGTATTCGTACAGAACAGTAAAGTTACGCTTGGTCAGTTCCACTGCAGGCCTCCAATTAAGATGTTCATTGCTTATGGAAAGAATAGAATGATTGAACGTTATGTTCAATTAAATATATTTATCTACATAGACTGAACAGACAGTAACGAAAATCAATCCTGGAATGTGGATTAAAATAAATAAATGAGATATCTGGGAGGGTCGCTTATGTATCGATTCGAAAAGAAGGCCACGCTTGTTTGTGCTGCTGCGTCATTAATCACTGCTTGCTGCTTGCCCCTGAGTGCGAATGTCGCGTTTGCACAGGATTCCGTTGAGGCTCAGAGTATTGAGTCAAAAGCGGATTTTTCTTCTGTGGTTTCCGATGATTTGCAACCTGATAATTCTTCCGCCATAAAAGATGGCTGGCAACGAGACGAGTCGTCTGGAGTTTGGTATTACGGATAAAACGGTAAACACCAAACTGGCTGGCTGCAAAGCGGGGGCTATTGGTATTGGCTTGATCCAGCCAATGATGGTGCAATGCAGACAGGTTATTTCAATGTGACCGATGCTGGCGGATCGATTGCTTCGTTTTATGCGAATGACGGCAATGCCGCAACGCCTTTTGGCGCGCTATATCAGAACTGCTGGCTACGTAACTCAGATGGAAATTGGTTTTATGCCAATGCTGGAGGCGATTTAGCTGCCGGTTGGTTTTATCAAGACGGCACATGGTATTACCTGGATCCTGCCACCAATATAATGCAGGTTGGTTTTGTCGACCTCGGGAACGGGAAATACTATTTAGATGCCACTGGTGCTATGAAAACCGGCTGGATTCTCGTTGACGGGAATTGGTACTGGGCTTATTCATCGGGTGCCCTTGCTTCGTCATGGCAAACGATAGGTGGGGCTCGCTATTATTTTGACTCACAGACGTTCATCATGTTTAAGGGTCGTCAAAAGATTGATGGAAGAACCTACATTTTTGGTGACTATGGTCTCGCAAATGGATGGTACAAAGACGGAGTAGATTGGTATTACTGCTCTAACGGTATTGCGGCCACTGACTGGAAACTCGTTAACGGCGCTTGGTATTATCTCGACCCAGCCTCCGATGGTAAGATGTCCGTTGGGTATTTAGACCTTGGCAATGCAGCTTATTATTTAAAGCCTAACGGGGCTATGGCTGTTGGTTGGGCTCAGGTCGAGGACGGCTGGTATTTCGCCTCCCAATCTGGTGCACTTATTTCTGGCTGGTATAAAGAAGGCACAAGCTGGTATTACCTGGACCCTGTTAGCCATCTCATGAAAACGGGCTTATTTGAGGTGGGCGGCAACGATTGTTTTGCAAACCAGAGCGGTAGGCTTGTGGTTTCAAGTTGGGTTACCGTTAATGACGGCGTTCAAAGATACGCCGATGATAATGGATATCTTTGCAAGGATGTGATTCGCGAAAACGGCACTATCCTAAAAATCGCTGGAGCTGATGGTTGGCAGGTTGCTTCCGGCTGGGTTAATGTCGCAAATTTAAGGTTTTACGCTGAGCTCGGGACGGGTGCCATTCATCGTGGATGGCTGAAGATTGACGGCGATTGGTATTGGCTTGATGCCGATTCTGGCGTGATGAAGACCGGATGGGTTTTTACTGGCGGTGCATGGTATTACCTAAACGCTGACGGAAAAATGGCAACTGGTTGGAAAAGCCTGAATGGAACATGGTATTACCTTGAGTCCAATGGAAGCATGCATGTTGGCTGGCTTAAAGATTCGGGTAAGTGGTATTGGCTAGACGGCAGCGGTGCTATGGCAACAGGCGCAAGAACCATCGATGGCGTGCGTCGAATTTTCTGGAGCGATGGCCAGTGCGACAAGGTTGGCTGGCAAAATCCTCCGCAGTATCCCCAGGTCAGCTCTTGGACTGTTCAGTTGCCTAGCTACTGCACTGGCTACTTTACCTATGTGACTCCTTCTCGCATTTCTGTCGAAGCGACGCGGGAAGATTGCGTGAATGCCTTTATTCAGCGTGCTTACGAATATATCGGTACGCAATATATTGAGCCTTGGTCTACCGCTCCCGGCGGGGCTGTTGATTGCTCTGGTTTTGTCTTGCAATGTCTTTATGCTACTGGCATGGATATGGGTGTTTACAACCCTTATAACCATCGCTGGGATCCAAGCCAAACCTACAATTCGATGAACTGGTATCGAAGCAACATCTTTATGCCCGTGAGCACCAGCTCGATTCAGCGTGGCGATGTGATTTATTATCGCGGGCATATCGCAATCGCACTTGGCGGCGGTATGATGATTGACTCCTGGCCTCATCAGGGTGTCGGTATTCATCCCGTCAGCGCTAGGGGAAATGTGATCGGCGCAGCCCGTCCGTTTATCTAATTGATTCCTTGTAAGACAGTCGGTACCGGTTGGGGGCCTGAAATGAATGCTCGGATTGATCATCGAATTTGCTGGCGAGCAATCGGCTTGGTGCTACTATCCGCCTCGCTCTCAGTTTTCGCCCCCGCGTTTTCTTGCACTGCTTATGCCGTGGAAGAGGGGGCGGATAACGATATCGTAGAGCGCGACTCGACGGAAGGGTCGGGTGCTTTTGTCGGCGGCGGTCTCGCTCAAGATTCCAACGATTATGCTGGCAAAACAGCGAAAGATTCGAATCCACAGGTTGTCGAAAGCCAAGACTCGTCGACGACGGAAAAACTATCTGGATGGCAATGGGACGGTTTGTCCTGGTATTACTATCTTGACGGCTGCCGTTTGACCGGAATGCAGAATGTTGACGGCTTGTTGTTTTATTTGGACCCCGCACGTGACGGCGCGATGAGTTGCGGCTGGATTTTTACTGACAATAAGTGGTATTACGCGAGTCCATCAGGCGCTTTGGCAAATGGTTGGCAGCTTATCGGAGGCCAATGGTACTGGTTTGACTCCCTTGACGGCTGTTCCATGGTTACTGGGCGACGTGTTATCGATGGGCATCCTTATCTTCTTGGAACCTATGGACTGATTAATGGATGGTGTCTTGATAACGGTTTATGGTATTGGGGTAGCAATGGTGAAGTCTTAACCGGTTGGCTTCAAACTGGCAATAACTGGTATTGGCTTGATCCCGCCAATGATGGTGCTATGTCTAGGGGAATCGTTTCCGTTGGCTCATCACGTTATTATTTATCGGATTCCGGTGCAATGGCTGTTGGTTGGGCGTTTGATGGTACGGACTGGTATTACGCAGACGGTTCCGGCGCACTTGCGTCGGGCTGGCGTTCGGTGAACGGCGCTTGGTATTGGCTCGATATCGCAAATGACAATAGAATGGTTACCGGCTTTTTTTCCATCGGATCGAATCGGTATCATTTTTCTTCAACGGGAGCGCTGTCACTCGGCTGGTTTATGAGCGATGGAGACTGGTATTACGCTGAGCCATCTAATGCATCGGGTATTGTAAAGACGGGTTGGCTGAAGGACGGTAGCCAATACTATTATCTTGATCCTGCCGTCGACGGCAAAATGCTGCTCGGGCATTTTTCTGTAAATGGGAAAAGCTATTATGCAAAAGGCTCAGGCGCTGTTGCTTGTCGTGAATGGGTAGATGTCCAGGACTCGGTTCAGGATGGTCCGTCTAAGGCTTTTGCTGGTTCTGACTGCTCGTTGTGCGGAACTTTGCGCAATGGGAAGTTATTTACTTCAAACGGCGATGGCGAATTGGTCGAAGCGCGCGGTTTCGTGACGCTTGGTGGCTGCATTTTCTATGCTGATCCGACTAATGGCTCCTTGAGCGTCGGCTGGCAGAACGTTAACGGAAAATGGTACTTCTTTGATGAGACCGCTGGCCATGCACGATCTGGCTGGCTGAGCAAGGATGGCTCCTGGTTCTATTTAGATCCATCCACTTACGTTATGAAAACCGGTTGGGTTGCCGTTAACGGATATTGGTATTACTTGAATTCGTCTGGTTATATGCAGACAGGATGGCTCAATTTGGGCGGCACCTGGTATTGGCTTGATGCTAGTGGGGCTATGGCTACTGGCTGGCGCGTTGTGGACGGATCCTGGAATTACTTCATGGCTAACGGCGCGTGGGTGTCAGACTATATGGACGCTAAAGCTCAAAGTTATTCAAGCAATACAAATTGGCTGATACTTGTCGATACGTCGCGTTGTATCACGAGCATCTACACTGGGTCATGGAATAATTGGTCCTTAAACCGTCGATATGTATGTTCGACGGGAAAAGCCAGTACGCCAACTGTGATAGGGGAGTACCAAGTCTACGGAAAGGGATACTCCTTTGGGCATGGATATACTTGCTATTACTACACACAGTTCTACGGTGATTATCTATTCCATTCTTCGCTCTACTACGTCAACAGTAACCGGGTGATGGATCCCACGATGGGCGTTCCATCCTCTGCAGGATGTGTACGCCTTGAGATCCAGAACGCAAAATGGATTTACGATAACATTCCTTATGGAACAAAGGTTGTTACCTATTGATATTGGACAAGTGTCTTTAAAGGTGGGAGAAAGACACTGATTCTTAAGGGACTCTTTTCCAATTGAGGTGCTTTGATTTGGCAAGCGGTTTCATGAGAAGGCAGTCATAAACTGTATGCACTTCCGGTGCGCAGGATTTTAATTCTCTACGAGCTTCCTTTTCAGATTATTTTGAAAAGCCAACCATCTCGCTCCCTCTAGGGGGGGGCGAGATGCCGGTGTTGGTGTTAAAAATTACGGGAGCACCATTCAATTTGCCGCCATGTATTATCTAAAGGCCGAGCCTTCTCCTGTCTTTTTTGAGCGTAATAAACAACACCTTAAATCTCTAATGATTGCTTTGCTAATCTTGAAAACATGACTTTGGGAGGATTTTTGGAAATAGAAAAGGGAAATGGTACAGGCGTATGCGTACTTCTTTCAGCATATAAACCTGATCTTAAGTTTTTCGCCGCTCAACTTGATTCGATTGATGAACAAACGTTTCCGGTTACGCTTTTGGTCAGAAATGACTGCCCCGAATCGGCCTCTTTAGAGGGGTTTATCCAAGAGCATATAAAGAAAAACGCCTATCGTTATTATCATGGCGATAAAAATCTCGGTTATGTCAAATCGTTCGAGGCACTACTCTCTTTGGCAGAAGGGGATTACGTAGTATTTTGCGATCAAGATGATATTTGGGAGCCTAACAGAGTTCAAGTTTCGCTCAACCATATGCTAGAAGAAGGCTCAATTCTTGATGTTTGCGATAGATCGGTAATCGACGAAAACGGAAACATGCTGGTAGAGAGCTACAGAAAAGCTCATCCAAATTCTCCTGAAGTAAATTGGTGCTCCGGAGAGGATATTACTATTCAGGCTGCAAGTGTATGCTACGGCATTGGTATGGCTCTCATGCTAGATGCGAGTGCTGCTAAGTCGATGATTCCCTTTCCGGAATCCACTGCACATGATTTGTGGTTGACATTGGGCTGCAGCGAACTGGGGAAGTGCAGTTTTACAACGACTCCCTTGGTTAAGTATCGTCGACATGGCGGGAATGAAACTGGATTCCTTGCGGGTGTTGCTTCAAAAGATGATTGGTATTTAACAAGAGTTAAAAACAGGGTTGATACAGCTAAGCAATTTGCCGAAAGATTTCCTGATTCACCGCACCTAAAGGAAATAATGGGGTTCGCCGATGCAAGAGAGCGACGCTCCATAATTGGCTTGCTTAAATATCGACGAGCTTGCCCGTCCATTGCTAAAGCTGAAATCATTATGCGACTTGTACCGAATTGGCTGTTTCTTTTGATTTTAAACATGATTAAAGAAGCAAAATAGCTTCGTATCCGAATCGCGACTTGTTCAGAAGGGCGCTTATATTTGTGGAAGCCACAGAGAAGACTCTTTCGATTAAACACAATATGTTCTGGAATACCGTTGGCTCGTTGACGAATTTAGGCTGTCAATGGCTAATCACTATATTGGTCGTTCGACTGTCTGATGGATATAGTGCTGCTGGAATTTATTCCCTTGCTATGTCTATTTTCAACATGTTTTCTCAATTGGCCCAATACAGGATGTACACGGTACAAATTGCAGATGTTGAAAGGAAAAACTCTGCTGGTGAATACCTGACTTTTCGTTTCTTTACTACGTTTATGGCGTTTGCAATGTTGGCCGTCTATTCCATTGCGACGTGTCGTATTGATACGGTGCCTGCTGTTCTTTTGTATGCTCTCTATAAAACCGCCGGCTTAGTTATTGATGTCATGCATGCCAATGATCAGGTTGGCCATAGGATGGACTATATTGGGAAATCCCTCATAATGCAGGGCATTGGTTCTCTCCTTTCGTTCATTGTTGTCTTTGGGCTGTTAAATAGCCTCGAAGGTGCATTGTTGCTAATGACGGTAGTGACTATAGGTATCGGTGTTATTTACGATTATCCGAGATCAAATCGAATCTCTGCAATCAAGCTTGGAATTACCCAAGCGAAGGTCAGATCTTTCCTATGTGGCTGTTTGCCCATCGTTCTGGGCGGCATTGCTGCTTCTGCGGCGCCGAATATTCCAAGGCAGTATCTATCTTATACATTCGGAGATTCTGCTCTAGGCATTTATGCATCAGTTGCTGCTCCCGTGGCAATTATCCAAATGGGTGCGACGTATATCTATAATCCTTTATTAGGTTATTTAGTAGAGCGTTACTATTCTAGGGAAAAGTCCTTTTTTACGCTTATAGGTAAAATACTTGCCGGTATTTTATTTGTCGGCGTCATATCAGCAGTTGCCCTTTTCTTTTTCGGCAAATTATTGCTGTCTTTGTTTTATGGCACTGGAATAGCCAAACATTCTGATCTCCTTCAGCCTATGTTGGCTTGTGCCTTTTTGACTGGCATTGCTTGGTTTGTCAACGATTTGCTGGTTTCTCTTGATAATTACCGAGGGGTATTTGTTGGCAGCATATTGTCCTTAATCAGTGCTGTTGCTGTCATGGCTCCCGCGCAAGTGTTGTTTGGCTTAAATGGCCCTACTGTAACGGCGCTTATATCCAATGCTATTTGCCTTATTTATCAGTCTTTTGTTTTGGGGAAACAGACGCAAGAATGGTTCGGGGAAAAGAGATAGGCCGATGATGTCTAAAGCTCACGCGCTATTAAAGCTTCAAAACACTGAATTGGATATCCTTCAGGTTGTCGCTGCATTCTGCTCTAAGCACGGCATCAGGTGGTGGCTTGATGGCGGAACATGTTTAGGAGCAATGCGTCATAGGGGGTTTATCCCTTGGGATGATGATATAGATATCGGAATGATGCGTTCAGACTATGACCGCTTTTGCTCTTTAGCCGAGGATGGTTTACCGGAAGGATATTCGCTCCATACATCGCGGAATACTATTGGCTATGCTGCGATGTTTGCTAAGGTGTATCGCGATGGAACTCGCTTCGAGAATCAGGAGGCTCGAGAGGCTTCCAGTTCGATGGGCATTTTTGTCGACATCTTTCCATATGACCAGCTCTATACAGATAAACGCCTTCGTGCAAAGCAAGTCCGAACTGCATCAATTGCACAGAAAAGAGCCTATTTATATCACTCTTCTTCCATTGTTGTTCCCCATAAAGGGTTCATTGGTCAACTCGAGCAACTTGGTTGTTCTGCTATGCATGTGGTGGAACGACTGGTTTCTCGAGGCGCATGCTCTTACCAGGATTTGTTCGACTCCTGTATTGCCGACTCAAATACGGGTGAGGTCTCTGATTACTGTCTGACGTTAAGCTGGCCGAATATGGCGCCAGTGCCTATTTCAGAGATTTTCCCTCTGAGCAGTGCGGTTTTCGAAGGCAGTGAATTCCCCGTTCCTCGTATGACGGAAAAATATCTTACAACGATGTATGGCGAATGGGAGAAAATTCCGGCGCCGGAAAATCGACATACCCATCTTCCTCTTCTGCTTGACTTTGGGGATGGTGAAGTCTGGACTGCGCAGAATTAAGGATATGAAATCTTTACCAGATGAGGTTATGTAATGAGTTCTTCTATTTGTATTTTCACCCACCATTATCACCCGCAACTTAGCGGAATTGGTAATTTTGTCGATGGTCTCGCTCATGCCCTAGCTGCCCGCGGCGACAGGGTGGTTATCGTTACTAATGATTCAATGCGCGTAGGAGCTGGTCATTCAGTCGAAAACGGTCTCGAGATAATTCGGCTTCCATGTATTTCATTGCTTGATGGAAGGCTTCCTCTTCCCAAAAAAACCAGCGATTATTACCGGCTCCTGCAAAGCCTTGATGATTATGAGTGGGACGGCGTACTTATAAACACGAGACTTTTTCCTCTCTCAATCGAAGGGCTGAATTTTGCCGCGAATCATAACATCAAGGCCGTCGTTCTCGACCACGGTTCAGCGTATCTTTCTTTCAATCAGCCGTTCCTTGATTTTTTTGTGCGCCGATATGAGGATTGGATTACGGATCGTGTAAAGTCGTTTAAACCTGATTTCTATGGGATTTCATCTAAAAGCGTTGAATGGCTCCAACACTTTAATATCGCTGCAAAGGGCGTAATATCAAACTCAATCAATGCCTCATTCTATAGGAGTATTTCTTCGGGGAGAGATTTTCGATCTGAATTAGGTATCCCTCAGTCATCCTTGGTTGTAGCTTTTGTCGGGCGGCTTATTCCTGAAAAGGGAATTAATTCAATTATTGAGGCGGCTCGCGCAAAAGATATTACCAAGCGTGATATTTGCTTTGTTCTCGCAGGGGATGGTCCACTTGCTAATGAGGTCAAGGAAGCCTGTTCGTCTGACCTGTTTTGGCTTGGGAGATGTAACACAGAGGACATTTCCTCCTTACTTCAGCAAGCAGATGTGCTTTGTCTTCCAACTCGTTCCGAAGGCTTTTCAACGGTACTTCTTGAGGCTTCAGCCTGCGGAACGCCTGCTGTTGTAACAGATGTGGGAGGCGCGCGCGAGCTTATTCCAGATGATAGCTACGGCACGATAATTCAGTCCATGTCATCTGATGAGGTGGTTTTAGCATTATGCAGGCTATTTGATGATCGAAGGCTTCTTTCCCTTCAGTCTCGAAACTCTAGGGCTCTTGTTGAAAATCGATATAGCTGGGACGCCACTGCTATAGATGTCGAGAAGGCGTTTTGTATTCGCTAAGTGATACTTGGCTGGCTTTTACTTAGCTTTTGAGTGAAGTTGGATCTAAGACCCGAATTTGTTATTGTCGTCTTACCCTATTCGATTTTGTCTTTAGTTGGAGATGCACGTTTTGAATAATCCTGCAATTAAGAAAAGCGAGTACGCGCTTGCCATCTTTGGGCTGGGACTTCTTTTGTTAGCTGTCGCGACATCGTTGCACTATAAGAATTTAAATCTTTTCATTCTTGAACTCTTTTGCGATGTCGTTGCTGTTGCGTGCTTATATTTGCAACCGAAATCACAGTCGAGCGGTGGCGCTATTCGTCAGATAACCGTCCTCGTCGCGTCCAGCATCCTCAGCAGCTTTCTGCTAGTTTTCATCATATTGGCTGGCGCGAAGACGTTTGGCCCCTTCGATCTTGGTGCATGGAATATCGCAGGTCTTGTTATATGCTTTCATTTAGTTTTAGCGTTCCAGGGCATTGAGCTTTGCTATGGCCTGGTGAAGAGCTTCGTAACCTCGGTTAAGAAAACTGATGCTAAGAAGTGTTTCTTTTTTTTGGCGGTTTTTGTTGGCTTTGCTGTTTTAATCGCTTTTATTGGCATTCCGCTCGAAAAGTCAAAGACGGTGTTGTTCGCGTCTGCTTTGCCCATTACGGTTTTGATCGGGTTGATTGCTATTAATGGGGGCATTTCTTATCTGAAGCCCGAACTGTTCGCTTTCGCATGCATTGTCTCAATTGGTCTATCCGTAATTATTTGCTTCCCTGTTACAAATTTTCTGACATGGGATGATGAGGTCCACTATGGAAATGCAAACAGTTTTTCCTACCTCACAAATGCTGAAATAACAAATTCTGACCGAATGATAGTCGAGCAGTTTTATATGGGGAATGGCTTTAGTTTGGATGCATCTTTGGGTAAGTATCCAATAGATGAAACAAGAGAGTTTAACCGTGGCTCTGTTGAACAATTAGTCAGAGAGACTGATAAAAATGATATAGCTGAAGGTATCGATCGTTTTAATTCTTTTGATAGTGTGGCTCTTTCTAAAATCGCTTACATTCCTTCATCTATCGGCCTTTGTTTGGGTCGCTTGCTTCATCTCCCATTTTCTATCAAATTTGCATTGGGAAAAATATTCAATTTACTTGCGTATGCAGTTATCTGTGGAATCGCAATTCGTATAGTCCCTTGCAGAAAATGTCTTTTCACTTGTATTGCGTTGTTCCCGTCTGCTGTGTTAATGGCAGCCAGTTACTCGTATGATCCCTGTGTGATATCGTTCAGTTTGCTAGGAACAGCTCTTTTGTTGAAGATGCTTGTTTCTGAAGAGGATATTTCTGCAAAAACGTTCTTCGGATTTCTACTATCTTTTGCAGTCGGATTTGCAGCTAAAGCGATTTATTTTCCATTATTCGGACTTGCGCTTTTAATTCCTGCAAATAAATATACTTCGAGCAAGCAAAGACGTATCTTGATTGGAACCGCGATATTCGTTTGCGCCATAATGATTTTATCTTTCTTGACGCCATACTTCTCTTCTGTCGTAAATAACATTTCTGATGCGCGTGGTGGCACCGAAGTCTCTACGGCTGGTCAAACGACGGGAGTGCTTGCAAATCCGGTTGGAACTATAGCTGTAATCTCGAATTTCGTTTTTGGATCGATGCTGACCCCGGCGTTTCTCAATTCAATATCAACGAATATGGCCTATCTTGGGGACGTCTCCAATCTGTTCCCATGGCTTTCATATCTCCCCATCATGTTGTTTGAAGCTATTTGCATTATTGATAATGAAAAAGTTACTAAAATTAAGCTTAGCCGTTGCGGAATTGTTTGGTCTCTATTCTTGGTTCTTGCTACTTGCTACCTAGTTGCTTTGGCTCTATACATCGCTTTTACAGGAGTCGGAAGCCAGACAGTTGCGGGTGTTCAGGCGCGATATCTCATACCTTTGATAATACCTTTTGCCTGTCTATTGCTCAGGTTCCCTATTTACTGCGATGAGGAGGTGAAGGCTAAATTTACAGCCTTTATGCTCGGGGCTCCATTTGCGCTGCTGTATTTTGTGATGTTCGAGCTTCTGTATATCCGTTTTTTCTAAATTAGCGATATAGGTCATGGTTATAGTAGGAGTGGGCAATTAGTTGGATTCGATTGGATCGAATGGGACGGCGTTGAGGGTTCGCTCAGGACATGCGCCCCGTATTTGAGGCAGAACTGCAAGGGGTCCTTTTCCTGCGGTGATGGATGGGGACTCCATGTGTGCCCTAGTTGAGCAAGCTAAATATCTAAGCTTGAGATGTAACTTCCTAATGGTTAGACAGGATACAGTAAACTTAAGTCTGAGTTAAGCTATGCGTTGGACTGTAAGAGTCGCAAATTCTTTGGGCGTCGCTAAGAGCCAACTGTTTTTGGAATGGATGAATCTCGATTGTCTTTTACTTCAACGACATGTTCAAAAGGACATCTGCGTGTTCTCGTAATAATTCCTGCCTATAACGAACAGGAGTGCATTCTCAATACCGTTGCAGCTATAAAAGCTGCGGGTTATGACTATGTCGTAATCAACGACGGCTCACAAGATACAACGCTTGAGCTTTGTCGAGAGCATGGTATCAACATATTGGATCTGCCGCAGAACCTTGGTATCGGTGGAGCGGTCCAAGCGGGCCATAAATATGCCCAGAGATTTGGCTATGATATCGACATTCAGGTTGACGGCGATGGCCAACATGATCCTTCTTATATTCCTGAGCTTGTAAAGCTGATTGAGAGCGGTGCGAGTTTGGCGATAGGCTCTCGATTTCTGGTTGAGACTGATGGTTTTCAATCAACTTTTATGCGTCGTGTTGGAATCAGGTGGCTTTCATTTTTGCTCGAGTTGCTTACGGGTAAGGTGGTCACCGATCCCACTTCTGGCTTTAGGGCCTGCAATAAAGATGCTATCGACCTGTTCTGCAAGAGTTATCCTGATGACTACCCGGAGCCAGAGTCGATTGCTTTGGCTATGAAGCTTGGTCTTCCCGTTATGGAAGCGCCTGTAAAGATGAATGAGCGCCAAGGTGGACGTTCATCTATCGGGGGCTTCTCTTCCGTCTACTATATGGTCAAGGTTACGTTAGCCATTGTCCTTGTGTGCTGGGTTCATAGGGGAGACAAATAATGAATCTTATTTTGAGGATTGGTGTGGCCCTCTTTTTCGGCGGATTCCTCGTCTATGTTTTACGTCTCGTGTCCAACGGAAAGATGCTTCTTAAGTACTCTTTGCTGTGGATTTTGATGTGTATGGCGGCCTTGATCTGTGATTTATGTCCTCAGATTATTTATAGTTGCTCAACAGCTATTGGGTTTGTCAACCCGGCCAATTTCCTTTTTTTGGGTGCAATCGTGCTGTTGCTTGCAATCTCTCTGTCTCTTAGCGTTGCCGCGAGTCGTCATGTTTTGGCGATCAAAAACCTTACTCATAGGATTGCCCTGCTCGAAAAAGAGCTTGAGAAAAGGTCTGATCATGAATGAGCTCAATACATGGTTTGATTCAGTTCCTTCGGCTATCCCTCATTAGGGCTCCTAAGTTTGTGCACCATTGATCGCGCTCGACTGCTGGTTGTGGATTGTCTAACAAATAGACAATCCCTATGTTGAGTGTCTTATCGTTTTATCTGGTGCAACGTATCAAGCGAGTTGTCTTGCATATTAATTAATTTGGGAACTGCATCTCTGGGTCGACTGCATCTGGATATTCAAAGGTTAATTTGATTTGGCGAGAAGAGAAAAATGATGAAAAATCGACATCTGAGTTTAATCAGCGTGGTTTGTCTAACATCTATTTGTTTCATCTCTCTTTTATGGCCCGCAATCGCATTTTCATTAACTGAAGATTGCGTGGCTGAAGGCACTGATGGCTCTTTGGTTCAATCGGGTCAGGAAGCATTTGGGACATCAGGTAGCGATCGTTTGACTTTGGATTCCGATAATTTCAAAGCATCTATCGATTCGTCGATATATGAATATACTGGCGATGTGATTACTCCTGATGTCTCTGTTTTGACTGCCAGCGGTTCTGTGCTAGCAAGCGGAATCGATTATGAAGTCACGTATTCAGATAATGTTGCCCCTGGCTGCGCCACTATAAGAGTGAATGGGCTAGGGAATTACGCCGGCGTTACCTCTCAACTGTCGTTCCAGATCGTTCGTTCCTCTGATAATAACATCGCTCTTCCTGGTTCTTGGGCCTACCAAAACGGTAAATGGTGGTGGAGATATGAGGCTGGTGGTTGGCCGTCAAACTGTTTTCTGTCCATTAGAGGGGCGGAGTATTATTTTGATTCCGAAGGTTATGCAACTACTGGCTGGAAATACTTGAACGATGGCTGGCATTTATTTTCTAACTCCTGTGCACATTTGAAGGGATGGGCTGCCACCGGTGGGCGCTGGTTCTACCTTGACGAGACATCGGGTTCAATGAAGACCGGCTGGGTTTTAATTGATGATAGCTGGTACTATTTGGACAGTTCGGGCGCTATGCAGACCGGGTGGTTACTCCTTGGCAATACTTGGTACTGGCTTGAGCCTTCTGGATTAATGGCTACGGGCTTTAGGCTTGTTAACGGCTCTTTGTATCATTTTTCCGAATCCGGTTCTATGAGCTCCGGTTGGTTTATTAACGATGGGGCATGGTATTGCTCCAACGCATCGGGAGAGATTCGTACCGGGTGGTTTTACAATGGTTCTAGCTGGTATTTGCTAGACCCCAATAATAATGGCGCCATGCTGGAAGGATTTCAAACTGTAAATGGCTCCATTTATTATTTGGATCCGGATAGCGGCGGTGCATTAAAGTGCAACACTTGGGTCTTCTCACAAGATGAAAACGTATATTATGCGTGCAGCAGTGGTGCGATTGTGCTTTCGGGCGTCAAGGACGGCGCGGGCGGAATTAAGCTCAGGGATCCCGAGGGAAAGCCTGTCGCTGGCTGGTATTGGTCCTCAGCTGCACAGGTGTGGTTTTACACAGACTCAGATGGGGTTCTGCAGCGCGGTTGGCGATTCATTGACGGTAGGTGGTATCACCTCGACAACGAATCCGGAGCCATGAATACTGGCTGGTTCCTCGATGATGATGGAACGTGGTACTACCTTATGTCTTCTGGACAAATGGTAAATGGCTGGAACAGAATTGGAGACTCCGAGTATTTCTTTAATGCCTCAGGTGCTTGGGTGGAGCCTGAGCACTCCGCGCGCGCCTCCTTGCAGTCCCAGATCGTTAATCGTTGCCATAGCGTTCCTTCTCCTGGGGCGGGACTGTGCTCGGAGTGGGTTAGCCATGTGTTTTACCCCGTGCTGGGGTCATATCCCAACGGCGACGCATGCGACATGTTCTGGAATTGGTGTTACAGCCGAGATATATCTCAGCTTAAAGATGGAATGATCGTTGCGGTCCCTACGCATACTCATACAAGTGCTGGTGCCCGCTGGGGCCATATTGCTATTTATATCGGAAACGGTATGGTTATGGATAACATCGGTTACATCAGGACAACATCACTTGCTTGGTGGCTGAACTACTACCACACTACCGCTATACCACAGTGGGGCTGGGTTTTAAATACGCCTTTGGAATGATGCGGATTCTGGCCAGCATGCGGAATCAACGCCTGCTTGTGTATCGAATCACAAACGCTTCTTAACTGTATATCATGTATGGAATGCAATTATTCATAGTAAGGGAATCGAGGGTTGACCCTCGATTCCCTTATCTATTAGTCGCATTTTAATAAGGCTAAAATTAGAAAGCGCAGAATTAAGCTAACACTTTATAAATGATAGTAGCGATTTCCGGGTTCTCCCACGCTGAAATTTGGGTTAATGTACGGATCGCCTTCGACATAGTATTTTGCCCAGCGATAATTCATGTATGCGACCTCTTTGTGGAAGCGAATCTGCTTCTCCGTATTGTTTTCAACGCCTCTAGAAATCGACTCGTAGTGATAGAGCTCGACTTCGGGTGTGTATACGATCAGGTCGTTGATCTCGCGTAGCTTTAAGCAAAAGTCAACGTCATTAAATGCAACTTGAAGCTCTTCCGTGAAACCTCCGACTTTCTCATAT
This sequence comes from Collinsella sp., assembly GCA_018380195.1. Classification (GTDB taxonomy): domain Bacteria; phylum Actinomycetota; class Coriobacteriia; order Coriobacteriales; family Coriobacteriaceae; genus Collinsella. The sequence continues at coordinate 52,167 of JAGZUC010000009.1, read as the reverse complement.
TCGCTACGCTTGGTCATTATGCAAGCTGCAGTGACGGCGCTGAAGTCTTGTTGCGCATCGTTGAGTGCAAAGTAGCCCCAGTTATCCTTTGGCATGCTTTGGCAAAGATGTCCAGCCACGCCGCCAGTGACGCATAAGCCCGCGTGCTGAATGGTGTTGTCGGGATAGTAGAGTTTTGCACCAACTGCGCCAACATCCTCACGTGCACAGATGCCAAGCATTATCTCAATCCAATTGGGCGTAATTACCTCAGTATCGTTATTCAATAGCAAGAGATAGTTGCCCTTGGCGTGAGCAACGCCAAAGTTCATGAGTTTGGAGAAATTGAATTCGTGTTCCCAAGTTACAAGACGAACGATGTCAGGATATTTTGCTTGCAACTTATCGTAATAATCGAACGTCGCCTTTTCTGTGCTGTTGTTTTCGATTATGACAAGCTCGTAATTATCGTACGTTGATTTCTCAACAATTGACGTAATGCAGTTGTCCAGAATGTCGGCGTGGTCTTTAGTTGGAATGATAATTGACACGAGTGGATGGGAATCTGGCACAGCGTAGGTTACTTTATATGTAAAGGGACGACGCGCTTGTTCGACCTTCGCATTGAGCCCAAGCCTGTCCAAATGACTCTGGACCGCTTTGATACCTGCGATAGTGGCATACGGCTTGCTATCGGCATTTGCTGCGGTGGAGGTCTCGCTTAGGCGCCAGTGATATAGAACCTTTGGAACATGATGAACTTTCCTTGCCTTTTCCACGGCGCGGAGAGTCAGATTATGATCCTGCGCTCCATCGAACTCTTTCGTGTTCGGTTCTAGAGTGTCAAGCAGAGACTTACGGATGGTAAGCATATGGCAGATATAGTTATTGTTTCTGAGCAGATCGATATTGAAATCCGGCTTAAAGAACGGCTGCGCTAACTTTCCATCGGGCATGAGTTTATCTTCATCACAATATAGAAGATCGACGTCATCATTGTTTTCAATTGCCTCGGCATATGAGAACAACAAGTCCGGTTCAAGAATATCGTCATGGTCAAAGAAGCTAACGAAATCACCCGAAGCGATGGCAACGCCGGCGTTTGTATTTTCGGAAATGCCCTTATTCTCGGTAAGGTTAATTGATTTAATTCTGTTGTCGTGGGCCGTCTCCTGCTCAACGTGAACCTTTAGTTCCTGATTGTCAGGACTTGCATTAACTAGGATGAGCTCCCAGTTTGCATAAGACTGGTTTTTTACGGATTCGGTCATATCGTTAAAGAACGAAATGGGTGTGTTGTATAGAGGGACAATAATGCTGAACTTCGGAGCACTGTTGAAGACGATTTTTCTCTGCTTCTCCAGAGCGCCGATGGTTGCCTTATGCTCCGTGAACCATTCGGGGTATTCAGGGTCAAACTGCGCATGGGTAAAGAGAAAGTTGGTCTCCTCAAGAAGCAAGCCTAACTTATCGGGTGTTAAGCAGTCAAATGCACTTAATGATGGGTGATTTTGATCGTCAATAACAAAGTAGTAACGATCGAACGCCTTTGGCATTCGAATTGAGAGCTGCGTTTCAAGCTGCTTTTTCTCAGACGTAAATCCAACGCTTGTTACATTCGAACCGAAATTGACGATGCTCAAATTAACTTCATTAAGGGTTCGATCGAAACAACGAAGTTTGATTTGCGAGTCGCTACGATAAGGAGTTCTCACCGTGCACCTAAGGATATAGTCGCTTGAATCTTCGATGCACTGCCAGAAATCAATCGTTGCCATGTCAAACTCTGAAACGTCATCGTAGTTTCGGAGTTTGCTGCACATGTCAGGTTTAATTTTGTAGTTAAGGCGAGACTCCCATTTGATGTTCTTGCAATTGAGCGAAAGGGAGTCGCTGCTCAGGGTACGACCGTCTTGGCCGATTTCGCAAAACTCAATTTTGATGGTGCGGGCATCGGGATCGGGGAGTACAAGGACGTATGAGTTCGAGTCACAACCATTGTCCCGGAATTTTAGGAGGGATAAAGGTAAGCAGCGGTTGTCGTTTGTAGCCGCTTGGGCTGTTACGCTGGAGCCTTTATGGATGCCTTCAATCTTAAACTGCTGGTAGATTTTCCAGTTTCCTCTGCATACTCCGGTTGTTTCGACTCGCATTGTTTGCCTTTCGTTTGTTGGACACTGCTCATTGTACTTTTTCATTTGTTGCCTCGCTAGAAATGCAGAAAGAGTTGCGTGTTTCTGCTGTCCGATTTAAATAAGAAGACGGGGAGGTTGCTGCCGGTGCGTATAATTTAATTAACTATGCATCTGTAATCAGCGGCTTTTGCTCAACGATTGTCAATCGAGAGGATTATTATGAAAGGCATCATCCTCGCCGGCGGGTCCGGCACGCGCCTGTACCCGCTCACGCTCGTGACCTCCAAGCAGCTGCTGCCGGTCTACGACAAGCCCATGATCTACTACCCGCTGTCCACCCTCATGCTGGCGGGCGTCCGGGACATCCTGGTCATCTCCACCCCGACGGACCTGCCCAACTTCGAGCGCCTGCTCGGGGACGGCTCGCGCTACGGCGTGAACCTCACCTACGCCGAGCAGCCCAGCCCGGACGGCCTGGCCCAGGCCTTCACCATCGGCGAGGAGTTCATCGCCGGCGAGCCGTGCGCCCTCGTGCTCGGGGACAACATCTTCTACGGCAACGGCCTGTCGCGCCACCTGACGCGCGCCGTCCAGAACGCCGAGTCGGGCAGGGCCACTGTCTTCGGCTACCACGTGGACGACCCCGAGCGCTTCGGCGTCGTGGAGTTCGACGGCGAGGGCCGTGCCGTCTCCATCGAGGAGAAGCCCGAGGAGCCCAAGAGCTCCTACGCCGTCACCGGCCTGTACTTCTACCCTGGCGACGTGGCCGCCAAGGCGCATAGCGTCGAGCCGTCGGCCCGCGGGGAGCTGGAGATCACCACGCTCAACCAGATGTACCTGGAGGAGGGGACGCTCTCCGTCGTCACCCTGGGCCGCGGCTATGCGTGGCTGGACACCGGCACCATGGAGTCGCTCCATGAGGCCGCGGAGTTCGTCCGCGCCGTGGAGCACTCACAGGACCTTCCCGTGTCCGTGCCCGAGGAGATCGCCTGGGAGAACGGCTGGATCACCACCGCGGAGCTGGAGGAGGCCGCCAAGGCCTACGGCAAGTCGGTCTACGGGCAGCACCTGAAGAAGGTCGCCGCCGGCGAGATCGTCAACAGCCCGCGCGAGTACTAGCGCCAGCTTGTTTTCTTTTAGGGGTCACCGTTTATCTGGTGGCCCCTTTCGTTATGATTACGTTGACCATAAAGACAATATGATTGGGAGTGGATGTGTTAAGCGTCTACTTTGGCGATATGCCAGAAGCGATTTACAACACAGCGACATATTTCAAAAACTCTTACCGGTCTACTTGGATTACGGATCCCCATGCAGTCTCGATAATTAAAGATGTCGATCGATCGGATGTTGTCTCCGAAAACGTCATCGAAAGCCCTGTGCTTGGATCCATCTCCCCACTCCAGCTTTCTGGTGGCGTGAAAACGCTGCTGCTTATGAGATTTGATCGTAAGCATATTTTTAACGCCTCTACCTGTGGTGACAACTGTGCCAAGTGGATTCTCGACATGGCAAAAGACCGCAAGCTCGTTGTGAATCTCTATCATGTGATGGACTTTGGTCGCGAGGATTTTAAAATTAAAGTCGTGAATAGCGGCCGAATCGTTCACAACATGGCCGAATTGATTCACGAGTCGATTCCGTATCTGTAGGTACTGCTTATGAACGGTTCGCATCTCGTTAAGATTTCCCGCCGCAGGGGAACTAAGTACACATTTACCATCAAGCGGAACATCACTATTGTGCGTGGCGATAGCGGCACGGGTAAGACGACACTGTTTGACATGGTCGCAGACTACATGCGAACGGGCGAGCAGTCGGGTGTTTCCTTGCAATGTGATTGTCCCTGTGTCGCTTTGACCGATTATGATTGGCGAAACCAGCTTTCGTCCGTTCATGACTCGATTGTATTTGTCGATGAGGGCTTAAAAGAGATTCATTCTGATGAGTTTGCCCATCATGTGCTGTATTCCTCGAATTATTTCGTGCTGATCTCAAGGGCTGATTTCCCCAATCTTCCGTATAGCGTGGATGAGATTTACAAGATTAAGACGAGCGGAAAATACCATTCTTTCATCCCTGTTTATCAAGATCGCGGGAATCATCGTTATGCTATTTCCCGGTCGGCGCCAAAACAGGACTTTTCTATCCTTCTATGCGAGGACAGTAAGTCTGGTTTCCAGTTCTTTGAACGGCATTTCGCTGACAGTGAGCTTACCTGTACTTCAGCCATGACGAACAGCGCGATTTTGCGCTGGTTGGATCAGCATCTCGACGATCGCGTGTTTGTTGTTGCGGACGGAGCGGCATTTGGGTGCTATGCGGACCGCGTCCTTAAGCTGCAAGACATTCACCGCGATACTGTTACGGTTTGTCTTCCCGAGTCGTTCGAATGGCTTCTGCTGAGCTCCGGCGTAATTTCAGGGCTAGATGTTAAGACGGTTTTGGAAACCCCAGAAGCCTTTGTAAACAGCGAGAAGTTTAAAAGCTGGGAGGATTTCTTCTATAAGTACTTACGTGAAATAACTGAGGATTCGGTTTTTCACTACGACAAAGACTGCATTCCGGAGGCGTTTTGTACGGGAGGTAATTCTGCGAAGGTTATGGCTCTTATCGCATGCCGAAATGTCCGATAGTTTTGTTGAATAGTGTCGCGTCGTCACTTCCTGCGGCATACTAAAGAAGCTGTACATGCTTCAGATTGGATTTTCATGTCTGAGATCTTTGAACCCAAGAACATCATCGTCACGGGCGGCTGCGGCTTCATCGGCAGCAACTTCGTGCACTACGTGGTGGACAACCACCCGGGCGTCCACGTCACCGTCCTGGACAAGCTGACCTACGCCGGCAACCCCGAGAACATCGCCGGGCTGCCGGCCGACCGCGTGGAGCTCGTCGTGGGCGACATCTGCGACGCCGGGCTGCTGGACCGTATCGTCCCGGGCCACGACGCGATCGTGCACTACGCCGCAGAGAGCCACAACGACAACTCCATCGCCGACCCGGAGCCCTTCCTGCGCACCAACGTGGAGGGCACCTTCCGCCTGCTGGAGGCCGTCCGCAAATATGGCGTCCGCTACCACCACGTCTCAACCGACGAGGTCTACGGCGACCTGGCGCTCGACGACCCGGCGAAGTTCACCGAGGAGACGCCCTATAAGCCCTCGAGCCCCTACAGCTCGACCAAGGCGTCCTCCGACATGCTCGTGCGCGCCTGGACCCGCACCTACGGCCTGCGCACCACGATCTCCAACTGCTCCAACAACTACGGCCCCTACCAGCACGTGGAGAAGTTCATCCCCAGGCAGATCACCAACATCGTCGACGGCGTGCGCCCCAAGCTCTACGGCCGCGGCGAGAACGTCCGCGACTGGATCCACACCGAGGACCACTCCTCGGCCGTGTGGGACATCCTCACGAAGGGACGGATGGGGGAGACCTACCTCATCGGCGCAAATGGCGAGAAGAACAACATCACCGTCCTGCGCATGATCCTCACGGCCATGGGCCGCGACCCCGAGGACTTCGACTGGGTCGCCGACCGCCCGGGCCACGACCGCCGCTACGCCATCGACTCCACCAAGCTCCAGCGCGAGCTGGGCTGGAGGCCGGCCCACACCGACTTCGCCGAGGGGCTCAAGCGGACCATCGACTGGTACGTCGCCAACGAGTCCTGGTGGCGCCCCGCCAAGGAGGCCACCGAGGCCCGCTACCGCGCACAGGGCCAGTAAGACTGCATTCCGGCGAACCGCACCGCGGGGCGCCCGCGCGGGGCCGCAGGGCATGGGGATGACCCTGCGGCCCCGCGCGGGCGCCCCCGGTTATACAACCTCTTCGATAGGAGCTTTTCCCACATGGCAGACATCGCATTCGAGAAGGACCTCTCCGTCGCCGAGACCGGCATCGAGGGCCTCAAGGTCGTCGACCTCGCCGTCCACGGCGACTCGCGCGGCTGGTTCAAGGAGAACTGGCAGCGCGCCAAGATGACCGCCCTGGGCATCCCGGACCTCAGGGTCGTCCAGAACAACATCTCCTACAACGACAGCCGCGGCGTCACCCGCGGCATCCACGCCGAGCCCTGGGACAAGTTCATCTCCGTGGCGCGCGGCAGCGTCTTCGGCGCCTGGGTGGACCTGCGCGAGGGCAGCGAGACCTACGGGAAGGTGTTCACCTGCACGCTCGACCCGTCCAAGGCCATCTACGTCCCGTGCGGCGTGGGCAACTCCTTCCAGGCCCTGGAGGACGGCACCGCCTACACCTACCTGGTGGACGCCCACTGGTCCCTCGAGCTCAAGAAGACCTACACCTTCGTGAACCTCGCCGACCCCGAGCTCGCCATCGAGTGGCCGATCCCGCTCGATGAGGCCACCGTCTCCGAGGCCGACCTCAACCACCCGATGCTCAGGGACGTCGTCCCAATGGCGCCCAAGAGGACGCTCGTCACCGGCTGCAACGGCCAGCTGGGCCATGCTGTGCGCAGGCTGGCGGAGGAGCGCGGCGTCGCCAAGGACTTCGACTTCTGCGACATCGACACCTTCGATATGTCAGACCCGGACGCCTACACACAGTACGACTGGTCGCTCTACGGCACCGTGATCAACTGCGGCGCCTACACGGCCGTGGATAAAGCGGAGACCCCCGAGGGCCGCGCCATCGCCTGGAAGGCCAACGCGACCGGTCCCGCCCTGCTCGCACGCACCTGCGCCGAGCACGGGATCACCCTCGTCCACGTGTCCAGCGACTACGTCTTCGACGGCACCGCCGAGGTGCACACCGAGGAGGAGCCCTTCTCCCCGCTGTCCGTCTACGGCCAGACCAAGGCCGCCGGCGACATCGCCGTGGCGGGATGCCCGCGCCACTACATCATGCGCTCCAGCTGGGTCATCGGCGAGGGCCACAACTTCGTCAAGACCATGAAGGGCCTGTCCGACCGCGTCGCCGACCCGGACGACAAGTTGGAGCAGATCACCGTCGTGGACGACCAGCTGGGCCGCCTGACCTTCACGCGCGACATGGCACAGGCCATCTTCCACGTGCTGGGGACGCACGCCCCCTACGGCACCTACGACTGCACCGGCTCCGGCGCCGTCAAGTCCTGGGCCGATATCGCCCGCGCCGTCTTCGAGGCCGCCAACGGCAACGGGGACAGGGTCGTGCCGGTATCGACCGCCGACTACTACGCGAGCGCCGAGGGCCCCGTCGCCCCGCGCCCGGTCCACTCCGCGCTCGACCTGTCCAAGCTCGAGGCTGCCAGCTTCCACATGCCCGACTGGGAGGAAGAGCTGGGGGAGTACATCAAGACGCTCTAGCCGCTATTAACTTTTCGAGAGTAAAAGCCGCCGTTCTTTAACGGCGGCTTTTCTTGTTGGTGGCTATCTGCGCAGTGGTGCCAATAGTATTTTGCGGAAGATCTACCTCTCGCTTGGCATGGAAGTAGGGTGGCCGGGCTGGTCGTCGTAGGCGTATTTGCTGTACACGTTGACCTCCCACTGCTTTTTTTCGACCTTTGCTACAGAATCTAGGATGAAGCCGGTCGCAAGGCTCAGGCCGCACAGGAACATAAACGAGGCGGCGAGCATAGCGGTGGGGAAGCGCGGGACGAGGCCGGTCTGGAAATATTCGACAACGATGGGCATGCCCAGGGCGAGGCCGAATACCGCGAACAGAAGCGCAACGAGGCTGAAGAACTTCAGCGGGCGGTAGTCCTTGAACAGCGTGCCGATCATCGCAACGACTTTAATGCCGTCGCTCACGGTGTTGAGTTTGGACTCGGAACCCTCGGGACGGTCGCGGTACTCGATGGGCACATCTTTGATGCGCCAGCGGTGGTCGACGGCGTGGATCGAGAGCTCGGTTTCGATCTGAAAGCCCTCGGAAAGCACTGGGAAGGTTTTAACGAACGGGCGGCTCATGGCGCGGTAGCCTGTCATGACGTCATCGAAGCTGTAGCCATAGATCCACTTGATCATGGCGCGGACCAGATTATTGCCAAAGCCGTGGAAGGCACGCTTGTTCTCCTCGGCGTAGGTGCCGTTGGAAAGGCGATCGCCTACGGTCATGTCGGCCGTGCCGTTAAGGATGGGCTCGCAGAGGGCCTTGGCCGCCTCGGCGGGGTAGGTGTCGTCTCCGTCGACCATCAGGTAGCAATCGGCGTCGATATCGCGAAACATCTGGCGGCACACGTTGCCCTTTCCCTGACGGGGCTCAAAGCGGACTGTGGCGCCGTGCTCGGTGGCAATGCGTGAGGTATCGTCCGACGAGTTGTTGTCATAGACATAGACCGTCGCCTGCGGAAGCTCGCGGTGAAAGTCGTCGATGACTTTGCCGATCGTGAGCGCTTCGTTGTAGCAAGGGATGATGACGGCGATGGATTCAGAATTCACTTAATGCTCCTTATACATTCAATCCTAGAAAGTATAGCCGTTTGGGCCTGGCATCCTAAGATGTGGGTTAGTTCTCCAGTTTTGTTGCGCGAATCGCTTGCATGGCCGTCGGGTCTATACTGTTCGTTTGTCAACGATTACGAGTAAAGGAGTTGCATCCGTGTCGGATCAGACAAAGCAACAAGAAACTCGCAGTCTGCCTGCGACGTTTGCTAAGAACGAATTTGAGAAGGACGCGTTTATCCTTCGTCAGCTGGTTACCAAGGATTTTAAGATCAAGTATCGCCGTAGCGTTCTGGGCGTCGCATGGTCGGTGCTCAACCCGCTGCTGATGATGATCGTCATGGCCATCGTGTTCTCGACGATTTTTGCCCAGGGCCGCAATGGCTCAATTACGCCCGAGATGTACCCGCTGTACTTGATCGTGGGTAACGTCACCTTTGCCGTCATGTCCGAGTCTACGAACCAGGCCCTGACGTCGATCGTGGGTGCTGCCCCGCTACTCAAGAAGGTTAAGGTGCACCGCTGGGTCTTCCCAGTACAGAAGGTGCTCTTCTCGCTGGTTAACTTTGCCTTCTCGCTGGTCGCCGTTGCCATCGTTATGCTGTGGTTCCACGTTATGCCTTCTTGGCACCTTATTCTGCTGCCGGTCTGCCTGCTGCTGCTTATGTGCTTCTGCATGGGCCTGGGCATGATGCTCTCTGCCCTTACGGTCTTCTTCCGCGATGTCATGCATCTGTGGAGTGTTGTCATCACGGCGTGGACTTATATCACGCCTATTTTCTGGACGACCGACTTCGTTGCGCAAATGCCGCATCTCGTGCGCATTCTGGTCTATGCGAACCCCATGTATAACTACCTGCAGTTTATGCGCGATATCTTCCTGTTCCAGACTACGCCCTCGCTTATGACGTTTGGTATGTGCGTCGCTTGGGCGGTTCTTGCGCTTGTTATTGGCTACACCGTGTTCCATAAATCCGAGCGCAAGTTCATCCTCTACATCTAAGGAGTGCTGTGATGACTGAATCTGTTGTTGATTACAGCGAGCAGCCTCTGGCTGTCGAGGTCGACGACGTCACCATGATTTTTAACATGGCGTCCGAGTCGCTGACCAACCTCAAGGAGTACTTCATCAAGCTTGCCAAGCACGAGCTGTTCTTTGAGGAGTTTAGAGCGCTTAAGCACATCTCGTTCGATATTCATCGCGGCGAAGTTGTCGGTCTGGTTGGCACCAATGGTTCCGGTAAGTCTACGATGCTCAAGATTATCGCCGGTGTGCTTGAGCCTAGCGAGGGCAGCGTTAAGGTGCACGGTAACATTGCGCCGCTGATTGAGCTTGGTGCCGGTTTTGACCCCGAGTTGACCGCCCGCGAGAACATCTATCTGAACGGCGCCCTGCTCGGCTATACCAAGGAGTTCATCGACGCCAACTTTGACGGCATTATTGAGTTCGCTGAGCTTCAGAACTTTGTCGATATGCCGCTTAAGAACTTCTCCTCGGGCATGGTGGCGCGTATCGCCTTTGCAATCGCGACGATTACCGAGCCCGATATTCTTATCGTTGACGAGACGCTGTCCGTCGGTGATGTGTTCTTCCAGCAGAAGTGTGAGGCTCGCATTCAGCACTTTATCCAGAGCGGTGACGTGACGGTTCTGTTCGTTTCGCACTCCATGGAGCAGGTTGAGCGCATCTGCCAGCGTGCCGTTTGGATTGAGAAGGGTGACCTTCGCATGGACGGCCCGGTCGATGAGGTCTGCAAGGCGTATCGCGAGCAGTTCAACTAGGTTATAATTACTTGCGCCCGACAGGCTTGCGCTTGCTTGGGCGTGTGGTTATTTGCTCCATTAGCTCAGTTGGATAGAGCAGGGGACTTCTAATCCCAAGGTCGACGGTTCGAATCCGCCATGGAGCACCATCGTTTATTAAGCCCGGACCGCTTGGTGGTCTGGGCTTTTTTCATCTTGTATGCTGCTGAAGCCGAGCGCGAACAAGCCGCTGCTGTTTGTTGGGGTTGGCATTTTACTTTTCCAGATGCTCTTTCAGCAGCTCCAGCGCGTGTGCGTAGCCCTGCAGGCCCTCGCCGGTGATGGTGGCGAAGCAGGCTAGGCGTGCATAGCTCACCTGGCGGAAGTCCTCGCGGGTCTCGACGGCGCTGATGTGGACCTCGACGGCAGGGATGGCGACGGCCTTGAGTGCGTCGAGGATCGCCACGCTCGTATGCGTGTAGGCAGCCGGGTTGATGACGATGCCGTCGACCTTGCCGTAGGCCTCCTGGATCTTGTCGACGATGTTGCCCTCGTGGTTGGACTGGAAGACCTCGACCTCGTCGAAGCCCTGTGCGGCGCCTGCCTCCTGGCAGATCTGCACTAAGCGGTCGTAGTTGTCGCTGCCATAGATGCCCGGCTCGCGAATGCCGAGCATGTTGAGGTTGGGGCCGTTGATGACGAGTGCTTTCATGGTTGCTTCCTTTGCAGTCGAGAAACCACCACAAAGGTGCCTGTCCCCTTTGTGGTGGTTTTGGTTAGAGAGCGGGTGGGAGGGTGTCGAGGATGGCACGGGCGGTGTTGGCGGCGCAGTCGCGTGAGTCGATGATGTAGTCGGCCCAGGCGCGGTAGCGTGGCATGCGCTGTTCAGCCAGCTTATCGATGCCGTCGCGCGCGGTGATGGGGCGGCCCTTGTGGGCGAGCTCGTCGAGCTTGCGGTTGAGCATCACGATCTGGCTATTCTGGTGCAGCAGCGGGTAGTTCTCGTCGCGCGTGACCACGCCGCCGCCGGTGGAAAGCACCAGGCCGCTGCGCTTGGAGATGTCGGCCAGCGCCGCCGTCTCCTGTTCGCGGAACGCCGTCTCGCCGCGCTCGACGATAAAGTCGGCGCAGGGCATGCCCAGACGCTCTTCAAGGGCGCGATCGAGGTCGATATGCTCGCGTCCCGTCAGCATTGCGATCCGCTCGCCCACGCGGGTCTTGCCCGAGCCCGGCATGCCAATCAGCGCGATGTTCTGTTCGCGGCGTGACAAGCGCTCCGTTACGTCCAGGATGCGCCCGCGCGGGGTGACCTGGCCGGTATAGCGCTCGACGGCCTGTGCCGCTTGGGCCACGAGCATCAGCAGGCCGCCGATGCAGGGGATGCCGCGGCGCTCGGCCTCGAGCATCAGGCCCGTGCGGGCGGGGTTGTAAACGATGTCGATGACGCCCTCGAGCACGTCAAGTCCTTCGAGCGTGCAGGGCGCATCGGGGCAGTGGGGGAACATGCCGGCAGGCGTGCAGTTGACGAGCAGGGCGGCGTCGGATTGCTGCGCGATGTTGCCGTAGTTGACCTCGCTCGTGCGGCCCACGGGCACAACGATGGCGCCCAGATCTCCCAGCACCACACTTGCCGTGGTGCCGGCGCCGCCGGTGGCTCCGAGCACGAGAACCTTCTTGCCGGTAACCTCAACCCCCAGCTCCTTGACCAGGCACTGAAAACCGAAATAGTCAGTATTGTCGCCGCGCAGGCGGCCATCGGGCAGGCGCGTGATGGTGTTGACGTTGCCCATGCGCTCGGCGAGCGGGCTCAGTTCGTCCAGGTAGTCCATGACGGCGCGCTTGTAGGGGATGGTCACGTTGGTGCCCTCCCACTCGTCGCCGGTCATAAAGGCCGCGAGGTCCTCGGGCTCGCGCTCAAATCGCACGTAGTCGAGCCCCGCGAGCTCTTTGTAGATGGTCGGGGTGTAGCTGTGGCCCAGTACGCGGCCCAGCACGCCGTAGGGGCGGGTTGCGGCAGTATCGGTCATCTAGAGCACCTCCGTGTAGCTGCCAAAGTAGGTGAAGCTCTCGCACACGTCGTCGATCGAATCGAGCAGGTCGTCGAGGGCCTTGCTGCCAAAGGGACAGTCCAGGTCAAAGTAGAACATAAACTCAAAGTCGCGACCGGGGATGGGGCGGCTCTCGAGCTTGATGAGGTTGATATTGAGTGCGTAGAAGCGCTCGAGCACGCGATAGAGGGCGCCCGGCTCGTTGGCCGTGGTGATCATGAGCGAGGTGCGATTAGCGCCGGGATAGACGCGTGGCTCGCGGCTGATGACGACAAAGCGTGTGTAGTTGTTGTCCGAGTCCTGGATGTTGGACTCCAGCACCTCCAGGCCATAGAGTGTCGCGCAGCTGCGCGATGCGATGGCGGCAACATCGGTGCGCCCGGAGCTGGCGACCATCTCGGCCGACATTGCGGTGTTGGGGTACTTGGTGGCGTGCAGGTCGTGGGACTCGATAAAGCCCGCACACTGGGCAATGGCTTGGCCGTGGCTGTAAACCTCGCGCACGTCGGTGAGTTTGGTGCCGGGTTTGACGAGCAGATTGTGGTCGATCTTGAGGCGCAGCGAGCGCACGATGTGGAAATCGAACTGGGCGAGCAGGTCGTAGACGGCGTTGACCGATCCGGCAGTTGAGTTTTCGATGGGTAGCACGCCAAATTCGCAAAAGCCGTCGCGTACGGCGCGCATAACGCCCTCGAAGGTCTCAAAGAAGGCGATATCGGGCACGTCAAAGAGCTTGCACGCGGCAATCTGGCTGTAGGCGCCCTCGACGCCCTGGCAGGCGACGGTGGCCGTCTGGGGGAAGGGCGTGTCGGAGGCTGCAGCCGTGGCGTGGGCCTTTTGCGAGATGGTGATGCCCTTGAGCTCGTTGATGTAGCGCTGCTGCTCGGCCTTGCTCATGCTCATGAGGAGACGGAACAGGGCGATGGTCTGTGCCTCGTAGCGTTCGGGCGCGCGGCTGGCGAGGTTGTTGAGCTTGGAGCGCTCGCGGGCGGGGTCGAAGACGGCCTTACCCATCTCGATCTTGGATTTGGCGACTTCGGTGGCAATGTCCATGCGCTCGACAAAGCTGTTGAGCAGCGTGGTGTCGATGCCATCGATGGCCTGGCGAATATCGGCAAGGTCCATGGAGGCCCCTTTCGTGAATGGTTGCCTGGGGTAGTTAATTTGGGACGGGGCTTTTTTAGCTACCCTTTGATTGTCGACGAATCGATGAGAGCCAGGGCAAATATCAACTGGCATATGGGGGTAGCTAAAATAGCCCCGTCCCAAATTAACTACCCTTGGGGTGGGTGGACTAAAGCTGGGCGGCGTCCTCGAGGAGGGCGTCCCAAATCGCGAAGGCGGCGGCTGCCTCGGCTACGGGGACGGCGCGCGGGACGATGCAGGGATCGTGACGGCCGTGGACCGAGAGCTCGGCGTTTTCCATGGCGTCCATGTCCACGGTCTGCTGCTCGCGACCGATAGAGGGCGTCGGCTTCACGGCCATACGCCACATGACGGGTGCGCCGGTGGAGATGCCGCCCAGGATGCCGCCGGCGTTATTGGACTCGACTGCAATCTCGCCGGTCTCGGCATCTACGCGGTACGGATCGTTGTTCTCGCTGCCGCGCATGGCTGCCACCGCAAAGCCCATGCCAAACTCCACGCCCTTTACGGCGGGAATACCAAAGGCGATTTGCGCGATGCGGTTTTCGATGCCATCGAACATGGGGTCGCCGATGCCCGCGGGAAGCCCGTAGATGCCGCACTCCACAATGCCGCCGATGCTGTCGAGTTCGTCGCGCGCGGCCAGAATTTCCTCGCGCATGCGACCGGCTGCGGCTGCGTCGATGCAGGGCAGGTCGTTCGTAAGGATCGCCTTGCGATCGGCCTCGCGATAGACCATGTCGTCCATGGGCAGGTCGGAGATGCCACCGATCTGCGCGACGTGCGCCATGACCTTGATGCCACGGGCCTCGAGCGCCTGCAGTGCGATGCCGCCGGCGATGCATAGGGGGGCCGTCAGACGGCCGGAGAAGTGCCCGCCGCCGGCGACGTCGTGCATGTTGTGGTACTTCACGCGCGCGGGAAAGTCTGCGTGCCCGGGGCGTGGTTTGCGGCGCAGCTCGGAATAGTCTTTGGAGCGCGTGTTGGTGTTCTCGATAATTGCTGCGATGGGTGCGCCAGTGGTGTGTCCATCGACTACACCGGCAATGATATGCGCGGCGTCGGCCTCGCGGCGCTTGGTTGCGGTCTCGTCGCGACCGGGGGCACGACGGTCCAAAAAGGCCTGCAGCGTCTCCTGGTCCACAGCGATGCCCGCGGGGACACCATCGAGCGAGCAGCCGATGGCGGGGGAGTGCGACTGGCCGAAGATGCTTAAGTGCAAAACGTTACCAAAGGTCGAGGACATGCTATTCCTCCTCGAGCGTGACCTTGCCGCCCAGTAGGCGGTAGTGGTCAAAGAAATCGGGATAGGACTTGTTGACGGCCTCGGCGCCGTGGATTACGACCTCGCCGGTGGCACGGCTTGCAGCAATAGCAGCCATCATGGCGATGCGGTGGTCGTTGTGCGAATCGACCTCGCCGCCGGTAAAGGCGTCGACACCCTTGATGATGAGGTCGTCGCCGGCAATGCGCACCTGTGCGCCCAGCGCGGTGAGCTCGCGGGTGGTGGTGGCCAAGCGATCGGATTCCTTGATGCGCAGGCGGGCGCAATCGCGGATGAACGTGCGACCCTGCGCCAACGATGCCACGGCCGAGATTACGGGCACCAGGTCGGGGATGTCGTGCGCGCTCATCTCAAAGCCGGCGAGCTTGTCGGACTGCACGGTGGCGGCGTTGGTGGAGCGCACGATGCGGGCGCCAAAGCGCGAGAGCGCGGCGAGCACGTTGCGGTCGCCCTGTGCGGAGCTCAGCGACACGCCCTCGACGGTGATGGGGTCGGAGCCGATGGCACCGGCGCACAGCCAAAAGGCGGCGTTGGACCAGTCGCCCTCGACGGCCACGCTGCCGGGCGTGTGGTACGAGCCGCTGCTCACGCGGAAGTTCGTGACCTCGGGCTCGCCGTTCTTGGCAGGGATACGCTCGACGTTGACCTCGACGCCGAAGGCCTTCATGGCCTGGATGGTCAGGTTGATATAGGGGCGGCTCTCGATCAGGCCGGTCACCTGCACACAGGAGGGCTGGGCCAGCAGCGGGGCTGCCAGCAACAGGCCGGAGATGTACTGTGAGCTCACGTTGCCCGGCAGGATAAAGGTACCCGGGCGCATGCGGCCGCTTGTCTTGAGCGGAAAGCCGCCCAGACCCTGCAGGTCGCAGCCGGCGGCAATGATCTCGTCCGAGAGCGGGGAGAGCGGGCGGGCGCCCAGACGGCCCTGTCCCACAAAGGTTGCCTCAGCCCCCAGCGCGCAGGCGACGGGCAGCATAAAGCGGAGCGTGGAGCCGCTTTCGCCACAGTCGAGCGTGCCGCCGGCAAGTGCCTTGAGCAGGCCAAACTCAATACTCTTCATGGTGGGATGGACTTGGAAGCCATCATCGACGGTCTCGATGCGGGCACCCAGGGCCGTGAGGCAGCGCACCGTGGCCTCGATATCGGCGCAGGTGGTGTTGCAAGTGACGTGCGTCTCGCCGTTGGCGAGCGCAGCGCAGATGATGAGGCGGTGCGCCATCGACTTAGACGCGATGGCGGGAACGGTGCCCTTGAGCGGGGAGGGGGTGATGCGGGCTAGCATGCGGATGCGTCTCCCTTCTGGCCGAGGCCCTCGGCAATTAAATCATGGAAGGTGGAAAGCGGCGTGCGGTCGATGCTGCAACGGCCAATGCCGTGCGGAATCACCAGGTCGATGGTGTCGCCCGCGCGCTTCTTGTCGTGGAGCGCCTCGGCAAAGATGGCGTCGGCATCTTGGTCGCAGCGGGTCTTGAGGCCGTGGCGGGCGCAGAGCTCCTCGATGCGGCCGGGCAGCTCGGCATCGCAAATCCCGTGCAGGGCGGCGGCACGCGTGATAATGCCCATGCCGATCGACACGCAGTTGCCGTGTCCCAGCTCAAAGTGCTCGCAGGCCTCGACGGCGTGTCCGGCGCTGTGTCCAAAGTTGAGCAGCTTGCGCTGGTTGGTCTCGCGCTCGTCGGCAACGACCACGGCGCGCTTGATGTCGATATTGCGGGCGATGATGAGCGCCACGCGAGCCACGTCCTGGTTGAGCAGCTCCAGCGTGAGCGGGGTCTTCTCGAGCTCATTGAAGAGTTCCGGATCGGCGATTACGGCATGCTTGACGACCTCGCCGCAGCCGTCGGCGAACTGCTCGGGCGTGAGGGTGGCCAGGCATCCCACGTCGGCGATAACCACGCTCGGCTGCCAAAAGGCACCGGCGAGATTTTTGCCGGCAGCCAGGTCGATGGCCGTCTTGCCACCGACCGACGAGTCCACCATAGCGAGCAGGCTCGTGGGGATCTGCACAAACTTACAGCCGCGCATGTAGGTGGCGGCCACAAAGCCGGCCACATCGCCCACGACGCCGCCGCCGAGCGCCACGATCACGTCGGAGCGCGAAAGCTCGTGCTCGGCCACAAATTCCAAGATGTTGATGTAGGTCTCGGCGCGCTTGTGTGCCTCGCCGGCCTCGAAGGTGCATATGCTCACCTCGTAGCCTGCGGATTCGAGGCTCTGCTTAACGGGCATCTGGTAGAGGGGACCCACGTTGGTGTCCGTCACGATGACGGCGCGGGTGCCGCCGGCGGTGGCGCGAACGAGCGCCCCTGCCTGCTCCAGCAAAAAGGTGCCCACGTGTACCTGGTAGGGGCGTGCGGTGTCGATGTCGATGGTAATCGCCATAAGCTATGGTCCTTTCGACCTGGCGTGATGGGGTGGTCTAATGGGCGCTCTCGTCGTCGAGTGCGCGCTTGATGCGATCGCCCTCGGCAAGGAGATTCTCCAGATAGCGCTGGTCGTGGTCTTTGAGTGCGCGGCTGTAGGCGCCGAGCGAATCGATCAGATGGTCGATCTCGAAGGCAAGCGCGTCGGCGTCGTCGATCATGAGCTCGGACCACATTTGCGGGTTGAGGTGGGCCACGCGCGTAAGGTCGCGGTAGCTACCGGCCGAAAAGCCGTGGTGGACCTGGGCGGTGGGGCTCTTTACGTAGGCGTTGGACACCACGTGTGCGAGCTGGCTCGTAAAGGCGATCACGCGGTCGTGTTCGGCGGCGGTGGTCACGCTGAACTTGCCAAACTCCAAGGGACGCACCATTTCGCGCACCTGGCCCAAAAGCTCCAACTTGAGCGCATCGTCCACCGCGGGCGGTACGAGCACCAGCGGGGCGCCCTGGAACAGGTCGGCGCGGGAGTGTGCATAGCCCGAGAACTGGGTGCCCGCCATGGGGTGCGCGCCCACAAAGTAAAAGCCGTGCTCGCGGGCAAGCTCAAAGGCGCGTTCGCACACAATGCCCTTGACGCCCACGGTGTCGATCACCACGGGACCCATGATGGCGTCGGTGTCGGTGGCGTCGGCGAGCGCCTGGGCGTGCGCCTCGAGCCACTCGATGCATGCCTCGGGATAGCAGGCGAGGACGATGATGTCGCATTCGCCGAGTGTCTTGTCGTTGAGCTCGCCGGCAACGGTGCCCATGCTGGCAGCTGTCATGACATCGTCATCGGGGTCCCAGGCCAGCACGCGGACGCCCGCCTGCGCATAGCCGCGGGCAAAGCTGCCGCCGATGAGGCCCAGGCCGACGATGCCGGCGCACTTGGGGCCGCCCTGGTTAACGCGCGCGTTTCTCACCGTACCCATGGGCTACTCCATGGTCTCTTGGCAGACGACCTCGCGGATGGCTCGGATGCGGCGCATGGTGTCGTCGAACTGATCGGGGGTGAGGGCCTGGGCACCGTCGGACCAGGCGCGGCTCGGCTCGTCGTGGACCTCGATCTCCAGGCCGTTGGCACCGCAGGCGGTCGCGGCGAGCGCCATGGGCTCAACGTAGCGGGTGTAGCCGGTGGCGTGGCTGGGGTCGGCGACGACGGGCAGGTGCGACAGGTGGTGCAGCACCGGCACGGCGTTGAGGTCGAAGGTATTGCGGGTGCGAGTCTCGAAGGTGCGGATACCGCGCTCGCACAGGATGACGTTGTCGTTGCCCTCGCTCATGATGTACTCGGCTGCCATAAGCAGCTCGTCGATCGTGCCGGACATGCCGCGCTTGAGCAGAATCGGGGTCTGGGTCTTGCCGACCTCCTTGAGCAGGGGGAAGTTCTGGGCGTTGCGGGCGCCGATCTGCATGACGTCAATCTTCTTGTCCAAGAAGACCTGCACGTCGCGTGGGTCCATGATCTCGGTGACGATTGGCATGTCGAGCTCGGCAGACGCCTCGCACAGCAGGTCGAGACCGGCGGGACCCATGCCCTGGTAGGCGTAGGGGGAGGTGCGGGGCTTGTAGGCACCGCCGCGCAGCATCGTGGCGCCGGCGGCCTTCACGCGGCGTGCGATGCGGATGAGGTTCTCGCCCTCGACGGAGCAGGGACCGGCGATGACCTGGAACTGGTCGCCGCCGATCTTGACGCCGTGACCGCAGTCGATGACGGAGTCCTCGGGGTGGAACTTGCGGTTGGCGCGCTTGAACGGCTCGGAGACGCGCTGCACGCGCTCGACGACATCCATGGACTCGAGCAGGAACGGGTCGATCTTGGTCGTATCGCCCACCAGGCCGATAATCGTCTCATTCTCGCCGCGCGAGACATCGGTCTTCAGGCCCTTTTTCTCAATCCAGCTGACGATATGGCCGACGGCCTCGTCGCTGGCGCTCTGCTTTAAAATTGCAATCATGGTGTGCCTCTCACCTCGATGGATAACTTTTGCAAAAACGGCCCGCATCGCGAGCCGTGTATATATGGTGCATGAGAGTTTATACTATCTGACTCGCTTTTGCCTTCTAAAGTGGGCCGTTGCGCCGCGTCTTCCTCGGAATTGCAAAGCTTTTTCTTTTATTTTGACAGCCCGTGGTGCACTTGGGTATAATGCCAAACGTTGGCCCTATTAGCTCAGGGGATTAGAGCGTCTGCCTCCGGAGCAGAAGGCCGTTGGTTCGAATCCAACATGGGGCACCATCGAACGTAAGACCGTCCGAACCTCGCATGGTCCGGGCGGTTTTTCTTATACCGACGCGACGTGATGGGACGTGGTATGGCAGCAACGGATATCGAGCGCGGACTCTCGACCGCCGAGGTCGAGGAGCGCATCGCCGCCGGTAAGATCAACCGCAACATGGAGCTCAAGACCAAGTCGGTCAAAGAGCTCATCATCGAGAACCTCTGCACGTTGTTCAATTTGATCAACGTGATCTTGGCGTTCCTGGTCATTTTGACCGGTTCGTTTAAGAATCTGACGTTCCTGTTCGTGGTGTTCCTCAATACCGCTATTGGCGTCATTCAGTCCATGCGTTCCAAGAAGATGGTCGATAAGCTCACGCTGCTGACCTCCAAGAAGGCCATCGCGGTGCGCGACGGCGCCGAGGTGGAGCTCGACCTGGACCAGATCGTGCTCGACGACATCATCCGCTTGGGGCGCGGCGACCAGATTCCCGCCGACGCCGTGGTGGTGTCGGGCGAGGCGCTCGTGAACGAGAGCCTGCTGACGGGCGAGAGCGACCTTATTAAGAAACAGCCAGGCTCTGAGCTCATGAGCGGCAGCTTTATCGACTCGGGCCTGCTGCGCGCCCGCGTGATCCATGTCGGCGCCGACAACTACGTGGCCAAAATTAATAACGAGGCCAAGTACGTCAAAAAGGTTAATTCCGAGATCATGAACGCGCTGAACGCCATCGTGCGCTTTGCGAGCATCATCATGATCCCGCTCGGTTTGGCGTTGTTTGCCTCGAGTGTGAGCGAGCTGTGGGATGCCGCGGGAACCCCGGGCGATAGCGCGCTTTCGTGGTGCTTCTCCGAGCTGTTGGCCGGTCATGTGCCTTCGTCGGCGCTGCTGTCCACGGTGGGCGCCCTGCTGGGTATGATTCCGCAGGGTTTGGTACTGCTGACCTCGTCGGTACTGGCCATCGCCACGGTGCGCCTGGCGCGTCGCAAGGTGCTGGCCCAGCAGCTCTATTGCATCGAGACGCTCGCGCGCGTCGACGTGCTGTGTCTGGACAAGACGGGCACCATTACCTCGGGCCGCATGGAGGTCGAGGGCACCTATCCGCTGCCGGTTGAAGGCGTGAGCGTGGGGGAGAGCGAGGCCGCCGTTCCCGTCGATACCACGGTGCTCGACTTTGCGCTCGCTAACGTGGCGCGTGCGACTTCGGCGGATGCCAATGAGACCTGCCAGGCGCTGCTCAACTACTATGCAGACCGTCCGGTCGAGGTGTCCGAGCCGCTGTCGGTCATTCCGTTCTCGTCGTCCAAAAAGTGGAGCGGTGCTTCGTTTGCCCAAGGCTCCTATGTGATGGGTGCGGCGCAATTTGTGCTTTCGGACCGTGTATTTGCGCTGGTCGAGAATCGCGTGGCTGAGCTTGCCGATACCTGCCGCGTGCTCGTGGTGGCTCGCGTGGACGGCTTTACGCCCGACGGCGATATGGTTGGTGAGGCCGAGCCCGTGGGCTTTGTGACCATTCGCGACGAGATCCGTACCTCGGCGGCCGAGACTATCGGCTACTTTAACGAGCAGGGCGTGACCCTCAATGTGATCAGCGGCGACGACCCGCGTACGGTGTCGTCGATCGCGCGCGTGGTGGGCGTGCCCGGGGCTGATGCGTACGTGGACGCCACGACGCTCGATACGCCGTCCAAGCTCGATGCGGCGGTGGACCGTTACCACGTCTTTGGCCGTGTGACGCCGCAGCAGAAGCGTGAACTCGTGCAGGCGCTCAAGCGTCGCGGGCACACTGTGGCCATGACGGGTGATGGCGTCAACGACGTTTTGGCGCTCAAGGAGGCCGACTGCTCCGTGGCGATGGGCGCCGGCTCCGATGCCGCGCGCAACGTGGCCGAGATCGTGCTCGTCGACAACGACTTTGCCTCGATGCCCGCCGTGGTTGCCGAGGGTCGTCGTTCTATCAACAACCTGCAACGCTCGGCTTTGCTGTTCCTGACCAAGACGCTGTTCTCGATGGGTCTGGCGGCGCTCTGCATCGCGCTGCCGCCGTATCCCTTTGAGCCCATCCAGATGACGCTCATCAACTTCTTCTGCATCGGCGCGCCGGGCTTTGTTTTGGGCCTGGAGCCCAACAACGCCCGCGTGAAGGGGTCGTTCCTGACTAACGTGCTTAAGCGGGCCCTGCCGGCATCGATTGCGGTTATTCTGGCCGTGGCGCTCGATATCTTCGTGGCGCGCGTGTTTGGCTTTAGCCAGCTCACGCTTTCGACCATGTGCCTGATCACGTCGTGCGCGGCAAGCGTCAGCCTCATCTGGCGAATTTCGCAGCCGCTCACGCCCTTGCGCGTGGTGCTCTTCGTGTTCGTTGTTGCCGGCATTTTGACGGGTGTTATCGGCTTCCCGGAGCTGCTGTCCATTGCCAACCTGTCGGTGAGCCAGATGGTTATCTTGGCGGTTATCGTCGTCTTTACCTGCTCGGTGTTCTTTAAGCTCGCCACGATGATGGATTCGCTTAAGCCGCGTCGCCGTCATTCGGCCACCGGCTTTGGTCGCGGTGTACGCGTGCGTCTGGGTCGCGGTGGCGGCAAGGTGAGCTCGACGGGTTCGACGGCTGGACGCTTTGCCAAGCGCGTTGCTGCCGATATGGCGCAGCGCCGCGAGGACCGCACCGCGCGCGAGGCCGAGGCCCGCGCGCTCGAGGGCGTGGCCCAGGCCCAGCCCAAGAAAAAGAAGAGTACCGGAGCCAAGCGCTCTCGCGTAACCAAGTCCGCCCAAGGCATCAAAGTCTCGATGCCGTGCAAAAAGAAGAAGTAACTACGCGCCCTGGCGATGTTGAATTGGTGCCTTGCTCCTGTGGGGCCGTGGCGATGTTATGCTCTAACCTCGATTGTTTGAATTGCTTCGAAAAGAGGATGCCGTGATCTGCCCGCATTGCCTTAAGACTATCGAGGACGGCGCCTCGTTCTGCCCCTACTGTAACGCCTATGTGGGTCCGGGCGATGGTCCCGAGCACACCGAGTTCGTGTTCTGTGAGGGCTGCGGTGCCCGTCTTTCTCCGCATGATCGTACGTGCCCCAAATGCGGACGCCCCGCTCCGGGTATCCTCTCCGAGGACGCTGCCGCATCCGATCTGGCTGCGGGTCGCACGGCGGGCTTTCCGCGCCTAACGCAAGAGCAGATCGATACCGAGGTGCCGCATGCGCCCGCCTCGGCAGCCGCGGTTCTTTCGGACGCCGCCGACCCCAACGAGACCTGCGTGTTGCCGGCTTTCGATAAGGATTTCGGTATCCCCAAGGTCGATATTCCCACGCCCGTTTCTCTGCATGACGATGCTCAAAAACCCAAGCGCAAGGTGCATCCCGACGAGGACGCCTATCACAAGCACAAGCGTCATATCCCCAAGCCGCTCATTATCATCGCGGTCCTTGCCTTTGTGTGCGGTGGTGCCTATTGGTTCGTGACGACCGATCCCATGGGTGTTATGCCCGGCTTCTATGACCAGTTTGGCCAGGCCGCGCAGACGACCTTCCCTACGCGCCAAAAGGGTGAGGCGACTGAGGACGATACCAAGCAGGACGATTCTGCCGAGGTGGTCCAGGAAGAAACCGTGCTCACCGATGATCAGCTCTATACCAGGCTCGACGGTCTGTATCAGACCATCGTGTCCTACGGTGACGAGGACCAGATCGGCGAGGTCATCGATTCTTTTAACAATGGCTATCTTCGAACGCCACTGTCCACCCGTCAGGAGCTGTCGCAGAGTGCCTACGCCCTGCGCGACCAGATCAAAAAGACGCAAGATGAGCTTAACAACCTTAAGTATCAGGACGATACGGTCTATGCGGATGACATCGCCCACTTAAAGCAGCTTGCCGAGTGGATGTACGAGCGTGTCGACGTGATCTGTCAGAGCTGGGACATCTCGCTGGCCATTCCCGATGGTGAGTCGATGAGTTCCCACCAAAGCGATATCCTGGCGCCCATCGCACAGGGCGGCAACAGCGCGCTGAACCAGTACGACGCCAATGTGGGCTCCTGGAAGCCGCAGCAGCGTTCCCAAAATTAGTTCGCCATAGTCGGCATAACCTACGTGCGCAATTGATGTAAGCGTATGCTTATTGCTACAATTCGTACAAATATGCTTTAAACGCACGAGGAAGGAACCACATGTTTGGTTTTAAGAAAGAGCTCTACACGCCCGAGTATCAGCTTGCCGGCGACGAGTGCGCCGTTATCGAGACGTCGAAGGGCACCATCAAGGTCAAGTTTGACGGCGAGGGCGCTCCCATTCATGTCGCGAACTTCTGCGAGCTTTCCATGATGGGCTTCTATGATGGCCTTAAGTTCCATCGCTATGTGCCCGGTTTTGTCATCCAGGGCGGCGACCCCAATACCCGCGATATGTCCGGCGCCGACGTCGCCGCTGGTCTTGAGGGCCCCGACGGCATGCCCGGTACCGGTGGCCCCGGCTACTGCATCAAGGGCGAGTTTGCCACCAATCCGCGCAACAGCCATGTCGATGGTGCCCTTGCCATGGCACGCTCCATGGACCCCGATTCCGCGGGTTCGCAGTTCTACTTCTGCCTGGGCGCCCAGCATAACCTCGATTCCGGTTACACCGTCTTTGGTACCACGGTCGAGGGTCTCGATGTGATTTCGCAGCTGCGTGCCGGCGACGAGATCGTCCATGTCGAGATCGTTCACGAGTAAAGGGGACTTCCTTGAATAGCCAGCTGATCCAACAGGGCCGCGCCGCTTACCGCGCGGGTGATTTTTCCGCTGCAGCCCAGATGCTTGGGGCGGCAAAGACTCCCGATGAGATTATGGGCGAGGCCGATCACCTTCGTGGCAACGCCTTGATGCACTTGGGCATGTATGCCGAGGCCGCCGAGGCCTACGCCGCTGCCCTCAATGACGGCACCTACGGCAAGCGCGGCGCGCTGTTCACCAACCGCGGCAAGGCACTCGCCGCCGTGGGCGACTACACGACGGCCGCCCAGGCGTTCTCTGCTGCTACGCAGGATGCTTCCTATGCCACGCCGTTCAAGGCCTATCTGGGCCTGGGCAATGCGCTGTTCCAGTCGGGCGATTATGCCAACGCGGGTACTGCCTTCCGTCAGGCTGCCATCGACGGCGCCAATCCGGCTCCTGCCGCCGCACTGGGCGAGCTTGGTCGTTGCTTCATTAAGCTCGGCCGTCCGGCGGATGCCGTGGAGACCTACCGCACGGCTATCGACTTTGCCGGCCCCCGCGACGACACGCGTGCGCTCAACGCCGGCATGGGTCAGGCGCTTTCTGCCGCCGGCCGTCCCTCCGACGCACTCGACGCCTTTAACGCCGCTACTGCCGATGGCATCTACCAGCTCACTTCCGAGCAGGCCGTTGAGCTTGCCCGCGTGCATGATTCGCTTGCCGCGCTGTCTGCCCAGACGGCTATGGCCACGGCTCCGGCGCCCGCGATGGACGCTCCTGCCGTCGATCCGCTCGATCCTACGGGCGCGACCGGTCAGTTTATGCCCGATCCCTCGGACACCGGCTTCTTTACGCTGTCCGAGTCCGAGATGGTCCAGCAGGACCGTCAGGATCGTAAGCAGGCCAAGGTCCGTCGTCGCCATCGCCACACGGGTCTCAAAGTCTTCATCGTGCTGCTTCTGCTCATTTTGATTGCTGCGGGCGGTCTGGGCTTTGCCTACACGCGCGGCTTTGGCTTCCCCTCGCAGGAGTCGGTTATCACCGATCTGTTCCAGGCTGCCGGCGACGGTGACACCGCAAAGGCCGAGTCTTGCCTGGCCTCGAGCCTGTCCGAGGACGCCAAGTCGATGATCATCTCCTCGATTCCGCAGGGCGCCACCGTGTCCGTCGAGGGCATGGATCAGTCCATGACCGAGACGACCGCCAAGGTCAAGGCTTCGCTGTCCAAGGGCGGCGAGCAGGAGTACACCGTCAAATTCGTGCGCTCCGACAATCATATCGGCTGGGCCGTTTCCTCGCTCGATATGGATTTCTCGGCTGCTGACAACCAGTAGTGACCTTATGGGATTTAGCTTTGCCCGGCGCTTCACCGCAAGTGAGGTGCCGGGCTTGCGCTAGTATCATGAGCTAGTAGTTTTCCAGCAATCATCCAACACATCAGGAGTTGCGTTGTTTTCTTTGATGGATATGTTCTTCGGTAGCTATGCGGGCGATCTTGCCATCGACCTCGGCACCGCAAATACGCTTGTCTCCGTGCGCGGCAAGGGCATCGTCATTCGCGAGCCCTCTGTCGTCGCCATCGATAAGAACGACGAGCGCATCCTGGCGGTCGGTATCGAGGCAAAGCGCATGCTCGGCCGTACGCCCGGCAACATCGTGGCCGTTCGTCCCCTGAAGGACGGCGTCATCGCCGACTTCGATGTTACCGAGGCTATGCTTCGCTATTTTATCGACAAGGCGTCCGAGAAGCGCTATCCGTGGACCCCGCGTCCGCGCGTTGTCGTCTGCGTTCCCTCCGGCGTCACGTCGGTCGAGAAGCGTGCTGTCTTTGAGGCCACGATCCAGGCTGGCGCTCGCCAGGCCTACCTGATCGAGGAGCCCATGGCTGCCGCTATCGGCGCCGATCTGCCCGTCGAGGAACCCACCGGCTCCATGGTCATCGACATCGGTGGCGGTACCACCGAGGTTGCCGTTATCGCTATGGGTGGCATCGTCGTCTCGCAGTCCATCCGTATTGCCGGCGACGAGTTCGATCAGGCCATCCTCACGCACGTTCGTGATGCCTACAACTTGGCCATCGGCGAGCGTACGGCAGAGGACATCAAGATCAAGGTCGGCTCCGCCGTGCCGCTCAAGGACGAGCTCGACGTCGAGGTCAACGGCCGCGACGTGATCACCGGTCTGCCCAAGACCGTGCGCATCGAGAGCGAGGAGATTCGTCGCGCGCTCAACAAGCCGCTCGACGAGATGGCCAAGGCCGTCAAGGACGCACTCGACGCTACGCCTCCCGATCTTGCCTCGGACCTTATGTACTACGGTATTTTGCTGACTGGTGGCGGCGCGCTGCTGCGCGGTCTCGACGTGCGCCTGCGCGATGAGACCGGTGTTTCGGTCAACGTCAGCCCCACGGCGCTCGATAACGTCGTTAACGGCTGTGCCCGCGTGCTCGAGGCCAATGCGTTTGATGGCGGCTTCGTCCAGACCAATGCTTAATTTCCAAAAGGTGGATTCCATTTGGCACGATCTTCGGGTTTCTCCACAAATCTGAATACCAAGCGACAATCAACGGGTATGCGCCCGTTGATTGTTTTCAGCCTGATTTCGGTGTTGCTGCTCACGTTTTACATCCGCGAGGGCGAGGCAGGACCGATTCATGCCGTGCGTTCGGGCGTGACGACGATTACCTCGCCGGTGCGCTTTGTGGGCTCGGCTGTGGCGGCCCCCTTCAATGCGATCGGCAACGTGTTCTCTAACCTTACGGCGTCGCAGGACACGCTCGACGAACTCAAGAAGCAAAACGAGGAACTGACCTCTAAGGTTGCTGAGCTCTCCGAGGCTCAAAAGACCGCCGAGCGTCTGGAAGGGCTGGTCGGCCTGCAGTCGACCTACAACCTTAAATCGACTGCAGCTCGTATTGTCGGTGCCTCCGGCGATGCCTGGACCTCGACCGTTACCATCGACAAGGGCTCTGCTGACGGCCTTACCATCAACATGCCCGTGACGAGTTCTGCCGGTGTTATCGGCCAGATTATCGAGGTATCGGCCAAAACGTCGACCGTGCGCCTGATTGGCGACGAGAACTCGGGCGTGTCCGCTATGGTGCAGGACACGCGCGCTCAGGGCATGCTGCAGGGTCAGGCTGACGGCACGCTGCGTCTTGAGTACGTGAGCGTCGACTCCGACGTTAAGGTTGGCGACATCATCGTGACCTCGGGCATCGGCGGCGTGTTCCCCAAGGGCCTTCCGCTTGGCACCGTCTCGTCGGTTGAGAAATCGGCAAACGACGTGTACTACACCATTGTGGTGCGCGCTCAGACCACGGCCGAGAACAACGAGGAAGTGCTGGTCATTACCTCGCTGACCGACGAACAGTCGGCCTCGGATGAGGATGTGAGCACGGCCAACAGCACGCCGCAGGGAACGTCGCGCGACGCTGCGACCAAGACGAAGGACGAGAGCTCGGATGACAGTTCCGACACGTCCGAGACGACCGATTCTGGCTCGAGCGAATAGGGGGCATGTCCATGGATCTACACGAGCAGGGGATGAGCTCCCGTACGTTTGTAATCGCCGCCATCGTGTGCGTGCTGCTGCAGGCAGGCCTGGCACCGCAGATCTCCATTGCGGGCGGTCGCGTCAACTTCATGATTATCCTGGTGTGCCTAAGCGTGTTCTCGGGCGATCCGACCCGTGCCGTCGTGTGCGGTTTTTGCAGCGGCTTGTTCTATGACCTGTCCGCTGCCGTGCCGGTGGGCGTTATGTCGCTCCTGCTGACCGTGGGTTCTTTTGCCCTGGTGCACAGCGCCGTCGGTCAGACGGGCAGTACCCAGAGTGCGCGCGGCGTCACTGTGGGCGCCTTCGCGCTCGTCATTAATGTGATCTACAGCATCATCTTGCTGTTTATGGGTTTGGAGACGAGCTTTGTCGTGGCGATCTTCGGCCATGCGCTGCCGTCCTCGATCCTGACGGGTCTGGTTGCCATTCCGTTTTTGATGTCCGGCGTCGTGCCGCAGTCCGGCTATGGATTCTCCGCGCGTGGCGGACGCCAGACGGGTATGCGCTTTAAGCCCAAGACCCGCAAGCTCAAATAGGGGAGGCCCATAGATGTCTTCCCAGTTGACGGTTATTATCGCCGGTATCGTGCTGGTTGTGGCCATCGTGGTCGCGCTGGTCATCATGCGTCGTGGCGATTCCCGTTTTACCTACGATACGCAGCATGGAACGGCCCCGCGCGCCACCGAGGGCGAGGGCAATACCGCGGCGACCGCCTTTAAGGGCCGCTTTTCCATCCTCACCACGGGTGTGGGCGCGATGTTTGCGGCACTTGCCGTCAAGCTGTGGGGCATGCAGATGGTCTCGTCGGACTATTACGAGAAGCAGGCTAATAGTAATCAGACTCGCACCGTAACCACACCCGCTGTGCGCGGTCGCATCCTCGACCGCAATGGTGTGGCGCTTGTCCAGAACCGTCCCTCACTTGCCGTCGTGGCCTACCGCGACCTTGCCGAGGATGAGGTTCTGGTTCGCCATCTTGCCAACGTGCTTGGAATGCCTTACGTGGCGGTCCTTCGCAATATTCAGGACAATACAGAGGGCGCTCAGAGCCTGCATACCATCGCGACGGACGTCCGTCGCTCCACGGTTGCCTATATTCAGGAACATGCCGGCGAGTTCCCGGGCGTCAAGATTGCCGAGCGTACCGAGCGCCAGTATCCATATGGCGAGACGGCATGCCATATCTTGGGCTATACCGGCACCATTACCTCCGAGCAGCTCGAGGCCCAGAATAAGAAAACCTCTGGCGATGATGATGCCTCTGCTGGCAAGATTACGTACCAGTCGGGCGATATCGTGGGCCAGGCGGGCGTTGAGAGCTACTACGAAAACCTGCTGCAGGGTATTCGTGGCGAGCAGACCGTCAAGGTCGATGCCTCGGGCAATGTGACCGGTCAGGCCGGCGCCGTGCCCGCGAAGGCCGGCTCCGACATTAAGCTCACGCTCGACCTTAAGATCCAACAGGCCTGCGAGTCGGCACTGGCGAGCGCTATCGAACTTGCCAAGACCACTGGCTACAGCAATGCCGGCAACGGCGCTGTGGTGTGCCTCGATCCCAACAATGGCGAGATTCTGGGCATGGCGAGCCAGCCCAAGTTCGATCCGTCTGTCTTTATCGGCGGCGTCTCAAATGACGTGTGGACCGAGCTCAATGATGACAAGGGTTCCCACCCGCTGCTCAACCGCGCCATTAGCGGACAGTACATGTCGGCCTCGACCATCAAGCCGCTCTCGGCACTGGCCGGTCTTGAGTTTGGAACCTACACGTCGGGGCAGACGACCAACTGCACGGGTTATTGGACGGGTCTGGGCAAGTCGTGGGGCAAGTACTGCTGGCTGCATTCCGGCCACGGCACCATGACGCTGCAGTCGGGTATCGCCAACTCGTGCGACCCTGTTTTCTACGACATGGGCAAGGCGTTCTTTTATGACGAGCAACATCCCGAGGGTCTGCAGGAGGTCTTTCGTCGCTGGGGTCTAGGCAAGACCTGCGGTATCGATCTGCCGAGTGAGGGCGCGGGCCGTATTCCCGATGCCGAGTGGAAAGAGTCGTACTTCACCGACGCATCTGCCGAGGACCGCAAGTGGAATGCCGGCGATATGACCAACATTGCCATCGGTCAGGGCGACATCCTGGTGACGCCCCTGCAGATGGCGTGTGCCTATATGGGTCTTGCCAACGGCGGCAAACAGTACGTGCCTCACGTGTTTTTGTCTGCCGTGTCGCGCGATGGCGACGGCGATGCCTATAAGTACAACGGCAAGGGCAAGAAGAAGCGCCTGGAGGCCAAGATCAACAGCGATTCGGATTTGGCTCTTGTTCGCAACGGCATGCACGACGTGATTTACACGGCATCGACGTCCCTGGCGGCTCACTTTGGCACCCTGACGCCGCAGGTATACGGCAAGTCGGGCACGGGCGAGAAAAGTGGCGAGGATGAATACGCGTGGTTCTGCGCCTATGCACCGGCCGATGACCCCAAGTATGTCATCGCTACCGTCCTGGAGCAGGGCGGCGGTGGCTCAGATACCGCGATGCATGTCGTGCGCGACGTGCTCGGCGTGATTTATGACGAGCCCGATACCTCTTCGGCCTCGGGCGATTCTTCGGTTCGATAGGAGGTTGCGATGGATTTTTCTCCGGCGGATCTGTTCCGTTCAACCAAGACCGGTTCTCGCAGCAGCCTGGACCGTGTCAACAAGCAACTTTCGGCCTCGCGCGGCACGTTTCGCCAAAAGGTGCATATCGGTGTGCTCGTGGCTACTGTGGCCCTCGTCGCCTACGGCGCCATCATTATCTGGTCGGCTTCGCAGTTTAAGGCCGACGCTTCGTTCTCACGCCATCTGCTGGGAATTGGAATCGGTACGGTGCTGGCGGTGCTGGTCTGGCGTACCGACCTGCGCGGTATTTCCAATTTCTCGACGGCGTTGCTCGTCATCGACCTGATCGTGATCCTCTCGCCCAAGATTCCAGGTCTGTCCTATACGGGCGGTCTGGGCATGACGGGCTGGATCAAGATTCCCGGTATCGGCTTGACATTCCAGCCGGTTGAGCTTGCCAAGCTCATCACCATCTTCTTTATTGCTACGCTTGGCTCGCAGTATAACGGTCGCATCGATACCGTTCGCGACTACGTCAAGCTCTGCGGCATGCTGTCCATTCCGTTTTTGGCCGTCGTTGCCATGGGCGACCTGGGCTCGGGCCTGGTCGTGCTTGTTTCGGGCGCCATCGTCATTTGTATGAGCGGTGCACGCCGCGAATGGGTGCTGTCGACCCTGGCCCTGCTCGTGGGTCTGGTGGCCCTCGTTCTGGCGCTTGATTCGGTCTTTGATTCGTTGCTCGGCTACGATGTGCTCATCAAGCAGTACCAGATGAACCGTCTGACGGTCTTTATCGACCCCGATAATGCCGATTCGGACGATGCCTACAACCTGCAGCAGTCGCTTATCGCCGTTGGCTCGGGCGGCTTCTTTGGTAAGGGTTTGGGCCATGCGACGCAGTCGGCCGGCGGCTTTCTGCCTGAGTTCCACACCGACTTCGTCTTCGCCTTCCTGTCCGAGACCTTTGGCTTTTGCGGTTCCTTTTTGCTCCTGTGCCTCTACGTGCTGTTGATCTTTTCGACGATTCGCGTCGCCTTTAAGTGCGAGTCCCTGTTTTTGCGTCTTTCGTGTGTTGGCATCGTTGGCATGTGGGCGTTCCAGACCTTCGAAAACATCGGCATGTGCATCGGCATGATGCCGATTACCGGTATTCCGCTACCGTTTATTAGCTTCGGTTCGTCTTCGATGATGATTCAGCTGCTGACGGTGGGTATCGTACAATCCATATGGCGGCATCGTTCGGGCGCCGCGTAACCGCTGGAGGGGTTTGCTATGAAAATTCCCGTAGATAAGCTGACCAGCGCTTTTAAGATGGGCGCGTCCGTTAAGAAGGATTCCGATACGCCGGTGCGCGTCTCGGTCTATCTGGATTCGTCTGCCTCGCGCTTTCTGGCCGAGACGGTGCGTGATGCCTTTGTGCCGCAGACGACCTCGGGCATTGTGCGCGTCGAGCGTCTAGGGGAGGAGCGAATTGCTCCAAAGACCGATACCGATGTGGTGCTGGTGCTCTCGTGTGGTTCCGACCGCTTGGAGAGTGCCGTGCAGGAGCTCGTGATCGCCGGCGCGCCCGTGTGCGTGCTTGCCGAGTCTGCTGTGGAGGTGCCGTTTATCGAGGAGTCCACGCCCATGCTTGGCGTGGTAGCGGCAACCGATAAGACGTATCTGCTCGAGACGCTTGCCCGCTGGATTCTCGATCGCACGGACAAGGAAACGGCTTTTGCGGCGAACTTTGCCTTCATGCGCATCGCGGCGGCCAACCGCATCATCACCTCGTGTGCGCTCACCAATATGGCGACCGGGGCTTTGGTGTTTTTGCCGGGCGCCGATTATCCCGTTATGGCGCTGGCGCAGGTGGGCATGCTCTTTGAGCTCGCTGCCGTCTTTGGACGCGGCATTAAGCCCGAGCGCGGCTACGAGGTCGCCGGCGTGCTTGCCGGCGGTCTTGTGATCCGCGCGGTCACCCGCGCGCTCGTCAAGCAGACGCCGCATATTGGGTTTGCCGTCAAGGCGCTCACTGCTGCCGCGGGCACCTACGGCATGGGCCGTGCGCTCGTTTCGCTCTACGAGCGCGATGTCGACTACAGCCGTGCCAACGAGGTGGTCACTGCCACGTTCTCCCGCGTTCGCGATCTGGTGACCACGGTCGCGGGCGCTACCCGTCCTATGGCGTCCTATCAGGACGCATCAGATCTCGCTGCTTAGGGGTTTTCCGTTGCGCGTTGCATACCAAGACTGTTTTCATTTAATTGAGCCGTTGCTCGCCAAGGTCGAGAAGCCGAGTCGCTATATCGATCACGAGTGGGGCACGCTTTCCAAGGCCGATGCCGACTACCGTTGCTGCCTGATCTACCCGGATGTGTACGAGGTTGGTCTGCCCAACCAGGGCATCGCCATCCTCTACAACATCCTTAACCAGGCCGAGGGCATCTCCTGCGAGCGCGGCTATGTGCCGTGGCCCGATATGGGTGACGCTATGCGCGAGGCAGGCATTCCGCTGCTCTCGCTCGAGGGTGCAGCGCCGGTCGCTTCGTTTGATATCGTCGGTCTGCATGTGCCGCACGAGATGGCGGTGACGAACTTCCTCGAGGCACTCGACCTCGCTGGCATTCCGCTGTTAGCGGCCGACCGAGGTGAAGATGACCCCATCATCATCGCCGGCGGCCCCTCGGTGTACAACCCCGAGCCGTACGCGGCCTTCTTCGATGCCATCCTCATCGGTGAGGGCGAGGAATCGCTGCTCGAGACCTGCCAGCTGCATCGCCGCCTGCGTGACGAAGGAGTCCCGCGCGCGCAGATTGTTGAGCAGCTTGCATCCATTGCCGGCAACTACGTGCCGTCGCTCTATGAGGTTCGTCACGACGAGCCCTGCTCGCCGCATGGCTACACCGTGCCGCGTGAAGGCAAGGATGCGCCTACTGTGGTCTACAAACGCGTCGTCGAGGATTTCGGCGCCACGAATCCGCTGTCGCAGTCGTGCGTACCCTATGCGCAGCTAGTCCACGACCGCCTGTCTATCGAGATCCTGCGCGGCTGCGCCCGCGGCTGTCGTTTTTGCCAGGCCGGCATGACGTATCGCCCGGTGCGCGAGCGCTCGGCCGACCAGATCGTCTCGTCGGTGATTCAGGGTCTGGAAAAGACCGGCTATGACGAGGTGTCGCTGACCTCGCTCTCCACGACCGACCACTCCTGCATTCGCGACGTGCTCGGCAGGCTCAACCGTCGCCTGGAGGATACGGGTATTCGCGTGTCTATTCCGTCGCAGCGCCTGGATTCGTTTGGCGTGGATATGGCCGAGTCGGTCGCCGGCGAAAAGAAGGGCGGCCTGACGTTCGCGCCCGAGGCCGGCAGCCAGCGCATGCGCGACATCATTAACAAGAACGTGACCGAGGAGGACTTGGACCGTGCGGCCAAGGCGGCCTTCGAGGCCGGCTGGAACCGTATGAAGCTCTACTTTATGATGGGCCTTCCCGGCGAGCGCGACGAGGACATCGTGGCCATCGCCAATCTGGCCGATCACGTGCTGGAGCTCGGTCGTTCCGTGGTGCCCAAGGCTCGTCGCGGCTCGATCTCGGTGTCCATCTCGGTTTCGGTCTTTATCCCCAAGGCTGCCACGCCGTTCCAGTGGTGCCCGCAGCTCGACTACGACGACGTCAAGCGTCGCCAGAAGCTGCTTATCACGAGCGTTCGCAACCGTGCCGTCCGCGTGCATTACCACGATGCCGAGACTTCGCTCATCGAGGCCGCGCTGTCCCGCGCCGGTCGCGACATGACGCCCGTCATCATCGATGCTTGGCGCTCGGGCTCTCGCTTTGACGCCTGGGTAGAGCATTTCTCGCTCGATAACTGGAAGGAAGCTGCTGCCAAAAACGGCATCGACCTCAATGAGCTCGTGCACCTGCCCTACGAGTTGGACTGGCGCCTGCCGTGGGAGCACGTGAGCCCCGGCTGCACGCGCGGCTTCCTCGAGCGCGAGTACCGTCGCTCGCTCGAGGGCGTCACGACTCCCGACTGTACCCGCACGTCGTGCACCGGCTGCGGGATCTGCCCCACGCTCCACGCCAAGAATGTATTGATGGGTGATCGCGCATGAGTGAGCGCCTGACCGACAACCCCTCGCTCTTTAGACTTCGTGTTCGCTATGGCAAGCGCGATCGCCTTAAGTACCTGGGCCATCTCGAAGTAATCCATACCATTGAGCGCATCGTGCGCCGTGCGGGACTTCCCTATGCCGTCACGCAGGGCTTCTCTCCGCACATGCGCGTGGGCTTCTCTTCGGCGCTACCGGTTGGTACGTCGTCGACCTGCGAGTGGTATGACCTGTTTATGACCGAGTTCGTGGCGCTCGACGAGGCGTTTGAGCGCCTAGCTGCGGCGTCTCCGGCCGATCTGGCGCCCATCGAGGCGGCGTACATCGACGTGCGCACGCCGGCATTGACGGCGCAGCTCACGCGCCTGTCGTATCGCATCGACTTACACCTGGATCCCGAGGCGCCCGTAAGCGCCGACGAGGTGCGTCGTGCGATCGACACGCTGCGCGCGGATCATGGCATCGACTACGCGCGCGGCAAAAAGAGCAAGCGCTTGGATTTGGATCACACGCTCGTTGGCTATGAGCTCACGGCGGGGGAGCGCCCGGACCATTTGGTTCTCATGCTCGACACCCATGCCGACAACGAGGGCTCTATGCGTCCGGAAATTTTGCTTTCTGCTGCTGATGTTTTGTTGCAGGGCTTGACCCCGGGCGTGGATGCACCTATTGTTTCCACCGGTATGCAAGACCTCGTGACCATCTGCTCCTACGATGTCGAGCGTCAGAATCAAGCATGCGAGGACGACGAGGGCCGACTCGTCAGCCCCATACCTGTGCGAACTTGTGGATTTGCTCCACATACTCGTTGACGGGGGTATTTTCGCCTGCTACTATATTCGGCTGTTGCACTAACTGATGCATGAAGGGCAAGTAAACATGTACGCAATCGTTAACACGGGCGGCAAGCAGTACAAGGTCGCCACCGACGATGTCATCACCGTCGAGAAGATCGAGGGCAATGAGGGCGACAAGGTCACCCTGCCGGTTATCTTCCTCAACGATGGTAAGAAGATCGTCACCGATCCCGACAAGCTGGCCAAGGCCAAGGTTACCGCTCAGATCGTTGAGCAGTTCAAGGGCGAGAAGCAGCTGGTCTTCAAGTTCCACAAGCGTAAGCGCTATCGTCGTCTGAAGGGTCACCGTCAGCAGCTCACCAAGCTGAAGATCGTGAAGGTCCAGGCTACGTCCCGCGCCAAGAAGGCTGTCAAGGCAGAGGCCGAGGCTGTTGCCGAGGCTCCCGTCGCCGAGTAGATTACACTCGTAACGAAAGAGTAGGTATACACAATGGCACACAAAAAAGGACTCGGTTCCTCCCGTAATGGCCGTGACTCCCGCGGTCAGCGCCTTGGCACGAAGCGCTATGCCGGCCAGACGGTAACCACGGGCACGATTCTCGTCCGTCAGCACGGCACGCACATCCACCCGGGTGAGAACGTTGGCCGTGGTAAGGACGACACGCTGTTCGCGCTGGTCGACGGTACCGTTGAGTTCCACAAGGGTATCAAGCACAGGGTCAGCGTACGCCCGCTCGCGAACGCGTAATTCACCCTTCATAGAGCACATATGTGGGAGGCACTTGAGTTTTAGGATTCAAGGGTCTCCCTCTTTTTTGTAGGAGGCGATTCTGTTGTCACAGTTCACCGATATCAGCCGCATTAACGTGTGCGGCGGCGACGGCGGAGCCGGATGTATGTCGTTTAGGCGCGAGGCATTTGTCCCCAAGGGCGGCCCCGATGGCGGCGACGGCGGTCGTGGCGGCAATGTCGTCATCCAGGCCGATGCTCAGCTGTCTTCGCTGATCGATTACCGCTTTAAGCATCACTTCCGCGCTGAGCGCGGCACGCACGGGCAGGGCGCCCGTCGTAACGGTAAGAGCGGCGAGGACCTGATTCTCAAGGTCCCTATGGGCACCGTGGTGCGCGAGCTCGACCCCGAGACGCAGACCCCGATGTTCGAGATTGCCGATCTGGTGCACGATGGCGAGCGCGTTGTCGTGGCCCCTGGTGGCGCCGGTGGTCTCGGCAATACGCACTTTGTGACTTCGGTGCGCCGCGCGCCCGCGTTCGCTCAGCTGGGCGAGCCGGCCGAGGAGCACTGGATCGAGCTCGAGATGAAGCTTATGGCCGATGCCGCGCTCGTGGGCTTTCCCTCGGTGGGTAAGTCATCGCTCATCGCGCGCATGAGTGCCGCCCGTCCCAAGATTGCCGACTATCCGTTTACCACGCTCGTGCCGAACCTCGGCATGGTGCGTGCCGGCGAATATTCTTACGTCGTTGCCGACGTTCCCGGTCTCATCGAGGGCGCGAGCGAGGGCAAGGGCCTGGGTCACCAGTTCCTGCGCCACATTGAGCGTACGGCCCTGATCATGCATGTCGTCGACATGACGGGCGGTTTTGAGGATCGCGATCCGGTTGAGGACTATCGCATCATCAACCGCGAGCTCGAGCAGTATGGCGCCGAGCTTTCGGAGCGCCCGCAGATCGTTGCCGCCAACAAGTGCGATGCGCCGGGCACGGCCGATAAGATTGCCGACCTCAAGCGCGCAGCGCTCGACGATGGCCATATGTTCTTTGCCGTGTCTGCCGTGACGGGCGCCGGTCTCAATACGTTGATGCTAGCCGTAGGTGAGCAGGTGGCCAAGCTCCGCGCCGAGTTGGCGGTCTCCGATGAGCCGGTCGACCTGCGCGACGAGGAGTGGGAGCGTCGCCGCCTGCAGCGCGAGAAGCGTTTCCGCATTGTCCAGGAAGAGCCCGGTGCCTTCCGCGTGTTCGGTCGTGCCATCGAGCGCATGGTCATTCAGACCGACTGGGAAAACGAAGAAGCCGTCATTTACCTGCAGCATAAGTTTGCGCGCATGGGTGTTGACGACGCGCTCGAGAAGGCCGGTTGTCGTGCGGGCGATGAGGTCCGCATTTGCCAGCGCGCCTTTGACTTTGAGGGCGCCGAGGACTTCTCGGAGTACGAGGAGCTCGAGGATGCTGGCGAGGACGTTGCCGTTGAAGCCATTGACGTGGCCGATGCTGCGGATGAGGGCGTCGAGGTTGTCAATGCGGCGGATGCCGCGGGCGATGCCGAGACCTCGGAGGGCGAGTAAGCCATGTCGCTGCGCGGTGGAATCGGTCTGCCCGAGCTTCCTCTAGAGGACGGGCAGGAGTTTAGGCTCGGCATTATGGGTGGCACCTTTGATCCCATTCATTACGGGCACCTGGTGACCGCCGAGCAGGCGCGCGAGTCCCTCGACTTGGACGCCGTGCTCTTTATGCCGGCGGGCTCTCCTGCTTTTAAGCTTGACAAGCCGGTGACGCCTGCCGAGGACCGTTATGCCATGACGGTCCTCGCCACCGCCGCGAACCCGGCCTTTTTGGCGAGTCGGTTCGAGATCGACCGTCCGGGCGTAACCTACACGGCCGATACGCTTCATGCCCTTCGCGACTTTTATCCGCCGCAGGTAAAGCTCTACTTTATTACGGGCGCCGACGCGATTATCGATATTGTGACTTGGCATGATGCCGAACGAATCGCCGAGCTTGCTACCTTTATTGCGGCGACGCGACCGGGCTTTGATATCGATACAGCGCGTGCCCGAATCAAAGAGTCGGGGCTGCCGTTCGACGTGCGCTATATTCAGATTCCGGCGCTGGCGATCAGCTCGACGAACATTCGTAAGCGAGTTGCCCGCGGCATGAGCGTGCGCTATCTTACGAGCGAGTCCGTGCTCGGCTACATTCGCAAACGCAGGCTATATGCCGATTTGGGCCAAGAAGATTTTGAGTGATGGGGGTCTACGTTGTCGGTAGAGGATCAGTTTGAGGGCGATGAGCGCGCACTGCTCAAGCGCATTCAAGAGCTGCTCGATGTTCGCATGAAGGATAAGCGCAAGCGCTATGTGCATTCGCTGGGTGTTGCCGAGACCGCACTTCATCTGGCCGAGGTCTACGGCGTTGACCGCTTTGATGCCGCTGCTGCCGGTCTGATCCACGACTGGGACAAAGTGCTCTCCGACGACGAGCTGGTTACGCGCGCTCTGCATTACGGCATTAAGATTGCCGGTTCTCCTTCCGCCGCGACGCCGCTTTTGCATGGTCCTGTTGCCGCCTATGAGCTTCCGCAGCTTTTCCCCGAGTTGTCGCCGGCGGTCTTTCAGGCTGTCGACCGTCACACCGTGGGCGCCTGCGACATGACGCCGCTCGATATGGTGGTCTTTGTTGCCGATGCCATCGAACCCAACCGCCATGGTGATTATGCCCACGCGCTGCGCAAGATGGTGGGGGAGTCGACGCTTGACGAGTTGTTCTTCTCCTGTTTTGCGCAGGGTCTGGTCTACGTGATCCAGTCCGGGCGCTATCTTTATCCCACGGCTATTACGATTTACAACCATTACGCCCAGCTACGCTAGCTCGGGTGCGTCTAGAAAGAGGTATTCCATGGCCGACGAGACCATGACCGACGAGCAGATTCTTGAAGGTGTGGAGCACAAGAGCTTCGTTGCCACGTCCGACCGTACCGCCGCCTCGCTGTCCACGAGCGGTGTCGCCGCCGAGGGTGTCGCCCGCGCCGCCGCGCAGGCCGCCTACGACAAGAAGGGCGAGGACGTTCAGGTGCTCGACCTGACTGAGCTCTCCGACGTGTGCGACTACTTTGTGCTCGCCACCGGTACCAACAACCGTCAGGTCGATTCTATCGTCGACGAGATCGAGGAGAAGGTCGCCGAGGCTTGCGGTGAGCACCCGTTCTCCATCGAGGGCCGCGAGCAGAAGACCTGGATGCTCATGGACTACGGCTCGGTCGTCGTCCACGTCTTCACCCCCGAGGCGCGTGACTTCTACCGTCTCGAGAAACTCTGGGGCGACGCCCCTCAGCTCCCCCTCGACCTCCTCTAGGGTTTTATTTGGGCCGGTGCTATTTTAGCCACCCTTTACCGTTCGCCGGGCAGTTGCACTACCTGCAGCTGCCCGGCTTTCTTTTTGCCCAAAAGTAGCTAATTTGGGACGGGGCTTTTTTAGCTACTACCTACCGTTCGCCGAACATCGCGATTTATAGCTCCCAGTACGTTTTTTTCTACTCTGGCTCGGGTAACGTAATTGTTATCTGTCGAGGAGGGGATGCGTATGACTCGGACTGCGCGAGAAATCTCTGTATATGGCTTTTACCATGTCGTACAAAAGGGATGTGCCGACCAACTCATATTTGAGGATGACGAAGATCGGCTCTATCTGATTCGGCTGATTGCTTCGAAATGCCAGAAGTTTAAAGTGGATGTCATCGCGTGGTGCCTTATGGATAACCATATTCATCTTCTGCTTGATGACGAGCATGTTCATCTGAGCGATTGCATGCATTCGATTACGACGGCGTATGCTATGTATTTCAACTCAAAGACAGGCAGGAAGGGCCCTGTTTTCCAGGATCGATTTAAGAGCGTGCCGATCCTCGATGATGATCAGCTACTCAACTGCGTGAGATACATTCACGACAATCCCGCGAAGGCGAGGATTGGGACCGCTTCGCTGTATCGATGGAGTAGCTTTCGCGAGTATATGGGATATCCGGGTATCTGCAAAACGGATTGCGTTCTCGGGTTACTCGGTGGCTCTCAGAGATTTTTTGCCTTTAGCACCTCAGGTGAGCCCAACCGCTATTGCTTCCGTGACGGCGTCCATGTGAGCGACACAGATGCGCTGGAGTTTGCGCAGGCGCTTCTTAAGCCGTACGAGCCTCATCACCTCAAGGCTTTGCCAAAGGGGACGCGCGATGCCTGCATTCGCACTTTGAAGAGCGAGGGCTTTTCGATTAAACAGATCGTACGTCTTACGGGCATTGGACACTGCACCATACAAAAGGTCAAAGTCTAAAAATAGCTCATTTAGGACGAGGTCTGTGTTGCGACCGCGTCAGGTATGGGTTGGGTAGCTAATTTGGGACGGGGCTATTTTAGCTACCCCTATAAATCGGTTGAGTTATATTCCGGCCCCGGGTAATTCGCTACCAGTTGAAGGGTAGCTAAAATAGCCCCGTCCCAAATTAGCTACCCCGTACTACCCTGACAATCTAAAGTAGTTAAAAAAGCCCCGTCCCAAATTGACTACTTAGTGGGAGGAGAAGCGGGATTGGCGGCCGAAGGATAGGGCGGTGTCGCCGAATTTGTCTCGGACGGCGTCGATGGCGACGGAGAGGTCGCGGCGGTCGCTGGATTGGGCTCCGCGGTCATCGATCTCGCAGAACAGGTCGGTTTGGATACCGCCTTGGTGGTTGAAGTCGCTCATGCCGATGCCCGCCAGACGCACGTGCATGCCTTCTTGCCAGATATTGTCGAGCAGCTCGAGCGCTACGGCCACAAAGATATTCTCGTCGTCGGTGGGGTGGGGCAAGCGGCGCTGTGCCGTGCGTCCGCTGCCATACGAGTACTTGAGCTTGAGCGTTACGGTTCCGCCCGTCAGCCCTTGACGGCGCAGGCGGCGCCCAACCGACTCGCCGAGCAGCGCAATCGCCGCCTCGATATCCCCACGCTCAGTCAAATCCTTCGCAAAGGTGCGCTCATTGCTCACCGATTTAACTTCACGTTCCTCATCCAGGCTGGTGACCTCGGATACTTCGAGCCCCAAAGCGCGTTGACGCATGCGCTCGCCATTCACGCCAAAGATTGCAGCCAAGGTGGACTCTGGCGCGCGTGAAAGCTCGCCGAGCGTATAGATGCGCATGCGGCGCAATCGCTCCTCGGCCGAACGCCCGATTCCGCTCATGGCGGACACGGGCAGTGCAGCCAAAAACCGCTGTTCCGTACCGGGGCGCACAATGGTCAGACCAAACGGCTTGTCGCGCTCACTTGCGATTTTGGCCACGGTCTTGTTGCACCCAACGCCGATGGAGCACGTCACCCCTAGCGCCGCAACGCGGTCGCTTATACGCCGCGCAACCAACACCGGGTCTTCGGGCGCAAAGCGACCCGGTGTGAGATCGATAAAGGCTTCGTCGATGGATACGCGCTCCACGCGCGGTGTCTCATCGGCAAGGATCGCCATGACCTGTGCGCTCACCTCACGGTAGCGATCAAAGTGTCCGTGCGTCCAAATGGCCTGCGGGCACAGACGCCGCGCCTCGGCCGAGGCCATGGCAGAATGCACGCCAAAACGACGTGCCTCGTACGAACACGTGGACACGACGCCGCGTGACTCGGCGTCTCCACCCACGATGAGCGGCTTTCCGCGCCATTCGGGATGATCGAGCATCTCCACGCTCGCAAAAAATGCATCAAGGTCCATCAGACCCACCGCTGGACCCGTCCAGGGCGGCGGCGTGACGCCCGCAGCATCCTCATAACCGTATGTATGTTCGCGTCTTTCCATGTCCTGAGTATACCGCGCAGCTCATGTGGGGTGCGTGGATATGCTTGCAAATCGCGAATTCTTGTCTAAGATATGGATTTGCCCTCGACTACACCGAAGAAGTTGGTCTCACGGACTTCACCTGCCCGCGTCGATGGCGTATTATGTTCAACTGTTTGTTTGTAGTTGCAGCCTAAAGCTGCTTGGTTGGAGGAGTTTCCTTTGGCAGTCAAGATTCGCCTTGCTCGTCACGGCGCTAAGAAGCGTCCGTACTACCGTGTCGTCGTCGCCGATTCCCGCGCCCCGCGTGACGGTCGTATCATCGAGGAGGTTGGCCGCTACAACCCGATGACCGCCCCCAAGACCATCAACCTCGACCTCGAGAAGATTGCTGACTGGCAGTCCAAGGGCGCTCAGCTCACCGACGCCGTCGCCGCTCTGGTCAAGGCCGCCAACGAGGGCGAGAAGACCGAGACCGTCGTCAAGAAGTCCAAGAAGCAGCTCGCCAAAGAGGCCGAGGCCGCTAAGGCTGCCGCTGAGGCCGCTGAGGGCGCCGAGGAGTAAATCGTGCCTGAGGTTGACGCTGCACAGCTCGAGGGTGAGGCAATGCTCTCAGATCGCATCGCCGATCTCGTCGAATATCTCGTTGTTCAGATCGTCGACGACCCGGATTCCGTGAGCCTCGAGGTCATCGATGGTGACGACGCCTCTACGATTGAGGTTTCGGTTGCCGAGGATGACGTTGC
Organism: Collinsella sp.; assembly: GCA_018380195.1. Lineage (GTDB taxonomy): Bacteria > Actinomycetota > Coriobacteriia > Coriobacteriales > Coriobacteriaceae > Collinsella. The sequence continues at coordinate 9,818 of JAGZUC010000009.1, read as the reverse complement.
TAAGGTCATCGGCCGTCGTGGCCGTACCATCAAGGCCATTCGCACGCTCGCCCGTGCACTGGCCGCTCGCCTCGACACTGCTGTCGAGGTAGAGGTTCTGGGCTAGGACCTTGAGGTCCCAGTACAAAAACATCGCCCGTGTGGTCAAACCGCACGGAAGGAAGGGGGAGGTCCTCGCGCAGCCGCTGCGGGGGCTTCCTTCTGTATTGGAGCCGGGTATGCGTGTCGCCTTGACGCCGCCGGCGCTCAAGCGCGACCGTTTTTGCACGGTCGTGTCCGTCACCGATACGGGCGATGGCGATCTGGTTTCGTTTGAGGGCATAGACGACTTGACGGCCGCTGAGGGCATCACCGGATGCTATGTGCTGGCCAATCGTGACGACTTTGAGCTCGATTCGCTCGACGCAGCCTATACCGACCTCATGGGTCGCGAGGTGGTCGACGAGCGCTTTGGCTCGCTCGGTACGATTGTCGAGATTATGTCGACGCCCGCCAACGATGTTTGGGTTGTCGAGGGCGATCGGTACGGCGAGGTGCTGATTCCCGCGATCGAGCAGGTTGTGCTCGATCTTCCCGACACAGGAACAATTTCCGTCCACGTTATGGACGGCTTGATCGATATGGACAAGTAGGGAGGACAGCATGCTGATTGAGACCCTTTCGGTCTTTCCCGAGATGTTTGAGCCCGTCATGTCCACGTCGATTTTGGGCCGCGCCCGCAAGGCCGGCCTTTTTGATTTTAAGGCTTATAACCTGCGCGACTGGACGCATGACCGCCATCGCACCGTCGATGACGAGCCGTATGGCGGCGGCCAGGGCATGCTCATGAAGGTTGAGCCCATTGCCGAGGCCATCGAGTCCATCAGTTCCGAGGGTCCCAAGCCCACCGTGGTGTTTTTCACCCCCTGCGGGGAGCCCTTTACGCAGCATGTGGCCGAGCGCCTGCTCAAAAGCGAGCGCTTGCTGTTTGTGTGCAGCCGTTACGAGGGCGTCGACGAGCGCGCATATGCGTATGCCGATGAGCGTCTGTCGATCGGCGACTACGTGCTCACGGGCGGCGAGCTGCCCGCTATGGTCGTGGCCGATGCCGTCGTACGGCTCATTCCCGGAGCCTTGGGCGACGAGATGAGCAACGTGGACGAGTCCTTCTCGACCGCTGAGGACGGTGGCCTGCTCGAGTACGCGCAGTACACCCGCCCCGCCGAGTTCAATGGCGAGGGCGTGCCGCCGGTGCTCGTAAGCGGCGACCACGCCAAGGTCGATGCCTGGCGTCGCAAAAACGCCATCGAGCGTACCTGTCGCTGGCGTCCCGATCTTATCGAGACGGCACGTCTTACGCCAAAGGAGCGCGCGTACGCGCAGGAGATCCTGGACGCTTCGTTTTTGCAGAGCGAGGAGTGAGAATGGTTCCATCGCAGCATTCCGTGCTAAAGGGTGCATTTGAGTGGGTCGTGGTTGTCGCAATCGCACTGGTCGCCACCTTCTTGATTCGCTCGTTTGTGGTCGAACCCTTTGTGGTGCCTACCGGTTCCATGGAGTCCACGATCGAGATCGGAGACCAGATTCTGGCGCAGAAGGTGACGCTCGAACTCGGACAGCCCGTCAAGCAAGGCGATATCGTGGTGTTCCACAACCCCGATGCCACGTCCGAGCATGACGTGCTGGTAAAGCGCGTCATCGCCACGGCCGGCCAGACGGTCGACCTGCAGGACGGCAAGGTCGTCGTCGATGGCCAGGCGCTCGACGAGGACTATACGACTGGCATGAGCTGGCCGCTTTCGGTCCAAGCCCCCGGCGCTCAGGTGAGCTATCCCTACACCGTCCCTGACGACTGTGTGTGGGTGATGGGCGACAACCGCGAGAACTCTGCTGACTCCCGCTACTTTGGCCCGGTCGACCGCTCCGACTTGATCGCCGTGGCGCTTGTGCGCTACTGGCCGCTCAACCGTATCGGCGCTATCGATTAAAAACCGCTATAGTACAGTACCTAACCGTGTAATCGTTTCGACGAGGGGATATTAGAGGCATGAACGCTTCATCGCTTTCCTTCCAAGACATCATCCTGCGCCTCCAGCAGTACTGGGGCGAGCAGGGCTGCGTCATCATGCAGCCCTATGACTCCGAGGTCGGTGCCGGTACCTTCCATACCGCGACCACGCTGCGCTCGCTCGGTCCCGCCGAGTGGCGCACCTGCTATGCACAGCCCTGCCGCCGTCCCGCCGACGGCCGCTACGGCGAGAACCCCAACCGCATGCAGCACTACTATCAGTTCCAGGTGCTCATCAAGCCCTCGCCGGTCAACGCCCAGGAGCTCTACCTGGGTTCGCTGGCCGCCATTGGCCTGGACCCCAACGACCATGACGTCCGCTTTGTCGAGGACGACTGGGAGAGCCCGACGCTCGGCGCCTGGGGCCTTGGCTGGGAGGTCTGGCTCAACGGCATGGAGGTCACGCAGTTTACGTACTTCCAGCAGGTGGGCGGCATCGAGGTCGACCCCGTGCCCGTCGAGATCACCTATGGCCTGGAGCGTATTGCCATGTACGCCCAGGGCGTCAACTCCGTCTACGACCTGGTGTGGAGCTATCTGCCCGACGGAACGCCCATGACCTACGGCGACGTGTTCCTGGAGAACGAGCGCGAGTTCAGCGCTTACAACTTTGAGGTCGCCAACGTCGAGATGATGCGTCAGAAGTTTGACGACTACGAGGCCGAGTGCCACGCCTGCCTGGAGCGCAAGCTGCCGCTGCCGGCGTATGACTGCGTCATGAAGTGCAGCCATGCCTTCAACCTGCTTGATGCCCGCGGTGCGCTGTCCGCAGTCGAGCGCGCTAACTACATCCTGCGCGTCCGCGCCGTCGCCAAGGCGTGCTGCGAGGCCTATATGGCCGAGGTCGCCGGAATCAACGAGAATGCCGATCAGGAAGGCGAGGTGGCGTAAGCCATGGCAGACGCTAAGGATTTCCTGTTTGAGATCGGTACGGAGGAAATGCCCTCCGCACCGCTGAACAATGCCGTCAAGCAGCTTGGCACCATGATCGCCAAGGGCCTCGACGAGGCCGGTCTGGCCCATGGCGAGGTCCGCGTGATCTCGAGCCCGCGACGTCTGGCTGCGCTCGTTGCCGACGTCGCCACCGCGACCGACGAGGTTCACGAGGTCAAGCGCGGCCCCGCGGCCAACATCGCCTTCGATGCCGACGGTAACGCCACCAAGGCCGCCCAGGGCTTCGCCCGCAAGTGCGGTGTGGCTGCCGAGGATCTGGTCCGTCGCGAGGACACCGACGGCCGTGAGTACGTCTTTGCCGAGAAGAACATCCCTTCCGCCCCGGCCACCCCGATCCTGACGGCCCTGTGCGAGAAGACTATCGCTGGCCTGCAGTGGCCCAACTACCGCTCTCAGCGCTGGGGTCACGAGCATGCGACCTTTGTTCGTCCGGTCCGCTGGATCTGCTGCCTTCTGGGCGAGGACGTTGTGCCCGTGTCGTTTGCCGACGTGACGAGTGGCAACACCACGCGTGGTCATCGCGTGCTTGGCCCTGGCGACCATGTGGTTGCCAGCCCCGCCGTCTACGAGCAGGTGCTCGAGGACGCCGGTGTGCTTTCTGCCGAGCGTCGTCGTGAGGCCATCCTCGCCGGTATCGCCGAGGTCGAGGCTGCCCGTCCCGGCTGCCATGTCGATACGCCCAAGAAGGTCTTTGAGGAGGTCATTAACCTCTGCGAGTGGCCGACGGTGCTCGTCGGTACCTTCGATGAGGAGTTTCTCAAGGTCCCGCACGAGATCATCTGCGAGTCCATGCTCACCAACCAGCGCTACTTCCCGATCTATGACGGCGAGGGCAAGCTCACGCGTGAGTTCGTGGTCGTTTCCAACAGCAAGCCCGAGAATGCCGAGCGCGTGATCGACGGCAACGAGCGCGTCGTGCGCGCCCGTCTGGACGACGCCAAGTTCTTCTACGAGGAGGATCTGAAGATCTCCCTCGACGAGTTCCGTGAGCGCCTGGCCAAGGTCGCTTTCCAGGAGAAGCTCGGCAGCGTGCTCGCCAAGTCCGAGCGTATTGAGCAACTCGCGCTCGCTATTGCCCGTGAGGCACACCTGGGTGCTCACCTGGCAGCCGACGCCGGCCGTGCCGCACATCTGTGCAAGGCCGACCTGGTGTCCAACGCCGTCGTCGAGTTCACGAGCCAGCAGGGCGTGATGGGCGGTTACTACGCCTGCGCGATGGGGGAGAACGACGAGGTCGCCCACGCCATTCGCGATCATTATCGTCCTCGCTTTGCCGGTGACGAGTTGCCCGAGGGCACCGCTGGCTGCATCGTGGCCTGCGCCGACAAGCTCGATACCATCGCCGGTATCTTTGCCATTGGCGAGCCCCCGACCGGCTCCTCCGACCCCTACGCGCTGCGTCGTGCCGCTATCGGCATCATCAACATCCTGCGCGATCGTCTGCCGATTGACCCCACGTCGCTCATCGACTTCGCTCTCGAGCTCTATAGCGAGCAGGGCATTGAGTTCGACGCCGCCGAGGTCGCCCAGCAGGTTCGCGAATTCTTCCATGGCCGCCTGGTGAGCATGGCCCGCGACGAAAAGATCCCGGCCGATACCGTTGCCGCTGTCTCCGCGGTGCACATCATCGCCCCGTCCGTCTTCTTCGCCCGCTGCGCCGCCCTCGACGAGGCTCGCAAGAACGACGCTGAGACGTTCGACAACCTGGCTACCGCCTATGCCCGCGCCGCGCACATCTCCAAGCCCGAGCTGGGTGCGGAGTACGACCGCAGCCTGATGGGCGAGGTCGAGCTCGCGCTCGCCGACGCCTCCGAGGCTGCTCAGACCGCTGTTGATGCCGCCCTTGCTGCCGAGGATTACCCGGCCGCATTTGCCGCCCTTGCAGCTCTGCGTGCCCCCATCGACCGCTTCTTCGACGAGGTTATGGTCATGGACAAGGACGAGCAGCTCCGCGATAATCGCCTTAAGCTGCTCAACCGCTTCGAGGCCGTTTTCTCCGGCATCGCCAACATCGGTGAGCTTGCCCGCAAAAAGTAAGCTAGCCTGCGCATAAGCGCAAAAGGAGCCCCGCATGGATTGCCCGGTCACCGCTCGTCCCACCGTTATCGTTATCTCCGACTCGCTCGGTGATACCGCTTGTGAGGTGGTGCTTGCGGCGTCCGGGCAATTTGATGAAGGGGCTTTTCGCGTTTTGCGCCTGCCCAAGGTGACCTCGGTGGAGCAGGTCAAGTCGTTTGTGGGCCCGCGCGTCGATGCGGATCATCGCGATATCGCCGTGTTCCACACCATCGTGGATCCTGCCCTGCGCGCTCGCGTGCTCGACTATTTGGGCATGCTGCATATTCGCTCGGTCGGCCTGATCGGCCCGACGCTTGCGGTGCTGTCATCGCTTATTGGTGTGCCGCCAAAAGGAGTGGCGGGTGTGATCCATAAGACGGACGATCGGTACTTCCATCGCATCGAGGCCATGGAGTACTTTGTTGAGCACGATGACGGGCGCGGTTGCGACGATCTGTCGGGTGCCGATATCGTGCTGCTGGGCGTGTCGCGAACGTCTAAGACGCCGCTTTCGATGTATTTGGCCTATCAGGGCTACAAGGTCGCCAACGTTCCGTTGGCGCACGGTATGGAGCCGCCCAAGTCGATTTACGAGGTCGATCCGATGCGTCTGTTCGGTCTGATTTCGACCGTCGATGTGATTTCTGAGATTCGCGATAGCCGCCTGGGCGACGACTATGCCCGTGCCGTTGCCGGCTCCTATGCCGAGCCCGAGAGCGTGCGTAGCGAGCTCGAGGAGGCCCGTGCTCTCATGAAGCGCCTGGGTTGCTTTGTGGTGCGCACCGACGGCAAGGCAATCGAGGAGAGCGCCTCCGAGATCATCGCTCACCTCGAGGAGATCCAAGAAGCAAGAGCCCGCCGAGCCGCCCGCCGCGCCCAGCAGCAGTAACTACTGAGTAGCTAATTTGGGACGTGTCTCTATAGTATTGTCAAATCTCCTGGGACGAGCCCGCCCTCCTCGAGTCGCTCGGGAGGCTCGGCGTTGCAGAGACGGCGAGGCCGGACGGGGATTACCTCTTCGTGATGGAGGGGAACCCCGGCGCTGGAGGGCGACGGGGAGGCGCCTCGGGTGCAGCTACACAAGGGGGCCTGTCCACGAGGTCCACGTGCGGGAAGTCAATTAATTTACCGTTCAAAAAGGGGGCAATGTGGGAAAGGGCCAAGCCGACTATTGAAATGACGATAAAGACGAGGCATCCTGATGTATGTCGGAATATAGATAGGACAAAACGTATCATCTATATCGCTTCTATGAAACCCGATGCAAGTTCTTCTCAATCTCGAAATAGATTGAAGGCATTGAGAGGAACTTTATACTACAAAAATCGTAGGTCTGCCACCTAGACAGAAGAAGTGATTTTGTATGCGGAATCTTGCATTTTGAAAACCGGTGCCAACTATGAGGTGTGAGTCGGGCTCGGTAAAGCGCGGGGGAAATGAGATAGGCTGCGCGTCATCAGAGAGTGGCGCGCAGCCTATTGACCTGCTTTCGTATGACGGATGCTTTAGAGGATCCAGGGGCCAAGTGGGTTGCCATCTGCGGAGCAGTCTTGAATCGTTAGGATGGGATTTTGAAAGGGCTGTCTCTCCCTCCACGCCTTCAAGTGATAGGTGCAGACGCGGTCGTAGTGGATTTTTTTGTATGCGCGCGATATCTGTTTTACAGCCTCCTCTTTGCTGGAATATTTTCCTGGAGCATGTGCAACAGATGTGCATGCGATACCGTCGATCCAGCCAGATTGGGGTCCGAGGTTAAAGCTCGAGATTATTGTCAAGACGCCATTGAGGCCAGCTTGCAACAAATCGTTCTGTATTCGTTCAAATGCTGATTGATTGTTGGTTCCAAGGCCAATCATTCCAATTGCAGAGAGGTATCCGCTATCAGTGAGTTTATCTCCTGCACCTCGAATAACCTTGCTTGTGATGTTGAGGCCATCTGGGCCGCCATCGCCAACGAAGGGGTATGGTACGTCTTCTGGGATTGGGAGCAAAGGAGGATTCACCGTAATGAGTTCATAGCTGCAAGAGCTTTCGATATTGTTTAGTGCGTTGTAGAGACTTCCGGTTAGAACAGTTAAATCTTCGCTAATGCCATTGACCAGTGCGTTTAGTTGGCAGATTTCTGAGGCGATTGGATTGATATCTATCGCCGTGACGTGCATTCCAGATTTTGCCAGTATGAGTGCCTGGATGCCTGGTCCAGAGCAGAGGTCTAAGGCATTCTTTCCGGGGGATGGGCTTAGCCGACGAGCGAGCCCAATTGAATCAGAGCCAAAATATAGTAAAGGCGAGGGTGATGGCGCATCGGCAAAAAGCCAGATGCCATGATATCGGATTAGAGATAAACCGGAAAGGGAGGCATTGCCATTGTGCTTGCTTAGCAGCCCGAGTGAGGCTATGGTTTCAACAGTGCCTTTCAGCAGACTTCTTTTTGCCACTTCTGAATCGAGATCAATCTCTCCACCTAGCATCAGGAAGGAGACGATCTCTTGATGCTCCCTGTCAAGTTGATCCCAGATGCGATGCGCACATTCAAAAGGATCTATAGATATGTCAAGTGTGTCTAAAAAATCTGTTACTCCAAGAGTGTCCAATCTACGGAGTGGATTACTCGAGAGCGAATTTAAAGAGGGTAGCACTTCAATCATGTATATCAGACCCATTTCCGATAAAGGTAGTCTCGAATTTAGTCTCGACAATCAAGTCGGCTGCCAGTTTAGGAGCTAGCTTTGCAAGACAGGTCTGTGCCTCTTTCGAGAGGGCGATGTCTTCGCAAATCTCGCATTGAGAGAGGTAGCTTGAGCGCCCAAATGAAGAAAGGCCTCCGCTCGTGCGCAAGTGCTTCAGCAGCCCTCCTGGTCCTATGTATTGTATGTAATTAAGTAGGAGCAGCTGCAGTTCATTAATGTCATCCGTCAGATTGATTTTGTCAAGATCGAAAAGCCAAGTTCCCTCTGCATTTATTCCGCAGCAGGGTGCAAGATGGCAGTTTGGGGAAATAACGAAGTCTCGGCCGCAGTCGGAACAGTGTGACGCTAAGAGACGTGCCTGCGGTCGCGCATTTTGGTTGAGACTGAGATTTCGTGCGCGCCCAATTCGCGTGATGCCTGAATCCGTGATGAAGCGGGCTGGCGCGCTGGGAGGCTGGGTATTATCGTCGAACTGATGCAGGAGTGGAATGTCTTCATTAAGGTACTTGCACAGGTATGCCGGGCTGATTGTACTGTTGTTATCTCTGCAGACCGCAATGCCGAGAGTTTGAAAGCCCATTGTTTTTGCTGAGTTCCAAAGGTTGCGCACATTCTCGAGGGGTATATATTCCGCATGAAAGTCGTCGCAGCTGATATTGATTTCGTCAAGGCCACATGACTTCAATTCGTTGAGGAACGTTTCTGCGTCTCTTTCGCTTTTTGCCCACCACGCATTCGTTACAATTCGAGTAAAGAGTCCTAAAGAATTCGCATATGCGATGGCCTCGAGAAGGTCATCGCCAAGAAGGGTGCATTCTCCGCCCGTAAACACAACAACACCACTTCCGACGCATACTTCGGCGAAGCTATCGATGAATTGCCGCATTTGGGGAAGAGTAAGCCTGTCACTGTTGTTCGGAGTGCAGCTCATCAGACAATGATCACACACAGCGCCACATTTATATGTTGTTATAAATGTCAGCATTCGAGGTCTGCGGAACAGCACGTGCTGCGAGCTTTCGGAAATCATGCCGCGAGCAAACGGGCGTCGGTGATTACCAAGGTGCCTTCGTTCTCGGAGTAAGTAACTTCGAATTCGACGGAGCGATAATACCCGCGGGCGACCCCATTGGAAGCCCCTTCGGGGTTGATGGTATTGGAGCTGGAATTCTTGATTGCTGTTTTAAGCATGGCTGCTTGCCTCGCTGCACTCAAGCCCTCTTGATCAAATTTCCTGAAAACAGAAGTTTGTTTGTACGATTCCGATAGTTCAACAACATCAGGTTTGTTCATAAAAATAGCTGATCCATAGCCCATTGTGTTGACGTCGTACTTAAGGTTGGCGTTGTTTTGAGCATTCGCGTTTGCGTTTGCCATTCCGTTTGCGTTCAGAATGATGTTTGCGTTCGTTACTGCGTTTGCATTAAGTACAACGTTTACGAGAGGTATCGTTTGCGGCTCAGCTTCGTTGTCCTCGTCATAATATGCAAGTTGGATACGACGATATACTGCGCGTGCAACGGGGACACGCGCCTCCTTTTCGGTTGACTCCACCAGTTCGTACAGAGAGACTTTTCGATTTCCCGCTTTGATTTGGAGGTCTGTAATTCCATATTTCTGGAATACGGCACGAGGCTGAGCTTCGAAATCGCGTCTTGCGTCGGTAGATTGTTCCGCGTCCGCGACCAGTTTTTCAAGGATGCTAAGCTGGGACTGTATTGAGAGTTCGTTTAGGTGGTTCACATTGTCCATAGCGGTGACCTCCAATGTTGAATAGCTGTCTTGAAAGACTACGTCATGCTAGTGTCGGTATCGATTTGATACTACGAACAAATTAGAACTAAATGGATATAGTTTCCATACTAATCAAAACAAACTTGCATTCAAGTTTTTATTTATACTTGATTTAAGGCGGAGTGGAATGTGGGCGCGCAAGGAGATGCGGAATCGATGAGAGCCTCAAAAAAAATTACTGCAGTGTTATCATCTTTCATCCTCTCTATTCTTCCATTTCTGATTCTATGGGCGGCTTGGTCAGTCCTCCCTGATACAATTCCCGCTCATTGGAG
>JAGZUC010000044.1 GCA_018380195.1 Collinsella sp. | reverse complement strand
ATCCCCCTCGTCTCCACCCGAGCATTGAATGAGGCTCCAACGCAAGTTGGGGCCTTTTTTCATATAGGCACACAAGGTCAAAGGCGGCACCATGATCCTTCTGGTCGACAAGATCGAAAAAAGCTTCGGCGCACGCGTCCTCTTTAGCGGCGCGTCCTTCCAGATCAACCCCGGCGAGCGTTTCGCCCTCGTGGGTCCCAACGGCGCCGGTAAAACCACCATGCTCAAGATCATCATGGGCATCGACAGCCCCGACGCCGGCCAGGTCCAGTACGCCAAGGACTGCCAGGTGGGCTACCTAGAGCAGGAAACCAACCTGGAGCACAAGGACACCACCATCCTCGCCGAGGTCATGGCGGCCGCTAAGGAAATCCGCCGCATGGGCGAGCGCGCCAACGAGCTTCAGGCACAAATCACCGAGCTCTCCGAGCAGGGCAAGGACGTCGACGCACTCCTGAACGAATACGGCCAGGTCCAGGACCGCTTTGAGCACCTAGGCGGCTACGAGCTCGAAAGCAACGCCCGCAAAATCCTGTCCGGTCTGGGCTTTAAGGTCACCGACTTTGAGCGTCCCTGCTCCGAGTTTTCCGGCGGCTGGCAGATGCGCATCGCGCTCGCCAAGCTTTTCCTGCGCCACCCCGACCTGCTGCTCCTGGACGAGCCCACCAACCACCTGGATCTCGAGAGTGTCCAGTGGCTGCGCGGCTTTATCGCCAGCTACGACGGCGCCGTCCTCATCGTCAGCCACGACCGCGCCTTCATGGACGCCTGCGTCGACCACGTCGCCGCGCTCGAGAACCGCCGCGTAACCACCTACACCGGCAACTACAGCAGCTACCTCAAGCAGCGCGAGGACAACCTTGAGCAGATGCGCGCCAAGCGTGCCGCCCAGGAGCGCGACATCGCCCACATGCAGGTCTTCGTCGATAAGTTCCGCTACAAGCCCACCAAGGCCGCCCAGGCCCAGGAGCGCATCCGCAAGATCGAGCAGATCAAGAAGGAGCTCGTCATCCTGCCCGAGGGCCACAAGCATATCGACTTTAAGTTCCCCGACCCGCCGCGCTCGGGCGATATGGTCGTGGGCCTCGAGGGCGTCTCCAAGTCATACGGCGACAAGCACATCTACAGTGACATCGACCTCAAGCTCTACCGCGGCGAGCATGTGGCGCTCGTCGGCCCCAACGGCGCCGGCAAGTCCACCCTCATGAAGATCCTCGCCGGCCTGGAACCGCCCACCACCGGCACCCGCGACCTGGGCACCAACGTGGGTGTGGCCTACTACGCCCAGCACGCGCTCGAGGGCATGACCGAGTCCAACACCGTCCTGCAAGAGATCGACACCGTCACGCCCAAGTGGACCGTGCCGCAGCAGCGCAGCCTGCTGGGCGCCTTCCTATTTAGCGACAACGACTCCATCGAGAAGCAGGTCCGTGTCCTCTCCGGCGGCGAAAAGGCGCGTCTGGCGCTTGCCAAGATGCTCGTGGCCCCCGAGGCGCTCCTGTGCCTGGACGAGCCCACCAACCACCTGGACATCGACTCGGTAGACATGCTCGAGAACGCCCTGCAAAACTTCCCCGGCACCATCGTGCTGATCAGCCACGACGAGCACCTGGTACGCGCTGTGGCCAACCGCATCATTGACATCCGCGATGGCAAGGTCACGGTCTACGACGGCGACTACGACTACTACCTCTACAAGCGCGAGGACCTCGCAGCCCGCGCCGCGGCCGATGCGGCAGGGGAGAGCGCACCGGCCGCGACCAAGTCCGCTAAGGTCACCGCGGCCCAGCCCGACACCCCCGCCACCGCCTCCAAGCCCGCCGAGGGCAAAAAGACCAAGGAGCAAAAGCGCGCCGAGGCCCAGGCCCGCGCCGCGCTCAACAAAAAGCTCAAGGGCGTGCGCAACCAGCTCAAGAAGATTGAGGCCGAGCTCGACAAAAAGCGCGCCCGCTATGACGAGCTTATGGAATTGATGGCGAGCGAAGAGCTTTATGCCGATCAGGACAAGTTCAATGCCGCGCTGGGGGAATATAACGGCCTTAAGCAAGAACTGCCCAAGCTCGAGGACGAATGGCTGGAGCTTTCCACCCAGATCGAAGAGGAGACCGCGCGTGAATTCTCGTAAGGCCGCTGCCGTGGCGATGAGCGTCATCGCCATCGCCTGTCGCATCTGCGGCATCTTTATGAGCGCGATGACCGTGCTGCTGTGCTTTAGCGGCCTGACCGCCAAGCTGCAGATTGTCGGCTTTGTCGTTGAGCTTTCTCGCGCGCTGCCGAGCGCCATCGCCGGCTACGGCGTCATCACCTCGCCCTTTGGCGGCGTGTTCCGCTTGGATTACGCCATCGTGGCCGTCATCCTGTTTGTGGCTGACTACCTGCTCACGCGCGCCTCGCGCCGCGTCCGCTAGGGGAGCGCCATGTCCAGCAGCTACATCATGAACCTGCTCGCGAGCGCCGTCGCCGTCATTGTGGGCATCGTCATCCACGAGAGTGCGCACGCCGCCGCGGCCTGGGCACTCGGCGATAAGACGGCCCGATCGCGCGGTCGTGTCTCGCTCAACCCGCTCAACCACATCGACCCGTTTGGCACCATTCTCCTGCCGCTGCTCATGCTCGCCGCCGGAGGCCCGGTGTTCGCCTTCGCCAAGCCCGTGCCCGTCTACCTCAACAACCTCAAGCACCCAAAGCGCGACGAGGTCCTGGTGAGCGTGGCCGGCCCCGCATCGAACATTGCACTCGCATGCCTCGCGGCCGCCCTCATGCACGCAACGTACGGCAACCTCTACACCAGCATGTCCTTTGCCGTGGCGTCCCAAATCATGAACTTCGGCGCCACGTTTATCGTGGTCAATCTGTCGCTCGCGTTCTTTAACCTCATCCCGATTCCGCCGCTCGATGGCTCGTCGATCATTGTGCCGTTCCTTAAAGGCAAGGCTCTCAACAACTATTATCGTCTGCAGCAATACGCTATGCCCATCCTCATCCTAGTGCTGTACCTGCTGCCCATGTGGACCGGCATCGACGTGATCGGCCGCTATTTCGACGTTACCGTGTATCCGCTTGCTGAGCAGCTGCTCAACTTCGCAATCGCCAGCATCTAAGGTAAACTTACAGGTCGACCGTGCAAAACGGTCGCAACATGCACCCAAACCGCGCCGCGAAGGCGCCGTCAAAGGAGGTCGAAGATGTCGTATCGCGTGTCGACGCAGGTCTACAGCGGACCGTTCGACCTGCTGCTGCAGCTGGTAACCCGCCAAAAAGTAGATATCGGCGCCATCTCCATCAGCGAGGTGGCCGAGCAGTACCTTGCCGAGGCCGAGCGCATCGAGGCGCTGGACCTGGACGTGGCGAGCGACTTTTTGCTGGTCGCGGCAACCCTTTTGGACATCAAGGCCGCCTCTCTGGTGCCGCAGGAGGCCCCGCGCAAAGTCGATGACGATGACGAGTTCGACGAAGACCTCGAGGAGCTCAGCGCGCTCGACGGCGACGCCCTGCGCGAGGTCCTGATCCAGCGCCTGATTGCCTACAAGCAGTTTAAAGGTGCGGCTGCGGCCCTCGGTGCCCGCATACAGGCCGAAAGCCGCATGCACCCGCGTGTGGCCGGCCCCGATCCCGAGTTCCTGGGGCTCATGCCCGACTATCTGGCCGGCATTACCCTGCGCGGCCTCGCCGTCATCTGCGCCGACCTGGACGGCAAGCGACAGACCTTCCTGCTGGAGGCCGAGCACGTAGCTCCGCATCGCGTGCCGCTCGACCTGACCGTGGCCTCAGTCGACCGCTTTACCATGGCGCACCAAACCTGCACTTTCCGCGAGCTGCTGGACGGCGATGCCACCACCGAGCAGCTCGTCGTCACCTTCCTTGCCATGCTTGAGCTCGCCAAGCGCGGCTCGCTCACGCTGAGCCAGGACGAGATCTTTGGAACCATTCAAATCAACCGCGTCGAGGGCGCCGAGGCCTATGTGCCCGGCGAGGGCCCCGAGCTCACCGAATAGGAGCCGCAACCATGTCAACCCTTTCCACGCTAGAGGCAAACAGCCTCAAAGGTGCCCTCGAGGCGCTGCTGCTGGTGTCGAGCGACCCGGTGAGTGCGCCCGCGCTGGCCGGCGCACTGGATATCGCCCCCGGCGAGTGCGCATCGCTGCTCGCCGAGCTCAAGGTTGAGTACGAGGAGGCCAACCGCGGCTTTCAGCTGCGCGAGGTCGCCGGCGGTTGGCGCCTGTTTACGCATCCCGCCTACCACGACGTGGTCGAGGCCTATGTGTTGAGCTGGGACACGCAAAAGCTGTCGCAGGCGGCGCTCGAAACCCTGGCCGTGATCGCATACCACCAGCCCGTAACGCGCGAGGTGGTCAAGGGCATCCGCGGCGTCAACTCAGACGGCGTCATCGCGTCGCTCGTGGACAAGGGTCTGGTGCGCGAGCTCGGCCGTGACCCCGAGCGCGGTCAGGCCATCATTTACGGCACGACCAACGCCTTCTTGGAAAAGTTCGGCCTGCGCTCCACCCGCGACCTACCCGATCTGGAGCAGTTTGCCCCCGACGAGCAGTCGCGCCAGTTTATCCGCGAGCGCCTGAGCGGCCGCAGTATTCAGTCCACGCTCGAGGAGCAAGCCGAGGACCTGGACGAAGAGCGCGAGCTGCTCGATACCGATATTGATGATGTCGAGGCGGTCGGTGGCGAGGAATTCCTGGCCACCGACGACACTGCGGAGGACACGCATGATGAGGACTAACGAAGTAGGGGAGACGTGCACCGCAAGTGCCACGGGCGCCACGACGCCCGCAGGCGACGCCCAGCCCGTCTACCCTCACACCATGCGCCTGCAGCGCTTTTTGGCGCGCGCGGGCGTAGCGAGCCGCCGCGGGTCGGAGGACCTGATGACCGCCGGCCGCGTGACGGTTAACGGCGAGGTTGCGACCGAGCTGGGCACCAAGGTCGATGTCGACCGCGACCACATCGAGGTCGATGGCATGTCCGTCAAGCTCAACCAGGGCGCTGTGTACCTGATGCTCTACAAGCCGACCGGCTACCTCACCACCATGAGCGACCCGCAGGAGCGCCCTTGCGTGGCCGACCTGGTTCCCCGAGACTGCTTTCCGGGCCTGTTCCCGGTGGGTCGCCTGGACCGCGATACAACGGGCCTCTTGCTCTTTACCACCGACGGCGACCTGTCTCAGGACCTGCTGCACCCGAGCAAGCACGTCTACAAGACCTACCAGGCACTCGTTGACGGCGAACTGTCCGACCGCGACCTCACGCCGCTTCGCCGTGGCATCGAGCTCGACGACGGCCTATGCCAGCCGGCAATCTGCCGCGTCATCACCGCACGCGAGGCCGAGGCCGTGGCTCCCCAGGGCGTCAAGCCAGGTACCACCGCCGTGGAGATCATCATCCGCGAAGGTCGTAAAAACCAGGTCAAGCGCATGCTGAGCAAGATTCACCATCCGGTAATCCGTCTGCATCGCTGCAACTTTGCGGGCCTTGAGCTCGAGGGCGTGGCCAAGGGCTCGTGGCGCGAGCTCACCGACCGCGAGGTGCAGATCCTCAAGGCCGGCGGCATCCCGCCCAAGCAGGCGAGCGCCAAGCGCAACGGCGGCAGGCCCCAAGACACGCCCGCCAGCCGCACGCGTCACCATGGCAGCCACGGCTCCGCGCCCAAGCGCAACACCTACCGCGAGCGCTACACGGGCTAGGCAAACTGCCGCGCCCCAACGCCCGCGCATCATACCAGCACGTCAACCACCGAAAGGAAGCATTGCATGATCGTCGCCATCGACGGACCCGCCGGTTCCGGCAAATCCACCATCGCCAAGGAGATCGCCCGCCAGCTGGGCTTTAACAAGCTCGACACGGGCGCTATGTATCGCGCCGTCACCTTCGCCGCGCTCGACCGCGGCATCGACTTGGATAACGAGGCGGCCATCGACGCCCTCGCCGAGCAGATCGAGATTCGCTTTACCAACGGTACCGGCGAGGACACGCGCCTGACCATTGACGGCCAGGACGCTTCGGCCGCCATCCGCACCCCGCAGGTCGACGCCAACGTGTCCAAGGTCTCGGCCTATCCGGGCGTGCGCGCCGCCATGCTCATCCACCAGCGCCGCGCAGCCGAGGACCGCGATATCGTGGCCGAGGGTCGCGACATCGGAACCGTCGTGTTCCCTAACGCGCAGGTCAAGGTCTTCCTGACCGCCGACCCGCGCGAGCGCGCCCGTCGCCGTGTGCTGCAGCGTCACCAAAACGATGCCCAGCCGCTCACGTCCGAGCAGCTCGAGGCCGAGGTCGACGAGACCCTCGACGCCCTTAAGCAGCGCGACAAGCTCGACAGCAGCCGCGAGGTCGCCCCGCTCGTGCCCGCCGAGGACGCCGTGCACGTCGACTCCACCGCTCACACCATCGACGAGGTCGTTCGTATCATCGAGGACCTCATCAACCAAAGGAGGTAGCCCATGCGCCTGTTTAAGCAGACGCCCGAGGACTATTACAACGCCCCCTACGCCGAGTTCCCGGCGCTCATCCGCGGCACCGTTTTCGTGGTCATGGCAATCCTTTGGGCCTTCTCCAAGCTCATGTGGCGTTGGAAGGTCGAGGATGCCGATCTGCTGTTTGAGCGCCAGGACGGCCGCGGCAGCGTGGTCATCTGCAACCACACCTCGATGGCCGAGCTCTTGGCCGTGGAGACGGCGCTGTTCTTTGGGGGACGCCGCATTCGTCCCATCTTTAAGTCCGAGTTCGCCAAGAGCAAGATTGTGCGCTGGGCCTTTAGCCGCGTTGGCGGCATCCCCGTGGAGCGTGGTACTGCCGATATGAAGTGCCTGCGCGCCGCCCAGCATGCGCTGCAGCGCGGCGAGGACGTTCTGATCTTCCCCGAGGGCACGCGCATCCGCTCGCGCGAGATCAAACCCGAGGTCCACGGCGGTTTTGCGCTCATCGCCCAGATGGGCAAGGCACCTGTGAACCCGCTCGCCATCTGCGGCTGGTCCGACATCACGCCCGCGGGCAAAAAGATCATGCGTCCCAAGAAGTGCTGGATCCGCGCCGGCAAGGCCGTCTCGCTTTCCGACGCACCGGCTGGGCTTAAGCGCACGGAGCGCCTGGAATGGTTTGAGTCCGAGGCCATGAGCCGCGTCTACGCCATGCGAGACGACCTGTGCGCCGAGCATCCGGGCAGGTTCTAGCCATGAGCGAGAACGTGACGAACACCGCCGCGGCTGCGTCTGACCAGGCAAACGCGCCCACCATCGAGATCGCCGCCCACGCCGGCACTTGCTACGGCGTACAGCGTGCGCTCGATATGGCGCTGGCCGCCGCGCCGCAGGCAGGGGAGTGCACTCAGGTCCATACCTTGGGTCCGCTCATCCATAACCCCATCGTGGTGCGCGAGCTTGATGAGGCAGGCGTTGGCCTGGCCGAGAACTTGGATAATGCCACAACCGGCACCGTGATCATCCGCGCCCACGGCGTGGTGCCGCAGGTGATCGATGCCGCTCGCGAGCGTGGCCTTAACGTCATAGACGCCACCTGCCCCTACGTAAAGAAAGTCCATGTTGCAGCCGAGCGCCTGGTGCGCGAGGGCTACCGCGTGGTGGTCGTAGGCGAGCCAGGTCACCCCGAGGTGGAGGGCATCCTGGGCCACGCCGGCAATGATGCGCAGGTCGTGAGCTGTGCCGCGGACGCCAACGCCTTGTCGCTCAAGGGCAAGGTAGGCCTCGTCGTGCAGACCACCCAGACCGCACAGAACCTCGCCGAGGTCGTGGCCGCCATAACCCCGCGCGTGCAGGAGCTGCGTGTGATCAACACCATCTGCGCCGCCACGAGTGAGCGTCAACAGGCAGCAGCCACACTTGCCAACCGCTGCGACTGCATGGTCGTGGTGGGCGGCAAGAACTCGGGTAACACCCGCCGCTTGGCACAGATCTGCGCCGACGTCTGCGAGCACACCCATCACATCGAGGAGGCTTCCGAGCTACAGGCCGCATGGTTTGCCAACGTACGCCACATCGGCATCACTGCCGGAGCCTCCACCCCGCAAGAACACATCGAGCGCGCCGTTGAGCGCATCAAGGAGCTTTGCCGCTAGTCATGGACCAGACCGTACCCGCATACGCCGCCGAGGTGGCCGATTACGGGCGCAGCCGCGACCCCGAGCCGGGTGAGGGCGCGCTCGTTAAGAACGTGCGTCCCGAATCGCCCGCGTGGGATGTGGGTATCGAGCCGGGAATGCGCGTGCTCACGGTCAACGGCGAGCAGCTTACCGACATGATTGTGTGGCTCTGGGAGGCCGACGACGACACCGTCGACCTCGAGGTATTCGACCCGCGCGACGGCACCGTCACCCCCGTCGAGCTCGACCGCTTCCCGGGCGAGGACTGGGGTTTGGAGTTCGATGGCCCCATCTTCGACGGCATGCGTACCTGCGTAAACGCCTGCGTGTTCTGCTTTATGACCATGTTGCCCAAGGGCGGCCGCTCCACGCTCTATATTCGCGACGACGACTACCGCCTGAGCTTTTTACAGGGCAACTTCGTCACGCTCACGAACCTCACCGACGAGGACGTGCAAAACGTCATCCAACGCAACATGAGCCCCATGAACGTATCGGTCCATGCCGTGAGCCCCGACGTCCGCCGTCGTATGATGGGCCGCAACGCCCAGCGCGGCATGGACGTACTCGAGGCCATCATGGCCGCCGGCATCGAGATTCACGCGCAGATCGTGTTGTGCCCCGGCATGAACGACGGCGAGGAGCTGGAAAAGACCCTGCGCTTTTGCGAGGAGCACGAGCAAATCACAAGCCTGGGCATTGTGCCGCTCGGTTTTACCAAGCATCAGAACCGCTTTAGCTGGTCATACAGCGACAAGCCCGAACTGGCGCGCGAGACCATTGCCATGATCCGTCCCTACCAGGACCGCGCCTTCGAGCGTTTTGGCCGCCACACCTTCCAGATGAGCGACGAGTTCTACCTGGACGCCGGCATCGATCCGCCCGAGGCGGACTTTTACGACGGCTATCCGCAGTACTACGACGGTATCGGCATGATCCGCTCATACCTAGACGAGACGGACGATGTGCTTGCCGCCGATGCCGAGCGACTGGCCCGCGTCCGCGAGGCCATCGCCGCTCGCAGCCAGCACCTGCTGTGCCTCTCGGGCGCCAGCGCACGCGACACCGTGGCACGTTTCGTGGAATCGCCGCAGGGGCTCGCCGGCACCGTCACGGCCATCAAGAATCGCTACTTTGGCGGCAACGTGGACGTGACCGGCCTCATCGTCGCCTGCGACATTCTGGAACAGCTGCCGCAGGACCTCTCGGGGGTTATGCTCTTTGTGCCTAAGCTCATGTTCAACGCTGACGGCATGACGCTTGACGAGTATCATCGTGACGATTTACTCGCAAGCCTTACCAGTCGCGGCGCCGAGGTTCATGTGGTGTCGACCATGCCGCATGAGCTGCTCGATACCCTGGAGCACATCCTTGGCATTATGCCTGCCGACTCTAACACTTCCACTGACCCTACCCATTAAAGGAGTGCAGATGAAACCTATCGTCGCCGTCGTCGGACGCCCCAACGTGGGCAAGTCCACGCTCGTTAACCGCCTAGCCCAGACCTCGGACGCCATCGTCCACGAGTCCCGCGGCGTCACGCGCGACCGTTCGTATCACACGGCCGACTGGAACGGCCGCGAGTTCACTATCGTCGACACGGGCGGCATCGAGCCGCTCAAGAGCGATGACGTGTTTGCCACGTCCATCCGCGACCAGGCACTCGCCGCCGCCGAGGACCGGCGTCACCGAGGAGGACGAGTCGGTCGCTCGCATGCTCAAGCGCTGCGACAAGCCGGTCTTTCTGTTGGTGAACAAGCTCGATAACCCCGATCGCGAGAATGACAACATCTGGGAGTTCTATTCACTTGGCATCGGTGAGCCCACGCCGCTGTCGGCCCTGCACGGACATGGCACGGGCGACCTGCTCGACGATATCGTGGCCCTGCTCCCCGAGGAAGAGGACGAGGTCGCCGATGAATTCCCCGACGCGCTGAACGTCGCTATCATCGGCCGCCCCAACGCCGGTAAGTCGTCGCTGTTCAACCGCATCCTGGGAGCCGACCGCTCCATCGTGTCGAACATTGCCGGCACCACGCGCGATGCCATCGACACCGTGGTCGAGCGCAACGGCAAGCACTACCGCATGGTCGACACCGCGGGCATTCGCAAGAAGAGCACCGTGTACGAGAACATCGAGTACTACTCCATGGTCCGCGGCCTGCGTGCCATCGACCGCGCCGACGTGGCGCTGCTCGTCGTCGACGCCTCCGTAGGCGTCACCGAGCAGGACCAGAAGGTCATGGGCTTGGCCATCGAGCGCGGCTGCGCCATCGTGGTGCTGCTCAACAAGTGGGATCTGCTCGACGACGACCGTAAGCGCGAGGCCTGCATGGAGACCATCGACCGCCGTCTGGGCGTCATGGCTCCCTGGGCCCAGTACCTGCGCATCTCTGCCCTGACCGGCCGCAGCGTCGAGAAGATCTGGGCGATGGTCGATGCCGCCGAAAAGACGCGCTCGCAAAAGATCAGCACCTCGCGCCTCAACACGTTCCTCACCGACCTGCGCGAGTTCGGTCATACCGTGGTGGACGGCAAGCGCCGCCTGCGTATGCACTACGTGACCCAGACGGGCGTCAACCCGCCGACGTTCACGTTCTTCGTCAACCACAGCGACCTGGTCAACGACACCTACCAGCGCTACATAGAGAACCGCATGCGCTCGACCTTCGACTTTGCCGGCACGCCCATTCGACTCTTCTTTAGGAAGAAGGAGCAAAAGGATGCTTAATCCGATTCTGCTGACCGCCATCTGCGCCGTTGTTTCGTTCTTTATCGGAGCGATTCCGTTTGGCCTGATCCTGGGCCGCGTGTTCAATCACACGGACATTCGCAAGGCGGGCTCCGGCAACATCGGCACCACCAACGCCCTGCGCGTAGCCGGCCCCAAGGTGGCCGCGCTCACGCTGCTACTCGACTGCCTGAAGGGCGCCATCTGCGTCCTTATCGCCCGTCCGCTTATCGCGAGCGTTGGCTATGGCTTCCCTGTGAGCATCATGGCACCCGGTGCCGCAGGCGACTGGATGCTCGGCGTCATTTGCCTGGCTGCCGTGTGGGGACACATCTTCTCGCCCTACCTTAACTTCCACGGCGGTAAGGGTATCGCCGTGGGCCTGGGCGTGATTCTTGCCTGGTACTGGCCCATCGGGCTTTCGCTGCTGGGCATGTTTATCGTGGCCGTCGCCATCACCAAGTTTGTGTCGGTGGGCTCGCTTGCCGCCGCCATCGGCCTTCCCATCGCCGCCTGCACGGTCTTTCCGTACAGCAGCCTGGGACTCAAGTTTTGCATGGCGCTGATCGGCATCACCGTGGTGTGGGCCCATCGTGCGAACATCAAAAAGCTCATGACGGGTAAGGAGTCCAAGCTCTCGTTTACCAAGCGCGTCACCGAGCCCGACGATAAGTAGGAGAGAGTCATGAATGTTGCGCTGATTGGCTCTGGCTCCTGGGGAACCGCCGTCGCCGGCCTTGCTGCCGCGCGAGCCGAGCGCGTGACTATGTGGGCCCACAGCGATCAGACGGCCGCCGGCATCAATGGCGAGCACCGCAACCCCCGCTACCTTGTGGGCTACGAGCTGCCCGGCAACGTCTTCGCCACGACGGATCTGACCCAGGCACTCGACGGCGCCGAGGCCATCATCTTTGCCGTTCCTTCGACGCACCTTCGCAGCGTGTGCCACCAGGCCGCGCCCTTTATCGCCGCCGATACCCCGGTGCTCTGCCTCACCAAGGGCATTGAGCCCGAATCCGGCCTGCTCATGAGCGAGGTCATCGCCAGCGAGATCGGCAACGAGTCGCGTGTCGCGGCGCTCTCGGGCCCCAACCATGCTGAGGAAATCTGCCGCGGCGGACTTTCTGCCGCCGTCATCGCCAGCGAAGACCCGCAGATAGGGGAGACCTTTAAGGACCTGCTCCTGTCCACGGCCTTTCGCATCTATCTGTCGCAAGACATGACCGGTGTCGAGGTCTGCGGCGCCATGAAGAACGTTATCGCCATCGTGTGCGGCATCTCCGCCGGCACCGGTGCGGGCGACAACACGCTCGCTCTCATCATGACACGCGGCCTGGCCGAGATCAGCCGTCTGGTGCACGCCCGCGGCGGTCAAGCTATGACCTGCATGGGACTTGCCGGCATGGGTGACCTCATTGCCACCTGCACCTCGGAGCATTCGCGCAACCGCACCTTTGGCTACGAGTTTGCCCACGGCGTCTCGCTCGACGAGTACCAGACACGCACGCACATGGTAGTCGAGGGCGCCGTCGCGGCCCGCAGCGTGAGCGAGCTTGCCCGTTCACTGGGCGTAGACATTCCGCTCACCTTTGCCGTGGAGCAAACGCTCTACAACGGTGTTACTTTGGATAGGGCGCTCGAGATCCTTACCGACCGCGTCCCCTCTCAAGAGTTCTACGGAATCACCGACTAGCGCAGAAAGGCTTCTACCATGGGTTCCATTAAAATCGCTCCTTCGATTCTTTCGGCCGATATGGCCAACCTCAAGGGCGACCTCGACAAGATCGCCGGCGCCGACTACGTTCACTTTGACGTTATGGACGGTCACTTTACCGGCAACCTCACCTTTGGCGTTGACATCCTCAAGGCCGTCAAGCGCTCCACCGGCGTGCCGGTCGACGCGCACCTGATGGCGTCGAACCCCGACGAGACCGTTGATTGGTACGCCGACGCCGGTGCCGATATGATCACCGTGCACTACGAGGCTTCCACGCACCTGCACCGCACGCTCACGCATCTGCAGCAGCGCGGCGTCAAGGCCGGCGTGGTGCTCAACCCCGCCACCCCCGTGTGCGTGCTCGAGAGCATCATCGATGTCGTCGATATGGTGCTGCTCATGAGCGTGAACCCGGGCTTTGGCGGTCAGAGCTTTATCCCGGGCACCATCGCCAAACTGCACGAGCTCAAGGCCATGTGCGAGCGTCACGGCGTTTCGCCCCTCATCGAGGTCGACGGCGGCATCTCTTCCAAGAACATTGTCGAGGTCGTTAAGGCTGGCGCCAATGTCCTGGTAGCCGGTTCCGCCGTATTTAAGTCCGAAGATCCCGCTGCCGAGGTTGCGCTGCTGCAGAAGCTGGGCAACGAGGCAGCACAGGAGGCATAAACCCTTATGACCGCAGGTCAAAACCGCATACCCGTGAATCTTGACTATGCCGCCTCGACGCCCATGCGCGCCGAGGCGCTCCTTGCGCAGCGCGAATACGACGACAGCGAGCTTGCCGGCGTCAACCCCAACTCGCTGCACTCGCTTGGCCGCAAGGCCGCTGCACGCCTGGAAGTCGCCCGTCGCGAGATAGCTCGTAGCTTTGGCGCACGCGTTCGCCCGTCCGAGATCATCCTTACCAACGGCGGCACCGAGGCCAACCAGCTGGCGCTGCTCGGTCTTGCCGAGGGCGCTCGTCAGCGCGATCGCAAGCGCGATCGTGTAATCGTTTCGGCCATCGAGCACGATTCGATTCTGGACAACCTGCCGCTGCTGCGCGCCGCCGGCTTTACCGTCGACCTGGTGCAACCCTGCCGCGCGGGCTACATTGAGCCTGCCACGCTAGTCGAGCTACTCGGCGACGACGTGGCGCTCGTGAGTATTATGGTCGCCAACAACGAGACCGGCGTGGTGCAGCCCATCCGCGAGCTGGCCGCCGCCGCACATGCTGCCGGCGCCTTGTTTCATACCGATGCCATCCAGGGCTACTTGCATATTCCGCTCGATGTCACCGAGCTGGGAGTTGACACCATGACCGTTGCCGCGCACAAGATCGGCGGCCCTGTGGCATCCGGCGCGCTCTACCTTAAGAACCGCACGCCGCTGCGTCCGCGCATCTTTGGCGGTGGACAGGAAGCCGGACGCCGAGCCGGCACGCAGGATCTGCGTACGCAGCTGGCTTTTGCCGCTGCCGCTTCCGTGTTGCTGCCGAATGTGGGCCAGGAGCGTGCGACGCTGCAGGCCCTGTCCGATAAGCTCTACGCAACGCTTACGGCCCATCCTCGCATTCACGCCACGATGGGCGACTACGCGCAGGCAGATCGTCTGCCGGGTATGGTTTCGATCTACGTCGACGGCATGGACTCCGAGGAGCTCATCATCAAGCTCGATGCCGCCGGTTTTGAGGTTTCGGCCGGATCGGCTTGCTCGAGCGGCAGCATGGACCCGAGCCACGTGCTCAGCGCCATGGGCATTGGTCGCGAGCAGGCGCTGGGGTCGCTGCGCATCTCGTTTGATGACCGCGTGAACCCTGCCGACCTGGATGATTTTGCCCAGACGCTGCTTTCGATCGTAGGCGCCGCATGATCGTCTCCGAGCTTGAACGTGCGCTGCTGGCGCGCTACCCCAAAGCGGACGCCGAGGGCTGGGATCATGTTGGGCTTTCTGTGGGAGATCCCTCTGCCGAGATCCGCGGTGTTGCCTGCGCGCTCGACGCGACCGAGGCCAACGTACGCCGCGCTCTCGAGGCCGGCGCCAACGTTCTGCTGACGCATCATCCCATATATATCAAGGCGCCCGAGGCCTTTTGTCCGGCCGATTCCGCGCGTCCCCAGTGCAGCGCCGCGCTGTACGAGGCAGCTCGTTGCGGCGTGAGCATCATCTCGCTTCACACCGATCTGGACCGCTCGCACGAAGCGCGTGTTCGCCTGAGTGAGTTGCTGGGCGCTGAACCCATGAGCTCGCTGGAACATGTAGGCGAGCCTGAGCTCACCGGTCTGGGCGCACTCGCGACCCTCCACGATGCCTGCAACCTGCGCGAACTTGCCGTGCGCGCTGCCACGGCGTTTGGAAGCGACCCACGCGTATGGGGCGAAGCCGATCGCCCGTGCCGCACCGTCGCCATTTTGGGCGGCTCCCTGGGCGACTTTGGAGAGCTCGCCATCGCCGCGGGCGCGGACGTTGTCGTGACGGGCGAAGCGGGCTACCACGTGGCGCAAGACCTTGCCTTGCGCGGGCTGCCGACGATCTTGCTCGGCCACGACCGCTCCGAGGAGCCGTTCGTTGATATATTGATGAACTCTGCAGTTGACGCCGGGGTCGACCCCCGTCATGCGATTAAAATACTGAACCCTTGCCAATGGTGGACTGTGACAAAAGGAGAGAACTTATGAGCGCCGGCGCTACGCTACTCAAGCTGCAACAGATCGATTTGGAGCTCGCCCGCAACAAGAGCGAACTTGCCAATATGCCGGAGCTCAAGGAGCTCGCTTCCAAGCGCAAGACCTATGTGAAGCTCAAGTCTGAGATGACCAAGCTCTACGCCCAGCGCAAGGATCTGGACATTGAGCTCGACGATCTCAACACCACCGAGATTCAGACCAACAACGCCATCGAGGCTGCCAAGAAGCGCCATGTCGACGGCTCCGACTACCGCGAGGTTCAGGACCTGGAGAATGAACTCGCCACCCTGGCCAAGCGTCTGGACAAGATTGAGCACACCCGCAAGGACGTCGTTGTCGCCCATAAGGAGGCGCTCGACCGCGAGGCCCGCGCGCAGGCAATCATCGCCAAGTTCGAGGAGGGCGTGAAGGCCGATACCAAGGCTGCCCGCGCCAAGGCTGCCGACCTGCAGGCTCAGATTGACGCCGCCACTAAGGAGCGCACCGCGCTTGCCGCCACGCTGCCGGCCGACGTGCTCACCGACTACGAGCGTCTACTCAAGCAGTTCCGCGGCCTGGCCGTCGAGACCATCCAGGGCAACATCCCCACGGTCTGCCACACCGCGCTGCAGGCATCGTCCATGAGCGACCTCAACCACGATGGTAGCGAGATTACGCACTGCCCGTACTGCCACCGCCTGCTGGTGCTCCCGAGCAAGGAAGCCTAGCGATGACGCCGGCATCCAACAATTCAATGCAACTTGAGGGAAAAACGATCCTGCTGGGCATTACCGGCGGGATCGCCGCCTATAAGTCGTGCAATATCGTGCGCCTGCTGCAAAAGCGCGGTGCGCGCGTCAAGGTCGTTATGAGCGAGCATGCCACGGAGTTCGTGGGCCCGCTCACCTTCCGTGCGCTCACCAACGAGCCCGTTGCTGTGGGCCTATTCGACGATCCCTCCGACCCCATCCACCACATTTCGCTTGCGCAGGAGCCCGATCTGGTGGTCGTGGCGCCCGCGACGGCTAATATCATCGCCAAGATGGCCAACGGCATCGCCGACGACCTCATCTCCACTACGCTGCTGGCGACGCCGCGACCCATCGTGATCGCGCCGGCCATGAACAACGGCATGTGGAAAGCGCCGGCTACACAGGCCAATATGACCACGCTGCGCGAGCGCGGTGTCCATGTGGTGGGACCCGGCAGCGGCTACCTTGCCTGCGGCGACGTGGACACGGGACGTATGAGCGAGCCCGAGGACATCGTCGAGGCTGTCTGTGAGGTGCTCAACCCCGCGCCTCAGGACCTGGCGGGCAAGCGCATCGTGATTACCGCCGGCCCCACGCACGAACCGATCGACCCGGTGCGCTTCATTGGCAACCGCTCATCAGGCAAGATGGGCGTCGCCCTTGCGGGGGAGGCCGCACGCCGCGGTGCCGAGGTCACGCTCGTGTTGGGACCGACATCATTAGATGTGCCCCGCGGCGTGGAATGCGTGCGCGTGCAGACCGCCGCAGAGATGCTCCAGGCGGCACTGAGCGACTTCCAGACGGCCGATGCTGCAATTTGTGCGGCCGCCGTCGCCGACTATACCCCCGCTACCCCTGCGGACCATAAACTCAAAAAGGCCAACGAGCGCCTGGATCGCATCGAACTGATCGAGACAGTCGATATCTTGGCCGAGCTCTCGCGCCAAAAGGGAGAGCGGTGCGTTATCGGCTTTGCGGCCGAAACCGATAACGTTGTGGAGTACGCGCAGCGCAAGCTCGCCCGCAAGGGTTGCGATGCCATTATCGCCAACGATGTCTCGCGCGCCGATTCGGGCTTTGGAACCGATACCAACAAGGCCTGGATCGTGAGTACAGCGGGTACGCAAGAACTTCCCGTGCTAACAAAACACAAGCTCGCAGATACAATTTTGGACTTGCTTCAAAATTTATAAAAAAGTTCTTGCACAAGTCTAAAGTTTCGGGTTAATATACTCCCTGTTGCGAGCGAGAGCAGAGCAACAAACAAAAGCTTCGGGACGTGGCGCAGCTTGGTAGCGCACTTGACTGGGGGTCAAGGGGTCGCTGGTTCGAATCCAGTCGTCCCGACCAGAAGTTTGCAGGTCAGGCACCTAGTGCCTGACCTTTTTTGTTTTAAGCAATTGCTTAATTTTGATTAATCAACAAGATGCCAAAAATCTACCTACGCGATAATCGCCTATTGCGGCTACTTGCGCGTTTTGCACGCGCTTGAGCCGATTTATTAACGCGATATGAATCTACATACGCGTAGCTGGTATACAGCCGAGTACAGGCTGTATTTATCGCGGCGATTTACATAGATATAGCAACTGTAACGAACAAGCGTGTCGCTATATTTATTCCAGCAGTTCACTTGATCTGTGGACAAGTGAGCGATTGCAACGATATGCCAACCAGGATGGGCTCCATACGAGGACGCCGCAGGGGTAATGGCGGGGGAGTGCAGCAGGCGCTCTGAGAGCCGCCATATGACCCCATTTCTCCTCAACCCGAATACCTGTGCCGCGAACCTAAACCGTTCGTACACTTGCCAAAAGATAGGCCCGCGCGGAGTCGCGCGGGCCTTGCACTAGAAAATCTAGAAGCACCAAGCGGGAAACACGTTGCCGGCACTGTTGGCACTACCGCTGCTCCAGCGACCGAAAGGGTCAACATAGATAAAGTCCGTTGAGTCACTCGGAGACACGGAACGAGTGCTGAAATAGCACACAATCTCAGGTCCAGAATACCTCGACGTCGCATAGTACTCGTACTGGGCGCCGTCAGACTGGAGGTCTCCGTAAATCTCGGTCGTCGAGAGGATGAAGACCTTGTCATTCGTTGCCGTCGGAGTGCCGGCGCTACCGCCGCCCTCGTTGTCCGTCATCTTCGTGACGGCCTTCGCCTTGGACTGGAGCTCGGCCGGCAGGAGCGCCCAGAGGTCACCGGAGTTCAGGCGGGCGCGGAGCTTAGAGGACCTCCAACCGCCGACATTGGTCTTTGTGTCGTTCCAGATGTGTTTGTATAGGACATCGTTGGTCGTCTCAAACGTCAGCCCCGCCTTGCCGCTACCGTCGGCGAGGTCGTCATGGTTGATACCGATGATGCGGTATCCGGGCATCGTGGTGTCCGCACTGCGAATCTCTCATAGAGGATATGCCACAACTTGATAATTTCGCAGCCATAAGGAAGAACCTTTTCAATGTTTCTGAGGACAGCACGATTGAAGAAGCCTCGGTCCATGAAGGAGACTTTCCCATTTACATAGATTAAGATAAGGTCGTGAATGACCAATATGAACTTGAGCATATTCCGTCCGTATTCATACTGGATGACCAAGGAAACATCATCGGCTCATCCGAAGGAGAGGAAGAACCTCTTGCCTTATTAAAGAAATACGCCGAATACAACGGATATAAAGCGGAAGGAGGCGACATCGAGTAACTATCAAAGGCCAGTTTAAGGAGCCAGCCATGAAGAAATGCCTGCCCTCCATCATCTCAGCAGCTCTTTGCCACTCCCTTGTCATGACACCATTTGTGCCCGTTGCGGCAGCCTATGCCGACGAGGGATCTCCCGCCGAGAGCAGCGAGATCTACGTCGGAGACAATTACGACGATAATTACGATATATACCTTTTTTGAGCGCGGGCGCTGCACGGATTCATATTCCAAGGCGTGGTGCGATTCTCACGGATCTGCAAATAACCGCACCGTCCCTCACAAGGTCAAGCTGAACGCGAAGGAGGAGGCTTGCCTGCGCGATCTCTAGCTTGTTGGCACCGCTGAAGTTATCGCCGGTCTCGTGACAACCGGTCCTAGCGGCGGCTTTTTTGCAACCGCAATGACATCGTACCGACTTTTCATTTGCATGTTCTGAAAGGAAGTTGCCATGTTGTCGCAAAATCAATCGAGATACTTGAACACAATCGGCTTTGCCCTGCTTGCATTACTCTTTGCTAGCGACCTTTTGCTGAAACCGCCCAAGGAACTCGTTTCGCTTGCCATAGCCTGCATTTCCGCCCTTTACTTTACGGCAACCCTGTTCGTCGGACTAAAGGAGAGGAAAAAAGGCGCAGTCGCCGCATCTGCCGTAGGCGTGGTCATGGCCATTGCCTCATTCTTTATCTGACACATTGATGATCTAGGGGCGATATCGTAGGAATACGACCGGGAGAGCCGGGACCAGATTGCCCGGATTGCCCGGTCGGCTCGCGCGACGGCGCGGCGGTTCGACAGAAAGCTCTCCGGACTTCACGCCGTTTCTGATCGCATTGTAGACAGCCATCTCGTCTTCGCAGTCGGCGAGCACGCGGTGTGCGTCGTCGTTTTGGATGTACAGTAAATCTCGAAGGTCCTCCATGCACCAGCGTCCGAGATTTGGCCATGCGCGTCGCGCGAGCTGATAAGTGTCGATTGCGATGTTGTAGTTAAAGTCCAGACCAAAGCCGTCCCAGGCAGAACGGCATTGTTTCCTTGATTATCAACTTCATCCGGGCATTTCCCGCATTCATCCGTGTGCATACGGATGAATGCGGGATTCGATACCCCGGCGGCCTGATCGGCAGGCCGCCGGGAATTCTCACTCCTCGATAAAAGCCGGCACTCGGTTAGTCCTGCGCATCTTGAAATCGCCAATCTCGTGGGAGACATAGAGAATGCCGTCCATCCCATCTCGTGATGCATACGACAGGTGAACTGAACCGCAATCCGATCCATCATTGTCGAGAAGATCGAACGAATTCGGGTCGCTCGTTGCGGCCAAACGACCACTCAGACAAGAGCCATCGTCATTACAGATTTGCCATTCCATGTCTTCGCCTGCAAGAATCGCCATAGACGGCCTGGTCGCGCCATCGCTGACATACATCCCGTCTATGCCAAACCCATTTTCAGCGCCATCGATGAACGACTGCTCGGACCTATACCTCGCAAATGATGCACATAGCACCATTGCAAGACAAAGTACAAAGCCAACAATCGCTATCTTTGCATAGCTCTTGCCTATCATGTCATTCACCTCCCTCGTATGTATCGAGGTATTCCTGCTTGAGCGTCTGCGAGGACGACTTGATCTTTTCCACGAGCGTGCCGGCCTCGATGAAGTAGAACGAGTTG
>JAGZUC010000043.1 GCA_018380195.1 Collinsella sp. | reverse complement strand
ATCGGTCGGAGGGGTGGCTTTGTAAAGCCGTTTGTCTCCACCCGCGTAGCGGGTGGTTTAAAGCTGGCCGCTGCGCGGCCAGCAGACTAAAGTCTTGAATCAAATCAAAGACCACGTTGCACGCAAGGTCAAAAGCATCGTGGCGAACGTGGCCACAACGCAACAGCTCCCCATTCAACAGCTTGAAAACAAGACGGACAATATCTCCCGACTAGCAATCGAGACGCTCTCCGAAAAGCTCGATGCACTATTCGGGGTCAAACTGTCCAGCGTTGATGTCTCTGCGATTGATATCGATAAGGACAGCGAGGCGTTCAAGCAACTGATGGCCGTCACCCGCGATATCACAGCCGCAACCGCTAGGGCGAAGGCCGAGGCTGATATTAAAACCATTCATGATGCCCAGCAAATAAAGATGCAGAACCTGGCAGAGCAGCTCCGCATCGAGCGTGAGGAATCTCAGTACAGCATTCACAAGCAGACTCAATCCTCCAATATGGCCGCCTATCAAATTGAGGCACAAACAGCTGTCGGCGTTGCGGGTGCAGAGGCTCTTGGTCAAAGCGGCCAAACTAGTGGCGTAACCTCAGATTCAGGATTGAACATGGCTGGAATCACAGCTGGAATAGCAATCGGAGGTGCCCTGGGGCAGAATATAGCCGGCAACATGAATAGTCTGTTGGGAGCCAGCGTTCAAACGCCGCCGCCCCTGCCCCGTGATGACTACTATGTTGCCAGTGGTAACGAAGCAACCGGCCCCTTTTCCATTCAAACGCTTCGCCAAATGAGCGTTGCGGGGTCATTGGACACTTCGACGTTGGTGTGGAAGCAAGGCATGGCCGACTGGCAATCCGCGGGAATCATTCAAGAGTTGGCGGAGTTGTTCGCCAGGCCAACAACTCCGCCACCCATCCGGCACCAAGAGAAATAGCTGAGATAGAGAAAAGGACAGCGGGCTGAAGGGACAACTCCTTCAGCCCGCTCTTTTGTTATCGATTCTCGATGCTACCAATGTTTTTGAGCTCAATGGAGATGAGGCCGTTGGGCTCGTTGACGAACTCGATGTACTCGGAGTTCGAGCCCATCTCGGCCGGGAAGCTGATCTCGATACCCGTGTCGGTACGAATCTTGTGATTACGCACGGCCGCGCGCTCGATCTGTTTGCGCTCCACGGGCACACGCTCGGGTACCTTCTCCTCGGTCAGCGCCGCACGCACGCTCTCCTTGATGACCGGCTCGTCCTCAAAGACCTCATCGACGATATCCCAAGGCGGCAGCTCCTCGTCGTCTTCGACTTTCTCGGCAACGGCAGCCTTAACCTTAGCGAGCGCTACGGCCGTGTTGGCGCCGTGCTCCTCGGCGACTTCCTCGACCACACGCGTCACGGTGTCGATGACCTCCTTGCCCGAAACGCCCGTGTCGCATTGCAGCAGGCCGTCGGGAATGAGCATGCGATCCTCGCCGGCAATCTTGCGCTTCTTATCCACATAGCCGATCTCCATGGTGCTCGCGCGCACGATGGCATAGCTCGGCACCTTTTGCGAAGGGTTCGGCAGAATGGCATAGTGGCGCGCGATGTCGTTACGAACCTCGCCCTCTTCGCGACCCACCTCGTGCATGAATGCCTGCTTGGAGCCCAGCAGCATCACGGCAAACCAGCGGGCATCCTCATCATCGTCAAAGTCCGCCACAAGCACGTCAGTGGACTCGGCTTTCTCGGCCTTGGTGAGTTCGGAAGAGATGAACTCCGCAATCTGCTGCGACAGGTCCACGAACTCACGCTCACCAAAGAAATAGCCCTTGAGCTCGCCGCCGAATGCGGAGTTCTCGGCAAACGTGGCGCGCTTGTTATCGGCAGACGTGCGGGCGCGACGCAGATGCGTGGTCACGAAGTTGCGCACGGTGCGGCTCTCGATATCGAGCTCGCGCTGGCTCATGACGTTGACGGCCGAGTCAAAGTCCAGGATATGCAGGATTGCGTGATTGATTTTCATATACGGCATTCCGTTCTAGATCGATTTCAGCACGAATCAGTATAGCGGTCGTGCCCGCCCCAATGCACCAACATGCCCCTTTGCACCAGCGTTAACGCAGGAGCTCGGACTGCCACGCCTCGAGCTGCTCTGCCAGGCTCTTGCCGGCAGCAGGAACGTTGAGCTCGGAACGCTTGGGCAGCAGGGCGCATTTAAGAATTGCGACGACGGTCTGCGAGATGAAACTGCGCGTATCTTTGTCGAAGCTCTGAGCAGCCTGGAGCATCACCGGCAGGCTCTCGCGCAAATTCCCTGCGATATCTGCGAACCGTTCGGCCCCTGTGGCTTCAAACACGGAGAACAACGCATCTACAAAGCACTCGCGCTCGGCAGGCCCCACTGCAAGCAGCATCTCGCGAATAGAGCTATCGACGTATCGAGCGCCGGCAGACAGACGCTCGCAATACACAAAGTCGTAGCCGTCAACGACCCAGCTAAAGGGATTGTGCTGCAGCAGACTGAATTCGGTGCTCTCGACAATGGCGTAATCTTCCTGTGTCTCGAACATCATGCCGAAAATCGAAGACTGGGGCAGGGTCTTGTCGATGCGGCCGGAAAGACCTGCGAAGGCGTCACCGCTCAGGAACTCCTCGACAAAGCCGGGGCCATCGTGGGAGAAGGCCCGTTCGATCCGGTCGCCAGCAGCGTCAGAGCACTTCGCCGCGCCATACACCGCCAAATTTCCGCCCTTGGAATGGCCTCCGCACAAGAGCGGACCATCAATCGCGGCCACCGCCTCGTCCACATAGCGCGCCGCAGATTCCTGGGCCGGCACAGGACACCGGAAAGCCATGTTAAAGTCCTCTTTCCAGCCCACGATCGTACTGTCGGTCCCGCGGAAGGAAAGGTAGCTAAATCCTGCCGGAAATCGGAACGTCATGGCTGCAAATTGCTCCGTCATCGACACATCGTTCACGGCACGATAACCGCACACGCGCACGCCACGGTAGCGAGGGCTTGCCGCCACAGCCTCCAGTAAGGCACGGCTCCCCTCCGGATCCCACAGGTCGCCAATTATCTCCGGGTAGCACTCCGCGCGCAGAAGCTCGCGCACGTCCAGTCCCTGCCAGCCGGCAAGCTCCGGCATATCCCCCGGCAAGCGCAAATACGACAGCCATGCAAACACCAGGCTGTCCACCGCGCAGAACGTCCGCTCCTCAAACGAATCAAACGCCGTCTGGGCATAGGTCAAAAAGTTAGGCGAATCCGACATGGCCCTCCCATCAACAATGGTGCATTGGGGTCAGGTTCGTTTGCACCAATCGCGCCCCTTTTGGTGCAAACAAACCTGACCCAAATGCACCAAAAAAGGCGCCCGGGCCGTGGGGCCTGAGCGCCTTCATTGTAGCTTGCTGGCAAACGAGCCTTATTTAGCAGGAGAAATCGACGCTGTCGATGATGTCCTTGAGGGCCTTGGCAGAAGCGGTGAGCTCGCTCTGCTCGGACTCGTTCAGCGGCACGGGGACGCGGCAGACAACGCCGTCGCGGCCGACGACGGTCGGCATGGAGATAGCCAGATCGGACAGCCCATACTCGCCCACCATGAGCGAGGAAACGGGCAGCACGGTCTGCTCGTCACGCATGACAGCGGTGCAGATGCGCTTAACGGCCATGGCGACGCCGTAGTAGGTGGCGTGCTTCTTCTCGATGATGGTGTAGGCGGAGTTCTTGACGTCCTCGGCGATACGCTTCTCGGCAGCCTCGTGCTCCAGATGGCCGTGAAGCTCGCAGAAGGTGCTCAGCGGCACGCCGGCAACCTGGGCGCTGGACCAAGCGACAAACTCGGAGTCGCCGTGCTCGCCCATGACGTAAGCCTGAACGTCGCGCGGATCGACCTCGACGTGGGCGCCGAGCATCTGCTGCAGACGGCCGGTGTCGAGCACGGTGCCGGAACCGATAACGTGGCCCTCGGGCAGGCCGGACATCTTGATGGCAGCGTAGGTCAGAACGTCGACCGGGTTGGAGACGATCAGCAGGATGCCGTCAAAGCCGGACTTCTTAATCTCGGGAATAATGGACTTAAAGATGCTGACGTTCTTGTTGACCAGGTCCAGGCGGGTCTCGCCGGGCTTCTGGGCGGCGCCAGCGGTGACGACGATCATGGCGGCATCGGCGACATCAGAGTAATCGCCGGCGTAGATCTTCATCGGCTCGGCAAACGTCATGCCGTGCGCGATGTCCAGGGCCTCGCCCTCGGCGCGGTTCTTGTCCACGTCGATGAGGACCATCTCGGAGAACAGGCCGCTCTGCATCAGTGCGAACGCCGAAGACGAACCGACGAAACCGCAGCCGACAATAGCGACCTTCTTCTCGTTAACCATTACAAACTCCCATCTCTCTCCACAAACAAACCGCCCAGGGCGACCCGAGCGGCTTGCCGTAATCCCAATACATCCAATCGGGACTTTGATTATGCTCCTATTGCAGCCAAATATCGACCGTTTACCGAAATTGTTTGCAGAATTCGTATAATAACTGCACGAAATCGGTTTCGAGCTATTGACTCACGGAAACGAATCCCTAATACAGACCCGCTTCGCGAATAGCCTCGACAGCCAAAGCAATCTGATCGGGCGGCAGCACCAGCGCCATGCGCACGTGTCCCTCACCCGAAGGACCAAAGCTCGCACCCGGCGTCACGACGACACCGGCCTTTTCCATGAGCTCCTCGCAAAACGCCATCGAGTCGGTGCGACCCCCGGGGAGCTTAGCCCACACAAACATGGAGCCATGCGCGTTGGGACGCTCCCAGCCCAGGCCCTCAAGACCGTCGCACAGGGCATCGCGACGCTCCTGGTACTTCAGACGCTGCGCCTCGACCTCATCGCGAGGTCCATTAAGGCACGCGATGGCGGCCTTCTGGATCGGGAAGAACATGCCAAAGTCGATCTGGCTGCGCAGCTTGGCAAAGGCCGAGACCACGTCCTCGCGACCGACCAAAAAGCCGATGCGGGCGCCGGTGACGTTGAACGACTTGGAGAGCGAGAAGAACTCCACACCCACCTCGAGCGCGCCGGGATACTGCAGGAAGCTGCCGCCCGGCTCGCCGTCGAACACGATGTCCGAATAGGCGTTGTCGTGGACGATCAACAGGTCATGCTCGCGAGCGAAGGCGATGATCTCCTCGTAGACCTCGGGCGTGCCCACCGAACCTACCGGGCTGGCGGGCAGCGACACGATCATGTACTTGGCACGGTCAGCGACCTCGGGATCGATACCCGCAACGTAGGGCAGGTAATTGTGCTCGGCAACCAGCGGGTAGTACGCGAGCTTGGCATCGGCGATCTTAGTGCCCGCCTCAAAGACCGGGTGGCACGGATCGGGCACCAGGATGGTATCGCCCGGGTCGAGCAGCGCCAGGCCCAAGTGGCCCACGCCCTCCTGCGTGCCGTTGCACGACTGCACCATGGACGGCGTAATGCCCAAGACGCCAAAGCGGCGCTCATAGTAATCGCACACGGCCTGCTTGAGCTCGGGCAGATCACGCAGAGCGTACTTCCACATCTCCGGGTCCTGCGCGGCCTGGGTCAGCGCCTCGACCACGTGGTCGTACGGCTTAAAGTCGGGCGTGCCCACGCTCATGTTGTAAATGGTCTTGCCCTGGGCCTTAAGCGCAAGAAGCTTGTTGTTGAGCGAGGCAAAAACCTCCGCGCCAAAGCGGTCGAGACGCTGCGATGCCTGCATGGTGCCACCTTTCGATACAAAAAACGCGGCGCTCCGACAAGAGCGCCGCGCGATACGGGCCATCAGATTGCAAAAGTGTAACGCTTGCATCCCCTGTTTTGGTTCAATTTAGTCAACCTTAGCCAATCGGGGCGCGGCGTTAGTCAATCGGGCGCAGCGCGTCGATCTGTGCGAGCCACAGACGCGAACTGGCGTCGCTCGGCATGCGCCAATCGCCGCGCGGGCTGAGCGTGACCGAACCCACCTTGGGACCGTCGGGCAGACAACTGCGTTTAAACTGCTGGGCGAAAAAGCGACGGTAGAACGTGCGCAGCCACGTGTGGATGGTGGCCTCGTCGTAGACACCCTCAAAGCTCTTGAGCGCCATGCGGTAGATCTTGCCCGGCTCAAAGCCAAAGCGCAGCAGGTAATAGAGGAAATAGTCGTGCAGCTCGTACGGACCCACCAGATCCTCGGTTTTCTGAGCGATCTCGCCATCGCCCGTCGGCGGCAAAAGCTCGGGCGACACCGGCGTGTCGAGAATATCGAGCAGCGTCTCGGCGATGCGACCGCCAAAGACATCGGCAGCATAACGAACCAGATGGCGCACGAGCGTCTTGGGCACGCTCGCGTTGACGGCATACATGCTCATGTGGTCACCGTTGTACGTGGCCCAGCCGAGCGCCAGCTCGGACAGGTCTCCCGTGCCGATGACAAAGCCGCCGGCCTGGTTGGCCAGATCCATCAGAATCTGCGTGCGCTCGCGCGCCTGACTGTTCTCGTAGGTCACGTCCTGGACTGCCGGATCATGCTCGATATCCTTAAAGTGCTGCTCTACGGCCGCATGGATCGAGACCTCGCGGAAGCTCACGCCCAGATCGCGGGCGAGCGACTCGGCATTCGACTTGGTGCGATGCGTAGTGCCAAAGCCGGGCATGGACACGGCCGTGATACCCGTGCGCGGCAGCCCCAGCGCATCGAAGGCACGAACGGTCACGAGCAGCGCCAGCGTGGAATCGAGACCGCCCGAAAGGCCGATGACGGCCGCTTTGGCACCCGTATGGGCCAAGCGGGTCTTGAGGCCGGCGGTCTGCAGGTCGAGGATGGTCTCGCAGCGCTCGGCCAAGTCGCCGTGGTCGGCCGGAACGAAAGGCGCGCGCGGAAAGACGCGGTCGATGTCGCAGGCGTTGCGCAGGGCGGGCTCGTCGGCGGGCGTTCCCTCAAACGAAAACTCAACGGTCGTGGCCTCCGGCGCGTCGTCCAGACGCGTCCACGTGGTCGAACGGCGACGCTCGGCAACCAGGCGGTCAAGATCGACATCGGCCACCGCCATATCGCAGGTGAGGAGCTTCGTGGCGGCGAGCTTAGATCCGTTTTCATAGACGAGGTTCTCGCCCGCAAAGACCATATCGGTCGTGGACTCGCCCTCACTCGCGTCCGCATAGGCATAGGCGCAGTACAGGCGCGCGCTCTGGTTGGATATGAGGCTGCGTCGGTAATCTGCCTTACCGATGATCTCGTCGGAAGCGGAGGGGTTGAGAATCACCGTGGCACCGGCAAGCGCCATCTCGGTCGAGGGCGGCGCAGGTACCCACAGGTCCTCACAGACCTCGACGCCCAGCACCAGGTCCTCAGCACCCTCATCACAGCAGCGGTAGACAAGCCCCGAACCCAGCGGAACCGGACCCTGACCGGCAAACTCGACCCACACAGGATCTGCGGGCGCCGGAGCAAACCAGCGGCGCTCGTAGAACTCGCCATAGTTGGGCAGATACTTCTTGGCCGTGAGGCCCAAAAGCTCGCCCGCGCAGCACACGGCGGCGCAGTTGTAGATATTCTCGGCAACTGCAACGGGAAGACCGATGGTAAAGACAATCGGCAGCTCACGAGTCTCATCGAGGATATGCACCAAAGCAGCCTCGCAGGCATGCAGCAGCGTGCGATTATGGAACAGGTCGGCCGCGGTATAGCCGCACAAGTTGAGCTCGGGCAGCACCAGCGCGCGAACGCCGCGCTCGGCAGCCTCGCGAACAGCCGCCAATGCAACCTCGACATTGTCCTCGACATCGGCAACGCGAATCTGCGGCGACGCCGCCGCCACACGCAAAAAGCCATCGTTCTTATTAGCCGAAACGCAGCATTGTCTTGTTGATCTGGACACTGGAGGCCCCTTCTACCCTGAGATTCAGTCTAACGGACGTTCACATATCTCTAACTAGCCAAAGCAACCTCCCAGTTTACTGAGAGGCCAACCTGTGCTAAGAGCATGTATTTCAATAATATCTTTAATTAAAAAGGAGAAATCGATAATCGACTTCTCCTTTAAGCGAGGCGAGTAAATTTCGAAACTAATGGCAGAATTTATCCATGTAGTCCTCAAAGTCGAACACTTCTACCACGACGCCCTCTTCCTGAAACTCTTTCAGTTGCTCCAAGAGATCTTTGTTAATAACGTCCATGCAGAAACCTCCTCTATCTAATCAATTGTAGTATATCTGCTTTCATGCAATTATCAACCAACTTGTTTAGTTGCTCCTCGTTTGCCGATAGTCCCTCTTTTTTCCCTCTTTTTTCAAAATGTCGCGCACCTCGTTCTTAGTAATCGGCTTTTCAAACAACGAAAGCAAAGCGAACGAAAAATCATTAACCGCACACATTCTATGGGTGGCATAACTCAGCAGTACTCTTAACCCCTCTTTTGAGCGTCCGACTTCTTTCACAAACGAACTTTTAACCAATTGAAAACCATTATCGTGCATTACATAATCGGCATCGATATTTGTATTCAGCAATCCATAATGCAACAGTTCTTCTATCGCCCTTGTCAGCTCGAGGTCGCCCTGATCAAGGATAAGAGAAATGCTACAATCGGCCTCCAATAAACGGGCCAACTTAAGGTATACCAACTGGGAAACAGCATAGACATGATGGTATTCAGAATTATAGAAGTAGGCAAATGGCTCAACGAGCACGACAGAGGTCTTGGAATCCAGCCAGATTCGATCAGCTGGATTTAGACTAGTTAGCCGTCGCTTTACTTTGGTCAAATGTCCCTTATACCTGACAGCGTGAATAGAATCTAGGATCCAGGTCACCTCTGAAATATGAAGCCGCTGGGGCAAGTCAATTGTGTCGCTACCGTTTATGACCTCTTGCATATAAAAATCAATATGATGCTCATCAGATAAGGATTTTGCTTCATTTAAAGATAAACCAGTGCCTGAAACATAATCCACTTCGAGGCGCAAATCCTCATATTGGGACTTCGGCATTACAGAGACACCATACTTATCGGGATGATTCCAAACATCCGACCCCATAACGAGACCAAAATTCGTAAATCCTCTCGTGGAATATGGAACACCACATACCTGTTTTGAATAATTCAAAACATTCTCTGTATAAGCTAAGGTGTTCAGAGCCTCTTCTTTAGTTTCGGTCGGAAAGCCAATCATAAAGAATAGATGAACAGGAATACCCGCATTGAGACAATCATGGATATTGCGATCAATCCAATCAACTCTCGTGTTCTTCTTCATTAGATCAAGAACTCTTTGGTTGTATGACTCGAGGCCAAACTGAATCTGCCTACATCCACTTTGGTATATCTTGTTGAAAACGTCTGTACTTAGGGTTGGAGAGAACCTCGTTTCTCCATGCCAGAAAAACGTTTTTCCCGATGCGTTTATTTCATCCGCGAGTTGCTCCATTCTTTTGCCTTCGAATGTTTCATCCACAAAAGAGAAAACTCTCGTGCCGTATTTTTCATTTAACCGACACATTATTTCAAATACTCTCGATATAGGCATCTTTCGGTAACAACCACCGGTAGCACCGGGAATGGTGCAGAAGGCGCAATGATTAAAACACTGCCTAGAGGAATAAACCGGCAATATTAACTCAGGCATGAAGTATTTAGAAAGGGCGAAGCCATCGAAATCGGGAACTGTATCGTTGATAAATGTTTGCTCAATCCGATGGTTTTTATATATCTTTCCACCTTTAGCATGGCAAAGGTTTGGAACACAGTCGAGATTGTCATCACCAGAGTCAAGAGCCTCAAGAAGACGTGCAAGCGGCTCTTCGCCGTCATACATCATTATCGAATCAATGTATTCAAAAAAGGGATGCCATTCTTTCATGCAGTCATCTGCTAAACGAGTAATGTAATTGCCGCCCAATGAGACGTGTTTAACAGATGGACATTCTTCTTTAATCAGTTTCGCTAACGTAACTGCAGAAATCAATTGGAAACAGCCGCTCACCGAAATCCCAATAAACTCGATTTTTTCCCTCTGAATACGCTTAAGAAAGGCAGTTTCATAGAAGGAAATAAACGGATTATGCAAGGTATCCGCAAGCGATTTCATTATTTCTGGTGTCGAATAATAATCATAGGGCAGATCTATGGAGTTGAACGTGTATTTAACTCCCCTTGAATATCAACTTCATCCGAACACCTCCCACATTCATCCGTACATGTACGGATGAATGTGGGAACCCGATACCCTGAGGGCCGGACCGGCCGGCCCCGGGAGATCGGAGGACGGCATGTCCGGAAAGAAGAAGAGTGGCTCCGCAAGGGCGGTCCCGAGGGCCTACGGAAGGCTCACGAGGCACGAGCGGGACACGGTCCAGAGGATGCTGGAGCGCAGGGCGTCGTGCAGGGAAATCGCGAGGGAGCTGGGCAGGTCGCCCTCGACGGTGAGCGCCGAGGTGGCGTCGCACAGGTTCGTGACGGCGCCGAAGGCCAGGCGCGGCGAGCGAGTGGACGCCTCCGCCGACCTGTCGGCGGCCTGCCCGCGCCTGGCCGCGTGGCCGCGCTGCTGCAACGGGTGCGGCCGGTACCGCGCGATCGGCTGCAAGCGCCGCCCCCACGTCTTCTACGACGCCCGGGCCGCGCAGCTGTGCGCCGACTCGGTGCTCGTCTCGTCCAGGCGCGGGATAGACGCCGACGAGCCCGCCGCGGCGGCCAGGCTGGAGGCGATAAGGGACTGCCTGCGCCGGGGGCTGTCGCCCGAGCAGATGGCCGCATGCAACGGAGGGCCGGTGGACCTGTCTCCCTCGACCATCTACCGCTGGGTCTCGGCGGGCTACGACGGCATGACGAACATGGAGCTCAGGCGGAAGGTCGGCTACAGG
>JAGZUC010000008.1 GCA_018380195.1 Collinsella sp. | reverse complement strand
ACGGCGCCCCCGGGGCCCGGATGGGGCCTCGGGGACGTTCGGCTAGCTGCGGGAACGGCCTGTCCGCCTAATGTGTTCGGCTGAGATCGGAAATCAACCTCTATGCAAATTTGTTTCGAAATGAGCCGTTTAGGCGGTTTTTACGCCCGTCCGGTTAAGAAAAGCTGCCAGATGCGTACACATCACGCAGCGCGCGGGCTTGGCGCTGGCGATCGGCCCAAACAACAGACCAAGTCCCCGATGGTTATCCTTGAGCGCGGCGACCATCTGACGGGTTCGAGGCGCCTCGAGCATATCACGCATGCGGGCGGAACGCTCGATTGACGACACTCCATGCGGGCTCAGACACAAATTCTCGATGCAGGCGACCAGTCCGGCAAAGTAGAACTTTTGGCTTGCCAGCTTGAGCCGACCACCGCTATCTGCTTCCGAGAGTGAGTCCGCAAGCTCGTCGAGCGCTCGAGTGTCATCGGATATCCTGGCAAACATGGTGGGATCAAAGGCATCTGTAAGCTTAGGTGCCACCGCGTGGAAACAAGCGTCGCCGCAGCCGGACACGAATCGTGCCTGCGAGAGCGCATAAGCCATAAACTCAACCGTACGGTACGCCTTGCCGCGCGACAGGCATGCCTCAAACAGCGGACGGCTATACATCACGCCAGAGGCCTGAGCGACTAGGCCGCCCAAAATCAACTGGGGCAGCTCAGTCACCATAGAAGACTCGTCTTCTATGGCAATAGAGGCAGCATCCAAGACGCGCGAATGACGCTCGCGATGCGCATCGTATCGATCGAGCGACACCGAGGGGAGCACAATGTCTGCCGCAGTATCGCACGCGATATCGACCATCTTGGAAAGGGCCTGCGGAGCAAACCACTCATCGGCGTTCATGGCGATGATTTGAGAGCCGCGCGAGGCATCAAAACCGGCACGAAGACAAGCGCCGCGCTTCACGTCCTCGACGTCAATCAAATCAATATGGATGTCCCTGTCGGCAGCAACTTGAAGCGAATGGCGCACACCGGGCGCAGCATCGCGGCAGACAACGACAATCTGCAAATCGTAGAGGTCTTGGTTCTGGATACTCTCGAGCGCACGCATCGCATAGCTGGGCGAACCTTCTACTACAAGGATCACCGAAAGTCGCGGATGCGAGACACGTCGAACCAAGTTATCCGTCCTCTCGACAGCAATGAATCAAACTGTCGTTCATGGTACACCCCGGCAATAAAAGCAATGAGACACCGGTTGCACTGCACGCCAAGAACAGATGTTGCACACGCGCAGCCCACAGATGACAGGTGCCGACGAACGGCGCGTCGAGCCCTCCCCTAGTCGAGCACGACAAGCTCGGCGGGATCGTAATCCACGCCCATAAACGTAAGGCCGCAGGCAGGAGCCGTGGGGCCCGCAGCGGTACGGTCGCAAGCATCGATGACCTCGCGCATCCACTCGGGTTCACGGCGATGCATGCCAATCTCGACAAGCGTGCCAACGATCGTACGGACCATCGAATGCAGAAACGCATTGCCCTCGATGGTAAACGTCAGGATGTCCTCGCCAAACGCAACCTCATGGCCAAACTCGGCGCGCATTACGCAGCGGTGCGTAGGTTTGCCCACGGCAGAGGCAACCTTGCAAAAGCTTTTAAACTCCTGCTCTCCCAAAAGCGCAGGGCAGGCGGCCGCCATCGCATCGACGTCGAGGGGATAGCGATGCCACCACACAGCACCGCGTGACAGCACGGGCCGCGCATCACGATCGGCAATGCGATAGGTGTAAGTGCGAGAGCGCGCGTCAAAGCGCGCAGAAAAGCCCTTACGAGCCTTGTAGACCTCGTTGATGGCGATATCTTTGGGCAGCAGGGCATCCATAGCCCGCAGCCACCTACGGCGCGTACACGCGAGCTCAGCGTCCGTTACGGGAACGCTGATGTACTGAGCCACGGCATGCACGCCGGCATCGGTACGCCCCGCGCACGTCAAATCGATCGGGCGGCGAAGCAGCGTCTCGATGGCTCGACGCAGCTCACCCGCAACCGTCGTCTGTCCCGGCTGCTCGGCAAATCCGCTATACGACGAGCCATCATAGGCCACACGAAATACGAGCGTGGCGTCAAGCTCGGAAATCGAATTGAAATCAGACGGGGCAGTCATGGGCGCTCCCAACAAACAAGTAACGGTATCGCGACAAAAAAAGAGGGGTACGCGAACGTACCCCTCGAATATAGCCTATGCAGACGGATTGTCTACTCAGCGGTCTCCTCAGCAGGAGCCTCCTCGACGGCCTCGACCTTCTTGGGAGCAGCGGCCTTCTTGGGGGCCGGAGCAGCCTTCTTGGCCTTAGGCGTGCAAGGCTCGGTGACGAGCTCCATGATAACGATGGGAGCGTTGTCGCCCTTGCGGTTGCCGAGCTTCATGATGCGGGTGTAACCGCCGTTGCGGTCCTGCCACATGCCCTGGGCAGCCTTGTCGAAGATCTCGGCAACGAGCTGCTTATCGCCGAGCTTGGCGATAGCCAGACGACGAGAGTGCAGGTCGCCCTTCTTGGCCCAGGTGATGATCGGATCGACGACCGAACGCAGCGCCTTAGCGCGGGTCTCGGTGGTCTTGATGCGGTCGTTCTCGAAGAGGGCCTTGGCCAGGCTCTTCTTCATGGCCTTGGTGTGGCTCGCATCGGTGCCGAGCTTCAGGCCCTTCTTAACGTTGTGACGCATGGTCTAGTTTCTCCTCAAATATGCGAAGCATTAAGCCTTCAGGCTCAGGCCCATGGACTCAAGCTTGTC
The DNA here is from genome assembly GCA_018380195.1 of Collinsella sp. GTDB lineage: Bacteria > Actinomycetota > Coriobacteriia > Coriobacteriales > Coriobacteriaceae > Collinsella. Next base: position 73,056 of record JAGZUC010000008.1, on the reverse strand, counting down.
CTTCACTTCCTCGATCGACTTAACACCGAAGTTACGGATGTTGAGCAGATCGTTCTCCGAGAACTCAACGAGCTGACGGACCGAGTGAATGCTGGCGCGCTTAAGGCAGTTGTAGGAACGGACAGAAAGGTCCAGATCCTCGATCTGCTTGTCCAGCTCGGCGTTGTCGTTGGTGACCTCGGGAGCGAAGATCGAAGCCTCCTCCTCGACCTCGGGGGTCTCGGCAAGGTTCATAAAGGCGGCCATATGCTGGTTGATGATATTGGCAGCCTGGACCACGGCGTCGCGCGGGGCGATGGAGCCGTTGGTCTCGATCTCGAGGACAAGGCGGTCGTAGTCGGTGTGCTGACCGACACGGCAAGCCTCAACGAGCTTGGCGCAACGGGAAACCGGCGAGTACAGCGAGTCGACGTGGATCACACCGATGGGATCGTTGTCGCGCTTGTTGGCCTCGCCAGAAACATAGCCGCGGCCATAGCCGATGCGCATGCTCATGGTGAGATGGCCACCCTCGGTGAGCGTAGCGATGTGCTGCTCGGGGTTGACCAGCTCAAACTCGGACGGAATAAAGAAGTCCGCACCGGTGACCTCGCAGGGGCCGTCAACCGAGATGGTGGCGGTCGCCTCGTCGGTCGTGCCGAGAGCCCTGAAGACAAGACCCTTGACATTCAGGACGATGTCGGTGACATCCTCGACCATGTTAGGGATGGTCATGAACTCGTGCTGCGCACCATCGATCTGAATAGCCTCGACGGCGGCACCCTCGAGCGAGGACAGAAGAACGCGACGAAGGGAGTTACCCAGCGTATCGCCGTAGCCACGCTCGAGCGGCTCGACGGAGACACGAGCAGACGTCTCGTTGATCTCTTCGACCTGAACCTGAGGCCTAATGAATTCTGACATGTATTACCTCCAGCCTCAGCAGCCCGGATGGACTACTTAGAGTAGAGCTCGACGATGAGCTGCTCGTTGATATCACCGCTGATCTGCTCACGCGTCGGCAGAGCGAGCACGTTACCAGACAGCTTCTCGATATCGACCTCGAGCCAGCCAGGGACCTCAAAGCGCTCGGAGGAAATCAGGGCCTCCTTGATGGGGAGGAGGTCACGGAACTTCTCGCCGACAGCGACGACGTCGCCGGCCTTGACGCGGTAGGACGGGATGTCCACGCGCTTGCCGTTCACGGTGAAGTGACCGTGACGGACGGACTGACGAGCCTCTTTGCGGGTGCGGGCGAAGCCAAGACGGAAGACGACGTTGTCGAGGCGAGACTCAAGGATGATCATGAGGTTCTCACCGGTGACGCCGTTCATCTTGCGGGCCTTGTTGAAGTAGCCGTGGAACTGCTTCTCCAGAACGCCATAGATGAACTTGACCTTCTGCTTCTCGCGCAGCTGCATGCCGTACTCAGATTCCTTGCGACGGCGCTTGGGCTGACGGATAGATTCCTTCTTGCTGCTGTAACCGAGCTCAGCGGGATCGATCCCGAGCTGACGGCAGCGCTTAAGAACAGGAGTCCTGTCGATTGCCATATTGATACGATCCTTTCAGTTACACGCGGCGACGCTTCTTGGGGCGGCAGCCGTTGTGCGGAATGGGGGTCTTGTCCTGGATGCTCGAGACCTCGAGGCCAGCAGCCTGGAGGGAGCGGATGGCGGTCTCACGACCGGAGCCGGGGCCCTTGACGAAGACGGAAACCTTCTTCATACCGTGCTCCATGGCCTGCTTGGCAGCAGCCTCGGCAGCCATCTGGGCAGCGAACGGCGTGGACTTACGGGAGCCCTTGAAGCCCACCTGGCCAGCCGACTTCCAGGAAATGACGTTGCCCTGGGGATCGGTGATCGAAACGATCGTGTTGTTGAACGTAGAACGAATGTGAGCCTGGCCCACGGAAATGTTCTTACGGTCCGCGCGCTTCAGACGGGCAGCGCGAACGTTCTTCTTAGCAGTAGCCATCTATCTAGCGCTCCTTATTTCTTCTTCTTAGCACCGATCTGACGCTTCGGGCCCTTGCGGGTACGAGCGTTAGTGTGGGTGCGCTGGCCGCGGACCGGGAGGCCCTTGCGGTGACGAAGGCCGCGGTTGCAGCCGATGTCCATAAGGCGCTTGACGTTCTGGTTGCGCTCACGGCGGAGGTCGCCCTCAACCATGATCTGGTTCTTATCGATATAATCGCGGATGGCGTTAACCTCATCCTCGGTGAGGTCCTTAACGCGCGTATCCACGTTAACGTTGCACTCGACGCAGATCTTCGTCGCAGTGGTGCGGCCGATGCCGTAAATGTAGGTCAGACCGATCTCAACGCGCTTCTCACGCGGGAGGTCGACACCATTAATACGGGCCAACGTAGTCTCCTCTCTTAACCCTGACGCTGCTTATGACGAGGGTTCTCGCAAATGACGAGGACCTTGCCATGGCGCCTAATGATTTTGCACTTATCGCACATCTTCTTGACCGAAGGACGTACCTTCATCGTTCTTCCTTTCGGTAGCGCTCAAACTACTTCCCTACTATCTACTCGCCCAGCCGCAGGCGTTTAAAACTATGGCTGGTCTTCACACACAATCCGACCGTAGGTTGAGCTAAGCCTGCAGTCGGAAATGGAGTGCGTGTATGCGTGCCGCTATTTGTAGCGATAGGTGATGCGGCCGCGGGTCAGGTCGTACGGGGAAAGCTCCACGACAACCCTGTCACCGGGGAGAATACGGATGTAATTCATTCGGATCTTGCCAGAAATGTTGCACAGAACCGAATGACCGTTCTCGAGCTCGACCTTAAACATGGCGTTGGGCAGCGGCTCTTTTACCGTACCCTCGAGCTCAATTGCGTCTTCCTTCTTCACAAGCAATCATCTTTCTCTAGAAAACGACAGCGATTGAGTATTCTACAACACGTATGTACGCATCGTAATAACTTCGTAATGGCTCCACAACTAAGTGGAACTTGTTACATTTCTCCGCCTTGGAGCGAACACCAAGCACCTTGCGCATCCGTGGTGAGAATCACCGGGCCGTCATTGGTAATGGCGACGGTGTTCTCGTAGTGCGCGGCGGGCAGGTGGTCGTTGGTCGTGACGATCCAACCGTCGGAGCCCGTGCTCACATGGTTGGAACCCATCGTAACCATCGGCTCAATGGCAATGACCATGCCGGCCTGGAGGCGAACGCCCCTCCCCTTCTTTCCATAGTTAGGAACGTTGGGGTCCTCGTGCATCACGCGGCCAATGCCATGGCCCACATAATCACGAAGCACGCCGTAACCGTGAGACTCGGCGAGGGACTGAACGGCATAACCGACGTTCCCGATATGGTTACCGGGAACAGCCTGCTCGATGGCAGCCTTAAGGCAATCGCGCGTGACCTCGCACAAAGCCTTGGCTTCGGGCGTGGGGGTGCCGACGAAAAACGTCCAAGCGTTATCGCCGACCCAACCGTCGACAACGGCTCCCGTATCGATGGAGATGATATCGCCATCGCGCAGGATCATGTCGGGATTGGGAATACCGTGGACCACAGCATCGTTAATCGATGCACAAATGGTACCGGGGAACCCGCCGTAACCCTTAAAGGCCGGGGTGCCGCCATGCATGCGGATAATCTGCTCCGCGAGCTGATCAAGCTCAAAAGTCGAAACGCCGGGGCGCACCATGGCTCCAACGTGGCGGAGCGCCATCTTAGATAGCGCTCCTGCCTTCTTCATCTGCTCGATTTGCGTTGCAGACTTAATCTTGATCATAGACCGAGAGCCTCTTTGACATCCCCGTACACGGTCTCGCGAGCCTGGTCACCGTTGACCGACTTGAGCAGACCCTGGCCACGATAGTAGTCGACGAGCGGGCTCGTGGACTTCTCGTAGACGTCGAGACGGTTCTTGATGGTCTCGGGCTTGTCGTCGTCGCGCTGATACATCTCGCCGCCACACTTGGGGCAGGTAGCATCGGCAGCGGTGCCGGTGTAACCGCAGGCGCGGCAGGTGCGACGCGAAGACAGACGATCGATAATGACCTCGGGGGCCACATCGACCAGAAGGGCACAGTCGATCTCGCGACCCATGGCGGAGAGCTCGGAATCGAGCGTCACGGCCTGGGCGGTGTTGCGCGGGAAGCCGTCGAGGATGAAGCCCTGCTGGGCGTCATCGGCGGCAAGGCGCTCCTTGACAAGGTCGATCACGAGCTGATCGGGAACGAGCTCGCCAGCGTCCATGTACTTCTTAGCCTGAATACCAAGCTCGGTGCCACCCTTGACGGCAGCACGCAGCAGGTCGCCCGTGGAAATGTGGGCGACGCCAAACTCGGCGACGAGCTCCTGTGCGACGGTGCCCTTACCGGCACCCGGAGCTCCGAGCAATACGAGGTTCATGAGCAATCCTCCTCTAGCCTATTTAAAGAATCCATCGTAATCATACATCTTGATCTGGCCTTCGAGCTTATCGACCGTGTCGAGCACGACGCCGACCATGATGAGGATGGACGTGCCGCCAAATGCCTGGATCAGATGGTTACCCGTGAAGGAGAAGATGATCGAAGGCACGATGGCGATGAGCGCCAAAAAGACAGCGCTGGGAAGCGTGATCTTGTTGAGCGCGTTCTTGATGTAGGCCGCGGTAGCCCTACCCGGACGGACGCCCGGAATAAAGCCGCCCTGCTTCTTAAGGTTATCGGCCGTGTCATCGGGGTTGAACACCATGGAGGTGTAGAAGTACGCGAAGAACACGATGAGGACAACGTTAAGCACCCAGTTGAGCCAACCGGTCGAAAGCGCGGAGGCAACTGCCTGAATCCAGCCGATGCCGGGGAAGAACACGGCAATCTGAGCCGGGAAGTACAGCAGCGCCGAAGCGAAGATGATCGGCACAACACCCGCGGTGTTGACCTTGATGGGCAGGTAGGTGGTCTGGCCACCCATCATGCGACGGCCCACGACGCGCTTAGCGTAGGAGACCGGGATGCGGCGCTGGCCGCGCTCAAGGAAAACGATCAGCGGGATAACCAGCAGGATGATGGCGCAGATGATCACCATGGTGATGATGCCACCGGCATTGCCCTCGGTGCTGGAGAAGATAGCCTGCGGCAGACCGGCCATGATGTTCGCGAAGATGATCAGCGACATGCCATTGCCGATACCGCGCTGGGTGATGAGCTCACCAATCCACATGATCAGCATGGCGCCCGCGGTGAGCGTACCGACGATCATGAGGTCGAAGATGATCTCGGGAGCGCCGGCGCCATTGAAGCTGATGCCGAAGCTCTTAAAGAGGAAGAGGTAACCCACGGAGTTGAGGATTGCCAGAGCCAGGGTGAGGTAACGCGAATACTGCGTAATCTTGGTCTGACCGACCTCGCCCTCGCGGGCAAGCTCATGCAGGGAAGGCACGACGGCCTGGAGCATCTGGAGGATGATCGAGCTGGTGATGTAAGGCATGATGCCCAGCGAAAACACCGACACATAGCTCAACGCGCCGCCAGAGAAAAGATTCAGGAGGGCCATAGCACCTGCGGCGACCGAATTGTTATCGGTCGAGAAAAGGCCCAGCATCCCCTGGAAGGGAATGCCGGGCACAGGAACGTGCGCACCAATGCGGTACACGACGAGCATAGCTATGGTAAAAAGAATCTTTTCGCGCAATTCTTTGATGCGGAAAGCATTCTTAAGACCATTTAGCACGGCAGCTCGACCTTTCCGCCGGCGGCCTCGATCTTGGCCTGCGCAGAAGCGCTGACCTTGTCGACCTTGACCGTGAACTTCTTGGTGAGCTCACCATTGCCGAGCACCTTGACGGGCTCGAACTCGCTCTTGGTGATGCGAGCGGCCTTAAGAGCGGCACCGTCGATCACAGCGCCGTCCTCGAACTTGCGCTCGAGACGCTCAACGTTAACAGCGGTGTACTCGATACGACGGGGGTTACGGAAGCCCGGAAGCTTGGGCAGGCGCATAGCCAGCGGAGTCTGGCCACCCTCGAAGCCGGCACCCTTGGTGCCGCCAGAGCGGGAACCCTGGCCCTTCTGGCCGCGGCCAGAAGTGGTGCCGTGACCCGAAGAATTGCCACGGCCGACGCGCTTGCGGTTCTTGGTGGAACCGGGCGCGGGAGTAAGATCGTGAAGCTGCATTTGCTACTCCTCTACAATCTCGACAAGGTGCTTGACCTTGAAGATCATGCCGCGGACGGACTCGTTGTCAGCAATCTCGCGAACCTCGCGGATCCTGTGGAGACCGAGGGCACGGACAGTACGGACCTGGTCCTGCTTGCAACCGTTGGTGCTGCGGACCTGCTTGATCTTGATGGTGTCAGCCATGCTTAGTTCTCCTTACCGACGAACATCTCGGAGACCGTCAGGCCACGGCGAGCCGCGACGTCCTCAGGGCTGGAGAGCTCCTTGAGGCCCTCGACGGCAGCCTTGATGATGTTGAGGCCGTTGTCGGTACCGAGGGACTTGGACAGGACGTTCTTGATGCCAGCAAGCTCGAAGAGGGGACGCACAGCGCCGCCGGCGATAACGCCGGTACCCTCGACAGCGGGCTTGATGATGATGCGGCCGGCACCAAAGTGACCGAGAACCTCGTGCGGAATGGTGCCCTGATCGGTCACCGGCACGTGGAACATGTTCTTCTTGGCATCGAGAGACGCCTTGGAGATGGCCATGGGCACCTCAGCGGACTTGCCCATGCCAACGCCGACGTTGCCCTTGCCGTCGCCAACGACGACGAGAGCGACGAGGCTCATGCGACGACCACCCTTGACGGTCTTCGACACGCGGTTGATGTAAACGACGCGCTCCTCGAACTCGGAGGCCTCGCGCTGCTGCTTCTGATTACGAGCCATGTGCTACATACCTCCTAGAACTCGAGACCGGCGGCACGAGCACCGTCGGCGAGGGCCTTGACGCGGCCATGGTAGATACGGCCACCGCGATCGAAGGCGACCTTGGTGATGCCGGCCTCGATGGCGCGCTTGCCAACGAGCTGACCGACCTTCTCCGCAGCCTCCTTGTTCGAGGTGTGGGTGCCCTTAAACTCGGCCTCGAGGGTCGAGGCAGAGACGAGCGTCAGGCTGGAGCCCTTGCTGTCGTCGATGATCTGGGCATAGATGTTGGCGTTAGTACGGGTCACGCGAAGACGCGGACGCTCGGAGGTACCCGAGACCTTGCCGCGAACACGACGCTGACGACGCTTGAGGCCTTCCAGCTTCGCCTTATGCTTGTTCATACGTAAACTCCTAAAAAGGTTGATCTTGCCAGCACCTGACGGGGTGCTGGTCTTATGCGAGTGAGTCGGTTACGACTACTTGGCGGCCTTACCCAGCTTGCGGCGGATGTGCTCGCCAACGTAGTGGATACCCTTGCCCTTGTAAGGCTCGGGAGGACGATGGCCGCGGATCTCAGCGGCGATCTGACCGACCTGCTGCTTGTTGATACCCTTGACGTTCACGTGGGTGTTGTCGGGAACCTCGAAGGTGATGCCCTCGGGAGCCTCGACGATCACGGGGTGCGAGAAGCCCAGGGAGAACTCGAGGTTCTTGCCCTTCTGCTGCACGCGGTAACCGACGCCGGCGAGCTCGAGCTTCTTCTCGAAGCCCTCGGAAACGCCAACAACCATGTTGTGGATGAGGGCACGGGTGAGGCCGTGGCGGGCACGGGTCTCACGCTCGTCGTCGGGACGGGAAACGGTGAGGACGTTGTCCTCGACGTTGATAGCGAGCTTCTCAAAGACATCGAGCTCGAGCTGGCCCTTGGGGCCCTTGACGACAACGTTGTTGCCGTTGACTGCCACTTCGACTCCGGCGGGAATCTGGACAGGCTTATTACCGATACGAGACACGGTGATCTCCTTTCCTTCTACCTACCGAGCGAATTACCAGACGTAAGCGATGATCTCGCCGCCGACGTTGTGCTTGCGAGCATCGCGGTCGGTCATGACGCCATGGCTGGTGGAAATAATGGCGGTACCAAGGCCACCGCGGACGCGGGGCATGTCGGCAACGCCGGTGTACTTACGCAGGCCCGGCTTGGAAATGCGGCGGATGCCGTTGATGACCTTAGCCTTCTTGGGACCATACTTAAGCGTGATGTGCAGAGTCTTCTGGGGAACGGTGTCCTCGACATCGTAGCCCTCGATGTAGCCCTCCTCGTGCAGAACACGAGCGATCTCGACGAGCTTCTTGCTGCTCGGCATGGAGACCGTGGCCTTGTTCACAGAGTTAGCGTTACGGATGCGCGTAAGCATATCTGCGATCGGGTCTGTAAGGTTCATACAGATTCTCCTTCGTTCTTGATGAACACGTGCTCTTGGTTCTTCGCCGCCCTTAACGGCAAAGCCTTTTTAGCGCGTTTTCCCTGTTCCAAACTGATGCTTGAAACGCTGGTAGTGACTTACCAGCTGGCCTTCTTAACGCCGGGAAGCTCGCCCTTGAGTGCAAGCTCGCGGAAGCAGACACGGCACAGGCCGAACTTGCGGTACACAGAGTGCGGACGGCCGCAGCGCTGGCAGCGCGTGTACTCACGAGTAGAGAACTTCTGCTTGCGATTGCACTTGACGATCATCGATGTCTTAGCCACTTATATCCTCCTCACATAGAGTATTGTTCGCCCCAAGCGCCGCCCCCTTGTGGGAACGGCGCTTATAGGGCAGGTGAACCTATTTCTTGAACGGGAAACCGAAGGCGTCCAGAAGGGCCTTGGCCTCCTCATCGGTGTTGGCGGTGGTCACGAAAGTGATGTCCATACCACGCTGGTGATCGACGGAGTCGAAGTCGATCTCGGGGAAGATGAGCTGCTCGGTGACGCCCATGGAGAAGTTACCACGGCCGTCGAAGCTCTTGGCGGAGATGCCGCGGAAGTCGCGGATACGGGGGATCGCGACGGAGGTCAGACGATCGAAGAACTCCCACATACGGTCGCCACGCAGGGTAACCTTGCAGCCGATCGGCATACCAGCGCGCAGGCGGAAGGTAGCGATGGACTTGCGGGCACGGGTGATCATCGGCTGCTGACCGGTGATGGCGCGCAGGTCGCGCACGGCACCGTCGATGGCCTTGGAATCGGTAGCGGCCTCGCCGACACCCATGTTCACGACGATCTTCTCAAACTTGGGGATCATCATGACGTTCTCGTACTGGAACTTGTCCTGAAGCTGCTGCTTGACCTCGTTGTTGTACTTGGTCTTCAGACGCGGCACATACTTCTCTTCTGCCATTGTTCACTCCTTCTTGGGGTTTTAAGCACGGGGCGTGGCCACGATGGGTTGTCCTCGTGCCTCCTGGCTGCATCCGCGCCGCTCATGGCATTTTGCGGTTTGGACTCGACGCAGCAGGAGCCGACAAAACAATCGGTACTATACGCGCATCGGGAGCGTATTTCCAGAAAAACCTCGTCTGCCTGCACAACTCCACAACTCCCCCGCACAAATGGGTCCCAAAAAGCTGTTGCGGTGAAATAGGGACTGTTTGGCGGCCTAACAGGCTTAAACAATCCGTATTTCACCGCAACTTATTGGTGGGGATGCGATTAGCGCTTGCGGGGGACGAGTTTGGTGCGGCGCAGGTGGATCATCTCGGCGGCGATGGAGATGGCGATCTCCTCGGGGTCCTCGGCCTCGATGGCAACGCCGATCGGAAGGTGCAGCTCGTCGATCTGGTCCTGCGTAAAGCCTTCCTGCTCCAGGCGGGCGCGCACAAAGGCCGTCTTGCGGCGCGAACCCAGACAGCCCAGGTAGGCAGGCTTGGCACGCATGGCCTGAATCACCACGTCGATATCGGACTTGTGACCCGCCGTGGCGACGACCACCAAGTCGCGCGGACCGATGGGACACAGCTCGCTCAGGTTCTTGTAATCGACCAGGCGACGATCGTAGACACCGGGCACCCATTCGGGCGTCAACGTGCCGGGGCGGTCATCGCAGGCCACGACGGCAAAGCCCGCCGCCGTGAGCACGCGCGCCGTCGCGGCGCCCACGTGTCCGCAGCCAAAGATGTAGGTCAGGCCCTCGGGGCAGAGCGTCTCGACGTGCGCCGCGGGAATCTCGGAGGCGGCGTTAGTGTAGGTGACGTTACTCCCCTCCTCCACCAGTGAAAGCCCGGGGCAGCCCGCAATGGTGCGGCGCGATTCCTCGCCATGGTACTCGGCCACATCGCCCTCGAGCGCGCTCGCGATAAACGGTTCAAAGTCGATGACGAAGTCGCCGATGCGCCGATAGACCAAGACGTCGGCAATTTCCTGGAACAACGGTGCCTGGGTCGCATCCAGATGTAGGTAGCACAGGCAGATGGCTCCGCCGCAGATCATGCCGGTATCGGAGTTCTCGCCGCCCATGGTGTAGCGGACCAGACGCGATTGCCCCGCGGCCAGCAGCTCTCGCGCCTCGTCCAGCGCAAAGAGCTCGATCTTGCCGCCGCCGATGGTGCCCGCCTGGCTACCGTCGGCAAAGACGGCCATCCAGGCGCCCACGCCGCGCGGCGACGACCCCGCCGTGCCGGCTACGACCACGAGCTCGCACGTCTCGCCAGCACGCAGGGCGACAAGCGCCGCATTCACAACATCGAGCTTTTCCATTGCCGCCTTCTATCCTCTAAAGATATCGGTGAGCATAGCGAGTGCCTCGAGCACGCCGCCGCCGACCGACGTCGCCTTGTCCGAAATGTAGTTGATATAGCTGGCATCGCCACGCGGATCGACATCGGCGCATTTAAAGCCCTCAGTCACCTGCACGCCGTTCGCCAAAAGCCCGCGCAGGCAGCCATCGATCTGCGTGCACATGGGCGTATCGTCCGCGTAGCCAATCACGTCTCCGGCGCTCACGATGTCGCCGATTGCGCGGTCGGACCGAAACACGCCGGCGGCGGGGCTGTGGATAACGCGCTCCTTGCCATAGCCGGCGATCACGCCCGGCACGCCCGTGTTGGGCTGGGGCGAGCCCTGGGTAATGACGCGGCCCAAAAAATGCCCGCGCATGGTCTCGACCACGGCGTCGCAATCGACCGGCGCGGTAAAGCCCGGCCCCACGGCGATGACGGTAGGCGCCATGTCGCGCGTGGTGCCCAGGTTGCGCTTGGCCAAAATCGCGTCGACCACAGCTGCGGGTTTAAGCTCATCGAGCATCTTGGCCTGAGGGTCCACCACGACGGCAACATCCCCCGCTTGGGTAATCTCGAGCGCCTCTGCCGGCGTCTGCGCCAAGCGAGCGCGAATGCCCTCGACCTGGACCTCGCCCAGGCGAATAGCCTCGCAAAAACTGATTGTGCGGCGGATGCACGTGGGAACCGCGATATCGGCCATAACGACCGACACGCCGGCGCGCACCAAGCGAGCGGCGACACCCGTGGCGATATCGCCGGCGCCGCGAACATAAACGAGCATTCCCGGGGCACCTCCCTGTGCTACGGTTTGAGCAGAGCAAAAGCGGCTCGACCGCTACTCTGATGATTATTTATTATCACAGTATTATACGGCGGTGAACAGATGGAAACGGTTAGCGGCAATCTTGCCTCGGCGCTCAGGATCGAGCCGGGCATTACCGCGATTATCGGCAGCGGCGGCAAGTCGACGTTGCTGAAGACGCTGGGTCTCGAGCTCATGCGCGCCGGCGGCAGGGTGCTTCTCTGTACCACCACGCACATGTTTCCCGTCGCCGGCGTGCCATGGGACGGGTCGAGCCGTCGCCTGAACGCCGCGCCTTGGAAGCCGGGGACCCTGCATGTTCCCGGCTGTACCTGCGAGGCATGCGCGGGCATGAGCCGCGGAAGTATCTGCCAGGCGGGCGTTTTGGACCCGGAGACAGGCAAGCTCTCCTCCCCTGCCGAGCCGCTCGACCAGCTGGCGCAGCGCTTTGACTACGTCCTGGCCGAGGCGGACGGCAGCAAGCGGCTCCCGCTCAAGGCCCACGCCGCCTGGGAGCCGGTGATTCCCTCTGGCACGGCCAACATCGTCTGGATCGCCGGCGCCTCAGGGCTCGGCAAGCCCATCAACGAAGCCGTCCACCGCCCCGAGCTCTTTTGCGAGCGTTGCGGCTGCGAGCCTACCGACATCGCCACACCCGAGCGCGTCGCCATGGTGCTCAATGCCGAGATGCAGGCGCTGAAACTCAGCACCGCACGCGTCATGCTCAACCAAGTCGACACGCTCAGCGACCCCACGATGGCCGACCGCTTCGAGGCAGCTCTCGACCGCCCCGTCGTCGCCAGCAGCCTCAAGTAGCCGGCCCCATCTCCTCAGTTGCGGTGAAATACGGACTGTTTGGCCGCCCGACGGCCGCAAACAGTCCGTATTTCACCGCAACTGAGGAGGGGACACGGCATCTTTGCTGCTAGCGGGGCACGTAGCGGCCGGGCTGGGCTCCGGTGGGCTCGCCATCGCGTGCCGCCAGCACGCCGTTCACAAACACGGCCTTGGCGCGGCCATGCGCCTCAAAGCCCTCGAGCGGCGTGTAGTCCACGGCCTGATGCTGCGTCGCCGCGCTAATGGTCCAGCGCGCCTTTGGATCCCACACGCACACGTCGGCATCGGCACCCTCGGCAAGACAGCCCTTGCGCGGATACATGCCAAAGACGCGCGCCGGGTTCTCACTCATCAAGCGGCAGAGGTCCTCGGGTCCCAGCTGTCCCTCAAAGCTCGTGGCAATCGCGACGGGACGATGCTCCACGCCGGGCCCGCCGTTGGGAATCGCGCGGAAATCGTCGCGCCCGCGGTCCTTTTGCCCGTGCAGGTTAAAGCTGCAATGATCGGTCGCAATCGTATCGATCTCGCCGGCCACAAGCGCCTCGCGCAGTGCCGCACGGTCACCGGCATGGCGCAGCGGCGGGCTCATCACGTACTTGACGCCCGCAAAGCCGTCCTCGCCCTGCTCCAGATAGCAGGTGTCGTCAAGCATCAGATATTGGGGGCAGGTCTCGACATAGATATTCTTCTGCCCGCGCGCTTTGGCAGCACGAATGGCCCCGAGCCCCAACTTGGTCGAAAGGTGCACCACGTTGACTGGGGCGTCGCCGGCCAGGTGCGCCAGATACAGCAGGCGGCTCACGGCTTCGGCCTCACACACGTCCGGGCGGCTGAGCGCATGCCCCTCGGGCCCATGAATCCCCTGCTCGTACACGCGCTTCTGCAGCTCATTCACCAGCGTACCGTTCTCGCAATGCACGCACAGTATGCCGCCAATACGCTTGAGCTCCTCGAGCACCTCGAGCGTCTCGGCGTCGTCCAGGCGCAGGTGGTCATAGGCAAAGTAGGTCTTAAACGACGACACGCCCGCCTCGCGCATGGCCGAAAGATCGGCGCGGTTGCGTTCATTCCACTCGGCGAGTGCCATATGAAACGCGTAGTTGGCCGTGCAGGTTCCGTCGGCGCGGCGATGCCACTCGGCCAAGGCATCGGGCATGGTCACGCCGCGATCGGCCGTCGCGTAGTCCACGATGGTCGTCGTACCGCCGCAGGCAGCCGCACGCGTACCGGTCTCAAAGCTATCGGCCGTCCAATCCATGCCAGTCCAGCACTGCATGTGCGTGTGGCCGTCGATAAAGCCGGGGAACACCCAACAGTCGGTGGCGTCCTGGACGGTATCGCCCTCGCCCGGCTCGATTGCCGCGGCAATCCGCACAATCTTATCGCCCTCCATGGCAAGATCGGCGCGGCGAAGCCCCTGGGGCGTCACGAGCGCGCCGTTTTTGATGATGATCATAATTGCTCCTTATTGATTGATGCAGTTGGCCACGCGATCAAAATACGAGCAGGCGGCGATATGCTCCGTTATGCGTTGCTGTCCCTCTGCGGTATCGACATCCCACAGCTCGTAGGCACGCGCCTCGACCAGCACCACGTCGGTACGGTCCTTGAGAATCGAGCCCCCGCCGTCCTTGCCCTCAAGACGCATGAGTGCATCGAATAGTTCCGCCGGAAAGAGCACCGGGCTCGAAGGCTCACCGTTGCACGCCAAGCGCACCGGATGTTTGCGGCCACGCTCGTCAAACGCGCGAACCATGGCCTCAAAAGAGTCCGTGCTCACAAGCGGCTGGTCGCCCGGCAAAAAGAGGCAACCTTTCCAGTTGCGTTCGACTCCCCACGAAAGGCCCGCACGGACGCTTTCGCTGCGCAGCTCGCCATCGTGCAGAACGCACGGGCAATGCTTGTCCTCGCAAATCTGAGCGACCTCGGGCCAACGCGTCGAAACCACGACGTCAAAGCCCCGGGGAACCGAATCGATGGCCCGGGCAATCAGCGGCTCGCCATAGATATCGGCAAGCATCTTGTTAGAGCCAAACCGCTTGCCCTCGCCCGAAGCCATAATGACGCATCCAAGTCTCATGGTGATACCTCCCCCGAAACCATCGTACCCATAACTCGCGCCGCGGGCATCCACATCGAAAGCGCTTATCCCGCACGCCCGCGATGCAAAAAAGGGCACCCCGCCGGTTGGCAGAGCGCCCCCTTTACATGGCTTACCTCAACCCGGCTTTAGGCCTGGAGCCAACGGGCGGTGTTGCGCTCGTCGAGGGCCTTGAGGGTAGCGGCGGGATCGGCAACCTTCTGCAGGAACATCATGGCAGCGATGGCGTACGGCTTGTAGCTGGCCTCCTTGTACATGCCCACGCGGTGCATGTCGAAGACGTCGGCGTTAACCTCGCCGTGCTCACAGGAAACACCGGAGATGTCGGCGGGCAGCGGGTGCATAAAGATGGTGTCCTGGCCGTTGGCAGTCTTCTCCATGAGCTCGGTCGTGGAGCACCAGTCCTGATGGGTGGCGTTCTGGGCGAGCAGCTCCTTCTCGAGCGCTGCGATGCCGGCGTCGTCGCCCTCGGCGTACAGGTTGGTGCGCTTCTCCATGGCGGCAAACGGAGCCCAGCTCTTGGGGATCACGATGTCGGCGCCCTCGAAGGCTTCGGCCATGGTGTTGACCTGCTTAAAGGTGGTGCCGGACTCGGCGGCATAGCCCTTGGCGCGCTCGACGACCTCGGGCATGAGGTCGTAGCCCTCGGGGTGGGCCAGGGTGACGTCCATGCCAAAGCGGGGCAGCAGGCTGATCAGCGACTGCGGGCAGGACAGCGGCTTGCCGTAAGAGGGCGAATAGGCCCAAGTGACGGCAACCTTCTTGCCCTTGAGGTTCTCGAGGCCGCCAAACTCGCTGATGAGGTAGAGCATGTCGGCAGAGGACTGCGTGGGGTGGTCGGAATCGGACTGCAGAGAGATGAGCGTGGGACGGTGATCCAGAACGCCGTCCTCGTAGGCCTGCTGCACGGACTCGGAGACCTCGGCCATGTAGGCATCGCCCTTGCCGATGTACATGTCGTCGCGGATGCCGATGACGTCGGCCATAAAGGAGATCATGGTAGCGGTCTCGCGGACGGTCTCGCCGTGAGCGATCTGGGACTTCTTCTCGTCCAGGTCCTGCAGCTCAAGGCCGAGCAGGTTGGCGGCCTTAGAGAAGGAGAAGCGCGTACGGGTGGAGTTGTCGCGGAACAGGGAGACGGCCAGGCCCGAGTCGAAGATCTTGGACGAAACGTTGTTCTCACGCAGCTCGCGCAGGGCGTCAGCGACGATGTAGAGAGCCTTGAGCTCATCGGTGGTCTTGTCCCAGGTGTGCAGGAAGTCGCTGCCGTACATACCCTTAAAATCGAGGCCGTTCAGCTGCTCGACGAGTTCGGTAAACTTAGCGTCCATGGAAATGTCCTTTCGAAAAGATGAAACGATCGCAATGAGTAGATGTGCTCCGGCATGCGCGTGTGGCTAGAACATGCAGAGCACCATGACGAGGACCCGCCACCGTTGAGGAAGCATGGGAGATAACGACCGCGGGCCCCAAGTCAACAGGGGGTGCCGGGGACACAAGCGGCCCCCGGCTCAACAAAATCGAGGAATGGGACTAGTCGATCTTGTTGTTGGTCAGACCGGCGCGGAACACGGTGGCGTCGCCATCGGCCTGGCTCGGATCGTAGAGGTTCAGGGCAGCCACGTACATGGCGGCAGCGGTGACCAGGTCGTCCTTGTAGGTGACCTCGTTGGGAGCGTGAGCCTGAGACTCGGCACCCGGGCCAAAGCCCACGCAGGGGATGCCATAGCGGCCCTGGATGGAGACGCAGTTCGTGGAGAAGGTCCACTTGTCGCACAGCGGACGACCGGTGCGCTTGTCCATGCTGGGCTCGCAGCCGATGCGCTCGTCACCGAACATGGCCTTGTGGGCGTCGACGAGGGCCTTGACGTGCGGAGCGGTCTCCTTGTTGATCCACGTGGGGAAGTAAGCCTCGGTCTCGTAGACCTCGCCGGTCCAGGACGGACGGTCGTACATGTACATGGAGACCTTCACGTCGTCGCCGTACTTCTTGGCGGCCGGCAGGTTGCGAATCTCGTCCAGGCAGGACTCCCAGGTCTCGCCGGCGGTCATGCGACGGTCGATGGAGATGGCGCAGGAATCAGCCACGGCGCAGCGGCTGGGGCTGGTGTAGAAGATCTGGCTGACGGTGCAGGTGCCGCGACCCAGGAAGCGAGCATCCTCGAAGTGCTCGGGATTGTACTTGGGGTCGAGCATCTTGACGAGACCCTTGATGTCGGTCGACTCGTCGCAGCCGTTGTTGTTGAGGGCGCGGACGTCGGCGATGATGTCGGCCATCTTGTAGATGGCGTTGTCGCCGCGGTCGGGAGCGGAGCCGTGGCAGGAGGTGCCGTGAACGTCGACGCGGATCTCCATGCGGCCGCGGTGACCGCGGTAGATGCCGCCGTCGGTGGGCTCGGTGGAAATGACGAACTCGGGCTTAATGCCGTCCTTGTTGTAGATGTACTGCCAGCACATGCCGTCGCAGTCCTCTTCCTGGACGGTGCCGACGACCATGATCTTGTAGCCCTCGGGGATGAGGCCCATGTCCTTCATCATCTTGGCAGCGTAGGTAGCAGAAGCCATGCCGCCCTCCTGGTCGGAGCCGCCGCGGCCGTAGATGATCTCGTCGGTCTCGTAGCCCTCATAGGGATCGGCGTCCCAGTTCTCGATGTTGCCGATGCCGACGGTGTCGATGTGGGAGTCGATGGCGATGATCTTGTCGCCCTCGCCCATAAAGCCCATAACGTTGCCCAGGCCGTCGACCTTGACCTCGTCATAGCCGAGGCTCTCCATCTCGGCCTTAATGCAGGCAACAACCTCACCCTCCTCGCAAGACTCAGAGGGGTGGGAGATCATAGCGCGCAGGAAGCGGGTCATATCAGCACGATGGGACTCAGCAGCGTTTTTAATTGCCTCGAAATCGAGTTCCTTAGTCATAACAGTCAACCTTTCTACAAGGGTTTACCTACAGGTAGATATTTCAGATAGATCACTTGTGCCAAGCAGCGTGAGGTCGAGTACCCGGCAAGCAAGTAAACGTAGGAGGCGGACGGAGGACTTTGCTCCGTCGCGAGTTCCGCACGAGCCGGAGAGCACTTAATGTGCTCTCCGTGCGAGCAGGACTGTCCGAGCAGGGAGTAAAGTCCTCCGGCTGCCTCCGGACAGGTCAGTCTGCTAGCAGGTCGGATACTCGCCCTCCCAGACGATGCGACGGTACTGATCCGGGTCCGTGTCACCTTCCGTGGAGAAGCAGAGCACGGAGCTCGTCTTGTCCAGGCCGATGAGTTCCTTGAGCTCGGCGTACTCGGGATCGAGCATGAGGGTCTCGACCAGGCCGGTGGTCACAGCGCCGGACTCGCCGGAGATGACGCGCGGGTCGCCCTTCTCGGGAGCGCCCAGGGTGCGCATGCCGCGAGCGGTGACCCAGTCGGGGCAGGACACGAAGGCGGTGGCGTGGTTGCGCAGGATATCCCAGCCCAGAATGTTGGGCTCGCCGCAGCACAGACCGGCCATGATGGAGGGCATGTCACCGTCCACGATGCGCGGATCGCCGTCGCCGGCGGCAGCGCCCTTGTACAGGCAGGCAGCAGGCGCGCACTCAACCACGACGAAGGTGGGCGGGTTATCGGGATACAGGTTGGTGAAGTAGCCCACCACGGCGCCGGCGAGCGAACCCACGCCAGCCTGGACAAACACGTGCGTCGGGCGGTTGATGGCCATCTCGCGCAGCTGCTCGGCAGCCTCGGAAGCCATGGTGCCGTAACCCTCCATGATCCAGGACGGGATCTTCTCGTAGCCCTCCCAGGCGGTGTCCTGAACGATGACGCCACGCTCGCAGGCGTCGGCCTCGGCGGCAGCCATGCGCACGCACTCGTCGTAGTTGACCTCTTCGATGGTCACCGTTGCGCCCTCGGCGGCGATGTTATCGAAGCGGGGCTTGGTGGAACCCTTGGGCATGTGCACGACAGCCTTCTGGCCCAGCTTGTTGGCAGCCCATGCCACGCCGCGGCCATGGTTGCCATCGGTGGCGGTAAAGAAGGTGGCCTGGCCAAAGTCCTTGGCAAGCTGATCGGAGGTCAGGTAATCGAAGGTGCACTCGGCAACGTCCTTGCCGGTCTCGTCGGCAATGTAGTTGGCCATGGCAAACGAGCCGCCCAGGACCTTAAAGGCGTTGAGGCCAAAGCGATAGCTCTCGTCTTTAACGCACAGGTTGGACAGGCCCAGGCGCGCGGCCTGGCCGTCCAGGCGGGCAAGCGGAGTGACGGTGTACTGGGGGAACGACTGGTGGAAGGCGCGGGCCTTCTTCACGTGGTCGAGACTCATGATTCCCAAGTGCTTGTCATCGCTCTTGGGCATCGTGTTGCTCGCCCACTGGATCTTATCGGCCATACGGTGAACTCCTTAAGTTCTCTCTTGCCGGCCCCCGCATACGCGTTTCAGCCCGATCCCATTCACACGGCTGAACTTTTATGTGGATGCCAAACAAAAAGTTTGTTAGTAATGTTCTATCACACTTTTTGATTGGCATACCTAACGAATTGTTTGTTGCCGTAATCGGTACTTTTTCGCCGCCGAACGGTCATGAATTGCCTTGTTGATGGATTTGTTTGCGGTCAAGTGTGGTTTATGGCAAAGTGTGCCCAAACTAATTTTTAGGAAGGCACCCATGACCCCCGCACAGATTGAGTTTTACAAGCGCCTCGCACACGGTCTGGCGCTCCAATTTGGCCCCAACTGCGAAGTCGTCGTCCACGATCTGGAGACCGAGGACGTGGACCACTCCATCGTAGTAATCGAAAACGGCCACGTCAGCGGGCGCAAACTGGGTGACGGCCCCAGCCATATCGTGTTTGAGTCCATGCACGAGGGCAGCACCGACGTACACGACCGCGAGCCGTACCTCACTAAAACCACCGATGGCAAGCTGCTCAAGTCCTCGACCATCTTTATCCGCAACGACGAAGGCAAGCCCGTCGGCATTTTGGGCATCAACTTTGACATTACGCTTATGAAGGCTTTTGAGCGCTCGCTCGACGCTTTCACCGGCACCGGCGGCACGGGCTATACCGAGCCCGAGCCCATTACCAAGAACATCGGCGACCTGCTCGAGGACCTGCTGCACGAGTGCGAGCAGTTTGTGGGCAAGCCCGCGGCACTCATGACCAAAGACGAGCGCATTCGTGCCATTGGCTACCTCGACCGTCGCGGTGCCTTCCTCATTTCCAAGTCGAGCGAGCGCGCCTGCGAGTTCTTTGGCATCTCCAAGTACAGCTTCTATAGCTACCTCAATGAGGCCAAGGCGGCGGCCGGCGACAAGTAGGCACTCGCCTGGATTGCCCCTCCCCTTTTGGGCGCGAGTTCTGGAAAGCACGAATCCAAGACCGGGCCGCTTGGGAAGTTCCATATAATCGATGTCATTAGTATTTCGAAAGGATGGGACAGAATGGCGTTGAGCAAGGCATCATGCACCGGTCGCGGATTGATTGCGGCAATTGGTGGACATGTGCACCGCATGTTCGATGAGGGCGAAGACGACCTGTTTTCGCTGAGCCTTGACGATGTGATGGATGATCGCCCGTGGACCGCCGACGAACTCATGGGCGGCGGCGGGGCTCGCCCGTCAAGCCCCAATCCCGCACTTGCGCCTAAGACCGCATCTGCGCCGACTCCTGCGCAGCCGGCTGTTTCGACGCCCGCGCCTACACCCGCACCCACTTCGGCGCCCACGCCCGCTCCCCGCCCCGCAAGCGACCCGTCCGAGACGGCGGCATTTCTCGCAGCAGCGACGCAGGGCAAATCGGCCGACAGCACTGTTATGTACAGCGCCCAGCAGTTGCCTGTTCCTGCGGCACGCAAGCCTCCGGTCACAAGGCTCGATGAGCCCGTTGCCCATCAGGTTGTCCACGATTCCTGGGCTGCAGCCGATCTGGATGAGACCTCTACCGGCATGCCGGCGCTCGATGTTCCAGTTAACCCGCTTTTTGCCGCCAACACGAGCGCCGCGGGCTATGAGGGCGGTGCGGCATATTCCGATTATTCCGATGGCTATGCTGGCACCGGTCGCATCGAGACCGAGGATTATGGCACCGCATCGAGCGATTATCTCAACGATCCGTACGCTGCCACGCCTGCACCGGAATATGACCCGGAGGCCGCGTCCGCACCGGCGTATACCAAAAGCACGGGCGAAGAGCGCTTCGCCGATTATTACGCCGAGGAAAAGGCGCTGCGTTTCTCGGAATTTCCGCAGGCAGTCAAGGTTGCCTTTATCGCCATTGTCATTGCCCTGCTCGGCGCCATTGCGTTTGAGGGATTCCAGCTGTTCCGCGGCCCCACCGCGTCCGAATCGGCAACGCAGCAAAAAGAGGACGACAACCAGTACCTGGACATCAACACCCTCAAGGGCGACCCCAACGACGGGGACGACGAGTAGCGAGGGCTGAAGGCGGCCGCAGGATCCCGCATCCAGCACCGGCTTCTAAGTGCTGTTTTGTCATCCAGCTACACTTTTCCGAAGTTTTAAGGTGCCTATTTCGACTCTTTTCCGGATTTTATACTCTGTCCCTCCAGATGCGCTTTACGGTGCAGGCGTTGGAAGAAGGGCCATGTGCCGCTGGCGGCCCACATGTTCTGCAGATCAAGCTGCTCGGAGACGGCTCGCGCGAGCCGTCCAGCTGGAAGCTCTTTGCCGACGGCGCGTGCGTTGCGGACGGATCCGGCGCCTTTGCCCGCGAGTGCTTCTGCGAGGGCGCCGAGGTGTTTCTAGACCTGTGCCGCGACGCCGTACGCGCGACCGAGCTGTACCAGTGGAGCCAGAGGGAGTACGAGCTGTTGAGTGCGGCCCGCAGGATCGTAAGGGTGTAGACGGGCGGACGAGCCATCGACGATTTTGAGCTGGCAAGGGCCGGGAACTAGATTCCCAGCCTTCAACCTAGCACTGCTTTATGAGATCGAGCACCGCAGGAATGTCATCGGCATTCCGAAGCGCAACGTAAGTGGGTAAGCCCGGGCCAAATCCACCCTGCGTACGCTTGTCCTGGCACATGTCCTCTGGATCCGTTAGATCATCCACACTCTTTGCCAAGCCAACGGCAATCCAACCACCGTTGCTGGTCCTGCCTTCTAACACGGCATGCAGTTTTCGCTTGCCCGACCTGAAGCCTACATAGTACTTAGCTATGTAGGACTCCCACGAAGGGTTACCACTCAGAACGGACTCGCGCACCTCATCGAAAAGCTTCTGGTTGAGCCCACCTTCGGCAAAGGTGGGGTGATTCTCCTGCAGAGTCCAGATAGGAGCCTCATCAGACTCCCCGCGAGAAGGACGGTACTTGTCGACGACGTCTGCCGGAAGGTCGGGATATTTCCATATCTCACACGCCTCTTTCGCCAGCTCGTCCGCGCGCTGTCCAATCTCTTCCTCACCCCATTTTTCACGCGAGGCGATCGACTTGTTCAGGTAGAGCGGACTGCACTTAAATCCGACGTCAGGCAGATTGAGCTTGTCCGAGAACGACCGGTTTGAGTACTCCTGGTTGTAGCCCGTCAGCGTAAGATTTCCCAAGTTGTTGCACAGCCTGTCGTGGACGTCTTCCCAGTTCTCACCAAGCGATTCCTTCCAGCCGTGCTCATCATCGATCGTCTGGGGCATGATGTGCTCGATCTGGTAATCGTCGGCTGAGATGGACTCCTTCGGGTGGTGCCAGTTCTCCATGCGTTCCAGGTAATAGCGCTTTTTAGAGAAGCGGTTGTAGCAGTCACGCGTCTTAAACTCCTCGACAAAATGCTCGTCTGTCGGAAAGTATGCGGTCATACCGCTGCTGTGGATAAGGAGCATCGCCGTAACGTACTCCTCGATATCGTCCTGCTGCTCGAGATTGCGATACATGCCGGCAAAGAAATTATTTAGGCCCGTGGTAAGTCTGCCGCAAACCGCTCGCCTGAACAGAAACGACTCGATAGTCTCGCAGATACGTAAAAACGCATTGCGGTCTAGTCCATTCCCCTCGTAAACCGAATAAAGCAACATTAAGAGGGGCCTTATCTGCTTCACATCGAGGCTTACGATTCTGCCGAACACTCGGCGCAGTCCGTCGTCCTTCTCCTTACCAAGGAACAGACTGGCGTATCTATGTGCATACCCTCGCAGCTCCTTAAGCAGGCCCTCGGTGTCACCATCGTAGTCGTCGGCGAAATAGCGCTTAAACTCGTAGTAGGCCTCGTTCTCCTTCGGCATCCTATTGGGAACTTTAAGCCACAGCCAGTACCAGATAAATGCATTGAACTCGTCCTCGCCGCCTTTTCCGAACAAGCACTCGAGTGGATGCCAATAACCCTCATAAAGATTGGTCTGTTCGTCGTTGGGAAGCGACATTAGAACGTAGTTACGGATGAGGTCAATGGGCGTGAGCGGCTTGCCCTTGGAGTTCATGGACTCAAATATGAGCTGGGCATTATCAACGCCAGCGGTGAGCTTAGTGTCGATGACCTGCACGCGGTTTAGCCCCGCCCAAAGCCTTGCAGGGTCGAATGATTTCCCGTGCATCTTTTCACGGAAGAACGCATGGTTTTCGACAATGCGATCCGATTTTTCATCTGGCACGGGAGCCCCAGACACGATGGAGAACAGCGTCTCTTTATCGTCCTGCGAGAGCACCAGCTTGTAGCGTGCCAGACCGTTGTAGTCGTCATCGTTAAAGAGGTAATTTTTCCTCAGCGCCGAGATTTTGAGGTCGCCAAGGAAGCCAGCCTTGTCGGGGTTGCTCTCCAAATAGTCAGCCAAAGCTGCAATCATCAACGAAAACGTCGTCATGCGCTGCTGTCCGTCAATCAGAAGCACGCGCGAAATGCTCGTGGCAGAGCTCTCGGACTCGGGGATATAAAGCATTGACCCCACGAAGTGCGATACGCCATCACGACCCGCTCGCATGACGTCATCCCAAAGCACCTCGCACTCTTTTACACTCCACGAGTAAATTCGCTGGTACACGGGAATGACGAACTGCATCTTCGCCACGCCCATAAGGTCGAGTAGATTTGCCTCGGTTGCTTTCATTTGCGGTTGTCTCCTCTTTCTTGTTTACGCCGTTTGCAGTCAGTCCCCCACTGAGCGGAGGGTGCCAAAGACGAGAGCATCGAAGCACAGAAGCAACCGGGATGCTCATATCGTTAGATTTTACAACGCAAGCAAACGCTTACGCCGTCAGGGTGGCGCGCGATCGCTGCGCGCCACTCCCCAAAATCATACGATGTCAAAAGACTGACACTTGTGTATGCCTTTTGACATTGCCACGGACTTACGGGTTTCTTGTCTCATATGCCAAGAGCGGATATCTAGATCGCTGCCCCTCCCGCCCAAAGGAGCTCGACAAGAACTGATCGAAGGGCAAATCAGACATCGAGCAAGTCGCCGACATGCTCATCGCGCCTCGCAAAAAGATGGGCAAACACGGGACCATCTTAAGCGGTGGCGATGATGACACGGAATTGCAGCCGAATCGCCCCGACCTATTCGCCACCCGATGCTGGCAAGCTGTTGAGCGGCTCGCTCTCACCGGCGGCACCAAGGCGCTTCTGCATCTTCTCGATCTGCTTAAGGGTCGAAGTCAAATACCCAAGACCCTTCTTCAACTGCTTAAGCAACCTGCCATTCCTGCGGTCCCCCTTTCCATTCTCCTTCTCGACATCCTCCTCAACACCAGCGATGCTGCGCTGCACGGCCTCGACCGCCTTCTGCACCAAAATGGCTCCCTCATGCGGGCAGCGGTCAGTTGCCACATCAAGAAATGCGAGAAGCCTTGAGCATTCAACGAGCACGAACTGCGCATAGTCCTCCCCCATCGACGCCGCCAGGGCAACGCCGCTAGAACCCAAAAGGCCAAACGCAGCGCCGCCGCCAGCAATTAAAGCGGTGCCACCGGCCATGCCCATGCCGCCGGCGGCCAAGGCGCCGCCGCCAGCAGCAGCAAGACTCGCATTGACGAGCGCAGCCCCGTGAAGGCCGACAAACGAGCCTCCAAAGATACCGACAGCAATATCCGGAGCCAATGCCGCGGCCACTCCTCCTGTGCCCAGGGCCGCCGCCACGGCAATGGCGCCGCCTACCAAGACCTTTGGCAATGTACCTGAGAGCTCACGGATATGCGCCCCGCATTGCTTCTCTAGGGAACGCACGGCGTCCAAATCAACCGCGTCTTGTCTCCTGGGAAATTCATCTTTAACCCAAGCCCCGCTCCCCTTCAAACCTTTGTATTCCTTCTTCTCTTCATCTCCTATCTGGAAATAGGGGCGAAACTCAACCAGCTCCTGAGCGATCAGCAAGGCGCGCACCTTGCCGCCTCGCTGCCGCGAAATAGCCTCAAGGGCTCCGTACGCATCTTCCTCGCTCAAAAAATAGCCGTCTGCATCAATGCCTAGGCCATCCGTGACCGAATCCTGCCACGCGCGGGCCCAGCTCCTCTTTTGCCCTTTGCGCACTTCGCTCTTCTCGTTCCCGCAGTCGTAGTTGATGGCGGCAAGCTTCAGCGAGAAGGCAATCCTCGTCGTCTCTCTATCTAGGCTATAAAAGTGGAATCCATCGAAGATATCCTGGCGGCGCCTGGCGCGCTCAGTCCAAGCCTCGGACATTTCCTCCGCCATATAGCCCCAGTCGGCATGGAGTGCAAACGCAAGGCGTCCAACTCCAACGTAGTTTATTCGCAAGAAGAACTTCTGGGCGAACACGACCTTGTTCCCCTCGCATTCGATACCCGCCCTGACCGCCGCCGTCGCCAGATTCGCCAGAACGAACGAAGTACTCGAAACCGTGACCATGCGAGTGAGGGCCCTGCTGTTGTAGGGCATGAAATGCGAAGCCTTGAGCTTGCGCAAGCCGGAGACATCACTCACTTCGCAACGTTCTAGCTCGGCCTTGAGCCTTGAAAGCATGTAGAGACAACGAACGATAACCTCGTTGGCCACGACTGCTGGCACCTGGCTTAAAGCTTGATCGAAAAGACCGACTTCCGTCCGAAGGTCGAAGCGAATGGGCTTGCCGTCCTCGGTTTTGAACGCCGTTCCGTTAAACAGCTTTGAGATCCATTGCTGAATGCGAATATCCTTGCCCTTATAGGCAATCCGCATGTCTTGAAAAACAGGCAGGGAGGAGAGCTCCTTTAGCAGGGACAGCACAACGCCGGGAATACCCGTCCCCTTACCGGGGTTTGAACTAGACCCCGCCATGTCGCTCACGAGATGCATTGCCCAGAACAGAGTGCCAAACGCGATCTTCTCTGGAACGTTCCTGCCTATAAGAGGGCGGTCAGGATCGAAGGCGGCGGCAGGCAGGTCAAAGGCGACAAACCGGCCGGCCGTATCGGTGCCATAGCCTTTGCACGTGAATTGCGAGAGGATCGAACACGCAAGGCCAACCAAGCTCGGGTGGTGCGAGAAATCCCGCAGATGATGTTGGAGCCCGCCGCCAAACTCGGCAGTCAGCTTGTCCGCGGCAAGAGGAAACCCTTTCTCTAGAAAGCGAATAGCGTCTTCTAGAGTTGCATCCGCCTTTGTCATACCCGCAGACTTGGCAATCGTAAGAACGAATTTGCCAACCTTCTCGTCGCCCCACTCTTTGGCACCCTCTAGGTTGAAGTCTTTCTGCCACAGGATATTCAACGCGCCCGTGAGGAGCCCGCTAACGGCTGCAAGTTCATAGTCGAGCTTCGTAGCCTTTTCAGCCCGAGGGTCAAAATCAAAGAGGACCTCCTCCCCATCGGGAGCGTCCTTAAAACCAACCAGCACGGCGCTACCGTTCAGCGGCACAGATGCAACTTTGGGCAGTTGAGGCATGGTGTAAACTATCTCGCCGCCACTAAAAACAAGTTCGTCTGCCATACCGGCTTCCTCCTGCAAACGCGTAAAACTAGATTGCTCCACGCCGCCAAATCCCTCTCGTAGAACTACTCGATAATCTCGATGATGCAGTTGCTCAGAACCTCGTCGGAACTGTTCACCTCTGGCAGCCTGTACGCCTCATTGTGAACGATAACGCGCGCAGCGTCACGGGTCTATGCCTGCCCATCCAGCGAATCATGTTAGCAAGCCGTTCTTCGACAATGGATGCCATCTCGGTGTCCATACTCTTGACCTGCCTGGTCTCGGCGGGCGTCAGCGTGTCCTTGAATAGCATCTCAAGCACAGCCCTCTGATGCTGATTCTGGAATCCTTCCCGCAACCATTCCTTCTGCTTACGCCCAATGGGCACCCGCCTACCTTCCCGCCGCCTTCAGCTTCAGCAGCAGGTCGCCCAGCTCGGGGCACTTGCTAGAAAGGCGCGTCTGAGCTCGCTCGCCCATCCCCCACCGCTGGCGGACTTCCTGGGCGCGCGGGCTCACGCGGTAGTCCCCGTCCATCACCTGCTTGAGCAGCTTGGCGGTCACGCGCGCATCGGCAAGGGCGCTGTGGGCGTGACCCGTCGACTCGTCGAACTCGATGCCAAACCACGTCGCCGCGTCACTCAAAGAGACGCACCCGTGGCTGCCCACGTCCATGATCGAGGTGTAAAACGCCTGCAGGTCGGCCCAATCCGTAGGAAATGCGGAAAGATCGATGTGCTTTGCCTGGCACTCGGTCAAAAGCTGTCGACGATCCGCCCCGCTCCAGCAAACCACCTGGGCGGAGTAGCGACCGATCCAATCGCTGAGCCTTTTGATCACCACATAGAGCGGATCGGCCATCGCGGTATCCACGGCCGATATCCCTGTGAGCTCGCGGACGGGAAACGCAACGCCTTCGGTAAATTCCGTCTGCACAAACTGCGAGAACTCGCCCATAACGTTGCCGTGGTAATCGAGCTTGACGGCGCCGACCTCGATAATCTCGTTGCGCAGTCCACGACGTTGGCGCTGCTTTGGCACCGGCGCAAACTCAAAGTCCAGCACAACCTGGCGCGCAAAGTTCGTCGTATCGATAGCCGAGATACACGGCGTCTTTTCAGCTGACACGGTTAGGGCCTTTCTCCGTTGCTGGCCGCTTACTACACAGGCGGCTACATTGCTGTAAGGATAGGCGCCCGTGCGGACGTGAAAGCGGGGCGCAATACCATGCGCCAAGCACACGCCATGCAAACGGCCCCAAGAGAGTCGCCCGCTCTATTCAAATGTGTGAAAAAAATTTAGGCCCGGTGACTTGAATCAGCGGTCATCCCGGGCCCATCAGAGCTCGTAGAGCTCTTGGTTGCTTTGGTCTCGCTCTTCACGACGCTTATCGAACTTTCCGAGGCACTCAAGCAGCATTCGAAGCATAACAAGTCGCTGCCATTAAGGCACTGACCTCTTGACCAAGCAACGGCACTGCCCAGCTATCACCCTTGGGCTGCCGTCAACTTTATTCTATCCGCGAGCATCTGGTTTACCAAATGGATTTTCGGTAAAGGAAGCACGGCACGCCCGCAAAACCACTACGCCCCAAGTGCCGCCATGGGAATCACCGCCACGCCGTCGTCGCGTGTGTAGGCAATGCTCCCCTTTCCAACCACGACCGCCAAAAACGCCGGCGCGGCATTCTGGGCGGCAGGATTGGAGAGCACTTTCCTCTCCAGCGCCTTGAGATTTCTCGCTCCATCGTCTGCTTTCGCATCACTCAGCTTGACCTCGATGGCTCCCCAGCGCCCGTCGTGCTCAACGATCAGATCGACCTCAAGGCCCTTCTCATCTCGGAAATAATGGACACTGTTGTCGACACCGCCGTAGGTGGAAAGGAACACGCGCACGTCGCGCAGGACGAGATTCTCAAAGAGCATCCCCAGCGTTTGCATATCGCCAAGCAGCCGCTCAGGGGTAGCCCCCAGCAACGCCGCCGCAAGTGACGGGTCACAGAAGTAGCGCTTGGGGCGCACGCGAACGCGGGCCTTCGAGCGCATGGGCGGCTCCCATCCGCACAGGTCCTCGGTCAGCTTGAGCCTGTTGAAGAGGTCCAAGTACGCAGCAATGGTCCTCTCGTCGGGGCCCGCCTCACCGTACGAGGCGTCCTTTACGAGCGTCTTGTACGTGACAGCCTGGCTCTCGTTCATGGCAAGAGCTCGCAAAAGGCCGTGTGCAAGCTCGGGCGACATGCCCTCGTCCAGCACGTTGACGTCGAGCACCGAGTGCACGTACTGGCTTGCCGTCTCTCGCGCAAGATCTTCCGAAAGCCCAAGATTTGCAGGCCAACCGCCCCTGCAGCACCAGCGGGCGACGTCATCCACCGTGCTCTCGCGACGCTGAGGGGCAAAATCCTCGCCCTTAAAGAGACTTGCCAGTGACACGAGCGGCTCGCCGTCGCCCGACTCACACAGGGCCATGGGGCGCATTGACAGACGGGCGATCCTACCCGTGCCGGAATGACGAACATGGCTGCGCTCCTCGCTTTTGAGCGCGGTCGAGCCCGTGAGCAAAAGTGTCCCCCGTTCGTTGCCGCTCGCGTCCACGAAACGCCGGGCGGCATCCCAAACCTCGGGCACCTCCTGCCATTCATCGACCAGGTGTGGCGCATCGCCGATGAGCGCCAGGCTTGGGTCGACCTCTGCCGCCGCACGCTGCGCAGGCTCATCGAGCCTGGAGACGCTCGCCGAGCGAGAGAGCGCCGTCCAGGTCTTGCCGCACCATTTGGGGCCGTTGATCTCCACACAGCCAAACGCCCGCACAAGGGTGTCGAGGCGCTCCTCTATGAGCCGGGGCCTATATCCCTTTTGGGTCAATCTCTTTGGTGCATCCATAGACGGCCGTCCCTCTCTATCACGCGATATGCGAAATTACGCCATTCTCAATGCTGATTTTACGCTACTTTTAATGTAGTTTTTACGCCATGACAGATGTAGTTTTTACGCCATTTTCATTGAAGGTTTTACGCTTGGCATCCTTAGCGCGACCCATTCCGAGCATCACATCAGAGCGTGCTTGGTTATCTCCGCTCGCACATCTCGGCAAACGAAATCAGCTTGGCATCTCCCCTGCTCGCCGCAGCTTCCTGACATCCTTGCGTAAAGCCTCGCTTCGAGAAGATCGCATAGCTTTTGTGCTGCCGCCTAAAGAGCTCGCTTCGATGCACGAGCTTTTGCAGCACGTCTTCGCCCACCGGTTCATTGCGCCATTTGCATTCCGCAAACAGCGCAGTGCCCTCGCCATCGTCAACAATCAAGTCGATTTCTTCCTGCGTATGCGTGCGATTATCCGTCCCCCACCAGCGCCCAACGCTTGCCGGAACCACATCAAGCTGGCCCGCCCGCGCGAGTTCGTACACGTATTGTCTGCATATAAGCTCAAAGACCGTACCCATGTAATCCGATACGTGCGGCTCAATGCGCTCATACGCCATCTCGGCCATATCGTTTTGAATCAGCCCGATGTTCTGCGGAACAAACTTGTACCAGAACCTAAACATCTGATCGCTCAGCAGATACACGGCTCGCTTATTGCTCGTCTCGTTTAGGGGCAGCTCGCGCTCGACAATCCCAAGCGACGCCAGCTTATCCACATAGCTCTTTACGTTGCTCGCAGGGATTCCCGTAGAGCTCGCAATCTCCGAGATCTTCGAGCGCCCCTGGGCAATTGCTTGCACGATCGCATCATATTGCTCGGGATTGCGGCACTCCTGCAATAGCAGGTTACTCGGCTCCTCAAAGAGATAGCCCGTAGGAGTTAGAAAAAGACGTTTGATGTTGTCCTTGAGCGGTGCGGCAGGATCGACTTTCTCGATATATGCAGGAATGCCACCTGTCATGCCATAGCAAACTGCAGCGTCTTCGCGACCCATGCTCTGCCACAACCCGAGGGTCGTCGTAAAATCGAGCGGCATGATCTTAAACTGGGCCGTACGCCTACCGTATAGTGGGCTCTCGTAGCCCAACACCTGCTCTTCCATAAACGAAAGCGACGACCCGCACAGGATAAGCATAAGCTTGGTCTCTTTGTACAAGTGATCGATCTTGTCTTGCAGCAACGAGCTGATCTCGGGATTCGATTGGGCGAGATAAGGATACTCGTCGATCACGACAATCAAACGTTCCGTGCGAGCCATGGTAGCCAACGCATCGAACGCCTCGTCAAAACTACGAAACGACACGCCAGCAACACCAACGGAGCCCGCAAGTATCGCCTGGCTAAAGCCATGCAGGTTTGCCTCTGCATTGGTACGACGAGCTTGAAAGTAAATAGCCTTCTTGCCTTGGATAAACTCTGTGATAAGGCGCGTTTTGCCCACGCGACGGCGGCCGTAAATCACAGGCATCTCAAAGGAGCCCGTGCCATACAGTCGATTGAGCTCGGACATTTCCACTGTTCTTCCGATAAACATAGGGCCATCCTTCCTTTGCGTTATAGCTAGCTATATTATACCTTCCTATAATATAGCTAGCTATAACGTAATTCGACAAGCGGCGCACACGAAAGGGGCGGTACACCACCGCACGTGGACCGTTCCGGAAAATACATCCCGTTCTGGAGCCAAAAACTGGGCCGTAGTTTCCGCCAAACATGCCATCCGTTCATCCCATTCTGAGGCTTGAATCCGGAACACAGTTTCCGCTCCAAACAAAAGGCCCCGGCTCGCGATGGAGCCGGGGCCAAAGGTGCAGCATATACAGTTGGTGTTGTGCGCGAACAGCCCATCAGCAATGCCGTCTGCGCCCTACCCACGGTGACGGGCGCGGCTGTACGGGGTATCCACCATGGGCAGATCCGGACGCAGCTTGCCGTCGAACGCGCGGTAGGCGTTCTGTACGGCGGGCGCCGTGGGGATCGTGGCAATCTCGCCGATGCCCTTGCCGCCGTATGCCACGGGCAGCAGCTCGTCCTTTTCCACGTAGATGGCATGGATATCCGGAATCTCGGGCGCACGGAACAGCCCGAGCGTGCCGTACCTGGCCTGGGGTACGCAGTCCTTGAGCGGCCAGTCCTCGGTAAGCGCATAGCCCATACCCATGAGCACGCCGCCTTCGATCTGACCCTGAATGGAGATGGGGTTGACCACCTTGCCGGAATCGTGCGCGGCATAGACCTCGCTCACGCGGCCGTCATCGTCCAAAATGACCACATGCGTGGCAAAGCCGTAGCAGATGTGGCTCTTGGGGTTGGGCACGTCGGCGCCCAGCTTGTCGGTCGGCTCCAGGTACACGTAGCCAAACTCGCATCCCTCGAGCGCCTTGATGGCGGTCGCGGGATCCTGGGGATGCATGCCCTGGCCGGCGACGAGTTCCTGCGCGCGCAGCTGATATGCGCGACCGTCGTCGTACTCAATCTTGACACCGTCACCATGCGCGCTCACGGGAGCATCGGGTGCGGGCTTGCCGGCCTCGATGCCAACCATGGCATCGCGCAGCAGGAAGGCGGCACCGCGTACGGCCTCGCCGGTCACGACCGTCTGACGCGAGCCAGACGTGGTGCCGGAGTCGGGAGCGTTCTCGGTGGAACACTCGCCGTTGGCGATGCAGCTCAGCGGCAGACCGCAGGCCTCGGCAACGTCTTGCAAAAAGACGGTGTTACAGCCCTGGCCGATGTCGGACGTGGCGGCGTAGACCACGGCGCGGCCATCCTCGATGCGGATCTTGCAGCGGCCGGCATCGGGCAGGCCCACGCCCACGCCGGCGTTCTTCATGGCGCAGGCGATACCGGCGTGTCCGGGATGCGCGTAGTAGGCATCCTTGACCTCGAGCAGCGTCTCCTTAAGCGCCGTGGAGCAGTCGGCGATCTGGCCGTTGGGCAGAACCTCGCCCGGCTCGATGGCATTACGGTAACGAATCTCCCACGGGTCCAGGCCGACCTTCTCTGCCAGCAAGTCGATCAGGCTCTCGAGCGCAAACTCGGACTGGCAAACGCCAAAGCCGCGGTACGCGCCGGCGGGCGGGTTGTTGGTGTAGTAGCCAAAACCGCGAATGTCGGTGTTCTGGTACTTGTAGGGGCCGACGGCATGCGTGCAGGCGCGCTCGAGCACCGGGCCGCACAGCGACGCGTAGGCGCCGGTGTCAAAGTTGATCTCGCAGTCCAGACCGGTAAAGTTGCCCTCGGCGTCGCAGCCCAGCGTAAAGGTACCGTCCATGGCATGGCGCTTGGGATGGAAAGCGAGCGACTCGGCACGCGTGAGCTTGCACTTCACAGGACGCTGGAACTTATATGCGGCGAGCGCGGCCAGATGCTGGATGGACACGTCCTCCTTGCCGCCAAAGCCGCCGCCCACGAGCATGGTCTCGACGACCACGCGCTCGGGCTCGTTGTCCCAGCCAAACATGTGGGCACACTCTTTGCGCGTGTCGTAGGCACCCTGGTCGGTCGACTGCACCTTGACGCCGTTCTTGTACGGGAAGGCAACGGCGCACTCGGGCTCCAAGAAGGCATGCTCGGTAAAGGGCGTGGTAAAGCGCTGCGTCACGGTAAACGCGCTCTCGGCCAGCGCCTTGGCGGCGTCGCCGCGCGTCACATGGCGGCTCTGGCACACGTTGTCCTTGAGCTCCACCGTGTTGCCAAAGGCAAAGAAGCTGTCATGCAGGCGCGGGGCGTCGGCAGCCCTGGCCTCGACAATGTTGCGCACGGGCTCCAGCGGCTCGTAATCGATCTTTACGAGCTTCTTGGCCTTCTCGAGCGTCGCTTCGTCCTCGGCGACCACCAGCACGATGGCATCGCCCACGCAGCGGGTGATATCGCCCGCCGCGATCATGACGTCCCAGTCCTGGATAAGGTGGCCGACCTGGTTGACCGGCACGTCCTCGGCGCGCAGGATGCCCACCACACCGGGCAGGGCCTCGGCCTTGGAAGTGTCGATGGAGAGCACACGGGCGCGCGGATACTTGGAGCGCACGGCGCTGGCATAGGTCAGGCCCGGCTGATCGAGCTCGTCGATGTCGTCGGGATACTTGCCCTCGCCGAGCACCTTCTTGCGCACGTCGATACGGAAGGCGCGCTTGCCCACGCCGTAGTCATCGCCGCGCTCCAGGTCCTCATCGATCTGCTTTTCGCCGCGGAGCACCGCAGCGGCCAGCGAGATGCCCTCGATAATCTTTTTGTAGCCGGTGCAGCGGCAGACGTTACCGCGAATGGCGTACTTAATCTGCTCCTCGGTGGGCTCGGGATCCTCGGCGATGAGCGCTACGCCCGCCATGACCATGCCGGGAATGCAAAAACCGCACTGCACGGCGCCCACGGCGCCAAAGGCGTACACAAAGGCCTCGCGCACGTCCTGGGGCAGGCCCTCGACGGTCACGATGTTACGGCCGGCGGCAAGAGCGGTGGTCAGCACGCACGCCTTGACGGCCGCACCGTCCACATGAATGGTGCAGGTACCGCAGGCGCCCTCGGAGCAGCCGTCCTTGGCGGAGTGAATGTGCAGGTCGTCGCGCAGGTAGCGCAGCAGCGGTTTGTTTTGGGTCGTCGTGCGCTCGACGCCGTTAACGGTAAAAGTGAATTCCTGTGCCATGGTGATTCCCTTCTACACGCCGGCGGCGATGCCGGTGCGGTCGTGGATGGCGCCGTGGGGGCAGACGACGGCGCACATGCCGCACGACAGGCAGTCCACGCCGTCGATATGGGCGCAGTTGTCCTCGATGCGGATAGCGCCGGCAGGGCACTTTTTGGCGCACATACCGCAAGCGATGCAGCTCGTGTCGCAGACCTTGCGCGCAATGGCACCCTTATCGGTGTTGTTGCAGCGCACCAGAATGTTCTGGTAGCCGGGGACGAAGGCAATCACGCGCTGCGGGCACGCCATGCCGCACAGGCCACAGCCCGTGCACTTGGAGCGGTCCACGCGGGCGATGCCATCGACCAGCGTAATGGCACCGTGGGGACAGGCCGTGACGCAGGCGCCACAGCCAATGCAGCCTTCGCTGCAGCGGGCGTCGCCGCCTGCGGAGGCGCAACCGCTTCCGCAGGCAACGTAGGCCACGTTATGTTGAATGGATTTGGCCATAAGAGACTCGCCTATTTCTTAAGAAGGTACGAATAGTTGTCACGCACGGCCTTGATGGTCAGGCGGACGGCCTCGGGAAGGCCGGTGTTGACGGCATCGACCGAGACGGTGCGGACCGTGCCGGCGACGCGGACCTTAAAGTGGTCCTCGCCCACGGCCAGGAAGCCCTCGTTCTCGGAGTTCTCCATGTCCTGCTCGCTCCAGAACAGGGTGAGCTTGTCCTTGTAGGGACGACCCTCCTGGTAGGGGCAGAACACAGCGCAGTTGCCGCACTCGTTGCACATGCCGTCGACATGGACGACCTGATGCTTGGCCAGGCCCGGCACCTTAATTGCCACGTTGGCGCGGTTGGGGCACACGTCGCAGCAGACCTCGCACACCGAGCCGCAGCCCAGGCAGCGGGTCTTGGTGCAGTTGCGCTTGTCGCGGCACAGCGACCCCTTGCGCTCGTAGCAGGTGTCCTCGCGACCGGCCTGAGCATTCTGGTCGGCGTACTTGTTAAAGTCCACGCCGGCGATGGCACGGGCGACCTCGGCGGCGTCGGCAATAGCCTCGACCACGGTGGCGGGACCGCGGCGGCAGTCGCCCGCAGCCCAAACGCCCTCGACGCCGGTGGAGGTGGCAGCAAGGCGGCCGCGACGGTCGTGCTCGACGCCCGCGGCATCGTACAGGCTGGCATCGATGCCCTCGCCCACGGCGCAGATCACCGTGGTGGCGGGAAGCTCGACGGTCTCGCCCGTGGCGACGGGGCTGCGACGGCCGCTTGCATCCGGCTCGCCAAGCTCCATAACATCGCAGGTCAGCACGGCGCCGTTGAGCGCCTTGGGCGCCAGCAGCTCGCAGAACTCAACGCCGTCGGCAAGAGCAAAATCGAGCTCTTCCTCGTCGGCGGGCATCTGCTTCTTGGTGCGGCGATACACCAGGCGCACGTTCTTCACACCAGCCAGGCGCTTGGCCACGCGAGCCGCGTCCATGGCGGTGTTGCCGGCGCCGATGACCACGACATCCTCGCCCAGCTCGAGCTTCTCGCCCTTCTTGGCGGCCTCGAGGAACTCCAGCACGTCAAGCTCGGCACCCTCGCCCAGGCCCGCAGAGCCGGGCATCCAGGCACCGGTGGCCACGACCACGTCGGTAAAGCCCTGGGCCTTGAGCTCGTCAATGGAATCCACGCGAGCATTGAGCTGCACCTTGGCGCCAAAGGCCAGGCAGAGCTCGGCATCGTGGGAGATATCGTCGCTCGCAATGCGGAACTCAGGAATCACGTGACGGACCACGCCGCCGAGCGAATCGCGGGCCTCAAAGATGGTGACGGGCACGCCGGCGCGCGTCAGGAAGAACGCCGTCGCCAGACCGGCCGGGCCGCCGCCGATAACGGCAACGTTGCGCTCGCCGTCGTTGGCGATGGCCTGGGCGCGCAGCTTGGGCAGCACGGCGGTCATGGCCTCGCGGGCGGCCTTGAGCTTGCTGGCGCGGATCTGGGCGCCCTCGGGCTCGTAGAACGCACGCTCGCAGGCACGGCCGCAGGGATGCGGGCAGATGGTGCCGGTAATGAACGGCAGGGCGTTGCGCTCGATGATAATGTTGAGTGCGTCCTCGTAGCGGCCCTCGTCAACAGCCGCCAGGTAGGCGGGAATGTCCTGCTGGATGGGGCAGCTCGTGCGGCACGGCGTGGTAAAGCAGTCGGAAAGCGGGCTCTTGCCGGCAACCTTGCGGTCGGGCAGCGGGCGCAGCGGCTTCTTGTAGAGCGGGTTGGTGAGCGAATCAGTCTTGATCGCGGTCACGGCGTCGAGAGAGACGCCCGCGAACGGCTTGCCGTCCAGATCGCCAAATTCGCCGGCCATCTGACTAAAGCGCTCGTAGCCACCGGGCTTGAGCACGTCGGTCGCCAGGGTGACGGGCCAAATGCCGGCATCGTACAGGGCGCGGATGTTGTAGACCGTGGCACCGCCGGAGTAGCTGATGCGCAGCTTGCCGTCAAACTGCTCGGTAATGCGACGGGCAGCCTCGATGGTCAGCGAGAACAGCGAACGGCCGGACATGTACATCTCGGTGGAAGGCAGCTCGTTCCTCGTCACGTCGACGGGGAAGGTGTTGGTGAGCTTGACGCCAAACTCCAGGCCGCGCTCGGCGCACAGGGCA
Source organism: Collinsella sp. (assembly GCA_018380195.1). Taxonomy (GTDB): domain Bacteria; phylum Actinomycetota; class Coriobacteriia; order Coriobacteriales; family Coriobacteriaceae; genus Collinsella. The sequence goes on along the minus strand of JAGZUC010000008.1, from coordinate 36,718 downwards.
ATCAGGCGCTCGAACATGGGCACGGCGTCGGCCCACTGCAGGTCCTCGCGGAAGTGCGTATCGTCGAAGACGATGTAGTCAAAGCCCAGCTCGTTGAGGCGCTGACGTGCAAACTCATAGCCCAGCAGCGTGGGGTTGCACTTGATGTAGGTGTTGAGGCCCTTCTCGGTGATGAGGTAGGTCGCGATGCGCTCGATCTCGGCGGGCGGGCAGCCGTGCAGGGTAGACTCGGTGATGGAGTTGGAGACGCGTGCCGGGATGGACTCGACAAACGCGGCGTCGACATGCTCAAACTTGTCCAGGTTGGCGAGCGCCCATGCGCGGCACTCGTTCCAGACGTCGGAGCCGCTGGCGTCCTTCATGCCCTCGATGTAGGCGTCGACCTTGGGGCTCTTGATGCCCTCCAGGTCATAACCCACGGACATGTTGAAGACAAAGCCGTCCGGGCTGCCCAGGCCGTACTCGCGAGCGATCAGGTGGCAGGCAAACCATGCCTTCACGTACTCGGCAAAAGCCTGCGGAACCTCGAGCTCGGTCGACCACTCGCAGTTGTAGCACTCGTCCTGCGCCACAATGCAGGGCTTGTTGACACACTTGGAGAGCTCCTCGCCGTCCATAACCTGAACGGTCTTGAGCTCAAAGAAGCGGGAACCGGCCACGTAGGATGCCACGATGTTCTGGGCCAACTGCGTATTGGGACCGGCGGCCGGGCCAAACGGAGTCTCGATGCGCTCGTCAAAAATGGGAAGCGCGCCCTCCTGGTTGGTCGTGACCATCTTGCGCACGCCAAAGACGGCGCCCTGAGTCTTGTGCTCCTCGATGATCCAGTTCATCAGCTGCGAAAACGGGATCGGCCTCATGATGTCGCTCATAATGAGTTCCTCTCTGTAACGCCCGGCGAGACCGCGCGGCGGGCGCAAATACGGTGTAGCGCTAGCACAGCGCCGGCGACCCCGCGGAGGCCGCCTATGCGCGCGCCGGATGTGGCGAAACATCCGACGCGCGCGAATCTACTTGTGAATTAGTAGGTGCGATCGTTGAGCGTGCTCCAGAGCTTCTTGGACTCGGCCATGGTCCACGCGTTGATCTTGTCCTCATCAATGCCAACGAACTCGCGATCCTTGTACAGGACACGGCCGTTGATGATGGTGGTGCGGCAGTTTTTGCCCATCATGCCAAAGAGCATGTGGCCGTCGATGTTCTCCTCGCTCAGCGGCGTAAAGGGCTTGTAGTCCATAACGATGACGTCGGCGGCGGCGCCGGCCTCGAGCACACCGAGCTTGCGATCGAAGTACTTGCTGGCCATCTTGGCGTTGTTCTCGAACAGCATCGTCATGGCCTCGCACCAGCCCACGTTGGGCATGGCGGCGTTGTGGCGCTGGATAATCAGGAAGACCTTGAGGCTCTCGAGCATATCGTGGGTGTAGGCGTCGGTGCCCATGCACACGGGGATGCCGCGGCGGAAGAACTCGAGCACGGGGGCGCAGCCCACGGCGTTGCCCATATTGGATTCGGGGTTGTTGACCAGCCAGGTGCCGGACTCCTTGACGATATCCATCTCGGCGGGCGTCACGTGGATGCAGTGGCCCAGCATGGTGTCGGGACCCAGCAGGTTGTGCTGCAGCAGGCGCTCGACGGGGCTGATGCCACCGCGGTTGAGGCGGGAGTCCCACACGTCGTTCATGCCCTCGCACACGTGGATGTGGAAGCCGGTCAGGCCGTTGTTGGCCTCGGCCATCTTATCCATGGTCTCGTCCGACAGTGTAAAGGTGGCGTGACCGCCAAACATGGCGGCGATCATGTGGTTGTCGTTATCGCGACGCTCCTTGGCGGCCCACTGGGCAAATTCGGCGTTCTCGGCAATGGCCTGGTCGCACTTTTCCTGGCCGCGGCGATCGGAGACCTCGTAGCACAGGCACGAACGCATGCCCAGCTCCTGAGCTGCATCCTTAATGGTAAAGAGGCTTCCCGGGATCTCGCAGAAGCTCGCATGGTGATCGAAGATCGTGGTGACGCCATCACGGATGGAGTCCAAAATCGTGGCATAGGCGCTGGCCTTGGTGCCGTCGAGCGTCAGGTTGTCGTCGATCTTCCACCACTGCTGCTCGAGATTCTCCAGGAAGTTGGTGGGGTTGCAGCCCTTAATGGCAAGGCCGCGGGCCAGACCCGAGTAGATGTGGGTGTGGCAGTTGATGAGTCCGGGCATGATGAGGTTGCCCTGGGCGTCGACGTACTCGGCATCCGGGTACTTGGCCTTGAGCTCGCGCTCGGGGCCCACTTCGACGATCGTATCTCCGTCAATGGCGACCGCACCGTTTGGAATGAACGGGGTCTGAGCGTTGCGGGTAAAGACGGAACCGTTAGCGACCAGAAGCATAAATGCTCCCTTCAACATCAGGGGCGGGGTTTGACACCTCTGACATGGCGGAGTGCGAAGCGCCGGCCTACACCGGAAACGGGCCCTCTCCCGTCAACGCTTCACCAAAGGGACAAACCCTTTGAAGTGCGGCTTGGTGCCGCATGGCGTCGGCGGACGAGGCGATGCGTCCGCCGACGAATAGCACCGAATTGGTTACTTCTTGCTCTCGGGCAAGACCAGATCCACGGCAGCGTCCTTGGCAGCATCGATGTGCTGAGCCACGACCGGCGTCTGCGGAAGGATCAGGTTAAGGACAATGGCCATGATGGCGGTGGGGGTTACGGCATTGGAGCCGATGACGGTGGACACCCAGGCGGGCATACCCTCGCCGGCAAGGCAACCGCTGGCCATCCAGATACCCAGGCCAAAGACGACGGAGGTGCCGACGATGGTGGTAGTGCGCTGCGTGAGGCCCTCGCGGGTGAACATGCGCACGCCGTTCATGGTGATGGTGCCAAAGACGCCGACGGTCGCGCCGCCGATGACGGGCTGCGGGATAGCGGAAAGGACGGCAGAGAGCTGCGGGAACAGGCCGGCGATGGCAAAGACGGCCGCGATGATCACAAAGACCCACTTGTTGACGACCTTGTTGGAGCAGATGATGCCCACGTTCTGGCCAAGGGCGCTGGTGGGAAGACCGCCCAGCAGACCGCCGACCATAGAGGTGAGGCCCTGGGACACGATAGCGCCGGAGAGCTCGCGCTCGGTGGGCATACGGTCGATGGAGCCCAGGCAGGCGGCGGAGACGTCACCGATAACCTGGATGGCGACCATGGGGAACACGACGGCGAGGGTAATGCAGACCTCGGGATCAAACTCGAGCGCGTAGGGCATGAGCTTGGGAAGGGCGAAGACCTGAGCGGTGGCGACGCTGGAGAAGTCGATCATGCCAAAGGGGATGGAGACGATCATGCCAACGATCATGCCAAAGAACACGGATCCCAGCTTGAGCGTGCCCTTGCCAAAGTTGGCGAGCGCAAAGACCACGGCGAAGGTGATAAGAGCGACGCACCAGGCCTGCGGGGTGCCCCACAGCGGCGTACCCATACCGCCGGCCATATACTTGACGGCCGTGGGATACAGCGAAACGCCGATGGAGAAGATGACCGTACCGGTCACGACGGGCGGGAACAGCCACTTGATCTTGCTGTAGGCCAGACCAAAGAGGACCGCGACGGCGCCGCCGACGATCTCGCCACCCAGCAGCGCACCAAAGCTAAAGCCCGAGGCACCCATGGCCTGCAGGGCCGGCAGGAACGCGAACGAAACGCCCATGACGATGGGCAGGCCGCCGCCGATGCGACGGAAGGGAGCGAAGGCCTGAAGGGCCGTGTCGATCGCCGAAAGAATGAGCGCGACCTGGATGATGTCGGTACTCTGCTGGCTATTAAAGCCGTAGACGCCGGCCATGATGACCGCCGGGGTAATGATGCCGGCAAACGATGCCAGTACGTGCTGAAGGGCACACGGGATCATTTCCTTAACGGGAGGCATGCCTTCGCGAGTGAACAGGGCTTCAGTGCCGTTCGTAACCGTCTCCTGGGTCATTTGACCACCAATCCTCGAAGTAGTTGTTTTCGCATCTGACGCTCTATTGTGACGCAGTGCGGGGTTGAGGTTGTGCCTTCATTGCATATCGTATTAAAGATGATTCTCATTCTCAATAATAATTTTTTGTTATCAGACTATTCTTCAGCTGAAATTACGCATTTCCGCAGGTCAGGAAAGTGTCTGGTCAAAATACATCTAATATTTCTTTTGGTCAACCGTTTACCGCTAAATTCCTACCGTTCGTCTGCATTACGCAATGTACCTGCGGATATACGAGATGATGGGCAGCGTGTTACCATGATAAAAAATTGTTATGAACACTTCGATAGAACCCAAAGGAGTTGCCCGTGAACGAGACCGTACGTCGCTTTTTGCCGATGGTCGATTTCCTGGAGCAGGTACTCGGTAAGAACAGCGAAATCGTCCTGCACGATTTCTCGGATCCCGACCACGCCATCGTCGATATCCGCAACGGTATCGTGAGCGGCCGCAAGGTCGGCGGTCCCGCCACCGATCTGGCGCTCAAGATCATGCACGACGCCAAGTATCGCGACCTGCCGTTTATTACGGGCTACGAGGGCCGCGGTGCCGGTGGCAAGACATTGGAGTCAGCGACGTACTTTATCCGCGAGAATGACGAGATCGTCGGCATGCTCTGCGTCAACACCGACCTCTCGACCGTGCGCTCCATCAACGCCATGGCACAGCAGCTCATGGCGTGCTTCGACGCGGCGCCGACGCGCACGGAGCCCGCCTCTATCGAGGTCGAAAGCCTTTCGGAGTCCACACAGGAGCTCATCGACCGCAGCATTGCCGAGCTGCTGAGCGCTCGCGGGCTGGATGTGACGTCGCTTGGTCAAAGCGACCGCGTGGACGTCATTCGCCACCTCAACGGCAACGGGGTGTTCATGCTCAAGGGCGCCGTGGCCTGCGCCGCCACCGCGTTGGGCATCTCGGAGCCCAGCGTCTACCGCTACCTGCAAAAAGTTCGCAAGGAGGGCTAACGAGCAAAATGGAGCGCGGCTCCACAAGCGATTCGTCACTTAACAAAAGACTCTGCAGCTCGCACGCGCTGCAGGGTCTTTTTGCATGTCATGTTTAGTTGTTGCCAACACCTTAGAGGGCGGCGACGACCTCGATCTCGACCAGACCGCCAGCCGGAAGGGCGGCAACCTGGAAGGCGCTGCGCGCGGGAAACGGGGCCTCGAACTTGGAGGCGTAGATCTCGTTCACGGCGGCGAAGTCGGCGATGTCGGCCAGGTAGACCGTGGTCTTGACGACATCGGCAAAGGTGGCGCCGGCAGCGGTCAGCAGGGCCTCGACATTGGCGAGGGACTGCTTGGCCTGGGCCTCGACGCCCTCGGGCATCTTGCCGGTCGCGGGGTCGATGCCCAGCTGGCCGGACAGGAACACCATGTTGCCGGCCTGGATACCGGGGGAATACGGGCCGATGGCGGCCGGTGCGTTATCGGAAGACACGACGGTCTTGCTCATGTTTTTCTCCTTACGATCAGATAGAGAGCGTGAGCGCGGCGTTCGCACCGGGAGGCACAATTCGGTCTGAACACCGCGCTTGATTGGGATAGTACTCAAGGTTTCCGTGCGATGCAAGAATATTATCAGCTTGCGAGAATATTTTATCGCCCAACGGTTTCTCCGAACCGCTGAACGGTTCTCATGTGGAGCAGCCAGTCCAAGCTGCTGAAGACTTTGTTCTGCTTAGGCTGCGGGCGTCGCCCACCGCAGCGACGCCACTATACTTTTGAATATCTGAGCATTTTGAAAGGCAGGATATGACCGCAACCGCCAGCCGAACCACTAACCGCAGGCCCGAGCTTTTGGCCCCCGCCGGAGGGCCCGAGCCTTTTGCCGCCGCACTCGCCGCCGGGGCAGACGCCATCTACTGCGGCATGGGCAGCTTTAACGCCCGCCGCAAGGCCACCAACTTTACCGACGAGGCCTTTGAGCAAGCCTGCCGCGCCGCGCATCTAGCCGGGTCGCGCGTCTACGTCACGGTCAACATCGTCATCAAGCAGTCCGAGATGGGCGATGCACTGCAGCTCATCCATCGCTGCTCCACGCTGGGCGCCGACGCCTTTATCATCCAGGACTGGGGCCTGTTCTTTGAAGTCAAGCGCACCATGCCCGGCATCGAGACGCATATCTCGACCCAGGCGAACATCCACGACGTCCGCGGAACTATCTGGTGCCGCGAGCAGGGCGCCGACCGCGTGACTCTCTCGCGCGAGCTCTCCATCGACGAGATCGCCGCCATTCACAACGCCGCGCCCGATGTGGACCTCGAGGTCTTTAGCCACGGCGCCATCTGCTTTTGCTACTCGGGTCTGTGCCTGCTGTCGAGCTTTGCCATGGCGGGCCGCTCGGCCAACCGCGGTATGTGCGCTCAGCCCTGTCGCCTGCCTTACGAGCTGATCGACGAGAACGGCCGCTCGCTCTCCCCTGCCGGTCGCGAGCGCGCGCTGTGCCCGCGCGACACCAACACTTCGCAGCTTGTTCGCCGTCTGTATGACGCCGGCGCCGCATCGCTCAAGCTCGAGGGCCGCATGAAGGCGCCCGATTACGTGTACTCCATCGTCGATGTGTACCGTCACGAAATTGACGATATGCTGGCCGGAGCCACCGTGGCCAAGGACGAGGAGGCCGCCCGCCAGCGCCAGCTCAAGCGTTGCTTTAACCGCGACTTTACGCACGCCTATCAGGACGGCACCTCGGGCGACGAGATGATGAGTTACGAGCGATCCAACAACCGCGGCCAGATCGTAGGCACGGTGCTGGGCAGCCGTCTGGCCAACCGCGATGTGCGCGGGCTCAAACCCGACGACCGCCGTCGCCGCGCTGCCATCGCCCGCATTGAGCTGTTTGAGCCCGTGGGCAAGGGCGACCTGCTGGAGCTTCGCCACGATAACGAATTTGACCAGTTCCTGACCACCATTGCCGCTGATGATGCCGCCGCCGGCGACATCATCGAATGCCGTGTGCCCCGCAGCATGCCCGAGGGCTGCCGCGTGCGCGTGATTCGAAGCCAGCGCGCCATTGACGCTGCCGGCGCTGCGCTCAAACGCGATGTGCTGCGCCGCCGCTCTGTAGACGTGTCCGTTGTGGCGCGTCTAGGCGAGCCGTTTACCGTTACGCTCACCTGCTGTGACGATCCTTCGCTTACGGCCACGGCCACGGGCTTTACCGTCGAGGCTGCCAAGACCCGCGCCGTCGAGGCATCCGATCTGGTTGAGCACGTCGGGCGCATGGGCTCCTCTCCCTTTGAGGCCGCAAGCTTTGACGTTTCGCTCGACGCCGGCTGCGGTATGGGCTTTTCTGCCGTACACAAGGTGCGCGCCGCCGCTTGTAAGGCGCTGGAAGAGGCCATTCTGGCACCGTACGAGGAGCGCGCGAAAACGCTCGAGCTGCCGGCGATTGTAACCAGTGATTCCCGCCCCGCGCCCGAGCACTACCGCGATGAGCCGCAGATCTGCGCCACCGTCACCTCGCTCGAGGCCGCCGAGGCCGCTCGCGCCGAGGGTGCAACGCGCATCTACATGACCAACGACGCGCTCGATGCGGCCGAGCTCTCCCCCGCCGATGCATTTGAGCAGGGCATCGTACCCGTGCTCGACGAGGTCTGCCGCGCCGTTGACCACGTACGCGTCGACCCGTGGGTTGTTGCCGGCGCCACGGTCGCTATTGGCAACATCTCTGAGCTTGCCCTGGCCGCCCAGGTTGGCGCCACGGCCGAGATTCGCTCTTGTCTGCCGGTGCACAACACGCCCTGCATGGAGGCGCTTGCCGAGCGCGGAGCCGGTGCGTTTTGGCTCTCGCCCGAGATCACGCTCGACGAGATTGTCTCGCTCGGCGCCGCCGCGCCCGCGGCTCTGGGCATCACCGTCTTTGGCCGCCCGCGCGTTATGACGAGCGAGCACTGCATCCTGCAGGTGGCCAATGGCTGCATCCACGATTGTGCCAGCTGCCGTCTGCGCGCCCGCAAGCTGTCGCTCAAGAATATCGACGGAAAGGTCATGCCCGTGCGCACCGACATCCACGGCCGCTCTCGCTTGTACGACGCCTACCCCATCGACCTCACGCCGCAGGTACCGCAGTTGCTCGACGCCGGCGTCCGTCGTCTTATGGTCGACGGAACCTTGCTCGAGGCCGATGAGATTGGCCGTGCCGTCGCTCGCGTCCGTCGCGCCGTCGAGGCGGCTCAAGCCGGCCGCAAGCCCGCCGCCCGCCTGCGCGGGGCGACCTCGGGCTGCATGTTTGTGGGAATCAGCTAACCGAAAGGCTTACACGTGAACGAAGAACCTCAAGTCCTCTACTGCGATGCCTGGCTCATGGCCATCGACAAGCCCGCCGGCATGATCGTCCACGGCGACGGCACCGGTGAACGCACACTTACCGACTACGCCAGCGACCTGCTACTGGCGATGGGCGACGGCTTTGCCGCGACCGACATGCAGTCGCTCAACCGCCTGGACCGCAACACCACCGGCGTTGTGCTGTTCTCGCTCGACAAGCAGACGCAACCCGCTTTTGACCAGATGGTCATCGACCACGCCTTCGAAAAGCACTATCTGGCGCTCGCCGAGGGCAAGATCGACTGGAACGAAAAGCTCATCGACAAGCCCATCGCCCGCGACCGCCACGACAGCCGCAAGATGCGCGTCGGTGCCAGCGGCAAGCCGTCGCAGACGCGCGTGAAGGTGCTCAAGCGCCTTAAGAGCCGTCGTGGCCTGCCCACGCGTTCGTATATCGATGTCGAGTTGCTCACCGGCCGCAAACACCAAATCCGTGTGCATCTGGCGAGCGAGCGTCATCCCCTGGTTGGCGACGACCTGTACGGCACGCCGCGTCCTTGTGGCCTCATGCTTCACGCCCACAGCGTGTCCTTCACGCATCCCGTAACCGGCGAGCACATCCACATCGAAGCCCCCTGCCCCTGGGAGCCCTAAACCACCACAATGGGGACAGGCGCCTTCGCGGTGGTTTTGGCCTTAGCCCGTCCCCTGCTGCTAGACCGTGATGACGTTGTCCATTGCCCGGTACTTGGCGGGAACCTCGCCTGCGGTAATAATCGTTGCGTCGCGGAAGTCCGCGAACTTGACGGGCGCCACCATGCCAAATTTACTGGCGTCCGAGATTACGAAGCGTTTGGCGGTATGGCGCATCGAGATACGCTTGACCTGTGCTTCCTCGATATCCGGTGTGGTGAGACCTTGCTCGGCGGCGATGCCGTTGGATCCCCAAAAGCCGCAGTTGAAGTTATAGCGGTCCAGGGTTGCCAAGGCATCGGGGCCAACGAGCGCCTCGGTCTCGGGTTTGAGCTCGCCGCCCAGCACCACGGTACGCATGCCGCGCAAAGCAAGGTGCTGAGCATGGAGCACGGAATCGGTCACATAGGTGACGCCGTCGAGACGCGGAAGATGCTCGATGAGCTTGAGGGTCGTTGAGCCCGAATCGATATACACAAAGCTATCGGGCTCCACCAGGGCCGCGGCACGAGCACAGATGCGCTCCTTGTCATCGTTATGGAGATCGCTGCGCTCGCTGATCGTCAAGTCGCGCGTCACGTGCGCGCGCTCCAGACTCGTCGCACCTCCGTGCACCTTGGCGATACGGTGCGCGCGGTCGAGCGTTTGCAAGTCACGGCGAATGGTGGACGGTGTCACGCCCAGGGCCTCGGCAAGTTCCGGCACGGTAACCGAGCCGGCCTGCTGCACCATCGACACGATCGCATTGAGCCTATCTTCCGCAAGCATCGCTTACTCCTCCTCGGGGTACACGACTCCCCAATCGGCGCGGAGCTTGGTCATAAGCTCCATAACATCAGAAGCATAATCCAGCAGCTCGCGCTTGGAGTCGTCGCCGGCAACGGCCTTCTCAAGATCGGCCATCTCATAGCAAAGGGCGTAAGCTTCGGTGCCGGCGTGGACCTCCTCGCGGTGGCCGTCCACAGTCCACACGATGGTCGCGTGATCGGCGCGCGGATACTCGTTGACCTCGATATAGCACTTGTCGAAGCTGATAACCGAACGCTTGGGCTGCTTGGAGTGGAGCGTAAGGCTCACCACGCCCAGCTGCTGCTCGGCGTTACGGCAGACAATGCCACTCGCGACGTCAACGCCGGTCTCACAGGTGTTGCCCAGAGAGACGATCTCAGCGGGCTGGCTTGCCATAAAGAGACGCATGACGGACAGGGCATACACGCCAATATCGAGCATGGCACCGCCGGCGAGACTACGGTTGTAGAACCGGTTGGTCAGGTCCCCGTACTCCTTATAGCTGCCAAAGTTGAGCTGAGCGAGGTTCATACGGCCAAAGTCGCCCGCATCCATGCGACGGCGCAGCTCCTGATACAGCGGCATGTGGAGCACCGTGGTGGCATCCATAAGAACCACGTTGTGCTCGTCAGCGATGGCACGGGCCTCGTCGAGCTCGGCAGAGTTGAGGGTAATGGCCTTCTCGCAGAGCACGTGCTTGCCGGCGGCCAGCGCAGCACGCAGATAGGTGATATGCGTGTTGTGCGGCGTGGTGATATAGACAGCGTCGATGTCCGGATCGGCGTAGAGGTCCTCGACCGTCTCGTACACCTTCTCGACGCCATACTGCTCGGCAAAAGCCTGGGCTTTGGAAAGCGTACGGTTGGCGACACCCGCGAGCTTGCGGCCGGCCAGCGCGAGGGACTGGGCCATTTGGTTGGCGATAACACCGCACCCGATCACTGCCCAGCGAAGCTCGGGAGCCGTAAAAATGTCGTTTGGGAACGGCTTATCCTGGACCGAAGCGAACGCTGCTTTTGCGGCTGCCGCGGAGTCGAGTGGAGCCTGCTTGGAATCTGCCATATGTGCCTCCTGAGTCATCGGAAGTTCTTCATTTCCAACAGCCTTATATTCGCACAAATGCGCGCGCATTTGCTTGTATTTGCGTGTTTATTTGTTTATCGGTCATTATTTAGCCATATTTTGCACATTTTTACGCGGTCATACGCATTAACACGCAATGCTATGCGCGATAATGCGCATGCGAGGATCCTTGTAAAGGATAAAGAAGCGGAACACCAAAGCCCAAAAAGGCAGAGCAGGCTGTCTTACTCTTCCCCTCTAGGGGCATCAGGCATCAATGGACCGTCCCAAACTGCCGACACATGGGGACTGTCCCCAACTGTCGGGACTACTCATTTAAGTCTGTCCCCAATGAGCACAATCACTCATGTAAGTCTGTCCCCAATGAGTAGGGATAGAAAAAGGCCCGGGTGCCTTGGGGCATCCGGGCCTTTGCTAGCAACTTGATGTTGCGGGCAGCTTAGAACTTGTGGCCGCACTTCTTGCAGACGCGCAGCTTGTTCTTGCCGTCCTTCTCGTGACCGACGCGGGTAACCTTACCGCACTCGGGGCAAACGAGATTGACGTTGGAGGCGTCGATGGGAGCCTCCTGCGAAACGATGCCGCCCTGCTGGTTGGCAGCGTTGGGCTTGACGGCCTTCTTGACGACCGAAACGCCCTCGACAACGACCTTGTTCTCGGCGGGGAGAGCACGCAGGACAACGCCCTGCTTGCCGCGATCCTTACCAGAAAGAACCTGGACCTTATCGCCCTTCTTGATATACATATATCTCCCCTAACTACAGGGTCTCGGGAGCGAGCGAGACGATCTTCATGTACTTCTTGTCACGAAGCTCGCGAGCGACGGGCCCGAAGATACGGGTGCCGACGGGCGAACCATCGTTGTTGATGACAACGCAGGCGTTCTCATCAAAGCGAATGTAGGAGCCATCCTTGCGGCGGATCTCCTTAACGGTGCGAACGACGACGCAACGGACAACGTCCTTCTTCTTGACGTTGGCGCCAGGGGTAGCCTCCTGGACAGCACCGATGAACACATCGCCGATGCCTGCATAACGACGCTTGGAACCGCCAAGCACCTTGATGCAGCGAATCTTGCGAGCGCCGGAGTTGTCGGCGACGTTCAGCATGGTTTGCATCTGAATCATGGTAGATGTTCCTCCGAACTAAGAACCGAAGAGAGGTGCGCAGCCTTTATACGGCCCGTGGTATGCAAGCCAGGCATACGCACATCTTCGGAAACGTACAAGTCGTAAGAGCGACTGCTTATTTAGCGCGCTCGACGACCTCGATGAGGCGCCAACGCTTCATCTTGGACATAGGACGGGTCTCCATAACGCGGACGGTATCGCCCACGCCAGCCGTGCACTCCTCGTCGTGAGCGTGCAGCTTCTTGGAGCTGGTCATCATCTTGCCGTACTTGGGGTGACGCTTGCGCTCGGTGATGGTGACGACGATGGTCTTGGCACCGGAGACGGAGGTAACGACACCCGTACGGACCTTACGCGAGTTACGCGAATCAGTCATGTTCTCTCCTTAGGTCCTACTCGGCGACAGCGGACTTCTCCGCTGCGATCTCGCGGGCGCGCTGCTCCGTGAGGACGCGAGCGATGTCCTTCTTCACGGTGTTGACGCGAGCGGTGTTGTCCAGCTGGCTGGTGGCCATCTGGAAACGAAGGTTAAAGAGCTCGGCGCGCATTTCCTTCAGCTTCTCAACGAGCTGAGCGTCCGAGAGCTCACGAATCTCTGCGGGCTTCATTAGTTCTCCTCCTTGGCGGCGGCGGCGTCCTCAGCAGCCCACTTGGCCTCGAGAGCGGCCTCCTCAGCCATCTCCTTCTCGATGCGCTGCTCAGCGTTCTTGGCAGCAACAATCTTGGTCTTGATGGGAAGCTTGTGCTGTGCAAGACGCAGAGCCTCGCGAGCGACCTCCTCGGGCACGCCCTTGACCTCGAACATGATGCGGCCGGGCTTGACGACGGCCACCCACTCCTCGGGGTTACCCTTACCAGAACCCATGCGAGTCTCGGCAGGCTTCTTGGTGATGGGCTTATCGGGGAAGATCGTGATGTACACACGACCGCCACGCTTCATGTAGCGGGTCATGGCAATACGAGCGGCCTCGATCTGACGGTTGGTGATCCAATGGGCCTCGAGAGCCTGGATACCAAACTCGCCGAAATGCAGCTCGGTATTACCCTTGGCCTGGCCCTTCATGGAGCCACGCTGCACCTTGCGGTGAAGAATACGCTTAGGGGCAAGCACTACTGACCCCTCCTCTCGGAGTTACGACGACGAGGACGGGAAGAGCCCTCGAGTGCAGGGTTGGGAACGGGCTGGCCCGGGAGCTTCTCGCCCAGGTAGATCCAGACCTTCACGCCGCAAGCGCCCATGGTGGTGCTGGCGACAGCCGTGCCGTAGTCGATCTTGGCACGGAGGGTGTGCAGAGGCACGCGACCCTCGCGGTACCACTCACGACGGCCCATCTCGGCACCGCCGAGACGACCGGAGCACTGGATACGGATGCCCTTAGCGCCGGCCTTGCGGGCAGACTGGACAGCCTTGCGCATAGCGCGACGGAAGGCAACGCGGCCCTCGAGCTGCTCGGCGATAGACTGAGCAACGAGGTTGGCGTCGAGCTCGGGGCGCTTGATCTCGACAACGTCGACGGAGAGCTGGCCCTTGGAGACGCCAGCGACCTTCTCGAGCTCGGTGCGGAGGGTATCGATCTCGGCACCCTTCTTACCGATGACAACGCCGGGGCGAGCGGTGAGGATGATGACCTTCACCTTGTCGCCAGCGCGCTCGATCTCGACGCGGGAGACAGCTGCGCGGGAAAGACGCTTCTCGAGGTACTTGCGGATCTCGAGATCGTTACCGAGGGTCTTAGCGTAATCCTTCTCTGCGAACCAGCGGGAGCGCCAGTTCTCGGTGATGCCAAGACGGAAGCCGGTGGGGTAGACTTTCTGACCCATACAGCTTTACGCCTCCTTTCGAGGAGCAACGACGACGGTGATGTGGGAAGTACGCTTCAGAATGCGAGAAGCGGAACCCTTGGCGCGGGGACGGATGCGCTTAAGCGTCGGACCCTCGTCAACATAGGCAGCGGCGACAACCAGGTTGTCGGCACGCAGACCGTTGTTGTTCTCGGCGTTCGCAACGGCGGAACGGAGAACCTTCTCGACATCCACGGCGACGGCGCGGTCGCAGAAGTGGAGGATGTCGAAGGCCTGAGCGACAGGCTTGCGGCGGATCAGATCGACCACCAGGCGGGCCTTGCTGGGGGAAACACGCACGTACTTAGCGACGGCGCGAACCTCGGTGGCCTCAGTTTCAATAGACTTAGTTGCCATTTACGGTTAACCCCCTATTTGGCCTTGTGGCCACGGAACGTACGAGTCGGCGCGAACTCGCCGAGCTTGTGACCAACCATGGACTCGGTAACATACACGGGCACATGCTTGCGGCCGTCGTGGACGGCGATGGTGTGACCAACCATCTCGGGGAAGATGGTGGACGCGCGGGACCAGGTCTTCACGACGTCCTTCTTGCCAGCCTCGTTCATCGCGGTGATACGCGAGAGAAGGCGAGTCTCCACGAACGGGCCCTTTTTGAGACTTCTGCTCATAAGTGCTTTCTCCTAAAACTCGGTATCCGAAATTACTTCTTACGGCGACGAATGATGTGCTGGTTCGAGACCTTCTTCTTCTTGCGCGTACGAAGGCCCTTCGTCGGCTTACCCCAGGGGGTAACAGAGGGACGACCAGAGGTGTGGTTCTTGCCCTCGCCACCGCCGTGCGGGTGGTCGACAGGGTTCATGACGGTACCGCGGACGGTCGGGCGCACGTTCAAGTGACGCTTACGGCCGGCCTTACCGATGACAATGTTGGCGTGATCGGCGTTGCCGACCTCACCGACGGTGGCGCGGCAGGTAACGAGGATGCGGCGCATCTCGGAGGAAGGCATACGGACGATAGCGTACTTGCCCTCCTTACCCATCAGCTGGCAGGAGTTACCGGCGGAACGGGCGATAGCGGCGCCCTTGCCCGGCTGGAACTCGACGGCGTGGATGAGCGTACCGACGGGGATGTCGGCGAGGGGCAGAGCGTTGCCCGGCTTGATGTCGGCGTCAGAACCGGACATGACGGTCTGACCGACCTCGAGGCCCTTAGGGGCGAGGATGTAGCGCTTCTCACCGTCAGCGTAGTGCAGCAGAGCGATGCGAGCGGAACGGTTCGGATCGTACTCGATCGTGGCAACCTTGGCGGGCACGTCGTCCTTGTTGCGCTTGAAGTCGATCACACGGTAACGACGCTTCACGCCGCCGCCCTGGTGGCGGGTGGTGATGCGGCCGTTGTTGTTACGACCGGCCTTCTTGGGCAGGGGCTCGAGAAGAGACTTCTCGGGCTTGGTGCAGGTGATCTCGGAGAAATCGGAGATCGTCTGCCAACGCCTACCAGCGGAGGTCGGCTTAAGGTGCTTTACAGCCATTACAATCCCTTTCAATAGGAATCCGTTAGCCATCGCAGACAGGGATTCGAGGTTCTGCCTCGGGTGCGATGACACCGGACGTATACACGGCTCCGGGCGTGTCCATTTTATACGCCCAAAACCTTGAGCTCTCGCCTCCCCTATTTGGGAGGCATGAGCTCACTCAACAGCAGCGAGTCTTAGGCCTGGTTGCCAAAGACCTCGATGGTGTCGCCCTCGGCCAGCGTGACGATGGCCTTCTTCCAAGAACGGGTCTTGCCGGCGACATAGCGCACGCGCTTGGTCTTGGGCTTGACCGTCAGGGTGTTCACGCGAACGACCTTGACGCCGAAGATCTCCTCGACAGCGTCCTTGATCTGATACTTGTTAGCATCCTTGGCGACCTCGAACGTGTACTTGTTCTGCTCCATGCCGGAGAAGGAACGCTCGGACACGATCGGACGGATGATGATCTCGTGGGCGGTCATTTAAGCAAGCACCTCCCCGAAGTGAGCGGCGATGTCGGCGGGCATCAGCACAGCGTTGTTGTTGACGAGATCGTAGGTGTTGGCCTCGTCGGCAGTGATGATGAACGTCTTGGGAATGTTGCGGAACGACAGGTAGGCGTTGACGTCCTCATCGCGAACGATGATGGTCAGACGCTTGCCCTCAAGGCCGAGAGCCTTGAGCATGGCAACGGCAGCCTTGGTGGAAGGCTTCTCGAAGCCGTAGTCGTCGACGAGCACGAGCTCGCCATCGGCCAGCTTGGCGGACAGCGCGGAGCGCATAGCCAGCTTGACCTCCTTGTTGTTCATACGCTTAGCGTAGGAACGGGGCTTGGGGGCGAAGACAACGCCACCGTGACGCCACTGGGCAGCACGGATGGAACCCTGGCGGGCACGGCCGGTGCCCTTCTGACGCCAAGGCTTCTTGCCGCCACCGGAAACCTCAGAGCGGCCCTTAGCGGACTGGGTGCCCTGACGCCAAGAGGCCATCTGGCACTTGACGATGTGGTGCATAACGTGGATGTTCGGCTCGATGCCGTACACCTCAGCGGCGAGCTCGGCCTCGGCGACCTTCTTGCCCTCGCTGTTCTTTACTTCAAACTTTGCCATTTAAGTGTTCTCCTTGGTATGACGCTGGGCTAAATGGGCTGGGCCCTTAGGCCATACGGATGGCGACGAGACCATTCTTGGCACCCGGGACAGCGCCCTTGACCAAGATGAGGTTCTGCTCGGCATCGATGCGGACAACGGAAAGGTTCTTGACGGTAACGCGCTCGTTACCCATGTGACCGGCCATCTTGACGCCCTTGAGGACGCGCGCAGGATAGGCGCACTGACCGATAGAACCGGGGTGACGCTGGAAGTGAGAACCATGCGTCATAGGACCGCGGCGCTGACCCCAGCGCTTGATGCGACCCTGGAAGCCCTTACCCTTGGAGGTACCGATGACGTCGACCTTCTCGACATCAGCGAAATCAGCGACGGTAACGACCTCGCCGACCTTGTGCTCCTCGCCGTTCTCGACGCGGACCTCACGAAGGAAGCGGACAGGCTCGACGCCGGCCTTGGCGAAGTGACCAGCCATGGGCTTGTTCACGTTCTTGGCCTTGATGTCGCCGAAACCGATCTGGACGGCGTCATAGCCGTCGGTTGCCTGAGTTTTAACCTGCGAGACAGCGCAGGGGCCAGCCTGGATGACCGTGACGGGAACGACGTTGTCGTCCTCGTCCCAAACCTGGGTCATGCCAATCTTGCGGCCGAGAATCATGCTGATCAAGATATGATCCCAACTCTCGCGTGGTCTTGGGACAATGCGTACACCACCGAGCGTACGCCCCTAGAGGACCACTACTTACACGACGTGCTCCCCAGCCTTGTATTTCGCCCGGACTACCTGACAACCCTATTAAGCAGGCATTTTGTCCAGCCAGAATACTCCCCTGGTTTCACACATCTGTTTAGTATACACGGCTGCGGGCGTATCCATCGAGATTCATATTTCACTCACATTGTTTACGCAGGTAAAGTGCGTGGCACGTTCCCAGTGTGCGGCGGAGGGGGCGGGCCTGAGACATATTAAGGTTGCTGCTCTACAGTCCTGCTCACGACGGAGAGCACATTAAGTGCTCTCCTGTTCGTGCGGAACTCGCGACAACCTTAATATGTCTCAGGCCCGCCCCCTCCGCCGCACACCGGGAACGCCACGTTGATGTCTGCTAAACCTTGCTCGCTCAGGCTAATGACTTTGTTGGGGGTCCACTATTTGCTGGAGGGTGAACTTGCATTGGGACGGTTCGCCTTCTGCTTGTGGCTTTTGCTCATCGAAATCGAAAATCATGATGGCGCAGTTGGGGAGTTTTGTTGGGAGCTCGAAGCCCTCTGGGGCGGCGGCTCTAATGAATTGGCGGCTGGCGCTGCCGTGGCTTACTGCTAGGAGGGTTTCTATGCCCTCGGCGCCCATGATATTGGTGAGGGTGCCTACCATGCGCTCTTGCAGCGCATGGCTTCCTTCTCCTCCGAAGGGGACCAAGTCCTCGCCGGGGTCCCAGACGTCGGTGGGTAGCGCGTCGTGCGGGCCTTCTTCGAAGGTGCCGTAGCAGCGCTCGATGATGCCTTCGCAGGGCTCGGCTGCTGCGTCCGGGCCGAGGAGCTCGCATGCGACGAGCTGAGCTGTGTCCATGGCTCGGCCTAAGGACGAAGAGACCACTTTGTCGGGGACGACGCCGTGGCCCTTAAGCCATGCGGCTGCCATCCCGGCTTGCTGACGGCCCAGATCGGTCAGCGGCGAATCGCAGCGGCCCTGGACCAGCTTTTTGACGTTGAACTCCGTCTGACCGTGGCGGAGTAGATACAGCTTCTTCATGCTCTCCCCTTCTGCATAACCTGCTTTGCCGGCACAGCCTTACTCGTGGGTATGCCCTACGTAGTCTTCGTCGATCGTAATCTTGGCAATCGACTTGGGATATTCCGATTCGACCCGTTGTGCCAGCGCGTGCTTTAAGTCTTCGGCACTCATCTGCAGATCCGAGGGACGCACGCAGTCAAAGATCACGTTGGTGTGCGTAGGACCCGGCACACAGCGTAGGTCATGAATCGAGAGGCGGTTATCGATCTCCTGAGCCATGGCGTGAATGCGCAAGCGCATGCTCGCCACCTTTGGATCGTCGGTCACGATGGGGTCGTAGTGAAGTGTGACAATCATGCCGTCTTCGTTCCTAAACGACTGCTCGATGTTATCGAGCGTGTCGTGACTTTCCAGCGGGCTGGCCTCGGCCGCCATCTCGGCGTGCGCACTTGCAAACTTCCTGCCCGGGCCGTAGTCGTGAACCATCAAATCGTGAACGCCCAAAACGCCGGGATAGCTCATGATCTTGTCTCGAATGTGCTTGACCAGCTTAGGATCGGGTGACTGGCCCAAAAGCGGGCTCACCGTATCTTGAATAAGTTCAAGGCCGCTCCAGCCAATATAGGCGCCAACGGCAAGGCCGACCCATGCGTCAAGATTGATGTGCGTCACCTGCGAAACAATCGCACATGCCAGCACGGCGCCTGTGGCAAGGACATCGTTCTTGGAATCCTGCGCGGTCGCATGCAGCGTCTCGGACTCAATGCGATCGCCGAGCTTTTGGTTGAGGGCCGCCATCCACAGCTTTACAACCATCGAAAGTGCCAGGACTGCCACCAGGGCAAGCGAGAACTCGACAGGCTCCGGGTTGACAATACGCTCCACCGAGGACTTCACCAGTTCGATGCCAATAAGCAGCACGAGCGCCGCCACGACCAAACCCGAGAGATACTCGTAGCGACCGTGGCCGTAAGGATGCTCGGGGTCGGCCGGCTTGCTCGCCAGCTTAAAGCCCAGCACGCTCACGATATTCGAGCTTGCATCGGACAGGTTGTTCATGGCATCCGCCACAATCGAAACCGATCCCGACAGCACGCCAATTACGCCCTTCGCAGCGCATAGTGCCACATTGGCGAGAATACACACCACGCCCGTCAACGTGCCCACGCGCGCACGGTCGCCCTGCGCACGCTTAACAATCCACTCGACCATCTACATCCGCCCCCACGGTACTACCTATATATCTATTGCTCAAACGGATTGTAGTGTAGCCACTTTGTCCCCCAGATACAAAAAAGGCCGCAACCCACACGGGTCACGGCCTTGGAATATGGCAAAGGAATCGTCCTTGTGTCGCACAGGTTTACGCGCTTACTTCGGCCACGCTCTTCGAGGTTTCGGGTGAATCGGCTCCGTCCCCCGTCGTCTGTCCCTTCGCCGGCACCACGCCAAAGCAGTAGCTCAGCGCCGCAGACACCGCAAATGCCACACCGCCGGCAGCGCAGCACCACAGCAGGTTCGAGATGCCGCCCGTGGCAAAGCCAATGACCATAAGGACATTCGTCATGCCGATGGTATAGGCCGTAACGTGGCCCACGGCCGCAACAAGGCCTCCGACGGCGCCGCCAATGGCCATGCACGTCAGGCACCTGCCATATTTAAAGCCGCAACCGTACAGCGCCGGCTCGCTTACGCCGCCAAGAACACCCGAGATTGAATAGCCCAGCATGAGCGCCTTCTCGTCCTTATCCGCAACGCGAAGCGACGCGCCAAAGGGCATGCCCCAAACGGCGAACGTTGCCATCGTCGCGGCGATCAGGATGCACGAATCCGTTCCCACACTCATAAACTGCGCATAGGCGAGCGATAGGACAACGTTGCTGACGCCGGCGATCTTTAGGAACTCCCAGCCCGCGGCAAGCCCCATGAGCGTGAGCAGCGACACGATGCCACCGGAATTGCCAAGCATAAACATAAGCTGGCCCAACAGCATGCCCAGATAGCTGCCCGCCGGCGCCGTAATACACAGCGAAACCGGAACCATGACAAGCATGGTCGCAAACGGAACGAACGAAAACGCCACGGCCTTAGGGATAACGCGCTTAAAGAAACACTCCACTCGCCATAGCACGGGCACCGAGATGAGAACCGGAATAACAGTCGTCGTGTAATCGTTGACCGGCGCAGGAAGCAGACCATACACGGAAGTCATCGATGCCCCCGTCGTCGATGCGGCATCGACGAGCTTGAGCAGATCGGGTGCAATCAATACGCCGCCCAGCATCATGCCCAGCTGCTCCGAGCAACCGAGCTGGCGGGCGGCCGCCCAACCAAGATAAATGGGCAAAAAGTAGTAGCCGGCGTTATAGAGCCAACTGTAGAACAGGCGATAGATATCGGAATCGGCAGACCACAGGCCCAGCATGCCTTCGCCCATAATGACAGCGACGGTGCGGAACAACGCCGCGCAGACAATAAACGGCAGCGCCGACATCATGCTTTTGGACAGATAGTCCACCACGGCCATGGCGTTTGATGAAACCGACGTTGTAAACGAGGTGTTAGAAACTTGTAGCATGGAATGCCTTTCCCAATATGACATGCGGGCTGTCCCTTTGTCACATCGTGCGGTACTGACCGATTGCGCGGTACTTTTCGTAGCGGAGGTTTGTGAGGGTCGCCTCGTCGAGCTGCCCAAGCGTATCGAAGGCATCAAATGCCGAGGACATGACGGCACCGGCGATCTCCTCATGCGACAGGCCCCTATCGTCGACAATGCCGTCGATGATGCCGAGCGCCAACAGATCGGGAGCTGTGAGCTTCAGCGCCTCGGCAGCCTCATTCGCGCGCTCGGTATCCTTCCACAGGATCGACGCACAGGCCTCGGGGCTCACGACCGAATAGGCCGAGCTCGAGAGCATCAGGATGCGGTCGGCCACGGACAGCGCCAGCGCGCCACCAGAGCCGCCCTCGCCTGTCACCACCGAGACAATCGGCGTCTTAAGGTCGCTCATCTCCATGAGGTTCTGGGCAATCGCCTCGCCCTGGCCGCGTTCCTCGGCACCGATGCCGCAAAACGCGCCCGAAGTATCGACCAGGCACAGAACCGGTCGACCAAACTTTTCGGCCTGGCGCATCAGGCGACGCGCTTTGCGGTAGCCCTCGGGATGTGCCATACCAAAGTTGCGACGCATGCGCTCTTTGGTCGTGGTGCCGCGCTCGATGGCGATGACCGTTACGGGGCGTCCGTCTTTCCAGCCAATGCCAGCCACCACAGCAGCGTCGTCGCCAAAGTAGCGGTCGCCGTGCAGCTCCACAAATCCATCCAGGCCCAGCGAGATCATCTCGCCTGCCGTGGCGCGATCTGCTGAGCGGGTCTGCTTGACAATCTCGAGCGCGGTTTTTGGTGCGGCCGAGCGCTTGAACAAGTGTCCCAGCTTTTTGCCACGGCGACCCGTATGCACGATCTCATGCGGTGCCCCCAGGCCGGGCGCGTGCCCTTCGTGCAGCGCCAGCAGCTCGCCTACCGTGAGCGCAATCTCGCCACGCGGAACAACGGCATCGCAAAAGCCGTGCTCCAGCAAAAACTCGGAGCGCTGGAATCCCTTGGGCAGGCGCTTGTGCATGTTCTGCTCGATCACGCGCGGGCCGGCAAATGCCGTCAGGGCATCGGGCTCGGCCAGGATAATATCGCCCTCCATGGCAAAGCTCGCGGTTACACCTCCGGTCGTGGGGTCGGTGAGCACCGTGATATACAGGCCGCCCGCCTCGCTATGGCGCCTAACCGCCGCAGAAATCTTGGCCATCTGCATGAGCGAGGTCACGCCCTCCTGCATGCGGGCGCCACCCGATACGGTAAAGCCAACGACCGGCAGTCCCAGCTCGGTCGCACGCTCAAATGTGCGGCAGATCTTCTCGCCCACCACGGAACCCATCGAGCCCATCATAAAGTTGGCGTCCATAAAGAAGAGCGCCGTATCGCAACCGCAGATTTTGCCCTTGCCGCACACAACGGCATCGCGCTCGCCCGAACGTTCGCTCACGCTCTTGAGCTTGTCGGCATAACCGGGAAACGAGAGGAAGTCCTCCGGCGCCAGACTGGCATCCCATTCCTCAAACGTGCCCTCGTCAATCGTCATGTGCATGCGGTCGCGCCCGCTCACGCGAAAGTGTTTGCCGCAACGAGGGCAGACCTCGAGGTTGTCGTGCAGGCGCGCCTCATCGATCACGCGGCGGCACTCCGGGCACTTGATAAACACGTGGCGCGCGGGAAACTCGGCGCACGACTCGGTCATCGGTCCCTCGAGGACGTTGACCGTCTTCGCTTTTCTATTCATCAGCATAGAGATGCCCCATTAGATCGGTGTGATACATGCCCGACAAGAACTCGTCGTTTGCCAGCACGTCGAGCTGAAGCTCGCTGTTTTCGCTCACGCCCTCAATCAAGAGCTCGCCCAGGGCCGAGCGCATCTTGCGAATGGCGCCGTCACGCGTGGGCGCACACACGATGAGCTTGCCGAGCATGGAGTCGTAGTACGGCGGAACTTTCGCACCGGCAAACATGGCGGAATCCCAGCGCACGCGCGGACCACCCGGCACACGCAACGCGGTGACCGTTCCGCATGACGGCAGAAAGTCCGGCGTTTCGGCATTGATGCGGCACTCCATAGCATGGTTGCGGACCGGCATGTCCTCCTGCTCAAAGGGCAGAGGCTGGCCGGCTGCCACGCGCAGCTGCCACTTGACCAAGTCGGTATCGGTCACAAACTCCGTAACCGGATGCTCCACCTGCAAGCGCGTGTTCATTTCCATAAAGTAGAAATTGCCGTCGTCCGAATACAGGAACTCGATGGTACCAGCTCCTTCGTAGCCGACGGCACGAGCCAGGTCACGCGCTGCCTCGTGCATGCGAGCACGAATGTCGTCGTGTCCGTCGAGGCACGGCGCGGGGCTCTCCTCGATCAGCTTTTGGTTGCGACGCTGCACCGAGCACTCGCGCTCGCCGAGCGAAAACACATGGCCCTGCTTATCGGCCATAATCTGTACCTCAACGTGATGCGCCGGCGCGACGAACTTCTCCATGTAGCACTCGCCGTCGCCAAAAACGGCCTCGCCCTCGGCGCGTGCTTCAATAAAGGCCTTTGCCGCATCTTCCACGCGCTCGACCTTACGAATACCGCGACCGCCGCCGCCCGCACGCGCCTTAATAAGCACGGGGCAGCCAATGCGCTCAGCCTCGGCCGTTGCCTCCTCGGGACTTTTGAGCAAATCGCAGCCCGGCACGATGGGCACGCCCGCCGCGGCAGCCGTTCGACGTGCGGCGTCCTTGTCGCCCATGCTGTCGATCACCTTGGCCGAAGGACCAACAAACGCCAGGCCATACTTGTCGCAGTCGCGCACGAAGCTCGCCTTCTCGGAGAAAAAGCCATAGCCGGGATGAATTGCCTTAGCTCCCGACTTTACGGCACAGGTGAGCACAGCATCGTCGTTGAGGTAGCTCTCGGCAAGACGCGGACCGCCGATGCAATACGCCTCGTCGGCAAGCTGCACGTGCAGCGCGTCCGCATCGGCCGTGGAATAAACGGCGACGGTCTTGATGCCCATATCGCGGCACGCGCGGATAACACGGACCGCGACTTCGCCGCGGTTGGCGATGAGCACTTTGTCGAACATGAAGCCTTCCTTAACTTTCGTGCATGAGTGCAAAAGACATATCGGCGCGGCAGCAAACCTCACCGTTGACGCTCGCAGTACCCGTCGCAAAGCGGAACGGCCCGCGCGCACGCGTGATGGTGCACACCAGATCAACCGTGTCGCCCGGGCGCACCGGACGCTTAAAGCGCACCTTGTCCAGACTCGTGTAGAACGGCGTCGCGCCGCGCGCCTCCTCATCGCCCATCAGCAGCACGCAGCAGTTTTGGGCGAGCATCTCGCACTGGATCACGCCGGGGACCACCGGGTTTCCCGGAAAATGCCCCTGCAAAAAGTATTCGTCGCCCGTAATCGTGATCTTGCCGTGGGCCTCGTCGCCCACCAGCTCGGCTTCGTCGAGCAAAAGCATCGGCTCGCGATGCGGTAACAGCTTCTTGAGCTCTTCTTTGTTCATGGATATCACCTATCCGATCCTCATGAGGCAGCTGCCGAACTCCACGAGGTCGCCGTCGGCCACGCAGATCTCGAGCACCTCGCCGTCTGCCTCTGCCGTTACCTCGTTGAGAACCTTCATGGCCTCGATGATGCAGAGCGTCTCGCCGGCCTTGACCTTAGAGCCCACGTGCACAAACGGCTCGTCGCCCGGCGCCGGGGCAGCATAGAAAACGCCGACCATGGGAGCGGTCACCTCAGTGCCCTTGGGCTCCGGTGCGGCGGCAGGTGTCTGCGCGGCGGGCTCCGGTGCGGCAGGCGCGACTGTGGGAGCTGCAACTGGAGCGGCCATAGCGCTCGGCATGGGCATGGGCACGGCAACCGGCTGCGCGGCGCTCGCGCGCTCGAGTTCGACCGCGGTGCCATCGGGCTCCTCAACGCGTACGCGCGTGAGGCCGCGGTCCTCCATAACATCGGCTATCTCGGCAAGTCTTTTGGAATCCATGCTCTAGCTCCTCGTATATCTACGCAGCGCGATGGCGGCGTTGTGTCCGCCAAAGCCCAGGTTGGTCGAAAGCGCCCAGGTAAGGTCGGCGCGAACCGCGCGATTGGGCGTGTAGTCAAGATCGCAGGCGGGATCGGGTGTGTGGTAGTTAATGGTCGGCGGCACCACGCCCTGCTCGAGCGCCATGGCACAGGCCATGACCTCGATGGCACCCGTGGCACCGATCATATGGCCGGTCATCGACTTGGTCGACGAGACGTGCGCGGCTCGTGCCGCGTCCTCGCCGAGCGCACGCTTAATGCCCGCCGTCTCGGACGAATCGTTGAGCTTGGTCGAGGTGCCGTGAGCGTTGATGTAGAGGCCCTCGGAAGGCTTGACGTCGCCCTCGGCAACCGCCAGCGATATCGCGCGGGCAATGCCGGCAGCCTCGGGATCGGGGCTCGTAATGTGATAGGCATCATCGGTGTTGCCGTAGCCCACGACCTCGGCATAAATGTGCGCACCGCGCGCCTGCGCATGCTCCATGCTCTCGAGAACCAGCACGCAGGCGCCCTCGCCCATCACAAAGCCGTCGCGGTCTGCATCGAACGGGCGGCAAGCCGTCGACGGGTCAGGATTAGTGGTGAGAGCACGACAGGATGTAAAGCCCGCAACGGCATCGGGGATGATTGCGGCCTCGGCACCGCCGGCGAGGATCGCGTCGGCATAGCCATGCTTGATGGCGCGGAATGCCTCGCCCACGGCATGGGCCGAGGTCGCGCAGGCGGTCACCACGGGCAAGGTCGGGCCCTTTGCCTTATGGCGGATTGCGATATTGCCCGAAGCCATATTGGGGATCATCATCGCGATCATATAGGGCGATGCGCGACGGGGCCCACGGTCGGCAATCGTGTGGACGTTGTCGACGAGTGTCTGCATGCCGCCCACGCCCGAACCCACGTAGACGCCCAGGCGCTCGCGATCGATGGCGCCCTCGACATCAAAGCCCGCATCGTGCATGGCCTCGTCCGACGCTGCCAGGGCAAACTGAACGCAGGGGTCCAGGTGCTTGGCGTCACGCTTACCAAAGTACTCGTTGCCGTCAAAACCCTTGACCTCGGCCGCCACCTTAACGGCAAACGCATCGGTATCGAAGTGCGTGATCGGGCCGATGCCGCACGTGCCGGCGCACATGGCCGCCCAGGTAGCAAGCGCCGTGTTACCGAGCGGCGATACGGCACCGATACCGGTGATTGCAACTCTCTGTTCCATCATGGTCTCCTCATTCAAGCCGTTGTTCGGCCCTAGTTTCTACATCGCCATTCCGCCGTCGACGCGCACGATCTCGCCCGTAATGTAGGCAGCCGCATCACTCGCCAAAAAGCGCACCACGCCGGCCACTTCCTCGGGGCGCGCCATGCGCTTTAGGGGAATCTGCTCCTCGGTTGCCGCGCGAACCTTCTCCGAAAGCTTTGCCGTCATATCGGTCTCGACAAACCCGGGGGCGACCGCGTTCACTCGTACGCCGCGGGACGCAAGCTCGCGCGCTACCGCCTTGGTCAAACCGATGACGCCCGCCTTGGAGGCTGCATAGTTGGCCTGCCCGGCATTGCCCATCAGGCCCACAACCGAGCTCATGTTGATGACGCAACCGCCGCGCTGACGCATAAAGGTCTTGGTGAGCGCGCGCGTCGTATTGAACGTGCCCTTGAGATTGACATCGAGCACGCGGTCGAAGGCATCGTCACCCATACGTATGAGCAGGCCGTCGCGCGTGATGCCGGCGTTGTTGACGAGCGCCCAAATGGAGCCAAAGTCGTTGAGGACCGTCTCCATGCATGCGTTGACGGCAGCGGGGTCGGCCACATCGCATTGATACGCGCGAGCTGTGGCACCAGCGGCCTCGCAGGCTTCGCACGTCTCGCGCGCCGCATCGCCGCCACCGGCATAGACGACGGCGATATCAAAGCCGTCCTCCGCCAGACCGACAGCGCAGGCGCGGCCGATACCCCGCGAGCCGCCCGTGACCAGTGCCACGCGACGTGAGTCGTTGCGCTCGAGCGCGCCGTTGTTCAAGTTGCCCATGTCATTCCTTTCGGGTTACAGCCCTGTGGACTATGCGAGCTCGTCGGCAATAGCTGCGACCTGCTCGGCCGTTTCGCACGAATACACGCGAACGTCGCTCAGCGTACGCTTGACCAGGCCCGACAGCGTTTTGCCGGGGCCGACCTCAATAAACGTATCGATGCCTTGATCCTGCAGAGCATGCAGCGTGTCGACCCAGCGCACGGCATGACTCACCTGGTTGGCCAGCACCTCCGATGCCGCCTGCGGGTCCGCCGGATAAGGTGCCGCCGTCATATTTGCCATAACAGGAATGAGCAACGGGGACGGCGCGTGACCGGCCTCGATATATGCAGCAAGGCCACAGGTCGCCTCGGCCATATAGGGGCTATGGAATGCACCCGACACCGCGACCTTCATGGCACGACCGCCAGCCTCTTTTACCAGGACGTCGAGGGTCTGCAACGCATCGGGCGCTCCGGCCACAACCGTCTGCTGGGAACTGTTGTAGTTGACCGGCCAGCAGTCCTCGCCGGCCTGTTTTGCCAGGCCCTCAACTTGCGCTGCATCGAGCTTGATGACGGCGCGCATGCCGCCCGGATGGCGCTCGGCAGCCGCGGCCATCAGCGCCGCGCGCTCGCACAGGAGCTCAAAGCCCGCTCGCGTATCGAACGCCCCCGCAAAGGTGAGCGCGGCGACCTCGCCCAGCGAGAATCCCGCACAGGCGGCAGGCACCACGCCGCGCTCGCGCAGGGCGACGGCGACAGCCAAGTCGTGCACGAACACGCAAGGCTGCGTGTTCTCGGTCTGCGAGAGCTCCTCTTTCGAGGCGCTCCGGCACTGCTCGCTGGTCTCCGGGCGCACCTCGTCAGCAATGGCGAACACCTCGGCAGCCGCCGGCGATGCTTCGATGAGGTCGACGCCCATCGCGGGATGCTGGGCACCCTGACCGGCAAACAGAAACGCTACGCTACCCATGCGGTCGCACCCTTCAGGACACGCTCGGCGCCATCGACCAGGTCGTCGACGATTTCGCGTGCGCTCTGGCGCTCGTTGACCATGCCAGCAATCTGTCCGCACAAATACGAACCCTCTTCGTAATTACCGTCCTTTGCGGCTTTACGAAGCGCGCCCGTGCCCATGGCCCCGAGCTCCTCGGGGCTTGCGCCCGCCGCCTCGTTCTTGGCATACGCGTTGGTGAAGGGGCTCTTGAGGGCGCGAACCGGATGTCCCGTCGAGCGACCGGTCGCACGCGTCGACGTGTCGCCCGCCTTGAGCACCAGCTCTTTGTACTGTTCGGATACGGTGCACTCATCGGCGACGAGAAAACGCGTGCCCACCTGGACGCCGGCAGCGCCGAGCATAAAGGCGGCCGCCACGCCGCGGCCGTCGGCGATACCGCCGGCAGCCACGACGGGAATATCGACTGCATCGACAACCTGCGGCACCAGTGCCATCGTCGAGGTCTCGCCAATATGGCCGCCTGATTCGGTGCCCTCGGCAACCACGGCAGTGGCTCCGCGACGCGCCACGAGACGCGCCAGCGCCACCGAAGCCACGACGGGAATAACCTTGATGCCTGCATCGCCCCAGGCCTTCATGTACTTGGTGGGATTGCCGGCACCGGTCACCACAACGGGCACCTGCTCATCAATCACCACTTGTGCGACCTCGTCGACAAACGGGCTCATGAGCATGACGTTGACGCCAAAGGGCTTATCCGTCTTGGCGCGCAGCTCATGAATCTGGTCGCGAAGCCAGTTGGCGTCGGCGTTCATGGCCGCGATGATGCCTAAGCCACCCGCCTCGGACACTGCGGACGCCAGCGAGGCATCGGCAATCCAGGCCATACCGCCCTGGAACACGGGCTTTTCGATGCCGAGCAGATCGCAGAGAGGAGTCTTGAGCATCTCTACTTCTCCAATGCCGCCTCGACCGTATCGGCGAACTCGCCGACCGTCTTGGGGTTCTCCTCGGTATCGAGCTGGATGCCAAACTCGTCCTCGACGGCGACGAGGATCTCGACGGTGCCCAGGCTGTCGAGACCAATCTCCTCGAGCGTGGACTCGGGCTTCATCTCGACATCGTCAAGACCGGCGGTCTCGCGGATAACGTCGCAAACGCGCTCGAAGGTCTTCTGATCTGCCATGGTAGTTCTCCTTTGGTTGTGCCCTAGGGCGTTTTTATTTCCTATGTGCGACTACTTCCAACGAAGCAGATAGCCACCTATATCCAGACCGGCGCCAAATCCAACCAAGGCGATGGTGTCGCCTGTGTGAAGTGCACCGGCGTTTGCCAGCCGGTCGAGGGCAAGCGGAATGCATGCGCTCGAAATGTTGCCGGTCTCGCGCAGCGTTCGAACCACGCGCTCGTCTGGCACGCCGAGGCGCTTGACCGCCTGACTCAGGATTCGTTCGTTAGCCTGATGGAATACAAAATGGTCGATGTCTTCGACCGAAATGCCCGCATCGCCCGCAAGCTTATGGACCGTGTCGCAGATGGCGTTGACGCCGAACTTGAACACGCGGCGGCCATTCATGGACAGCACGCTCTCGCTATCTGCAGAGGCCTTAAACGGCGAGGTGCCGACCAGACCGGGTACGCGCAACGTCTCGACGTCGGGCGCCGTCGAAAGCTCAACGGCAAGGGGGTTGTCTCCCCCAGTTCCAATCACTGCGGCGCCTGCCCCATCGCCAAAGAGCACGCAGGTGGCGCGGTCGGTCCAGTCGAGCGTGCGCGTCATCTGCTCGGCAGCAACGACAAGCACGCGCTCGGCACGGCCGCGGGCGATATAGCCCTCGGCGACATCGAGCGCAAACACGAAGCCGGCACAAGCCGCCGAGACATCGAAGGCAGGGCACGTCGCGCCCAGACGCTCGGCTACGGCACACGCCTCGGCGGGAACAAGATGGTCACCCGTTGTCGTCGAGCAGACGATTAGATCCAGCTGGCTCGCGTCGATTCCGGACACCTGGAGTGCCCGCTCGCTCGCCGCTACGGCAAGGTCGTCGAGTGACTCGGTGGTGCAGACGTGGCGGCTCTTGATACCGGTGCGGGTAAAAATCCACTCATCCGAGGTATCGAGGAACTCAGATAGCTCGTCATTGGAAACACTGCGCTCAGGAAGCGCCGAGCCTGTTCCAAGAATCGTGAAACCCATCACTAACCTCCTTTGAGTTGTTGACGTGTTTACATCGACCAAGAGAGGATAGCGCATTTTAGTCGTTGTTGACGTGTTAACATTAAATTGTCCAAATGCGACAAAGGCTTCACATTGTGTCTATCTCTCGACACCATTACGCGATTGCCTTATTAACTTAGGAGGTAGCAACCGTTATGGATGCCAAATTAACGATAGCCGACGTAACCGGATCGACCAACGATGACCTGCTCGAGGCAGGAAAACAGGGAGCGCCGCACGGCACAGGACTTGCCGCCCGGGCTCAGACAGAAGGACGCGGTCGGCGCGGGCACAAGTGGGACTCAACCGTCGGCAACTTATTGCTTTCGATTGTCCTGCGCCCATGCGTTAATCCTGCAAAGTTCTCTGGTCTTGCCGCCGTCAGCGGCCTAGCGGTGCTCGAAGCACTCGAAAAGCAGGGTCTTGCAAACGAGATTCGCCTTAAATGGCCCAACGACCTTGTCGCGCGAGGACGCAAGCTCGGCGGCATTCTGGTCGAGGCCGCACGCGATAACGAAGGCAGCCCCTTTGCGGTCTGTGGCATCGGCGTCAACGTGAACTATGTGCCCGCGGAGGTTCCCGATGGCGGCCTGCCCGCAATCGGTCTCTCGGATCTCAACGAAAACGTTCCCGCCGTCGATGTGCTACTCAAACAGGTCTATCACGCAGTCGTGAACGCTGTAGATGCGTGGGCAGAACGCCTCAACGCCATGGAAGAAGACGCCGGACCGCTCGCGCCCGTCCACGATGATTATCTAGCTCACCTCAATTGGATAGGGGAAACCGTTATCGCCCGTTCCCCTGTCGGTGACGAGCTGGCACGCGGCATCTTTCAAACGGTCGATGACTTTGGTCGCGCGTGCATCGAAACGGAAGACGACTTGCGATCCTTCCATTTTGAGGAGGCATCGCTGCGCCCCATGGGTAAATAAGACGCCATAGCCACCCATTCGGCCGCATTATCCGGGCCCCCAAGGCCACCATTCAAAACAAAAGAGCCCCGCTACCATAATGGCAGCGGGGCTCTTTAAGCTATGAGCAATATCGCTTAGAGCTTGATGTCGATGTCGACGCCAGCGGGGAGGTCGAGACGCATGAGCGAATCAACGGTGCCCGAGGTGGGGTCGAGGATGTCGATGAGGCGCTTGTGGGTGCGCATCTCGAACTGCTCACGGGAGTCCTTGTTCACGTGCGGCGAGCGGATAACCGTGTACAGGTTGCGCTCGGTGGGCAGGGGGACAGGACCGGAAACGCGAGCGCCGGTCTTCTGAGCGGTCTCGACGATGAGCTTCGCGGACTGATCGACGACCTCGTGATCATAGCCCTTGAGGCGAATGCGGATCTTCTGGGTAGCCAACTTAAACCTCCAAAGAGTGCGAGAGATGTTCTCGCGGATTACGTAACAGGGAGCTCGAACTTAGGCGTTCTTGCTCATGACCTCGTCCACGATGGACTTGGGCGCGGGCTCATAAGAGTCGAACTGCATCGTGTAGGATGCACGGCCCTGGGTCTGGGAGCGAAGGTCGGTAGCGTAACCGAACATCTCGCCCAGCGGCACCTTGGCACGGATGAGCTTGCTGTTCTTGCGATCCTCCATGCCCTCGATCTTGCCGCGGCGACCGGAGAGGTTGCCCATAACGTCGCCCATGTACTGCTCGGGGGTCTCGACCTCGACAGCCATGATCGGCTCGAGCAACTGCGGGTCGGACTTCTTGAGAGCGTCCTTGATAGCCATGGAACCGGCAATCTTGAAGGCGGCCTCGGAGGAGTCGACCTCGTGGTAAGAACCGTCGAACAGGGTGACCTTGACGTCGAGGACCGGGAAGCCGGCGATAACACCAGTGTTCAGGGCCTCCTGGATGCCCTTGTCGATGGACGGGATGTACTCCTTGGGCACGACGCCGCCGACGATAGCGTTGACGAACTCGTAGCCGAAGCCCTCCTCCATCTTCTCGAGCTTGATGACGGCGTGGCCGTACTGACCGCGACCGCCGGACTGACGGACGAACTTGCCCTCAGCCTTCTCGACGTCGTGACCAGCGGTCTCGCGGTAGGCAACCTGGGGCTTACCAACGTTAGCGTCAACCTTGAACTCACGGAGCAGACGGTCGACGATGATCTCGAGGTGCAGCTCGCCCATGCCGGCGATGATGGTCTGGCCGGTCTCGTGGTTGGTGGACACCTGGAAGGTCGGGTCCTCCTCGGCGAGCTTGGTCAGAGCCAGGGACATCTTGTCCTGCTCGGCCTTGGTCTTGGGCTCGATGGCAACGTCGATAACGGGCTTAGCGAACTCGATCTTCTCGAGGACGATCTCCTTGCCCTCTTCGCACAGGGTGTCACCGGTGGTGGAGTTCTTGAAGCCGACGCAAGCGACGATGTCGCCGGCAGCGGCGTCGTCACGGTCGATACGCTCGGCGGCGTTCATCTCGAGGATGCGGCCGAGGCGCTCGCGCTGACCGTTGGAAGCGTTGACAACATAGGAGCCGGACTCGGCGCGGCCGGAGTAAACGCGGACGTAGGTGAGCTTACCGACGAACGGGTCGGTCATGATCTTGAAGACCAGGCCGGAGAAGGGCTCGTCGAAGGAAGGATGACGCTCGATCTCCTCGCCGGTGTCCGGATCGGTACCGGTGACGGCCTCGACGTCAAGCGGGCTGGGCAGGTAGTCGACGACAGCGTCGAGCAGCTCCTGGACGCCCTTGTTCTTGTAGGCGGAGCCCACGAAGACGAGGTTGAGCTCGTTGGCCAGAACGCCCTTGCGCAGAGCAGCCTTGAGCTCCTCGACGGTGAAGTCCTCCTCCATGAGGATCTTCTCCATGAGCTCGTCGTCAAAGCTGGCAGCAGCGTCGAGGAGCTCCTCGCGCTTGGTGGCAGCGATGTCGGCGAACTCAGCCGGGATCTCGTCCATCGGCTCGGGGTAGGTCATGCCCTTGTCGTCGGCCTTGAAGTCCCATGCAGTCATGGTGACGAGGTCGATGACGCCCCAGAAGTTGTCCTCGGCGCCCATCGGAACCTGAGCGGCCACGGCGTTAGCGTCGAGACGATCCTTCATGGTCTCGATAGCGTTGAAGAAGTCAGCGCCCACGCGGTCATACTTGTTGATGAAGGCGATACGGGGGACGTTGAAGGTAGAAGCCTGACGCCAAACGGTCTCAGACTGGGGCTGAACGCCGGCAACGGCGTCGAAGACGGCGACAGCGCCATCGAGGACGCGCAGGCAGCGCTCGACCTCGGCGGTGAAGTCAACGTGGCCCGGGGTGTCGATGATCTGGATGCGGTAGTCCTTACCGTCCTTGTTCCAGAAGCACGTGGTAGCAGCGGAGGTAATGGTTACGCCGCGCTCCTGCTCCTGAACCATCCAGTCCATGGTGGCAGCGCCCTCATGGACCTCACCGATCTTGTGGGTCTTACCGGTGTAGTAAAGAATACGCTCGGTCGTGGTGGTCTTACCGGCATCGATGTGGGCCATGATGCCGATGTTACGGGTATCGGAAAGCTTGTACTTAGGCTTAGCCATGTTAGTTCCTTACCTTAACTTACCAACGATAGTGAGAGAACGCGCGGTTGGCCTCGGCCATCTTGAAGACGTCCTCACGCTTCTTGACGGAAGCGCCCAGGCCGTTGGAAGCGTCGAGGATCTCGTTGGCGAGACGCTCGGCCATGGTCTTCTCCTTGCGAGCGCGGGAGAAGTTGACGATCCAGCGGATGCCCAGAGCGGTGGAACGACGGGAGTTGACCTCCATCGGGACCTGATAGGTAGCGCCACCGACACGCTTGGGCTTAACCTCGAGCGTGGGCTTGACGTTGTCCATAGCCTTCTTGAAGGTAGCGAGAGCGTCGCCACCCTCGGACTTCTCGGCAACGATCTCGAAAGCGGTGTAAACGATGCGCTCAGCGGTGGCCTTCTTGCCGTCAAGAAGGACCTTGTTGATGAGCTGAGTCACCAGGCGGTTGTTGTAAACGGCGTCAGGCTGAACCTCACGACGATTAGCTGCTGCACGACGCGGCATGTGAAATCTCCTTAAGTGTCTACCGTGCGGCGCTTAGGCGGTACACGGCGAAAGTATCAAAACGTTATCAGGCTTATTTAGCCTTGGGGCGCTTAGCACCGTACTTGGAACGGGCCTGCATACGGTTCTGGACCGGAGCAGCGTCGTAGGCGCCACGGATGACGTGATAACGGACACCAGGGAGGTCACGGACACGACCGCCGCGGACGAGCACGATGGAGTGCTCCTGCAGGTTGTGGCCCTCACCCGGGATGTAAGCAGTAACTTCGATGCCGTTGACAAGGCGAACACGGGCAACCTTACGAAGAGCCGAGTTCGGCTTCTTGGGGCTCGTGGTGAAGACGCGGGTGCACACGCCGCGCTTCTGGGAGTTGTGCTGCAGAGCAGCGTTCTTGGACTTCTTGGGCACGGAACGACGGCCCTGGCGAACCAGCTGGTTAATAGTAGGCAAAGCGTACTCCTTCTCGAATGATTCCAGCTTTCTGTAAAGTGCAACGGCTTGAATCGAGGGGTCAGCATCCCCCTACGAAACACGCAGTTCGATAGGATACGTGCCGTTAGCTGTGCCGTCAACAGACCACGCCGCCGGGCGTATCCTAAAATTAGCACATTTCCGCAAAGCCTACACAAAAGGAATCCCCTCCTGTGCGCGGGGGCGGATTCCCGGCACGGGCGGCACGGGGGTTAAGTTTGCTGCTCTACAGTCCTGGCTCGCACGGAGAGCACATTAAGTGCTCTCCGGCTCGTGCGGAACTCGCGACAAACTTAACCCCCGTGCCGCCCGTGCCGGGAATCCGATGTGCTCGTCGGGGCAACGTTCCCTGCCAAAAAGGGACAGGTTTATTTTGGTCGGTTTTATCTGGGGAAACGTCGCGCTCCAGCGGTAATCTGCTCTCATCTGTCGCATGGAAATCGGCGGCGTTTCCATTTAACGCAAAAGAGGCCGCTTCCCCTAGTAGGAAGCGGCCCCAAATCTTACGAATAGACGATGGTAAAGGGCTCTTTCGTTTCGGTCTCCCCTGTTGATGTATACCTCACAATTTCAAGGGTTACCGAGACAACTTGATCGACATCAATCAACTTCGTTGGCACCCAGATGTTCTCTCCGCTATTGCGCCCATAAGAAAAATATAAGTTGAACACCCCTGCGTCGTCATCTTCGATAATCTGCTCCGATCCATCCTTGTAGCTGACGGTCAGCTTATTATCAACTGCTTCATAGCCCAAATCATCGATGTGCGTCTGGATGGAAAACGGGCTAATCTCAAGAGGCGAGTCACCGGAGCGGAGTTCCTTTGTATCGACGTACGCTCCAATATTGAACTCGGGTGTCGACGCCTCAAACCGCCTCGCACTCTCACCTTCACCCTCGGTCCAGTGGATATTCCAGGTGACAGCATGTTGCAAATCTCGCTCGCGATCCATAGCGGCAAAGTACATCGTGCCATTAATGACAGTATCGCTTGATGTGTCCTTATCAATTGTGCTGCGTGTGTCAGGCCATTCCTCGCCGAACTTCATATCGGGCGTGCCGATGCCCTGCTCTTCTTCACCATAGAGAACAAGTTCGCCAATCTCTGCTGCTGGCTTGTAGTAGTTAACTCCATTTGGATTGGACAACGTAAACGTCACGGCTCCGCAGCCGTTTTGGTCGATTGCCATCTCATGGATATCAAGCGTATAGCCGTTGCCCTCGACGGACAGATTAACCTCCTGGACTGCGCCTTCCAGGCTTTGGGGCGCGATGCCATCGCCAAACTCTCTGGTGTAGGTATATTTAGTTCCCGATGAGCCGCCGTTGGTCCAGGTAATGGAATCCCCGTTGCCGTGGTTTCCCCAGGCAGAGGCAAAATAGCTGGAATTGACGACGGCGTAGGCGACCCCTCCGGTCGCCAGCACTCCGGCAAGGCATCCGATCACGGCAACATACAGAGGCTTCGCGTGACCCTTTCGGCGAAGCGGCTCACCAGCAGCGGCATAAAGAACACGGTCAGCAAGATCGCTATCGGCTTGGACGGACTCGAAGGCCTGCTTGATTTGATTGGATTTCACGGTCGCCCTCCTCTAGGATGAACTTGAGCTTCGATCTGCCGCGAGCCAAACGCGTTCGAACAGTCGCGGCTGGCACATGCAATAACTCGGCAATCTCTGAGGTCGAAAAGCCCAGATAGTAATAGAGCATGATGGGAACACGGAATCGTTCCGGAAGTCGCATAACGTCTGACAGGACCGCCTTGGTCTCCTCCTGCGCCGTCGAAAGCGAATCGGCCAGGTTCTCAATATCCTCCACACGCCTCCATGGCTTTCGAAAGAGAGATTTGCATTCATTGATCGTGACCCGGATAAGCCATCGACGAAGATGTTCCCAGCTTTCAAATTGCGCATCGCTTTTGAGTAACTTCAGAAAGACGTCTTGAGCGACATCGTCGGCATCGGCACGATCGCGCAGATACGTCAATGCGATTCGAAACACGACATCTCTGTGATCTTCAACCGCCTGTCTAAATGCTTGTTCTTCCATAATCACCTCCCGGTGACGTTAATAATTCTTGGTGAGGCCCTCACCATAGATACGCTTTGACCGAACGAAATGTTTCAAATTCAAGCAGGAATAACCTACCAAAATTAACCTGTCCCTTTTTGGCAGGTTTTCTTCAATCAAAACCACCCCTAAAAGGGGTGGTTTGCTCTTAGGGTATAACCCTTGGATTTCCGGCACGCGTCTAAAGGCGCCGGCCCTCACGGGGTTCGGGC
>JAGZUC010000042.1 GCA_018380195.1 Collinsella sp. | reverse complement strand
GGCCGGCCGATCCGGCCCTCAGAATATCGGGTTCCCACATTCATCCGCACATGTACGGATGAATGTGGGAGGTGTTCGGATGAAGTTGATAATCAAGGTTCGATAGCAGGCACAATTTGATTTTTGAATTATGGACGAATTCCTCGTCAGGAGGGTAAAATAGTGCCGACGGCAGCCCAAGTTGTGGTGAGCTGGGCAGAGCCGTTGCTTAGTAGAGTTAGGTCATCGTCTTAGCGACGGTGACCTTTCTTTTTGGGCTTCGGGCCCTGCTTAAGTGCCTTGGAAAGGCCGACAAGGGCCGTGAGGAGCGAGACCATAGCGGTCAGGAGCTTCACGAACTCGGTGAAATCGGTCATGGGCATCACCTCCCATCGGATGGAGGGCTCTGCCCGGCACGAGGACTGCCGCCAGCGAGGACGATTTTATCAGAGCGACTGGCTCTCTTCATTCAATTCATGCTCCTCACCCTCGCCGAGACTGCGGACGTGGCAGAATCGGCACCGAACGGTAGCGCACCAGGGCACTGACGATGAACTATCCAAAGCTAGCGAGGCGTGTCGCCACGTGAGAAATCGCCACGGTCGACAACGCGATCGTCCATCTGTCGCGACACGGCGCTACCGCTGTGCGCCTGACCGGCGGCGCGAACGCGATCGTCGCCGGCATCGGGAACGGCGCCGGCGTAACGGTTGCGAATCTCCCTTGCATAACCGCGACGCGCAAGAAGTTCATCGCGTACGGCGGGATCTTCGAGCAGGTCTTCGTCACACTTCGGTGCAATGAATTTAGGGAACAGATTGTAGGCGACGCCTTTGCTCGCTTTCGCCTGTTCGACCCACGCCGAATACGCTTTCTTGAGACGTTGGATGTATATCTCGCAGCGCTTCTCATAAGGAAGGGCTCGCTCGGCTTCCCTGACGTTATTTTCGAAAGCCCTCTGCAATGACTTCAACGCAAAGCGTCCGTCAAGACGAGTCAGATTGAAGGTACACTTCGGATTGCCGGCCTCTTTGATATCGAGATCCGTCG
This sequence comes from Collinsella sp., assembly GCA_018380195.1. Taxonomy (GTDB): domain Bacteria; phylum Actinomycetota; class Coriobacteriia; order Coriobacteriales; family Coriobacteriaceae; genus Collinsella. The sequence continues at coordinate 10,433 of JAGZUC010000042.1, read as the reverse complement.
CGTAGACTCGATTGTTCTTGATGAAAATGTCTACGCCCCATGAGGCAAGTAGTTTTTTGAACTGCTCCATATTCTTCGGGCGACCTTCATTGATTGCAAGATGGATCAGCTCACGCAGATTGTTTTTGTAACTGTACTCACCGCGACCGATAATCTCCTTTTCCGTGTCGCGCGGCTGGCGATCGCGAATTATCGAATTCTTCTTTCCTTTTTCAAGTTGGGCGAGATTCCAGTCCTTATCGAGTTCTCGGACCCATGAGGCGCGTTCGTACTTTCCATGCCGCCCGCCCGTCTCGCAACGTTTGCCGGTCAGCAAATCGGTACGGTTGATCGCCATGTGCACTGCGTAGCGTTTTCCCGCTTTATCGCTTTCTTCGTGCAGCGCGAGAATCACTTGTTGATGCGGATAGTGCTTCGCAAGCCATTGCTCCGCGTAGGCCAAACATGCATCGGGGGTCATCTTGCCTCCGTTGCAGCTGCATTCCTCCGGAAGAAACGCGAGGATCTGATGTAGCATGATTACGTTTTTGGCTCCGGCTCTCGACGGTCTGTCGTGATGGAAAACCTTTCTGGTTCTATCCATCTTCGAAAACCAGCGATTGCTCCATTCGATGTTCCAGCCACCACGCGCAATCGCATCTTTTCCGTTGATGTAAGCACGGACATTTTTCGCATACCGTTCACTCGAAACGCTCTTCTGCTTAATGACGGTCATTTTGATCACCGCCGACGAAATAGCGTTTCTCGAGCTCATCGATGAAACGGTCTAGCTTACGCCCAACTTGATAAACCTTTTCAAGAGTTCGGAAAACAGCTTTCGAATTGTACGCGGGAAGCCCTTGGGCGTTCACAAAATACATGAGCTGATTGAGGTTCGTTCCTTCCTTCAGCAACTCGTGGTAGATCTTGTCGATCGACGCCCGATCGACATCGATTTTCTCGACTCTCCCGACAAGAGCGGTGCGACGCATGAAGGCCGACATCGACACGCCGAGTTCAGAGGCGCGATTCCCAATGGATTTTTTCTCACTTGGAGAAACCCGGATGCGAATCATCTCGGTTCGCTCTTCATCTTCAGCCAGATTAACCCCGCGAGTCACCGCATCGTCGGGACGCAGGAAATACCTAATCAGTTCGGCCTCAGACATCTGGGCCTTTTTGGAAAACGCAACAAGCGTTTTCTTTTCTTCTTCGCTCAGCGTCGCCTTGACTGTGAACGGACGTTTCGTACTCACGGGCAGCTCCTCGAAAATGAATCGCACACCGGAGAGGCCTCCGGTGCAAAACCGGCTATTCGATTCGCTTTCCTTTTCGAGTGCTTAAAAATCGCCGACGCGACTTGAAAACGCCTCGTGAAAACTTTACCGCCGTGAGAGGTGGTAAAGCAAGATGTGTGGGAAAACAAATGGCCCGTATGGGCCCATTTGTTGCCACCCACACCCATCTTGCATGCCCCAGAAGGGGCATAGACGAAGCGAAGCGTAGGCAGAAGGTGAGAGGCCTCATCTTCTTTCTCGAAAGGCTTCGGGAAACAATTTAGACATCACCGGAGTTATCAGCTAGACGTCAAGGCCCATTAGTCTTCTACGTTCAGCGCGCTCCTCAGCAATTCTTTTTGATCCGGCAATGGCCTGTCCCTTTTTATCCTTGAGGCTCATCGGCTCTTCGGTTTTCTTTTTACTGGCATTCTTGTTTTCCACAGCGGCCTCCTGATTGATTATTCTCCTATCGTTTATTCCCAAACTGAGCACATAAAAAGGCGGCCGAAACCGACCGCCCGCGAACAAATATGTATTCACCGAACGCAAGAGAAGGGGAACAAATGTCCATTACTCCCAGTGACCGGCGACGTCGACAACCCAATGCTGTCCCGTAGCCTTCTGTTCATAATGTCCCTGGTCCTCAGAGGTGGTATACGAATCATTGATTGCAGAAGCTCCATTAGGGTGTTGTGCATCACCGTAGGTAGAGATAACATGATTGTCCATTTCGGCTGCTAAGTTAAACGTTGCATGGCATACAGAGCACATCCAACGTTCATGGCGCGTATACACTACATTCGGTACCCAGACCTGGCTGTAATCTGTCTCCCAGTGGCCCTGCTCGGCAACCCACTTCTTCTGGCTGCCGCCGTTGGAAGAGGAATTGTTGCTGCTGGAACTCTGCGAATTGTCGGAATTCTGCTTGGACTGGGAGGAATCGCCCTTGCTGTCCGACTTCGAGGAATCGGAAGACTTGTTATCCTCCTTCTTGGAGTCATCGGACTTCTGGTCCTTGCCGTCGGATTCTTTCTTCTCCTCGGTCTTGTCTCCAGAGGCTTGCGCCGCCTTTTCTTCACTTGGCTTCTTTTTGTCTTTATTCTTTACCGCTGTGGTGGTCCTTTCCGCAGAGCCGCTTTCTTGCTTTGCAACGCTGGCGCATCCAAGTTGAGGTGCCATGAGGCACACCAGAAACGCAACGATAATAGCCTTTGTTCTCACACCGATCCCCCTATCCATGAAGCCGGGCGTTGACAACTGGCCGGTGTCCAACGCCCGGTTCGCTTTTACATCTGCTCGCGACGCTTCTTTCGATCGAGGAAGACGCCGGCTGCCACGAGGACGGTACCGCCGATGGCGAACGTCTCGCCGATGAGGCCAGCGCGGTCGCCGGTCTGGGCGAGGCTGCCGGGCTGGGCGGCCTCCGTGACGGCGAGGTGCTTCGGGCTGTATGCCGCCTGCTTCTTTGCGGCCTTCTCCGCCTCCTGTCGGGCAATCTCATCGGAAAGATCCTGCTCCGCTGCGATACGGTCGGACTTCGCCTGCTCATAGGCGGCGAGTGCCGCATCATAGTCGGGCTGGAGCCCGTCCACCACGGCCTGCTTCTCGTCCAGGATAGCCTTGGCTGGCGCGACCTTGGCACGCGCCTCGACTGCGGCGGCGAAAAGCGCGTTGAGGGTGTCATCCGCGTTCGCGTCATGGCCGGAAACAAGCGCCGCGCCGGCATCGATGGAGTTCAGCTTCGCCAGCTTTGCGTCTGCCTGCGCCTTCGCCTGCTCGGCTGCGGAGACCAGGGACTCGGCTGCGATGACATCAGCCTTTGCGGTATCGAAGGCGGCCTTGGAGTCCTTGACGGCCTTTGCGGCATCCTGCTCGCGCTGCTGTGCCTCGGTGAGCTTCGCGGCCAGACCGGTGAGGAGGTCGAGGTTCGACTGGGCACCCTCGAGATCGGACTTGGAGCCGGTGAGCTTGGTGCCGGCGGCGGTGACCTCGGCCTTTGCCGCATCGGTCGCACGCTGGGCATCCGCGAGGGCGCTTGCGGTGCCGTCCGCCTTTTGCTTGGCGGCGGCGAGGACGGTTGCCTTCTCGGTCTGCTCGGCTGCCTCCGCATCATAGGCGCTCTTTGCGGTATCGAGCGCCTTCTTGGCGTCGGCGACGTCCTGGAAGAACTTCGCGAGGTCGGCGTTCGCATCCGTGACGCCCTGCTGCTTGGCAGCGGTGTCCGTCTTGGCGGAATCCAGCTTGGATTGTGCGGTCGTTACGGCTGCGTTGGCGGCATCAAAGGCAACCTGCTTCTGCTGGACGGTCGACTTTGCCGTAACGACTGCCGCGTTGGCGGCTTCGAGGTTCGATTTCGCCGCATCCAGCTCGGTCTGGGCATCCGTGACGCCCTGCTGCTTGGCGGCGATATCGCGCCCTGTCGCGTTTACGGTCTCCTGCGCCTCATCGACACCCTGCTTCGCGGCATCGACACCTGCCTGTGCGGAATCCGCTGCGACCTGCTTCTGCCTGACGGCTGCGGCGGCGCCGGCGGCTGCCCGCTGTTTGGATGCGAGGTCGGCCTTGGCCGCGTCGAGTGCGCTCTTGGCGTTCTTGAGACTGTCGATGTATGAGGTCAGATTCTGCTCGTACTCGTCGACGGAGATGGGGTCTGTGTTCCAGGGCGACTTTGACGAATCGGACCACGAGGCGGTGAAGCTATCCGTTTTCCAGCCGTACATGGTTCCCTTGCTGCAAACCCCGAACCCCATAGCGCCGAGGGTGGGGGTTATGACATGGATGTAGTGGCCGACGCTCGCATAGGGATCAGATTTTCCGAAGTTCTCGGCGATATACGCATCGATAGGGTTGTTGTAATAGCCGCCCTTCTCGAAATAGAAATCGTAGGCGTCCTTTCCGGTAAGCCCGGTGACACCGTAGAGCGCTTCCACCGCTTGGTCGAAATACACCTTCTCTTGGTCAACCCACTGCCTGATCGGATCAGTTCCATAGTTCCATGCGAGGCTGTCACCGGTACCGTTGAACTGTTGGGAGTGCGCGATCACGGTATCGGAATAGTTAGCGTTGGAGATGCCAGCCGCGATGAGCTTATAGGTGACCTGTAGCTCGGGGAGGCCGACGCTCTTGCGGTAGTCGTTGACGGACCTCATCCACTTGATCGCGTCGATCATGTTGGTGAGGGAGGTGGCGTCCTTCTCGTTGCCCACCTCGGTATAGCTGGCGTACTTTGCATTCAGGATGATGCCCGCAGCATCATCGGCACCCATAGCGCGGAAGAAGCCGATGGCTCCCTGCTTGAGCTGCGCGTCGGCGGAGTCGAGTTTCGCCTGTGCCTCGTCGACCTTCTGCTGGGCTGCGGTCACGGCCGCGTCAGCGGTATCCTTTGCGGTTTTGGCGTTCGCGAGCTCTTCGTCGGCGGCTGCCTTTGCGGACTCGGCGTCCTTGACGGCCTGCTTCGCGGCATCCAGCTTGGCGATGGCATCGGAGTTCGCCTGCTTGGCCGCATCGAGGTCGGAATTTGCGGCATCGAGTGCGGATTGGGCGTCATTCACGCCGGACGAGGCATCGAGTGCGACCTGTTGCTTCGCGGCGAGGGACGCCTGGGCGTCATTCAGATCGGTCTGTGCCGTTGCCGCAGCGGACTGTGCCTGCTTGAGCTCGGACTCGCACTGGGACTGCACCGCTCGTGCGGCGGCGAGGGCTGCCTCTGCGTCCGCGACCTTCTGCTTTGCCGCATCGTACTCAGGACCGCTGGCACCGGCCTCCGCTGCGGCGAGGTCGGCTTTCGCCTGCTCGTAGGCGGCGCTGGCGGCTGCGGCCTTCGCATCCGCCGTGTCCTTGTTCTGCTGGGCTGCGGCGAGGACGGTATCTGCGGAATCCTTTGCAGACTGGGCCGCGACCAGCTTGGACTGGGCATCGGCAAGCGTCGCGTTGGCGCGGTCGAGCTCGGTCTGCGCCTTGCTCACGGCATCCTGGGCGTCGCTCACGGCCTGCTCGGCGGCACTGATTGCCTCCGGGGTGGCACCTGCGGCATCGGCCTTGGCTTTATCGAGGGCGTCCTTGGCGTCCAGGGCCGCCTTGAGGACGGACTGGTATGTCTCGTCCTTCTTGGATGCATCCGCCTTGGCGTCTGCAAGACCCGCCTTCGCCTGCTCGAGGTCCTTGCCGGCGGCATCGGCGGCGTCCTTGCCCTCTGCGACCTGGCGGGCGTACTCGTCCATCGCCGCACGGTCGGCTGCCGTGCCGGCGCTGACCACCGAATCATATGATGCCTTGGCCTGGTCGCGGGCGGAAACAGCCTCGTTGTAGGAACCGGCGGCCTCGTCGTAGGATGCCTTGGCGGCGTCCTCCTTCGCCTTCGCCTTGTCGACCGCCTTCTGCAGGTCCGCGATGGTCTGTGCGGCGGATTTCGCGCCGGTACCGGATGCCGCGCCGGCATGGGCGGCGATCGGCGACATCACGGCGGGATGCTGTGTGCCCCCGTCACCGGTCTGGGCGAATGCCGCGAACGGCGAGATGAGGCTCGATCCGGTCATGGCGGCCATGGTTGCCGCGGTGACGGTCAGACGTGCGATCCCCTTCGGGGCGTGAATCTTTTTGCTTGGCAGTGCGGCGAAGTGATCGCCACCGGCAGCGAAATGCTTTCCCTGAGTCATTGCTATTCCATTCCTTTTCCGTGCCATATCCGACTGGGCATCAGAGTGCTTTCCAATAAAGATAATTATGCGCCTTAACTGGGATTGTTGTATATAGTCCGTTGGCATAAATACAACAATCCATGACTCTTTTTGTCATGGATATCTCGCCGCTACAACGATCCTTTGGTCTACGCTGCAAAGAACTCAGATCAAAGTCTGGTTACTCACAAGAGCAATTTGCGAATCGCATCGACATGGACAGGTCTTACTACGCCTCGATAGAGGTCGGACGAAGAAATGTCAGTCTTTCCAATCTCTGTAAAATTGCCAATGGATTCAACATGTCAATTGCTGCGCTTATGACCGGTGTCAGCGATAAAACGGATTAGTCTATCAATCAGCGAACGCAGTGAGCGTATCAATCGACGGCGTAGCCGGCGGCAAGGACACGGCACGTGGCCGCGCAGCGAGCTCCGCGAGCGAAGGGGACGGCATTGCCGTCCCTATTTCTTTACAATCTATTTCTCTATTAATTGGGATCACCAAAATGGGTATGGCACAAGCTTCTGAGCAGGCTTTTTATCAAAGAATTCAAAGCTACCGAATCATCAAAATGGTGAAATTTTTTACCCAAAAGAGGGAGGCGCTTCACCAAAATGGAACCGGCTAACAGGTGTTGAAAACTTTTATCCCCAAAATGGTGATTTCCTGTTTTCGGTGGAAAACTCGGAAAGCCATAATATTTACTTACCAGATTTACAAACGAAAGCGATTCTTAGTCCCAAAACCAGAACAGGCCAGAAGCAAAAATAACTCCTGACCTGCGATTTTTCTGGTGCCCCCGGGCGGATTCGAACCGTCGACACCCGCTTTAGGAGAGCGGTGCTCTATCCCCTGAGCTACGGAGGCATGTTGTACTAGTGTAGCAGATTTACTGCATCGCAATACGTCGCATGACTAGACTTCGAAGTTGCGGTGGAATAGTTCCTGTCTGAAGCATCTAAAGCCGTATTTAGGAACTATTTCACCGCAACTTGTGAAGAGCTAGTTGCCTTTGTGGAAGAGGTTTTTGATGACGGAGGGGATGCTCTTGGCGCCCTTGGTCGTTACGTCGATAAAGTCGGGCGAACGCACGAGTCTATCCTCGTCCACGTACTTGCGCACAGCGCGCAGCGTCTCTTTGTCGTCGCGCGTCGAAAACGTAAAGTGCCCGTTGTCCTTGGTGAAGATGGCAAAACGCGTGATCTTCTTGGTGCCGCGCAAAACCTCGGCGGCGATATAGTCGACCTCGTCCCACGGGATTTGAATATAATCCTCGGGATTGCGCTCGTTGTAATACTCGAACGCCTTATTGCCCACCATCACGTTACCGTGGCTGGTAAGCCCCATCAGGCAGGTTGCCGGCGTTGCCAGATCGACCGTGCTGTTCTGAGATTGCGCCATGCGCGCCTCGCCCTCCAAATAAAACAATCGGACCGCATCCAGTGTACCCACCGGGTGCGGTCCGTTTCAATGGCTCAAAAGCCCTTGCCTAGCAATTCTCGGTCTTAAGCCGAAACGTGCTTACATGAAGCCGCAGACGCGACCGATGATGCCGATGGCGAAGAGAGCCAGGATGATGACGATCGGGCTGACCTTCTTCTTGAGGAGCTTGCAGACCAGCAGGGTCAGGCACACGGCGGCAAGGCCGGGGATGAGCTGATCGAGGTTGGCCTGAAGCGTGGTGACCTTCACCTGATCAAGGGCGTTAGCACCGATGGAGTTATACATCGTCAGTGCTTCCTTGACACCCTCAGAACCGGAGGGCAGGTTAGCCCAGTCGATAAAGGCGCCAGCAGACTGCGTGACCTTGGAGACGACCGGGGTGAAGGAGATGGACACCCAGCGCTCGACCAGGGCGCCGATGATGAACATACCCAGGATGGAAGCACCCTCGGTGACCTTGCCCATCAGACCGCCGGAGAGGTCCTTGGCGATGGAGGAGCCGACCTTGTAGCCAAACTCCTGCGTGTACCACAGGAAGGCGTAACGGATGATGTTCCACGCGAAGAAGAACAGCAGCGGACCGGCGATGCTGCCGGACAGGGCCAGGGAAGCGCCCAGAGCGCCCAGAATCGGGCGAAGGGTGAACCAGAAGGCGGGGTCGCCGACGCCGGCGAGCGGGCCCATCATACCGACCTTGACGCCCTGAATGGCGACGTCGTCAATCGGAGCACCGTTGGCGCGCTCCTCCTCGAGAGCGAGGGTAACGCCAATGACGGGGGCGGAAACATAAGGGTGGGTGTTATAGAACTCCAGGTGGCGCTTAAGAGCGGCAATCTGGTCATCCTTGCTGGTGTAGAGCTTCTTGATCGCAGGGATCATTGCGAAGCACCAGCCGCCGTTCTGCATACGCTCGTAGTTCCACGAGCCCTGAAGGAACTGATGACGGAAGCAAACCTTCTTGCGGTCAGCCTTGGTGAGCTGAATCTTGTTCTCTGCCATATGTATCACTCCCCTCCTACTCGTAATCGTTCAGAATGTCGCCGAGCGGGTCGCCGGAGCCACCGCCCATGCCGCCACCCTGCTTGGCCAGATCCTTAAGGCCAAGGTAGATGAGGGCAAGGGAGATGCCGATGAGGCCAAGGGCGATCAGCGTGAGCTGAGGGATGGCAGCAAGGACAAAGCCGAGGATGAAGAACGGCCAGGTCTCCTTGGTGGCCATCATGTTGATGACCATGGCGTAACCGACGGAAGCGACCATGCCGCCGCCGACAGCCATGCCGCCGGACAGCCAGTCGGGCATAGCGTTAAGCGCGTTGGTAACAGCCTCGGCCGGGATGATGCACAGAAGCACTGCCGGGATGGCGATACGAAGACCCTGCATGAGGATAGCAGCGTACTGCCAGCGCTCGATGCCGGCGAAGTCGCCCTTCTCGGCGCAACCGTCCATGGCGTGAGCGATAGCGGTAGCCAGGGTACGGCAGATCATGGTCAGGAACAGACCAGCGACCGACAGAGGCACGGCGACGGCGATAGCGGCGGTAACGGCCTTGGCCGAATCGGTGGCGCCACCGTTGAGGGCGAGCACCATGATGATCGAAGAAGCGACCGAGGCCAGGGCGGCGTCAGGCGCGACGGCGGCGCCGACGTTAGCCCAGCCAAGGGCCATCATCTGGAGCGAACCGCCCAGGAGGATGCCCTCCTGAAGGTGACCGGTTACGAGACCGATAAGCGTGCATGCCACGAGCGGCTGATGGAACTGGAACTCATCCAGAATGCCTTCCATACCGGCAAGCAACGCGACAATCGCAACAAGCAGAATAGTGATTGCAGACATGTATCGGACCCTCCTTTACTATGCTTGAGCGGCCAGTTCGGCCTTAGCTTTCTTCAACATGGCGTCGAGATCCTCGGAGGAATCCGAAGGAACCTTGCGGACCTCGAACTTGACGCCCTTAGCCTTGAGGGCCTCGAGAGTCTTAACGTCGTCATCGCCCATAGCGACGGCGTTGGTGACGACGACCTTGCCCTTGGAGTGAGCCATGGAACCGATGTTGACTTCCTTGATGTCGACGCCGGCCTCGATGGCCTTGAGCAGATCCTGCGGGTTCTCGAAGAGCAGCATGGCCTTGGTGTCACCAAAGCGCGTGTCCTTGACGACCTCGGCCATCTTCTTGATGGGCACGACGTTGGCATGGACTCCCGGAGGGGCAGCCTGCTCGATCATGGTCTTGCGGAGCTCGTCGTGAGCAACGCCGTCGGAAACCACGATGATGCGGTTGGGGTTGATCTGCTTGGTCCACGTGGTGGCCACCTGACCATGAAGCAGACGGGTGTCGATACGGACGTGGGCGATCTTGATGTGCCCGTCGCCGATGACCGTTCCCGGAGGGATGGCGCCTGCAGGAGCAGCGGCGGCCGCAGCCGGCTTCTTCTCCTCGGGCTCCAGAGACTCGGGCTTGACGCGCACGCCAGCCTTAGCCTCAGTCACGAGATGTTTTGCGATCGCATGTGCAGTGTTCTTTGCGTCAAAGCGCTGCGAATATGCCTCGATGAGCATAGGCAGGTTGACACCGGTGACGATAGCCCAGGAATCGTGGCCCTCGATGAGCCCGCTGATCTGGTTGAACGGCGTGCCGCCCCACAGATCAACGAGGAAGAGCACCTGCTCCTGGTCCTCGAAGGAAGCGACTGCTTCCTCGACCTTGGCACGGAAGTCGTCGGGGCCCATGCTCGGCTCGAGCGAGACCACGGCAACAGACGGCTGATCGCCAAAGACCATCGAGCCCGTCTGCTTGATTCCAGCTGCCAAGTCCCCGTGGCTAGCAAGAACAATACTTACCATCACATAACCTCCTTTTTGTCTACGTATTTCCTACACGACATGAAAGGAGTATACCTGTTTGGATTGTGGAATTATAGCTAAATTCGCAAAAGGTTGGATTATTTGTTTAAACCCTTGATTCTCATTTTCATTGCAACAGCCTCAGGACTCAGCGCAACGCGTTGCGCTGAGTCCTGAGGCGCGAATCCGGGTAGGCAACCCCAGAGGGGC
>JAGZUC010000007.1 GCA_018380195.1 Collinsella sp. | reverse complement strand
CGAAGTGATGGCCAGGTGCCGGGAGCTATTTCCGCGTTGCGCTAGCTGCGGAAACGCAGGGTCCGTTCAGGCTGTTGCGTTGAGATTGAAAATCAACCGCACAATATGCTATATACGTTATATACAAATTTGTAAAGTGCGGTAGAGTGTCAGTAACGCAATCCGGTGAGGGGATCGATATGATCAAGGCTGTAATTTTTGACATGGACGGAACGCTGGTCGATACCGAGCGTTTGGGTATTAAGGCATGGAAGGCGGGCGCCGCCGAGCTGGGGGTCGCGATTGATGAAGCGCTGATCCATCAGTTTATCGGTCGCACCCTACCCGATGTCATGGACATCCTTGATAAGCATTACGGCAGCCACGAAACCACCGAGGCGGTCTATGTCCGCCACAAGGAGATTCGCGACGAGATGGTCAAGACCGAACTGGAGCTTAAGGCCGGCGCCGCCGAGTGCATAGACGAGCTGCTGGCTGCGGGCTATCACGTGGGTCTAGCGACGTCGTCGCGCCTCGCTACGGCCGAGCGCAACCTTAAGATGGTCGGCCTCTTTGACAAGTTTGAAACGGTGACCTGTGGCGAGGACGTCGTGCACGGCAAGCCCGACCCCGAGATGTATCTGCTCGCCTGCGAGCGCGCGGGCTTTGCCCCCGAGGAGTGCGCCGTGGTCGAGGATTCGCGCAACGGCTGCGTCTCGGGTATCACGGCCGGCTGCCATGTCTTTGCTGTGCCCGATATCGTGCCGCTGCCGCAGGACGTGGTGGATGGCTGCGAGGTCGTGCTCGACACGTTGTTCGATCTGGCGGCGGCGGTCAAGGCCGTACGCTAGACAATTGCGGCGTTGAAGCGAGTAATTGGCCGTCTTTGCGCTTAAGTAAAAGAGGCCCGGCAATGGTCGGGCCTCTTTTGCTTAGGCGGCGTTTTGGCATACTGGCCGACGTGCTATAGATACGCGCCGAGGTTGATGGCCGTAGCGTCGGTCTGGGTGTTTGCCTGGGTGCTGGCGCGCTCCAGTAGGAACGGACGTACCAATTCTTGGCGGTTGATATCCTCGGCGGCGGTGGCTGCGGTGACGGTGCGTGCTGCAGAGCCGACGCGGATATGCTTGGTCTTTGTCGGGACCTTGTTCTCGATTTGCTCCATCAGCAGTTGGACACCCTTGCGGCCAATTTCGTAACCCGGCGGTGCCACCGTGGTGAGGGGGACCGACCCGCTCCAAGCGAGTGGGTTGCCGTCGCATCCGGCCACGCGAACCTGCTCGGGGACGGAGATGCCTTTGTCGACCAATGCCGAAATAACGCCCGAGGCCAACACGTCGGTTAGGCCGACGACAAAATCGGGGCGTTCGTCGGCAGGGCGCCCGGCAATCTGAGCGCCAATGCTGTAGCCGTCGGCTGCGGTATTCCACTCTCCGGCGTCAATGACCTCAATTTTGATATCGGGATGCAGGGCGAGGGCCTTGTGAATGCCAAGTACGCGCAGGGTGAGCTGCATGAATGCCGCTCTGCCCACAACGATGATATGGTGTGCGCCGCGGGCGACGGCGAGCTCGGCGATGATGCGGCCTTGTGCCTCGTTGTCGGCTGCCACGTAGTAACCGGGCTCGGAGCAGTGGATGTCCAGATGGACGATGGGTACGGGCATCTTGGTCGTTGCGGGGTGCCAGTCGGGGGACGCCATGGGCTGAACCATGACGCCGGACATCTGGGTGCCCATAAAGTAGCGCAGGTAATGGTCCTGGAGAATATCGTCGTTATCGGCGTTGGCGATGAGCAGGTCGTAACCGTGCTTGCGGGCCTCGTTATGGGCGCCGCTGGCAATTTGGAGCGAAAAGCCGTGATCGAGACGGGGGAGCACCAGGCCAAAGGACTTGGTGGCGCCGCCCGCGAGCTGACGGGCGCTTTGGTTGGGCAGGTAGCCCAGTCGATTGATGGTTTCGTTGATGAGCTTGAGGGTCTCGGGGCGCAGCTTTTCGGGATGGTTGAGCGCGTTGGAAACCGTGCCCAGCGAAACCCCGGCTTCGCGCGCGACGTCGCTGATTTTAACCTTTGCCATAGCGGCCCCTTTGATGCGTTTCAAGTACAAGCCAGATTGTAGCATCCCAAACCTACCAATAAGGGACAGGTTTATTTTGGCAGGTTTTATCTGGGGAAACGCCGTTGCCAGCGCGACCACCACGAAGGGGACAGGCACCTTTGCGGTGGTTTGGACCGGCTGGGCATGTGTGCATCGGGTGGTATCTAAGTTGAGATACCACTTCTGGTATATCAACTTGCGCTTGCGTGAGTACAATACTCGAACGTTATACGTCTCAGCGCCCCCTGTGCGTGGACGTCTTGCAGTCACGCGAACGAAGGGATTTATCCTATGTGCGGAATTGTCGGCTACACCGGCTCTGATATTGCAAAGAACATCCTGATCACGGGCCTCAAGCGCATGGAGTATCGCGGCTATGACTCCTCGGGCGTCGCGCTCGAGGTGGGCGAGGGCGCCGCGGCACACCTCGACGTCATCCGCCGCGTGGGCAAGGTCGCGGGCCTGGAGAGCGAGCTTTCCAACATCGACAGCGACGCTACCTGCGGTATCGGCCACACCCGTTGGGCCACTCACGGCAAGCCCTCCGTCGTTAACGCTCACCCCCACACCAGCTGCGACGGTCGTATCGCCATCGTCCACAACGGCATCATCGAGAACTTCGCCGAGCTGCGCGAAGAGCTGGAGGGCCGCGGCCACCACTTTAAGAGCGAGACCGATACCGAGGTCTTCGCGCATCTGATCGAAGAGGCTTATGCCGAGACGCACGACCTGATGGCCTCCGTGCGCGAGGCTTGCACCCACGTGGTCGGTGCCTATGGTCTGGCCGCCGTGTGCGCTGACGAGCCCGGCGTGATCGCCGTGGCCCGCAAGGATTCCCCGATCGTAGTCGGCGTGGGCGAAACCGGCTCCTATGTTGCTTCCGATGTCATCGCACTCATCGACGCCACCCGCGATGTCGTGGTGCTCGAGGACGGTCAGTTTGCCAAGCTCACGCCCACAGGCGTCGAGTACACCGACGAGGCCGGCAACGTTATCGAGCCCAAGGTCACCCACATCGACTGGGACCTGGACATGGCCGAAAAGGGCGGTTATCCCGACTTTATGCTCAAGGAGATCCATGAGCAGCCGCGCGTCGTGCGCGATACCCTGGTGGGCCGCATGACCCCCGCCGGTGAGCTCGATATCGATGAGCTGGGCCTGTCCCTCGAGGAGCTCAACGACATCGACCGCGTCTACGTGATCGCTTGCGGAACCAGCTATCACGCTGGCCTCATTGCCAAGAATCTCATTGAGGGCTGGGCTCGCATCCCCACCGAGGTGGAGGCGGCCAGCGAGTTCCGTTATCGCAACCCCATCATTACGCCGACGACGCTTGTCGTTGCCGTGTCCCAGTCGGGCGAGACGGCCGATACCCTTGCCGCCATTCGCGACGCGCGCATCAAGGGCGCCAAGGTCTTTGGCATCACCAACGTGGTGGGCAGCCCCGTGGCGCGTGAGAGCGACGGCGTCATCTACACCAAGGCCAACAAGGAGATCGCGGTCGCCTCGACCAAGAGCTTCATCGGCCAGGTCGTGAGCCTTACGCTGCTGGCTTTGCTGTTGGCGCAGGTTAAGTACCGTCTGACCACCAAACAGGCGCGCATGCTGTTCCGCGAGCTTTCCGATACGGCCGAGCAGATCCAGTGGATTTTGGATACCCAGACCGAGGCCGTTCATGAGGCCGCCCTGCTGTGCAAGGACGCGCAGTCGGCGCTGTTCGTGGGCCGTGGCATGGGTGCCGCTATTTCCTACGAGGGCGCGCTCAAGCTCAAGGAGGTCAGCTACCTGCATGCCGAGGCCTACGCCGCCGGCGAGATGAAGCACGGCCCCATTGCCCTGATCGACCCGGGCTTCCCTGTCATCGCTGTGGCCACCAAGAGTGCCACCTACGACAAGACCGTGTCGAACCTCATGGAGTGCAAGGCGCGCGGCGCCAAGGTTATCGTCGTTGCCACCGAGGGTGACGAGGAAATCAACAAGATTGCCGACTGCATCATTCGTGTGCCGGCCGTCCGCGACGTGTTCAGCCCCATCACGGCGAGCGTCCCGCTGCAGTTGCTTGCCCGCGAGGTGGCCATCCTGCGCGGCTGCGACGTCGACCAGCCCCGTAACCTGGCAAAGAGTGTCACAGTCGAGTAGTTGGTTCCGCCGTTCTAACGACCAAGGCCCGACTCCGCGTCATCAGACAGAGTCGGGCCTTTTTGTACGGAGAAACCACCGCAAAGGTGCCTGTCCCCTTTGTGGTGGTTTTGGCAGGTTAGCGGAGCTTGCTGGTCTCGAAGTACTCGGGGAACTGGTCCAGAACCTCGGTTTGGTTGCGGAACATCATGTGCAGGTGCTTGCTGACCAAAAAGCTCGCTTCGATGGGGTCGCGACCGGCGATAGCGCGGCGAATCTGCTTGTGCTCGTTCACGATGTCCTGATTGTCGAGAACTTGCGTGGCGGCGCGCAGCCAGCGGAAGCGCTCCAGGTCGGCATTGGTCTCTTCGAGCCACGACCACACGGTGCTGCGACATGCGATGCTAAAAATCATGTGATGCATGAGGTTGTCGCTCAAAAAGAAGCCGATGCGATCCTCTTCGGCCATGGCCTTTTCCTGCAGCGCGATGGCACGGTCGAGCTGCTCGATGCCGGCCGACGTGGCGCGCGCACAGCATTCCACGATCACCTGCTTTTCCAGATGCTCGCGGATGTAGCAGGCACTCTCGGCAAGGGTGAGGTTGATGGGTGAGACGTAGGTACCGCTCTGGGGCACGGTGCGCACCAGGCCCTCTTGCGCCAGACGCACCAGTGCCTCGCGCACAGGGGTGCGCCCCATATCCAGGTCGTCGCAAAGTTGCTTGACGCCCAGCTTTTCGCCCGGCTTGTAGTCCAGGTAGACGATTTTGCGTCGAATGGTGTGGTAGGACTGGTCCTGTAGACTCGTTTCCTGCTCGCCGACGTGCATCGATTCTTCCATAGCGCCTCGCAACTGTTCTATCAAACTCATATGTCAGTTGTTAATTATGCCGCGAATCAGCTCTCCGCGGTGGGTAATTCGGCTGTTGCCTGAGAACTAATGCGGCATCTTAGTCTGTGTTTGCGCAAGGCTGCGCTCAATGTTGCCGTATCATAAGCCGTCGCAAACGTGAAATAGAAAGAAGGAATCCCATATGCAACTGGCAAATATCGTACGCGAGCGCTGGAAAGGCGTTTTGTTCTGCCTGATTATCGCCATTCCCGCGACGTTGCTCGGCAAACAAATTGAGGTGGTCGGCGGTCCGGTGTTTGCCATCCTCTTTGGCATGGTCCTGGCGCTCGTCTTTCCCAAGAATCGTCGCGAACCGCTCGCCGCCGGCGTCACCTATACGTCCAAAAAAGTCTTGCAGTACGCGGTTATCCTGCTTGGCTTTGGCATGAACCTCTCCCAGATTCTGTCCAAGGGCGCCCAGTCGCTGCCGATTATCGTGGCGACAATCTCGACCTCGCTTGTCATCGCCTTTGCGCTCTGCCGCGTCATGAACGTGCCGGGCAAGATCGCGACGCTTATAGGTGTGGGTTCGTCGATTTGCGGCGGTTCTGCCATCGCCGCGACCGCACCCGTCATCGATGCCGACGATCGCGAGATTGCCCAGGCTATTTCGGTCATCTTCCTGTTTAACGTTATCGCGGCGCTCGTGTTTCCGACGCTCGGCGGCATGCTGGGGCTGACCAACGAGGGCTTTGGCCTGTTTGCCGGTACCGCCATCAACGACACCTCGTCCGTAACGGCTGCGGCGAGCGCCTGGGACAGCATGCATCCCGGCGCCAATGTGCTCGAGAGCGCCACGGTGGTCAAGCTCACCAGAACGCTGGCCATTATCCCCATCACGTTGGTCCTCGCATGCTGGCAAATGCATCTGGCGCGCAAGGCCGGCGGCGACGCCAAAAGCACGTTCTCCCTCAAACGCGCGTTTCCCATGTTTGTGCTGTTCTTTGTGCTGGCGAGCGTAATCACCACGGTGCTTCAGCTTCCCGCGCCCATTACGGCGCCCATCAAGGAGCTATCGAAGTTCTTTATTGTGATGGCCATGGCGGCTATTGGTTTTAATACCGATATCGTCGAGCTGGTCAAAAAGGGCGGCAAGCCCATCGCGCTGGGCTTTTGCTGCTGGATTGGCATTGCGTGCATGAGTTTGGGGGTGCAGCACGTACTGGGAATCTGGTAGAGAAGTAGCTTGTTTGCGTGCTGCGTGCTGGTGAGCGCATTCTCACGGTGGAGCGATAGGAGCTCTTGCGGGTATGGCTTGTCCGCAGGTTTATAAGTCCCGAAGAGCTCTTATCGCCCCGCCAGGATGGCGATGCGGGGCAACACCTATACTCGCAGGACGGCGCTTTCTGCCCTATAGTGTTTGGTGAGCAATATCGTTCAATTTTGAAACACTCGGTCGTGCGACCGTCGGCGGTTGCACGTCGCTGCGGACAGGGGGCAAATCATGGATAGCGATGCCAAGCTGAACATCTTGACCGATGCCCTAGCTGCTGCCGGGGCCTCGGCATTGGCAATCGATGCGCGTGGGGACGTCGCGATCTCGACCATGAATGACGCGGCGCTTGAGCGGGGTGTGGCGACTTTTGTCGCTGAGCGCCTCGACCGTATAGGAGACGGCGCGCGTCTGGTTATGGGGCGTGAGGGTACGCGCCTGAGCCTGACCGTTCGCCCCACCGACAAAGAGGGCGGGGGCCTTTGGGTCGTCGTGGTCCGCGAGGTGCGCGGTGCCGCGGCGCATGCGGGCATCGAGTGGCTCAACGCCGACGAAGTTGAGGCCCGCTACGAATCGAGCGCGTACGGCATCGTTGAGGGTGCCGCTGCGGTGGCTGCACCGGTTGCCGAGAGCTACGCGCGCGGTGTGCCCCTTATGCTCGAGGGCGAGCTGGGAGCGGGTCAGGTCGAGATCGCCAAGCGCTTCTATCTGGACGGTCCTTTTGCCGATCAGCCCTTTGTTTCCGTTGCGCTCGATGAGCTTACCGAGCGCGGTTGGCGCCACGTGCTCAAAAGCGCCGAATCGCCGTTGTTCCAAACGGGGCTGACCCTTTGCATTGAGGGCTGGAATGCGGTTGGCCCCCAGCGCCTCCGCGAGCTGGTCTCCACGATGACCGACACCGCGTTGGCGACGCGCTGCCATGTGGTGCTGACAGCGAATGACATGCCGGGCGGCGGCGAAAGTGATCAAGCCGCCTTTGTGACCGAGCGCTTCGCCTGTGCGGTGAGCGTGGCGCCGGCAGTCGCCGAGCAGGGAGCCGCGTCGACGAAGGTTGCGCGCTATTTGGAATATCTCGCTGATGCATTTGAGACGGCAGCACCCACGCTGTCTGCCGCGGCGACGAAGACGCTCGATGCTTACCGCTGGCCGCGCAATTATCTGCAGCTTCGCGAGGTCTCGGAACGACTGTATATATTGGCGGGGACGGGCACGGTGGACCGCGCTGTGGCGGAGGAAGTGCTCGCCCAAGAGGACGTGATTAAGACCGCAACCTTTGGCGCCCCGACGCTCGAAAGTGACCTGTATATCCTGCGACCGCTGGCCGATACCGAGCGAGATATCGCGCATCTGGTTGTAGACCATCTCCACGGCAACCGAACCCGTGCGGCGGAGGTGCTGGGCATAAGCCGTACAACGCTGTGGCGCTTGCTGAAGGACGATGACCGTTGAGCGAGGCGCCCGTGACCGCGCGCGACGCGTGTGCTACAGTCCAAAGCGTTATTGTTTCGATTTGGTTACGGCGTGCGAGGGCATATGGCTGAGACTTCAAAACCGAGCCGCAGAAGGCGGAGTGCCGCGCCGGTCAACCGACGCACGACATCGGTGACGTGGGGCAAACACGCCTCGGGGTTTGATGGCTCGTTCAAGCGCACTAAATACGGCTATCCTTCGGCAAGCGCTCGCTTGGCAATGCAGGCAGAGTCCTCGCTGTGGGGCCGCAAACGCGTGGTGGGCTCAAAGCTCAAGCACGACGGAACGCTCGGCTACATCAGCCGCGGGGCGGCTCGCCGCAGCGGGCTCAATCCCGCCGGCTGGCATCGCTACGTGCCGATCGTGGCCGCCGTTGCAGTGATCGTCATCGCACTCGCTGCGCTTGGCTATGCCGGCGGTGGCGCCAACTTGGACGCAGTGTTTAAATCGCCCGAGCTCGCGCATGCAGGTACAGAAGTTGTCGAGGGCGCTCAGACCCAGACGGGCGTCGCGCCCCAGCGCGGTATCGTTGCGGCGGCCTCCACCATCGCCGATGCGCAAAAGGACGAAGACAAGCAAGGCGACGACGCCGAAACGGCCCAGGCAAATGAAACGGCAACAACTCCATCGGCGGGATAAGTTGCGAGTGGGGCAGCAAATTTGGGACGGGGCCTTTCAGCGGGTCCGCCGTTCGGTAGAACGGCGGAACTAATTACTTTACGTACACCACGTTGTCGCGGCGCGGCTTTGCCTCGGGTAGCGTGTCCTCGGCGTAGCCAAGAATGCAGTTACCGACACCGCGCAGACTGCCGTCGGCGGGCAGGCCCCAGCTGGCCAGCAGCTCCAGGCCCTCGGGCGAGTCAAAGACCTCATGCGCGCGGTGAATCCAGCACGAATCGACACCCAGCGCATAAGCGGCGTTGAGCAAGTTGCCCATGGCGAGCGAGCCGTCTTCCAGATGTGTGGGCACGCTGCGGTCAACCAGCACCACCACAACGGTCTTGGCGCCATAGAAGGGGTCGCTGTTGCTGCCCATGACTTGCGCGTTGAGCTGCGAGAGACGCTCGACGGTCGCGGGGTCGGTGACGGCGACAAACGTCACCGGCTGGCGGCCCATGCCGCTCGGTGCATATTGGCCGGCTTCGATAATACGTGCAAGCTTTTCGGCCTCGACGGGACGATCGCTGTAGTTGCGGCAGCTGCGGCGGTGAATGAGTGCTTCGATAGTCTCCATGGTGTCTCCTTGCGGTGGCGTTGCAGATGCCCCGTTCATACCCGTCGGGCTCAAACGATAGACGGTCAATTGCCCGGCCAAAAGGATAGATTCCAATTGGGAAAGTGGGTTTGCATAAAAGTACCTTCAGAATGTGACAAACAAATGGGATGGTTAAACGTTTTATCCCGTCTACCCTGCGGTTTTTTACCACTTGCCTAAATGACGAACGCATAACCTCTGATAAAGGTTTTACTAAAGGAGTACCAACGTTTATCAACGCGCCGTGGTGGCGCCGGGCCAGGAGGTAACTATCATGTTCCAGGCTGGAGATGTCGTCGAGACCGACTTCGAAGGATTTCTGAAGCTGCTGCGTTCCAAGACGCGCGCTTTCGTGTCGATCAACGATCACGAGTACTACATCACGCACACCGATGGCTATTGGCGTGTTCAGGATTGCGAGGCCCTCAACGACAAGGGCCACTTTACTGACTGCTCCGAGCTGGTCAACACGGTCTGCGAGGTCGTCGAGCTGCCGTGGATTGCCGGCAAGAGCCTGCATGACAGCTTCTCGGGCGCTACGGTCTATGAGGCCGTCGCCGCCTGACAGGCAATAAAACCCGATTTTCACGTGACCGCTGGCGCCGCCCCCGCGCCGGCGGTCTTTTTCTGCCGATAGGCCATAAAAGTGCACGTATTTGCGGAGAGCCTGTTGACGATAGTCAAAACTCGGACTAATCTAGAGACACAAAATTGGTCAAAAATCGGACAATTGAATGGTGGGATAGATGGATAGTGCGGTTACGCTGGTCGACTTCGACCGGTTGCTCAATGGACTCGACCATATCTATTCGGAGTTCTCGCGCGCCTGCGGCCTTTCGGACTGCGCTTACTGGATGCTCGTCGATACCAGCACGGCGGGCGGCAGTATTGCCGTAAGTCGTCTGACAAGCGAATGGTTCTACAGCAAGCAGACCATCAACTCGGCAATTAAAACCTTGACGGCGCGGGGCTTCGCAACGTTGGAGTTTGCTGAAGGCAGTCGTAAGAACAAGGTTGTGAGCCTGACCGAAGAGGGCAGGCGATTTGCCGAGCGTTATGCGCTGCCGGCACTCAAGGCCGAGCAGCGAGCCTTTGGCGCGCTTGAGCCATGTGAGCAGCGCGAGATTATGCGCTTGATCGGCAAATTCTCTCAGGTGCTCGGCGATGAGTGCGATGCCTTTAAGCAGCATATCGCTGCCGAGAGCCAAGCCGAGAATCAAGGTGAGGGGGAGTCGTGCGACTGTTAATGAGGTTTCTAAAGCCATATCGAGGGCTTGTCGCAGTGACGCTGCTGGTGCTGCTGGTGGATAACGTCGGTACGCTGTTGGTTCCCACGATGCTGGCGAACATGGTCAACACCGGTATTACCACGGGCGATGTCGACTACATTTTACGCAACGGCCTATACATGTTTATCGCGACCAGCATGGCTAGCGGCGGCACGGTGCTGGGCTGCTATCTTTCGGCGCGCCTGGCCGCCAACGTGGCTTGCGATATCCGCAATGCCGTGTACGACAAATCGCTCGAGCTCGCGGCCAGCGATTTTGAGCGCTTTGGCACCGGATCGATGATCACGCGCTCGCTCAACGACATCAACGTGATTCAGCAGGCGATTCTGCAGACGATTCAGCTGGTGCTGCCCGTGCCGTTTTTGGCTGTGGCGGGCATCATCTTCGCCTGGTTTATCGATCCCGCCATGGGCACGCTTCTGGGCGTAGTCGTTGCGATTGTGCTGGTGGCGGCGGTCTTTACGGTTGCCAACGCGGCGCCGATTTTTATGCGCCTACAGGGCTTTATCGACCGCATGAACGTGGTGCTGCGCGAGAATATTGTGGGCGTGCGCGTCATCCGTGCGTTTAACAAGGAGCGCCACGAGGAACGGCGTCTGGACGAGGTGTTTAGCGAATACGCCGTCAACGCCATCAAAGTCAACCACCTGTTTGTGGGCCTCGACAGCTCAAGCTTCTTTTTGATGAACATCGCCGAGGTGGCGGTGCTGTGGGTGGGCGGCAACCGCGTAGGTGCCCACGCCATGCAGATTGCGAGTATCTCGGCGGTGCTGGAGTATGCAATTCTGATCCTGTTCTTTGTGATGATGGCCCAGATGGTGGTACTGACGCTGCCGCGTGCTGCCGCGTGCCTGAACCGTGCGCAGCAGGTGTTGGAGATTGAGCCGAGCATCGTCGATGGCGAGCGCACGCTGGATGACGGGGCGCGCGAGCCCCAAGACGAAGCCGATGCGGTGGCCGTGTTCGACCACATGTCGTTTCGCTTTGACGATGCCGACGAGGACACCCTGTGCGACCTGAGCTTTGCCTGCCGTCGCGGTCAGACGACTGCGATCGTTGGCTCGACAGGCTCGGGCAAATCGACGGTGGCCAAGCTTCTGCTGCGCTTCCACGATGCCACCAAGGGCTCCATTCGCCTGAATGGTATGGACCTGCGCGAGCTTACGCAAGACGAAATCCGCGGGCGCATTGCCTATGTGCCGCAGAAGGCGTGGCTGTTCTCGGGCACGGTGGCGAGCAACCTTCGCTTTGGTAACGAAGGCGCGATCGAGGGCGACATGCTTCATGCGCTTGAGGTTGCCCAGAGCACCTTTGTACTCGACCAACCGCAGGGGCTCGATACCCCGGTTGCCCAGGGCGGTACGAACTTTTCGGGCGGCCAGCGCCAGCGCCTGGCCATTGCTCGCGCGCTCATGAAGCGCGCCGACCTGTATATCTTCGACGATAGTTTTTCGGCCCTGGACTTTAAGACCGATGCGGCCCTGCGCCATGCGCTGCAGGACGAGACGCGCGACGCCGCGGTGCTCATCATCGCGCAGCGCATCTCGACTATTTTGCATGCCGACCAGATCGTTGTGCTCAAGGACGGCGAGGTCGTGGGCTTGGGCACGCATGGCGAGCTTATGGAAACCTGCGAGGTGTACCGCGCCATCGCGGAATCGCAAATGAAGGGAGGTGAGTAGCATGACCGGGGAGCTCAAGAAGCAGGGCGGCGTTGATGACGCCGCTGCCGCGGGACTGGTCGAGGAAACGGCTGCCGCGTCGACCGAGCTGGATGACGCCGCCAAGCGCGAGGCTCGCCGCCAAGCGCTCTACGAGGAAAACGAACGTGCCGAGGACGAGCGCGCCCGCGCCGAGGCAGAGCGTATGCGCGACGTGGACGACGAAGACGAGGACGAGACACCTCGGGATACCTGGGCGACGGTGCGCCGCCTGTGGAGTGAGGCTGCCGGCGACCATTGGCGCTTCTATATCGTGTTCGCGAGCATTGTGTTCTATGTCATCTTTAACACCGCCGCGCCGGCATATAGCGCCCGCGTGATCGATGAGCTGTGGGGCCACATTCAGGTGGCGTTTGCCAACGACACCACTTTCAGCATCACCTGGGAGAACTGCGGCAAGACCATTTTCGTCTACTTTATGATCTGGACTGCCGCTGCCTCGTTCTATGCGCTCCAGAGCTTTTTGATGTCGAGCGTCGCTGAGCGTCTCAATCTGCGCCTGCGCAACCGCATCGCGCAAAAGCTCAACCGTCTGCCGCTCGCCTATTTTGACGCGCATCGTCCCGGCGAGGTCGTCAGCCGCGCGACCAACGACCTGGACAAGATGTCCGAGAGCATGCAGCGCGGATTGCTGCAGCTGCTCGTGTCGATCGGCACGGTTGTTGGTGCTGTGAGCGTGATGTTCGTGTTCAGCGTGCAGCTTACGCTCGTCTTTCTGTTCTTTACGGCACTGTCGCTGCTGGTGACGAAGGTCGTCTCGCGCCGCACACACGATGTGACGGGCGAGCGCCAGGAGTGGGTGTCCAAGATTACGAGTGCGGTCGAGGAAGGCTATTCGGGCCGTCTGGTGATCCGCGCGTTTAACCGCGAACGTCAGAGCTCCGCTGAGGTGCACGAGGCTTCGAAGGAACTGGCTCGTGTGAGCACCAAGGCCGACTTTATGATCAATGCTGTCGGCCCCGCGGTGCGCTTTATCGGCCGTTTGGCGCAGATCGTTATTGCGCTCGTGGGCTGCAGCATGCTGGTCGCCGGCCACATGACCGTCGGCGTGTTCCAGGCGTTCTTCCAGTTTATCTACGAGGCGTCCGAGCCCATGACGCAGCTGTCGTTTACCTTCAACTCGCTGCAGAGCGCGCTGGCGAGTGCAGAGCGCGTGTTCGACCTGCTCGATGAGCCCGAGATGGAGGCCGATCCGCTGTCGGACGAGGCCGCCAAGCTGCCGGGTCGCGTGGAGGGCCGCGTCTCCTTTGAGCACGTGCGCTTTGGTTATTCGCCCGACAAGCCGCTTATGCGCGACGTGTCGTTTACCGCCGAGCCGGGCCAGAAGATTGCCGTGGTGGGAACCACGGGCGCAGGCAAGACGACGCTCATCAACCTGCTCATGCGCTTCTACGAGATTGACGGCGGGCGTATTACGCTCGACGGCGTGGATACGAGCCGCATGGACCGCGGCGAGCTACGGCAGCAGTTTGGCATGGTGCTGCAGGACGCCTGGCTGTTCGATGGCACGATTGCCGAAAACATCGCCTACGGCTGCCCCGAGGCAACGCGCGACGAAATTGTGGCCGCCGCTCGTGCCGCGCAGGTCGACTTCTTTGTGCGCACCATGCCGCAGGGCTACGACACGCGCGTGGCCAACGATGCCGAGAGCATCAGCCAGGGCCAGCGTCAGCTGCTGACCATCGCACGCGTGCTGCTCAACAACCCGGCGATTCTCATCCTGGACGAGGCGACCTCAAGCGTGGATACGCGTACCGAGCTTGCCATCGGTCGTGCCATGGACGCGCTCATGCGCGGGCGTACGAGTTTTGTGATCGCGCACCGCCTGTCGACGATTGTGGATGCCGACCTGATCTTGGTCATGGATCACGGCAACATTATCGAGCAGGGCACGCATAAGGAGCTGCTGGCTGCCGAGGGTGCCTACGCCGACCTCTATCTGAGCCAGTTCGCATAATGTGACAAAGGGACAGTCCCACATGTCGCATCAACGCAAAGGCGCGCCGGGGATGAATTCCCTGGCGCGCCTTCTTGCGTTGATGCCGATGTCGTTTTGTGCCGCTTGCGTTCCTAGCGTTCGTCCACGAGCTTGGCGACGAGGGCTTTGAGCTCGGCCACCTCTCGCTCGAGTTCCTTGACGCGGCGGGCGTTCTCGGTGATGCCCTGGCGGTTGAGCGCGGACTGCTCGGCGGCGTCGTCGGGCATGTACTCGCGATGCTGCTTGGCATCGAAGCTCTCCTCGAACACGCGGCAGCCGTTGCGCTTGATGATGCGTCCCGGCACGCCAACAACGGTGCAGTTGTCGGGCACGTCCTTAACGACGACCGAGTTGCCGCCGATCTTGACGTTGTTGCCGATGCGGATGTTGCCGAGCACCTTGGCGCCCGTGCCCACGGTGACGTTATCGCCGAGCGTTGGGTGGCGCTTGCCGGTCTCGTTGCCGGTACCGCCGAGCGTGACGCCCTGGTAGAGCACGCAGTTGTCACCCACAATGGTGGTCTCGCCGATGACGACGCCCATGGCGTGGTCGATAAAGAAATGTTTGCCGATCTGTGCGGCGGGATGAATCTCGACGCCGGTGATGTGGCGGGTGATTTGCGAGAGCACACGGGCGAGCGAGCGATGACCGTGCTCCCACAGCCAGTGCTCGGGCACGTGATTCCACTTGGCGTGCAGGCCAGGATAGGAAAGGAAGATGACCAGACCGTTTTGCGCAGCGGGGTCTTGCGCCTGGACGGTCTTGATGTCCTCGCGAATGGTATTGATAAAGCTCACCGGCCGCCCTCCCTTAGCGCCATGGCAATGCGATTCAATAAAGTATAGCGATTCGCTAGGGATTAGGAAGGACAATCTTGGCGCCATTGCGCTACAGATGTCAGTTATGCAAACTTGCTGGTAATGGAGTCATGCTTTTGTGGGGTTGCGCACGAGGGGACGCCGCAACCGTATACTGGTCAACTTGGACGTATCCGCGCCCACAACTGAGAGGTTTTACTTCATGGGTTTCATCAATTTTATCGCCGAGCTGCTTAAGGATCCGCGCACCGCGATCGCCAGCTGGATCGCCGCCGGCCCGCTTATGGCCTACGGCTGCGTGTTCCTGATCATCTTTATCGAGACGGGCGTGGTGTTCTTCCCGTTCCTTCCTGGCGATTCACTGCTGTTTGCTTCGGGCTTCTTTGCCCACAACGGTGGCTTTAACATCGTGGCCCTGCTGGCCGTCGCATGGGCGGCTGCCATCTTGGGTGATCAGTGCAACTTTATGATCGGTCACTTCTTTGGCAAAAAGATCATCGCTTCGGGCAAGGTCAAGGCCATGACGCCCGAGCGCATTAAAAAGTCCGAGGACTTCTTGGACAAGTGGGGCCACCTGGCCATCTTCCTCGGCCGCTTCTTCCCGTTTATCCGCACCTTTGTGCCCTTTATCGCCGGCATGGGCGGCATGCACTGGCGCAATTTTGTCATCTTTAACGTGCTGGGCGGCATTACCTGGTCGACGCTCTTTACACTGCTGGGCTACTTCTTTGGCGGCATCCCCTTTGTGCAGGAGCACTTTGAGCTGCTGATCGTCGGCATCGTTGCCGTGTCGATCATCCCGACCGTGGTCGGTCTGGTTAAGGCTAAGCTGGGCAAAAAGAACGCGTAGCTCGAGCCAGCGCGCAAACCGTGCAGTTGAGGCCCGTCACCGCTTACGGTGGCGGGCCTTTTTGCTTCGGTCAAATGAAAATACTTTAGTTAGTTAAAGAAAAACGTTTTATCCGACGCGCGTGCGGAGTACAATCTCGTGCATGCGAATCGACGTGCCATCGGCTTTGATGCTGCTCGCGTGTCCCGTCCGGCTCTACGCTCCGGGCGTGCGACGTTGCGACGCGGTCGGCCTCGGTCCTTGCGTGCGGGTTCGCGAGTATGCAACTGTGTATGTAAGGAGCGACATATGACTGTCGAGAAAAAGGATATCGATTGGGGTAGCCTCGGCTTTGGCTACATGAAGACCGATTACAGCTACGAGGCCCATTGGAAGGACGGCGAGTGGGACGAGGGTGGCCTGACCACCGACCACACCCTGCATGTCTCCGAGTGCGGCGGCATCTTCCATTACTGCCAGGAGGTCTTTGAGGGCCTGAAGGCCTACACCGCCGAGGACGGCAGCATCGTCTGCTTCCGTCCCGACATGAACGCCGAGCGTATGTACAACTCTGCGCAGCGCCTCGAGATGCCCCCGTTCCCCAAGGACAAGTTCGTTGAGGCCGTCAAGCAGGTCGTTTCTGCCAACGCCGCCTGGGTTCCGCCCTTCGGTTCCGGCGCAACTCTGTACGTGCGTCCGTTTATGATCGGCTCCGGTGACGTGATCGGCGTGGCTCCCGCTCCTGAGTACACGTTCCGTATTCTCGTGACCCCGGTCGGTCCGTACTTTAAGGGTGGCCTCAAGCCCGTCAAGCTGCGCGTTTCCGAGTGCGACCGTGCGGCACCGCACGGCACCGGCAACATCAAGGCCGGCCTCAACTACGCCATGTCCCTCAAGCCCACGATGGAGGCCCATCGCGAGGGCTATGCCGAGAACCTGTATCTCGACTCCGAGTCCCGCACCTATGTCGAGGAGACCGGTGGCGCCAACGTCCTGTTCGTGAAGGAGGATGGCACCCTCGTCGTTCCCCAGTCGCACACCGACTCCATTCTGCCCTCCATCACCCGTCGTTCGCTCGTTCAGGTCGCCAAGGACCTGGGCATCACCGTCGACGAGCGTCCCGTTGAGTGGGCCGAGGTCAAGGCCGGTACCTTTGTCGAGTGCGGCCTGTGCGGCACCGCTGCTGTCATCTCCCCGGTTGGCGAGATCGACAACAAGGTTTACGGTGCCGACGAGACTGTGACCTTCCCGGCTGGCTACACCGAGATCGGCCCTGTGATGAAGAAGCTCCGCGAGACCCTGACTGGTATCCAGTCTGGTGCTGTCGAGGATAAGCACGACTGGGTCTACGTCGTCGCGTAATCTGCTTTTACCTGTCCGGGCGGAGAGCAAGTTCCCTCCCGGCGCGTCCTCGGACATGCAAGAAGCCCTCGCTGCGCACTTCGTGCGGCGAGGGCTTCTTGCGTCCTGCGGAGTGCGCCGGGAGGGAACTTGCTCTCCGCCCTACGGGTTCGGTCTTGATGCGACAAGCAATATTAATCTGAATTAAAGGTGGTGCGCGGCCTTTTGGCCGCGCGTTTTGTAAAGAAAGGGTCCAGGGCGATTGCCCTGGACCCTTAAAGGATTGATGTGCTGGTGGGAGCTTGGCTGTGGCTGTTTAGAACTTGACGGTCGGGGCCTGGCGGGCTGCTTCGGCGGCCTCGAAGCCCTGGCGCTCCTTAAACTGGAAGATGCCGGCAAAGATGACAGCCGGGAACGTCTGAATGGCGTTATTGTAGCTGAGCACGCAGTCGTTGTAGCTCTGGCGTGCGTAGCTAATCTTGTTCTCGGTATCTTCGAGCGATGCCTGGAGCTGCGTAAAGTTGGTGTTTGCCTTAAGGTCGGGGTAGGCTTCGGCCACGGCGAAGAGCTGGCGCAGGGCACCGGTCAGCACGTTGTCGGCTTCCATCTTGGCCTCGGGCGTGGTCGCCTTGACGGCGGTATTGCGCGCGCTGATCACGGCGGAGAGCGTCTCCTGCTCGTGCTTGGCGTAGCCCTTGACGGTCTCGACCAGGTTGGGGATCAGGTCGTTGCGGCGCTGCAGCTGCGTATCGATGTTCTGCCAGGCGTTATCGATGCGGTTACGCTTGGTGACCATGTTGTTGTAAATGCCGGCGATGGCGCAGACAATCACAATGACAACAACGATGCCGATGATGACGGTAATCATGATGTCTCCGTTTCGAATGGCCGCGGCGGCATGCGCCAGCTGCCGTTGGTATAACGCTACTAGTATACCCGCAACGTTTTGCCGTGCCGAACTTTCCGGCAAGCGTTATGTTTTCGGCGGGGTCGGCACCGGGGCAAAGCGCGCGAGGTACAGGTGTAAGATATGCGACAGATTGACGAGTGTTGTCTTTGCCCTGAGGATGGCGATACCAGTGGACCTTCGCATTAAGAAAACCTACCGCGCCCTGTTCGATGCCTTCACCGAGCTTCTCGAGGAGCATCGTTTTGAGGACCTGACGGTTGCCATGCTGTGCGACCGCGCCATGATTCGCCGCACGACGTTCTACAAGCACTTTCGCGACAAGAACGATTACTTTGCCTTTTATATCGATGAGCTCATGTCGGGCTTGCCGCAAAAACAGCCCGATGAGGCCGGCGCGGTATCTGCCGAGGACGTGCGCGCGCTTCGGCACGCGATTTTGGACGATGCTATGGATTTGATTCTGACGCACGAGCGGCTCATGGATAACATTTTGGCAAGCAGCATGTCGGGCATGTTGACCAACGTTATTTGCGACCGCATTGCTCGCTCCATCCGCGAGCGTGTGATGAACGTGCTTGCCGAGGATGCCTTGGCCCCCGTATCGCTCGAGACGACATCGGAGTTTATCGCCGGCGGCATTATTCGACTGTTCACAAACTGGTGGGAATCGGGTCACGATCTTGAGCGCCGACCCGAGATTGCCGACGTGGTCGATGCGCTGTTTGAGCGGACCATGACGCCGGTGCATCACTAAAAGTGGCGGAGAGAGGGGGATTCGAACCCCCGGAACGCTCTCGCGCTCAACGGTTTTCAAGACCGCCGCATTCAACCGCTCTGCCATCTCTCCGTGAGTCGTAATGATAGCATCGTTTTGAATTTGCAACAGGGAAGGCGAACGATGACGATCACCGAAATCGACGAGAAGTTCATGCGCGAGGCGCTGGCGGAGGCGCGCGCCGCCGCGGCGGTGGGCGAGGTGCCCATCGGTGCCATAGTGGTGCGCGACGGCGAGATCGTCGCGAGGGCGCACAATCGGCGCGAGCTCGATCAGGATCCTTCGGCTCATGCAGAGTTCGCGGCCCTGTGCGCTGCCGCTCGGTCGCTTGGTCGCTGGCGCCTTTCCGATTGCACGGTCTACGTGACGCTCGAGCCCTGCTGCATGTGTGCGGGGCTTATGGTCAACGCGCGCGTGGGGCGCTGCGTGTATGGCGCGGCTGATGCTAAGGCGGGCGCGCTGGGTTCGCTGTATGACCTGAATGCCGATTCACGCCTGAATCATCGGTTTAACGTTAATGCCGGCGTGCTGGCGGATGAGTGTCGTGAGGTGTTGAGCGGCTATTTTAGTGGGCTGCGTGGTGCCGATGGTGCTGGCTGCGGTTGTGGGGCCGATCTTGAGGCACATGCCGCTCACGCTGAGGCGCTCGCGTGTGCCGAAGAGGATGCTGGCACGGCGGTTGACTTTGGTCCCGCGTGTCGCCGGCCCCGCCGTGTGCTGCTGGCGATCGACTCCTTTAAGGGCAGCGTTTCGAGTGCGCAGGCGGAGGCGGCCGTTGCTGAAGGCGTGCGCCGTGTGTGGCCCGATGCCGAGGTGTGCGCTTTGCCGCTGGCAGATGGCGGCGAGGGAACGCTCGACGCCGTTGCCGCCTGCGGTGGCGAGCTCTCGACCTGCGAGGTTACAAGCCCCTTGGGCGACCGCGTGTCTGCCCGGATGCTGGTGGACGGCGAGCACAAGTCGGCTGTAATTGAGATGGCCGAGGCGGCGGGTATTGGGTACTCGCCTTGCACGGGGTCGGCGGCGTTGGTGGCCACGACCTATGGCGTGGGCGAGCTGATACTCCGTGCGGTTCGTGCCGGGGTAAAGACTATCTATATTGGTTTGGGCGGCAGTGCCACCAACGACGGCGGCGCCGGCATGTTGCAGGCGCTGGGTGCGCGTGTGGTCGATGAGTGCGGTCGCGATATCGCCCCCGGTCTCGCGGGGCTTGAGCAGGTGGCGAACGTTGATTTGACACCGGCGTTTGAGGTGCTGCGCGGCGCTCGTATCGTTGTGCTTTCTGATGTCGAGAACCCACTCGTGGGGCGTCGAGGCGCTCTGGCGGTGTTCGGCGGGCAGAAGGGCCTGCCGACGGGTGACGTCGAGGTGCTGCGCAAGTACGACAGTTGGATGGTCGGCTACGGCCGTCTGCTCGATGCGGCGATTTTCGAGATGCGAGCCCAGAAGCTGCTGCGCGTGCCCGAGGGTGCACGGAGATTTGGCTCGGTGCTCGGTGTGCCCGGTGCCGGTGCCGCCGGTGGTCTGGGTGCCGCATTGTTGGCGCTCGGCGCCGAGTTGCGCTCGGGCGTGGAGACAGTGCTCGATCTGATTGGGTTTGACGAGCGCGTGCGCGATGTCGACCTGGTCATTACAGGAGAGGGCAATATGGATGAACAGTCCGCCGCTGGAAAGGCACCGGTGGGCGTGGCGCGTCGCGCCAAGCGATATGGCAAGTCGGTAGCCGCTGTCGTGGGCGGTCGTGCGGACAACTTGGATGCGGTGCATGAGCAGGGTATTGACTTGGTTTTGCCGATCTGTCGCAAGCCCATGGACCTGGAACAGGCACTCGATCCGCAAGAAGCCACAGCCAACCTCATTTGCGCCGGCGAAGCAGCCGCTCGATCCTACGACCTCGCTCGCCTCTAAAACCCATCTCTCTATAAGTTGCGGTGAAATACGGAGTGTTTTTGCCTTTAAGGTGCCAATTCGGTCCGTATTCCACCGCAAATTCGAGAATGGCCATTCGAGGTTGGCTACCTTGGGTCTCGAGCCGGACCGCCTGCCACGAAAGGCGACCATCTACTACGTTTAACCGGGTGCCCTCGACCATCCCGGAATTTGGGAAATAAAAACAGCAGGTAGAGAGCTTGCCGCTTTTCGAAAAAGCACGCCATGGTTGACCCCTGCGACCAAAACGTAGTAGATAGGCCCTTTTCGTGGCGCAGCGTCAGACCAGTCTTTTTGGAACGGGGCTATTTTGGCTACTTGTCGATCTGATTGCCCGAGTAGTCAAAAAGCGGTCAAAAAGCCCCGTTCCAAATTAGCTATCTTGCCCCATCGGGCGGGAGCAGGTAAGATATACCGAGCGCCTAGCGCGTTCGATGGGTTCGGATGACGACATGTTCCGAATCTGGTCAGGTCCGGAAGGAAGCAGCCATAAGGAGCCTCTGTCGGGCATCCGAATCCATCGAGCGCACGGGCGCTTTTTTGTTACCGCGACATGGCCCGGCCGGCGGCGAGGCATTTGGTGTCTCGCTGGTCCTCGGCTGCGCCTGCGGGATCGCTCGACTACCAAATATCGTGCCGCCGGCCGGGCCAAATCGTCCAAAAATCACCCGTAAAGGCGCATTTATCTGAATAATTTAATCCCGTGCTTTGTGCTGCTTGCTGGCGTTGCCGGGAGCGCGGTGGCCACGTGGTTCATGAGACGGCGGTGCTGTCTCCTTTTTTGCAAGTAAAGAGGTCCGTTTGCGAACGAGCTTCGACTACTGAAGATGCGATGTTCGCACTAACGACATAGCGTAATTACGGCATTGTTGGTTTACGCACAAATTGAAGAAATCTAAAAGATGCGTCGATTTCACTTCGCCCGCAGCGTTACGGTGCGAGAACGTCCAATGGAACAACTTGGACGCCGCGGTCGGTAACATAGGCTTGTGAACCAAATCCAATAATCGCTACTTTAGAAACCGGCGGGGTGTTTCCGGCAGCAACCATCCGCTCTTCGACGGCAACAAGATTGTCAGATGCCTCTTCGATTTGAGCGGAACTGAGCTTGACCTCAACGGGAATCCACATCCCACCTGGAGCCGCTATGACAGCGTCGACCTCAAGATCGCGGGAATCGTGATAGTGATAAAGGCCCATTCCGTTTGCCCTCGCATAGACCCATAGATCATGGAGCGCCAACGATTCGAAAAGCAGCCCAAGTGTCTTGAAGTCTGACAACAACGTCTCCACAGTCGCCCCGAGCGCAGCCGCTGCAAGCGACGGGTCGGCAAGATGATGCTTACGCGCCTCCCTCAGATGCACCGGAGATCTCATCGCGGGATTCCATGCGGGGATATCGCAGACGAAACTCAATCTGCTAAGAAGGGATATGTATGATGCCGCTGTTTGTCTCGATACGTCGCCACCCAAATCGGCCACAAGCGTCTTGAGCGTCGCAAGAGTGGATTCGTTGCGCGCCAACGACGCGATGACGGCTTTCACTTTCTCAGGATCTCGTCGAGAGCCATCGACGCGGGGGATGTCTTCCTCAGCGACTATCTCGATATATCGTTTTGCCGTCGCGGACGCAATTCGCGCGTCACGCCCAATCGACGCCGGCCATCCACCGCAAACGATGCGCTCGGCGATCTCGGCAGAACCCATCGATCCGAAGGCGCCCCTGAACTTTTCGCCAGAAATGATGCCCGACAGCTTAACCGCACCGCTAGATTTCCCAAGTTCGAAAAGCGTCATGGTGTCCATGCGCAATTTAGCGAACCTTCCAGCGCCACTGTGCATCGGCCGCTCATTGTCTCGCGGTGTCGCCGACCCCGTAAATATGAACTGGCCAGGCTCGCCGCCGCGGTTGTCGCACTCAAACCGTGCCGCGTCCCAAAGTTTCGGAACCTCCTGCCATTCGTCGATCAGCCGCGGCACCTCGCCGGAAACGGCAAGCGCCGGGTCCGTCTCGGCACGCAAGCGATTCTCGAAGTTGCGCGACGGGTCCATGAGGAGGAGCCTGGACGCCGCACGGGTCCCGGCTGTGGTTGTCTTTCCACACCATTTCGGTCCTTCGATGAGAACGGCACCGAATATTCCTAGCATCTGGTCGAGCTCAGTTTCGATAATTCGAGTGTAGTACTTTTTTGGCATATTTTTCACCATTGTTTATCAGCGCGTTTAACTAAATTTACTGTTTTCATTTAACCAGATTTTTCTTTTTTGATTAACCAGATTTGCATATTTCGGTTAACGAGACAGATTAAACATGAACGAGCCAAGTCAGATGAGAATCATCTACTCGACACCGCGCATGAGCTCCGAAATGGTGATGTGAAAGCCGTCGGTAATCTTCTTGAGATTTGAAAGGCTGACATTGCGCTGCCCGACCTCAATGCTCGCGTAGTAGGAGCGATCCATCTCGATCAAATTAGCGGACGGAGTGCCCGGGCTCGTTGCGCCTAGGGCGCGGCGGGGTCGGCGACGTCGGAGGTGTCGATCTCGCCAAGAATGGCGAGCCGGCTGATGAACGGGATGCCCTCGGGTTCGTCCACCTCGACGCCGCCGAGCACGATGGTGTTGTCACGCATGTCGATTTGGGTCGTGAACACGGCCTGATCGCGGCCCGAGGCGATAAAGCCGATGCCCGCGAGAACGATGCCCGCGGCAATAAGCCCGCCCGCCACGGCGAGGTAAATCTTCTTCGCGCTGGTCATGGTACTCACTCCTTTCTACGCCGCGAGATGCGCGGCAGCAGCCCGGAGAGCGTCGCCCCCGCCGCGAACTCCTCATCCTGGACGAGCAGGGCTACGTGCCGCTGGACATCGAGGGCGCGAGGCTGCTGTTCCAGGTGATGTCGGTGCCGGAGGGCAGGCAGAGCATGATCGTCACGGCCAACATAGAGTTCAGCAAGTGGGTGACCGTGTTCGGCGACGACAAGATGGCGGCGGCTGTCGTGGACAGGCTCGTCTACACGGGCAGGCTC
Source organism: Collinsella sp. (assembly GCA_018380195.1). Taxonomy (GTDB): domain Bacteria; phylum Actinomycetota; class Coriobacteriia; order Coriobacteriales; family Coriobacteriaceae; genus Collinsella. The sequence continues at coordinate 54,911 of JAGZUC010000007.1, read as the reverse complement.
GTGGAGTTCAACGGCGCAAGCTGCAGAATTGAATCCCGTGTTTTGTGCTGCTTGCTGGCGTTGCCTGGGCATTGATGGCTACGTGGTTCAAGAGACGGCGGTGCTGTTGCTTGGATTTTGCAGTTAAAGAGGCCCGTTTCCCTGGGTTGGGGAAACGGGCCTCTTTTGTCTCTGGGTTTGTGGATTGGCGAAGATGGTATGCTCTGGCGGCTATTTTGAGTTCTTGAGGCGGCGTACACCCGTGGCGGTTATTCCGAGGCCTGCGGCGGCGATTCCTGCGAGTGCGATTGCGCTCGGTGCTGTGTCACCCGTGTTTGCGAGCTTGCCGGCGGTCGTATTTGCTTGCTTGCTGCTGCTCGAGTTCGCCTGCTTGGTGGAGCTTGGTAGGGCGTCTTTGCCGGTTGCAGGTGAGGCAACGGGCGGTGTCGCCTCGGCGGGTTGCGTTGAGCCGGAGGGAGGCACTGTCTCGGCAGGTTTCGTTATCTCGGGCGAGGTGGTCTTGTCTGCCGCGGCTTTCGCCTCTTCGTATGCCTTGCAGGCGTCGTCATATGCCGCTTGCGCCTTATCCAAATTGTCGAGGAGCGCATCTCGCTTGGCTGTTTCCTCGTCGATGTGGGCTTTGACTTCCTCCGCCGCACTTTCGAATCTCTGAACCTGTCTTTCCTGGCTTTCGAGGCGGCGTTGGTAGCTGTCAAGCGTCGTTTTGCAAGACTCTTCTTGCAATTTTGCCGCCATGATTTCGGAGCGCAACTGTTTAATAGCTTCGCTGGGCGCCTCGTCGCCGAGTGCCTTAAGTGCCTCTAATTTTGCCTGAAGGCTGCTTACCAGGTTGCTGGCCTCGTCGTATTTGGCTTGGGCTGCATCGACGTTCGCTTGCATGGCGGGAAGGAGTTCCCTACATTCGGCGGCATGCGCCAGCATAATGTCGCGGAGCTCTTGATCACTGGCAATCATATTATTGATTCCCGCAATTCTCTTGGGACTTGCGGCGTCCTCCGCTGCTTTGAGTTTTTTGAGCGCTTCCTGCATGGCCGCATGCGCTTTTTCTTTTGCGGCGGCCGCATCTTCCGACTGCAGGGCAACTGCATCGATGGGAGCGCTGGCTTCTGCCGCGATCGCCGTTGCGGGGGCGATTCCTGTGACAAGCGCCACGGAAAGGGCGATGCCCATAGTTGCTCGTTTTGCTCTTCTTGCGAGAATGTCGTTCATCTCGGCACCTCATTTCAAGGGTCGGCGGCTAACATGGTAGCACTAATGTAAGTATATCAGGCGGTTTGCCCGCCATTGATCGGGCGTGCACGTATACCCCTTGATTAACAGCCATTAAATCTATCCCTTAAGGAACGCGGCTTGCTGGTGTTGTCTGGGCATTGATGGCTGCGTGGTTCAAGAGACGGCGGCATTACCATTTGTTTTTTCAAGTAAAGAGGCCCGTTTCCCTGGGTTGGGGAAACGGGTCTCTTTTTGTCTCTTGGCTTGCGGATTGGCGAAGACAATAACCGCTGGCAGCTATTTTGAGTTCTTGATACGGCGGGTGGCTGTGGCGGTTATGCCGAGTCCCGCGGCGGCGATTCCTGCTAGCGCGATTGCGCTTGGCGTTGTGTCGCCTGTGTTTGCGAGCTTGTCGGTGGTCGTGTTCGCTTGCTTGCCGTTGCTCGAGTTCGCTTGCTTGGTGGAGCTTGGCGTGGTGTTTTTGCCGGTCGCGGGCGAGCCGGTGGGCTGTGCCGTCTCGGCCGGTTGCGCCGAGCCGGAGGGAGGCGTTGTCTCGGTCGGTTGCGTTATCTCGGGCGAGGCGGCCTTATCTGCTGCGGCTTTCGCCTCTTCGTATGCCTTGCAGGCGTCGTCATGGGCCGTTTGCGCTTTTTTCAAATTGTCGAGGAGCGTATCTCGCCAGGCTATGAACTGGTCGCTATGGGCTTTATATTCTCTGCAGAACGTTCACAGTCATTAACTCGTCCTTCCTGACTTCTGAGGCAGCGCTGGCACTCTCTTAGCTCCGTTTCGCAATGGCCTACATACGATTTCGCCCCTACCATCTCATTTTGCAACTGCCTTATTTGCTGTTTAGTAGTTTCGACAAACTCCTCGTAGCCGAGTGCTTCGAGTGTCTTAAGCATCTCAAGTTTTTTGTCTAATTCTGCCTGGAGCTCGCTTACCCGGTTGATGGCCCCGTCGTATTTGGCTTGGGCAGCATCGACGTTCGCTTGCATGGCGGGAAGGAGTTCCCTCTCTTCGGCGGCTTGCGCCACCATCTTTTCGCGGAACTCTTGAAAACGGGCAATGTCATCATTGAATCTCGCAATTTTCTCTGGACTTGCGGCGTTTTGTGCGGCTTCGAGGTTTTTGAGCGCTTCCTGCATGGCTGCATACGCCTTGTCTTTTTCGGTGGCCGCGGTTTCGCTCGAGGCCGCCGTCTGCAGGACAACTGCATCGACAGGGGAGTTGGTTTCTGCCGCTATCGCCGTTGCTGGGGCGATTCCCGCGGCAAGTGCCAGGGAAAGGGCGATGCCCATGGTTGCTCGTCTTGCTCTTCTTGCGAGAATGTCGTTCATCTCGGCACCTCATTTCAAGGGTCGGCGGCTCAACTTGGTAGCACTAAGGTAAGTATATCAGGCGATTGACCTGCTCTTGAATCTCGCCAGAAATGACTCGTTGTTTACGCATGCTCTAGGGCGACAGTACTATCATGGTTCGAATTGAGTGTGAATGATGATAGGGAGCGCCTTTTTATGATTGAGTTGCTCAGGCGTTTTGGCGGTAAGTTTCGCCGGTATATGGTGATTGGCCCTGCGTGCAAGCTGATCGAAGTGGTATTCGACCTGCTGACGCCGCTGGTGATTGCCCAGATGATCGATAAGGGCATCGGCGCGCACGATGTGAATGCCGTCGTCCACTACGGTATGCTGCTTGGCGCCATGGCTGTGATCGGCATCTCGTTTACGCTCGTCTGCCAAAAGATGGCGGCGCTCACCTCGCAGGGCATGGGCACCGATATTCGCGGCGCGCTCTATGGGCACATCAATAAGCTGAGCTATGCCGAGCTCGATCGCTTTGGCACGCCGTCGCTCATCACACGCATCACCAACGACGTCAACCAGGTGCAGCTGGCCGTGGCGTTGGGCGTGCGCATGCTCATCCGCTGGCCCTTCCTGGCGGTGGGCTCCATGGTCGCGGCTCTCGCCATCGACCTTAAACTCGGTATTATCTTTTTGATTTGCACGCCCGCCATCGGCCTGGTGTTTTGGTTTGTCATGGCGCGCTGCATTCCGTACTACAAGCAGCTGCAGGCAAAGCTCGACCGCATTGCGCTCATTTGCCGCGAGGGGCTTTCGGGCGCTCGCGTGGTTCGCGCCTTCGTGCGCGAGGACTACGAGCGCGAGCGCTTTGCCCAAGCCGCCGATGACCAGGCCAATACTGCCATCGCGGTGGGCAAGCTCTCCTCGATTCTCAACCCTGTCACGTTTCTCGTGATGAACCTGGGCGTGTGCGCCATCCTGTGGGTGGGCGGCATCCAGGTCAACGTGGGCGAGCTCACGCAGGGTCAGGTCATGGCGTTTGTGAACTACATGACGCAGACCCTGACCTCCATCGTGTACGTCGCCAACCTGGTCGTGGTTTTTACCAAGGCGAGCGCCAGTGCGTCACGTATCAACGAGGTGCTCAATTGCGTGCCGAGCATCACCGACGAGGGCAACCAGCCGGTCGCGCTGCCCGAGCCGAGCGACCTGGCGGGTGGCGCTGTTCTGGTCTCCGCGCTGAGCTTTGACCATGCGAGTTTTTCGTTTGGCGCGGGCGCTGCCAACGCCGTCGACGATGTGACCCTGGAGCTGCCGCTGGGCAAAACGCTCGGCATTATCGGCGGCACGGGCAGCGGCAAGTCCACGCTCGTCTCGCTCATCCCGCGCCTGTACGATGCGGGCACCGGCAGCGTGAGCGTGATGGGTACCGACGTGCGCACTTGGCCGCTCGACCAGCTGCGCCACGTGGTCGCGACCGTTCCGCAGCGAGCGTCGCTGGTGAGCGGCACCATCCGCAGCAACCTGACCTGGCGTGACGAGTCGGCGACCGACGAGGAGCTCTGGGCAGCGCTCGATATGGCGCAGGCGAGCGAGTTCGTGCGCAACAAGTCGCAGGGGCTTGATGCCCCGGTCGAGGCGGGCGGCAAGAACTTTAGCGGTGGCCAGCGCCAGCGCCTGACCATCGCGCGTGCCCTGGTGGGCTCGCCACAGGTCCTGATCATGGACGATTCTGCCTCGGCGCTCGACTTTAAGACCGACGCGGCGCTTCGCCATGCCGTCCGCGAGCGTAGCGTGCGCGGTGCCGCCGAGGGCGGGCTGCCGCTCACGACCGTCATCGTGAGCCAGCGCGTCTCGACCGTGCGCGATGCCGACATGATCTGCGTACTCGACCACGGCTCGGTTGCGGGCCTGGGCACGCATGACGAGCTGTATGCGACCTGTCAGCTCTATCGCGAGATTTGCCAGTCGCAGCTGCGCCGCGAGGAGCTTGAGGGCCAGCGGGGGAGCACAGCGCCCGCGCTCGCCCCAGGTGCCCCAACCGCCCCAGCATCCGTCTGCGCAAAGGAGGGCCGCTAAATGAATCCGTACACTTCCTCCGGTTCGGTCGCCACGATGACGGCCAACGTGTCCGGTAACGATAACCTCAACGACCTGGGCGACGGTCCGCGCCAGCCCGGCGACCCCGAGCGCTATCCCGTGGGCGCGGTGACCCGCCGCCTGATGGGCTACGTCCGTCCGCACCGTATTTCGTTTACGGCGTCGTTCGTGAGCGCCGCCATCTCGGTGATTCTTCAGCTCTACACGCCTATCCTTATCGGCGAGGGCATCGACCTGATTGTTGCTGCGGGCCAGGTGGATTTCGATGCACTGCTGCCGCTCGTTACCAAACTCGCGCTCGTCGTGGTGGGTGCCGCTGCCTTCCAGTGGCTGCAGGGCTACTGCGTCAACCGCCTGTCCTATGAGACGGTGCGCGACATGCGCGTGGAGGCGAGCGACAAGCTCAGCCGTATGCCGCTCAGCTTTATCGACAGCCATGCCCACGGCGACCTCATGAGCCGCGTGGTCAACGACGTCGACCAGGTGGGCGACGGTCTGCTGCAGGGCTTTACCCAGCTCTTTACCGGCGTTATCACCATCGTTGGCACGCTCGCGTTTATGCTCTCCATTAATCTGACCATGACGCTCGTGGTGGTGCTCGTCACGCCGCTTTCCATTTTTGCAGCCGGTGCTATTGCCAAGCTCTCCAACAAGAGCTTTACGGCGCAGCAGCGTATTCAAGGGCAGCTCGGTGGTCATATCGAGGAGTACGTAGGCGAGCAAAAGCTTGTCGACGCCTTTGCCTATGGCCCGAACGCCCAGCAGCGCTTCGATGCCCTCAATGCCGAGCTCTACACCGCGGGCGAGCGCGCGCAGTTTATGGGTTCGCTCTCCAACCCCGGTACGCGTTTTATCAATAACATCATCTATGCCGTGGTCGCTGTGATCGGCTGCGTGGGCGTGATCACGGGCGTGCCCGCGGCGCTTACGGTGGGCGGCGTGCAGATCTTCCTGTCCTATGCCAACCAGTACACCAAGCCGTTCAACGAGGTCACCAACGTCATTACGCAGATCCAGACCGCGTACGCCTCGGCGCGCCGCATGTTTGCGCTGCTCGATGCCCGCGAGCAGGAGCCCGATGCGGCGGATGCCGTGGAACTTGCCGCCCCGCAGGGCGAGGTCGCCTTTGAGCATGTGGACTTTAGCTACGTGCCCGATCGCAAGCTGCTGCAGGATATCTGCATCGAGGCCAAACCCGGCATGCGCTTTGCCCTGGTCGGTCCTACGGGCTGTGGCAAGACGACGCTCATCAATTTGCTACTGCGGTTTTACGATATCGATGCCGGTCGCATTGCGGTCGATGGCCGTTCCTCGCGTGACTACACGCGCGCAAGCCTGCGCCGCGCCTTTGGCATGGTGCTGCAGGACACATGGCTGTTCGAGGGCACGGTGGCGGAAAACATCGCCTACGGCTGTCCTGACGCCACGCGCGAGCAGGTTATCGAAGCTGCCAAGCGCGCGCGTGCGCACAAGTTTATCGTGCAGCTGCCAGGCGGCTACGATACGGTCATCGGCGAGGACGGCGGCACGTTTAGCCAGGGTCAAAAACAGCTGCTGTGCATTGCGCGCGTTATGCTCACCGATCCGGCGATTCTGCTGCTGGACGAGGCAACGTCGAGCATCGATACGCGTACCGAGCTGCAGGTGCAGGCGGCATTCGACGAGCTTATGGCCGGCCGCACAAGCTTTGTGGTGGCGCACCGCCTGTCGACGATCCGCAACGCCGATTGCATCCTGGTCATGCGCGATGGTGAGATTATCGAGCGCGGCACGCACGATGAACTGCTCGCGGCAGGCGGCTTTTACGCCGAGCTCTACCGCAGCCAATTCGCCCAGTGAGCAAGCCCGTGGCGCAAATTAATCAATCGACAGACGGTGGTTTACATCTGTCACGTTAGTACTAAGATATTCATCTAATAAAATGCATTAGTGGCTTTAGTTTTGGGGGATACGAGGCAACGTGACTATGACGTGCTCTTTGGTGGTTAACAGCAAGAGCGGTAATACCAGGATGGTTTCGGGTGCGATCAAGCGCACTCTGCAGGCTGCGGGTGTTGAGTTTGTCCATGCCGCGGCGTTGAGCGACGATGCGGATGCAGATCAGGTTGCGCTCGAAGCGCAGGGCGCCTGCGCGGCCGACACGGTGCTCGTCGGTTTTTGGTGCGACAAGGGCGCGTGCACGCCTTCGGTCGCGGCGTTGCTCTCCGCCTTGCACGGTAAGCGCGTGTTCCTGTTTGGCACCTGCGGCTTTGGGGCCGACCAGAGCTGCTATCAGCAGATTATCGACCGCGTAACTTCCAATTTGGCTGGGGATGCCGAGCTTGCGGGCTGGGCGATGTGCCAGGGCAAGATGGGCCCCGCGGTCAAGCAGCGCTACGAGGCCATGCTCGAGCAAGATCCCGAAAACGTCCGATTTAAGATGCTGCTCGACAACTGGGTTGCCGCAAAGGATCACCCCACCAAGGAAGATCTGGACAACATGGCTGCAGCCGCCAAAAAGGCCGTGCTGGGGGAGTAGCTCCCATCGCTGACGGCGGTCGGTCCATCTTTCTAAATGAAACGTCCTCCCGGGCGTCGGGGCACGAAGTTCCCTGCTCTACAGTCCTGCGCAAGACGAAGGCCACATTAAGTGGCCTTCTTTGCGTGCGGAACTCGCGATGAACTTCGTGCCCCGCCGTCCGGGAGGACGCCTCTTTATTGATGGGAGGCCTGATAGGTCGATGGTTCCGTGCCCGGATGCGTCCAAAGTGGGACGGGCTTTCCGGATGGGCAGGCTTTCGGAAAATGCGTCCCAGAATCGACGCTTGAAATGGGATGCAGTTTCCCGATGAGGCACTCGACGGAAAATACATCCCAGAAATGGCCTTTGAGCTGGGATAAGATTTCCGTGGCATCTCGGATTCTCAAAAATGAGACACGCCGTTGGCGAAAATGAGACACGTGATATCGGGCATCGGACGTATCATTTGCAAAAATGAGTCCACTCCACTTGAGTAAAGCGAGGTCCCTCATGTACGTTCCACACCCCCGTATCCGTAGGCTGTCGAAAATCCCACTTGTTGGGACGGCGGCGCTTGCTGCGTTGATCGCCACGAGCGTCGCCTGCTTCACGGCCACGCCCCAGGTTGCCCAGGCGGCAGACGCGCCTGCAATCACCGATATGACCGAGCAGGATTATCAAGCCCTGGGTCTGGGCACGAGCGAGGACATTCCGGCCGATACCGTTGGCCCCTATTCCACTGATACCCCCACGACGTTTGCCACGCGCGGCGAGGTCTATATGGCAGCTAACGGTAGCCATGGCAATCGCTACACTCTGCGCGACAAGCTCGAGAACGTCGAGCGCGGTGACATTGGCGGCAGCAGCAAGCTCACCGATGGCTATGGAAGTGTGTGGGGCGCCGCAAAGTTCTGGCAAAACGTCAACAACTTCGATACGAACAGCGATCTCTACAAGCATAGCGACTACGGTGGCGGCACCTGGTCGTACCTAAGCAACAATGAGTCCTCAACAGTACTCGCCAACGACAACAACGGTTTCTCGGGCATCCACGCCACGAGTGTTGAGTTCTGCAGCGACGCCAGCACGGGCAAAAAGAGCCGCGTTGCCGAGCTCCGTGCCTACGGCGACAGTTCCTCCACGACGATTGACGGCAAGTCATACGCCGGAAAGGTTGAGCTGGTCCTCTACTCGTTTAGCAACGGGCGTACGCGCACTCTCGACACACACCTGCCGGTGACGGTCAACACTAATATGATGTACGAAGGCCGTTTTAAGTACCTGGATGCCGGTTACCTGCAAGAGCACGACGCCGTCTTTGATGTCGAGGCGGGCGATGTCGATGGCGACGGCGTCGACGAGCTTTTTGTCTACGCGGGCTGCTATGTCGACGAGAACGGCGTGCGCAAGGCTGTAGTCGACATGTATGACTTGGAGGGCGGCAACTGGAAGCAAAGCGTCGTCAAGATCGATGCCGGTAACGCCGCGGACTACACCACGCACAACAAGGGCGGGAACGACTCCTGGACGCAACTTCAGTCAGCTCCTGTCGTTTCGCTAGCGGCCGGCGACCTCGATCGCGATTTTTGCGATGACCTCGCCATCGTGGTCTCGGCACCCTACGGCAAGAAGAATATTGATAAGTCGACGCATTGCGAGCTGTTTTCGTGGGATGCATCCAAGGGTGCGCTCGTCCATGTCGATGCTCTGGGCGACGCGGGCGCAATCTCCCTCTCCGCGAACGGTAAGACCATGGTCGCTGCGAATGCGACGTTCGGCACGTTTGCCACCTACGATGAAGAAGGAAAGAAGACGGGTGAAACCGTCACGGGCCTTATTCTTGCGGGCTATGACTGGCAACGCAGCGCTTTTGATTACGGCGCTTCTGACGGCAGCAAGGGGCTGTACGGCGCGCTGTACCGCTACGCGTATTTTGACTCGGAGTCTGGCGAGTTCAAGCTTTCCGATTGCAAGGAATACAGAGATGGGCTCCTTGCCTCCTATGGACTGATGCATGTGCCCAGCAGCGCATGGAAGGATAGTGCTCAGGATAAGCGCTATCCGTGCACCTTGGCGCCTATTGCCCTTGCCACTGCCAACCTTGACGGTCTGTCTGAGCAGCCGGCGGTCGACGAGGTGCTCGTGGGCGGCGATGTGTTCCGCGACTTTGCCTGCAACACGGCGCAGAGCGGGGCCCAGGGCTTGGGTTCCATGGTCGGAACCATGAGCATGAGCGGCCAGCAATACAACAGTAGCAACAAGCATGACCACAAGGGTATCGAGCAGGTGTGGATCAGCGACGTCAAGGCGGGCAGCGTCTCGGGTTCGGACCGCTATAACGAGAGCTTTATCGCCGTAGTGGGCAAGCACCGCGACGAGGACCTGCGCAAGAACGATGACTACTATTGGATGACCGCCTCGCATTTTTCGCTCGACGAGAACGGAAAGGTACGCCGCGGCGAGGAGCAGGTGATTAGCGAGAGCAACCGTCGCGGCACTACCTACGGCACGTTTATCTCGCTCGCGCTGCCCGATGTCGACAACGACAGCGTCAAGATTACGTACAAGGACCGCTACAAGGTCTATACCAACCCGCGCGTGCTCGCCGTGCTGCAGGATGCTCCCTATGTTGAGGATCTGGAGCAGGCATACGGCTATCTGGTGTTGGGCGGCACGTCATACGGAGAGGAAAAGGGCACGGGGACATCCCAGGGCTATACCATTGGCGCCGAGTTGGGCGTTGCCGTCGAGGTGCAGACCGGTCCGCCCCTGGTCGCGATGAATGCTTCAGTCGATTTTGCCGCCGAGGGATGCTATGACTACCGGAGCGAGCGCACGGTCAGCGCAAGCGTAAGCTATGAGTCGCATGCCGGCGAGGGTGACAAGGCCGTGCTCTACACGATTCCGATGGTCTATTACGAGTATGAGATCGAAAATGAGGAAACTGGTGGCAAGGGCGTGATGGCGGCGCCCGTGTCGCTCGGCGCGCAGACCTCGGTCGTTAATGTCGAGGCCTATGACCGCATTGCCAAACAGCACAATATGACGCCGCTCAGCTACTTTTTGACCAACCGGTCGGGAGAACCCGGAACCTATCAAACGACGCTCAACGGCGAGACTCCCGTTGGGGATTCCTTTGGCCTGGGCAAGCCTGGCGTAACGCGCGCCTACACGCACGATGGGTTTAACGGCGCCGCCGCGCAGTCGGGGGCGAGCATTGAGCAGACCATCGAAGTCGAGGAGGGCAAGGAGCAGGAGCTCGAGCTCGGCTTGACGCTGAACGGCAGCGTTGTCATGGGCGCGAAGCTCGCAAAGCACGAGTTGTTTGGCGGCCTGTGCTTTGGTGCCAACGCCGGCTTTACTACGGGTAACTCCTCGAGTGAATCGACCGAATACGGCGGCACCGTCGACAACCTGCCCGAGGCCGCGCAGGGCAAGTACGGTTTTGTGTGGCGTCTGGGCGTCAACGCGGTGGATGTCAACAAGTTCGAGGACGGCTCGGGCGACAAACTCGGCACCAAGGACACCGACCAGTTCTGGATCGTGGGCTATGACGTTAAGGACGTCGAGATGCCCGACGCGCCGGCCGTGACGGGCTTTACGGCAAACGCCGTCGATTCGACCAGCGTTACGTTTAGCTGGGACGATGTACTCGCAAACAAGAGTGGCTTTAGCTACGGCGTGGGCATGCTGCAGAGCAATGCGGCGGATGCGGTCGTCAATAGCTGGAAGATTGCCGACAACACGCAGACCTCGCTCAAGTGGGATGGGCTGCAGCCCAATACGGAGTATCGATTCGCCATCGCCGCCGTTAAGAATGGATCCACGACCGAAACAGGTATTCGCTCGGCAATCATCACGGTCAAGACCATGCCCGATGGCATGACGATGACCGTGAGCGGACCTGCGGCGGATGATGAAGAGGGGGAGAGTATCGAATACGATTCCTCGATCGAGCGCGCAGCGGGAAGCCGCCTGACGCTTTCGGCGATCGGCAACGTGACGCAGCTCGGTGCCGACGGTAGCGAAACGGAGCTGGCGCCGACATACATCTGGTACCGCAAGGGCCGTGGTGAGACCGAGTTCAAGCGTGTGGGTGCCGATGGCAACCTCGAAGCCGGAACGGCCTCGACGCTTGGGATTGACCTGACCGCAGATGATGACGGCGCGCAGTACTACTGCCATGTGGGTTACAACGACGTCGGCCTCGATACCGGTGTGACGCTCGTGAATATCGCGACCGAGGAGACAGCACCCACAACGGTGAATGCCACCCCGATCCGCACGCGCCGCCTGTTCTCACAGGCAAGTGCGGGCGCCAAGAAGTTCCTGGACCATACGCTGGTAAACACCGCCGGCCCAACCGATTCCGAAGGCTCAAAGGACCCCGAGACTCCTGAGACCCCGACGAACCCGGACAAGCCCAAGTCCGACAACGGAGCTAAGACCGACACCAAGGTCAAGACTACGACCACAGCGAAGAACCTCGCAAACACCGGCGACCAAACATTCGCCCTAGTCGCCACCGCAGCAGCAGCGGGAGCAACGCTCGTAGTGATAGCCCTCATCATGCTGATCAAGCGCCGCAAGACCCACTAGTAGCCAGTCGAACATATCGACAACCCAAAAACCCGGGTAGCCAAAAAACAGGCCACCCGGGTTTTCTCTTTATTAGAAATCAGAGTCTTCAAGGCAAGAGCCCGATTCAACCAGAGACACTCCGAATACTCCCCACGACAAGCCGTGCTTCAACAACAAGGCGTCTGCCCGGGCGGCGCGGAATGTAAGGTTCATCGCGAGTTCCGCACGAGCCGGAGAGCACTTAATGTGCTCTCCGTGCGAGCAGGACTGCCCGAGCAGGGAATCTTACATTCCGCGTCGCCCGGGCAGACGAACCGGGATAGACCCGCTACTTGATCTTGGTCGTGCCCGGTGCCAGGTTGGGGTCGGTTTCGTTGGCCTCGGTCTGGAAGTGCTCGGTGTACACGTTCTTGCCGTCGCGGAACATCTCGTAGTACTGCATCTTGGCGTAATCCTCGCGCGCCTTGGTGGCGGCTGCTGCTGCGGCGTCGTCACCGGTGACGTTGGAGGAGAGCGCCCAGCGCAGGCTGGCGTCCTCGTAGCCGACGGAGTTAATGGCGGGCAGCGACTCGCGCAGCGTCATGTGCGCCTTCTGGTAGTCGGAAAGCGGGGCGCCGATCAGCTGCATAAGCTGCGTGGACAGGTAGTTGGTGGACAGGTCGTCGACCTCGCTCGTCTGGTCGCAGCCGGCAACGTCGTAGTTGGCCCAGATGATGTAGTCGGTCTGCCACAGACGCTCCTGATGTGTGGCGTCGTCCTCGCCGGTAAACCACTTATCGTTGAACTTGGACGGGAAGAACGGCTGGTGGTCGCCCCAGAACACCACGACCACCTTACGGTCGAGCTTGCTCAGGGCGTTGAGGAAGTAACGCAGCGCCTGGTCGGACTGCTCGATGCACGAGACGTACTCGTCGACATCGGAGAGCGTACCGTCCTCGACGGTCTTGGCGTCCAGATCGGTCGTGTCGATATTCAGGTGCATCTGCTTGTCGACCGGCACCAGACCCGTATCGTAGCCCGAGTGGTTCTGCATGGTCACATCGAAGATAAACTGCGGATCGGCGTTCTGGTCGAGCAGCTCAAGAATCTTGTCGTAGGTCGCCTGGTCGGTCACCATCCCGCGCAGGGTATCGGCGCCCTGGAAATCGTTGATGGACAGGAACTGGTCAAAGCCAAAGTCCTTATAGACGTTTTCGCGGTTCCAGTTGGTGGCGTGGTTGGGGTGCATGGCCGTGGTGGAATATCCGAGCGACTTGAACTGCTCTGCCAGGTTCCCGGTCGTTTCCATGTTGTAGATGGTGTAGGGGTACACGCCCGAGCCCAGGTTGGCCATGGAGTTGCCGGTCATAAACTCAAACTCGGTATTGGCGGTACCGCCGCCGTAGGCGCTCACGTAGAGCTTGCCGCGGCTGAGGCAGTTGGACAGGTTCTTAAAGTACTGCGGGCCCTCGTAGCCGGCGCGCATGTTCTGGTAGATCGACAAATCTGAGAAGGTCTCGTTCATGATGGCGATGACCGTGGGCTTCTCGCTGTCGAACTGCTCCTTTGCGGCGGCGCGCCCGTCGCTCTTGGCCGCGTCGGACTTGTCGTAGGCCTTGGCGTACTTTTTGAGCGTGGCCTTGGCATCGTCGACGGAGTAGTCGGCGGGTTTGGGCGGCTTGATGGACTGCGCTGCGCTAATGAAAGCGGGCAGGTAGCCCTCGCGCCAATAACTCTCGAGCGGACGCCAGGTGTAGACGGTGATGCCGAGGGTGTTGTAGTAGTCGATGAGCGTGACGTGCGCGGTCACACCGCCCAGGCACAGCACCGCTACGAGCAGGTTGGTGAGCAGCATGCGCTTGGCGTTGGCGGCGCCCTTCTGGCGATGCGGTGCGACCAGGCCGGCGTACTCGCACAGCAGCATGGCGATGGCGGTAAAGCCCATGGACAGCACGCAGAACAGCGAGATGGAGAAGGTGTAGCCGGTACCGGCGACCGCGGCGGCAGTGGAGATGGCCGAAAGGTCGCCCGGCTGGATGGGCATGGATTTAAACGTGATGACGAAGAACTCGGCAATGCCCAGGACAAAGAGGGCAAAGGCCAGGACCGCGGGAGCTGCGCCATGGCGCTGGAACAGGAAGAACAGGCCGACCATGAGCGTGGTGATGATGGCCCACTCGAGCAGGATGCACAGGGGGTAAACCCAGGTAAAGTCGTGGTTGGACGAGACCTCCATGCCCAGCAGCGCAAAGACGCCGGCGAGCAGCAGGCACAAGACGGCGGCGACGAGCGGTTTGCCCACAAAGGTACCGCGCAGGCGGGCAAGCTTGCCGGTGGGGGCGGGGGCGTCGGCCGAGGCGAACGCAAAGACGCGCGGGGCGATGCGGTCGCGGGCGATGCTGGCCCAGGCGCAACCGGTGAGAATGGCATTGGTCAGGATGAGCATCACAAAGGCGAGCGGCTCGTTTTGTGCGACGAGGCCAATAGCGCCCCAGACGGTCAAAAAGAGCTGGAACAGGCCGAAGGCGACGCTCCAGGCGAAGGCGCCCTTGGTGACGGTGCCCGACTGAGCGCGAATGGCCTTGGCCTCGCGCAAAACAAGGTAGACGGTCGCCGCAAGACCGACGAGCGAGATGGCGGCAGCGAACATGCTGAGACTCCTCACAAACTTAAAACCTACGAAAGCGGGGGTTTACCCGATTGTTACCTAAATATGCACTGCATTTGCGGGCTGCGCACAACAACCAGCCATATTAACGCGCATGTGCGGCGGTGTGGCGCAATGTAGTGGCGACCTGCGCGATAATGGACGGGAATTACACGGAAACGTAAAGGCTTCTTAAAGAATTGGCGAGGATAGAGCTATGGGCGAGCAGGTTTGTATGACGGGCGCCGAGTACTGCGGCGGAGCTGCGGGCGTGGATGCGAACGGTTATCCGGTCGAGACTACGGGTAACGCGGTGCTGGACATCTTGGAGCACCGCTCGTCCACGCGTGCCTTCGCGCGTGATGACGACGACCGCCCCGTGGCGGTGACCGACGAGCAGCGGGCGGCAATCTTGCATGCGGCGAGTCGCGCACCGTCGGCGGGCGCCATGATGATGTATTCCATCGTGAGTATTCGCGAGCAGGCTACGCTGGACCGTCTGGCCGACCTGTGCGACCACCAGCCCATGATTGCCAAGGCGCCCTGGGCACTCATGTTTGTGGTCGATTATGCCAAGTGGATCGATCTGTTTGAGCACATGGGCTGCTTTGAGCCCGAGTTCGTCGAGCGCACGGGCAAGGCGCCCCGCCGTGCGCCGGGTTTGGGCGACTTTGCCATCGCGGCCCAGGACGCCGTGATCGCCGCGCAAAACGCCGTGGTTGCCGCCGAGGCCCTGGGGCTGGGGAGCTGCTATATCGGTGATATCGTCGAGAATGCCGAGGAAGTTGCCGAGCTGCTCGACCTGCCGCCCTATACCATGCCGCTGTCGATGCTCATCGTCGGCACGCCTCGCAAGGAGCGTCCGGCCATTGCGCATCCCGTGGTGAACCTGGTGCACGAGGAGCGCTACTGCCGCGCGGATGCCGCGACCATGGACGCGCAGGTGGCCGAGATGGACGCGATGTTCCGTCCGCATGCCCGCGAGGTGGGGGAGCGCGTCATGGATATCTACACCCGCAAGCACACGAGCCCCTTTATGGCCGAGATGAGCCGCTCCATGGAGTGGTGGTTCAAAAATTGGCTCGGAAAATGACGAATGTGACAAGGGGACAGTCCCTTTGTCACATTCCATATCGCCGCGGTGGCCTAAAGGCCGTATAAATGTTTATCTAGCTGGGAAAACAGTGCCATTCAAACATAGGCCGATTACCTATAATTCCTTCGAACATTAAAGTTGGGAGGAAACCGGCTTATGGAACAGAAGGCCAAGGAGGCAGCCTCGCACGCTGCGATTCCTGTGAGCATCTCGGCGATGCTCGTCACGCTGGGTGTGGTGTACGGCGATATCGGCACCAGCCCTATGTATGTAACCAAGGCGCTCGTTGCCGGCAACGGCGGCATCGGAAGCGTGACGGAGGAGTTCGTGCTCGGCGCGCTCTCCCTTGTCGTGTGGACGGTCACGCTGCTGACCACCATCAAGTATGTGCTCATCTCGCTGCGTGCCGATAACCATGGTGAGGGCGGCATCTTTGCCTTGTACAGCCTGGTCAAGCGCTGCGGCAAGTGGCTTATCATCCCCGCCATGCTGGGTGGCGCCGCGCTGCTCGCCGACGGCATCCTGACGCCGGCCGTTACCGTTACCACGGCCATCGAGGGCCTGCGCACCATCCCGGCGGTCCATGCCGTGCTGGGCGATGACCAGGGCCGCGTCGTCGCCATTACGCTCGCCATCATCATCGCGCTCTTTTTGGTGCAACGCATCGGTACGGCCAAGATCGGTCACGCCTTTGGCCCCATCATGACGCTGTGGTTCCTGTTCCTGGGCGGCACGGGTCTGTTTTTTGTCTTCCAGCACCCCGCCGTGCTGCTGTGCCTCAACCCGGTGCGCGGCATCGCCTTTTTGCTGAGCCCCAACAACCACGCGGGTATCATGATTCTGGGCAGCTGCTTCCTTGCCACCACCGGTGCCGAGGCGCTCTACTCCGACATGGGCCACGTCGGCCGCGGCAACATCTACGCCACCTGGCCGTTCGTTAAGTGCTGCCTGCTGCTTTCCTATATGGGCCAGGGCGCTTGGCTTATGAACAACGCTGCCAACCCCGAGCTCATGGGCATTGCCGACCTCAACCCGTTCTACCAGATGCTCGCCCCGGGCCTGCGCCCGTTTGCCGTAGGCCTTTCCACCGTTGCGGCCATCATCGCCTCGCAGGCGCTTATCACCGGCGCATTCTCGCTGGTGTCCGAGGCCAGCCGTCTGGACCTTATGCCGCACATGCAGGTCTTCTACCCTGCCGAGACCAAGGGCCAGCTCTACATCCCCATGGTCAACAACGTCATGCTCGTGGGCTGCGTCATCGTGGTGCTGCTGTTCCAGAACTCGGCGCATATGGAAGCCGCCTACGGCCTTGCCATTACCCTGACCATGATGTGCACCACGCTGCTGCTCTTCTTCTACCTGCACGAGGAGCGCAAGCTCAAGGTTGCTCCGTGGATCTTCGCGGCCTTCTTCCTTTTGCTCGAAGGCTTCTTCTTCGTGAGCTCGCTCACCAAGTTCTTCCACGGCGGCTACTTCACCATCCTCATGGCTGCACTCATCATGGGCATTATGGTGTGCTGGTACAACGGCACGGCGGTCGAGCAGCGCCAGTTTACGCTGCTGCCGCTGCGCAGCTATCTGCCGCAGCTCAAGCGCCTGCGCGACGACGACCGTTACGAGCGCATGAGCGACAACGTCGTGTACCTGACCAAGGACACCCATACCGACTACATCGACCGCGATATTGTCTACTCGATCTTGGACAAGCATCCCAAGCGTGCCCACGCCTGGTGGTTTGTGAACGTCGAGACCATGGACGAACCGCATACCTTTGCCTATTCGGTCGAGACGTTCGGCACCGACTACGTGTTCCGCGTGCATCTGTACCTGGGCTACAAGATCAACCAGCGCGTCAATGCCTACCTGCGTCAGGTTGTTCAGGACCTGGCTGCCACCGGCGAGCTGCCGCCGCAGACGCATGACTACTCGGTCTACAAGGATCCGGGTAACATCGGCACGTTCAAGTTCGTCCTGATCCGTAAGCTTCTGGCGCCCGAAAGCGATGTGGAGCCCAGCGAGCGTACGGCCATCACGCTCAAGTACATCATCCGCCGCGCCGCCGGCACGCCCGCGCGTTGGTACGGCCTGGAGAACTCCAACGTGAGCTTTGAGTACGTGCCGCTGTTCACCAAGTTTAAGGCCGTGAATAAGATGCAGCGCCTGGCTCCCAACGAGCGTCCGTAGACGTCGGCGGCTACGCGGAGTTAGTTTTTGATGGATAAGCATGAGGCCGGGGAGGCAAACATGGATGCAAAGGCGCTCGATGGCCGCGAGGCGGTGGTCGAAATGGTGCGTGAGGCGCGCGTCGATGCCGCCGAAGATCGGTTCTTTACGAATCGTGCCAACATGGACATGGCCGATCGCGTGATTTCGATCGTGGCACTGGTATTTGGAGCGGTGTGCATGTGCGCACTGCTCGCGCACGTGCTGTTTGTCTAGCGGCTGCCGGTCGTAGAAGGCTTTACACTTAGAACCACCACAAGGGAAACCACCACAAAGGTGCCTGTCCCCTTTGTGGTGGTTTTTGTTTTTGAGAGAGGGGCGGGGCGCTGATGGACGTCCGTACGGACGGCGATATTGCCGATAGCTTTTGGTGGCGGCGCACAACGCTGACGCGCCGCACTCCTCTGTATGACGCCTGCGTATCGGTGGGACTGCTGGTCGCGGCGACGATTGTGGGCGCGCTGCTCGACCATCCGGGTCTCGCGCCGAGCATCATGATCGTCTATGTGTTCGCCGTTCAGCTGTGCGCATTCTTTACCTGGAGTCGCCTGTATTGCTTGCTGAGCTCGGCTGCCGCCGTGGCGCTCTACAACTTCTTGTTTATCGACCCGCGCTACTCGCTGTCGCTTATCGACCGCGTCTATCCCGGCATGTTCTTCATCATGTTCGTGGTCTCGCTTGTGTCGAGCTCGATTGCGTTGGCCCTGCGCCGTGCCTTGGCGCAGGCTGCCGCCAGCGACCGTCGCACGCATATGGTGCTCGAGACTAACCGCATACTACAGCGGTGTGCCGACCAGCAGCAGATCGTTCACGCCATGGCAACGCAGCTGGCGCGTCTTTCGGGCTGTCCGGTCGTATGGTACAGCGCCGACGCCGAGGGCGATGACCTGCTGCCGCGTGCGACGTACACGGCTGTGGGCGATGCGGCACCGGTGCACGAACTGGCGCCGCAGATGCCGCCGCGACTCTCGGCGTCCGCCTATGTGGGTACGCCGCTCGATGCCACCTATGGCGGCTCGGCGTTTTATGGTATCTTCCTGACGGTTCGCACAGGCGACGGCTTCGTGCGCTCGGGCGACCCCGCCTCGGTGGTGGGCGTGCTGGCCATCGTTGCCGAGCCCGACGTGCTGACGCACGAGGAGCGGACACTTGCCGACGCCATCGTGAGCGAAGGCGAGCTGGCGCTCGACCGCGCCCGCGCCATGGAGGCCCGCGAGGAGGCGGCGGTGCTCGCCAAAAACGAGCAGCTGCGCGCCAACCTGCTGCGCTCCATCTCGCACGATCTGCGCACGCCGCTTACCAGTATTTCGGGCAATGCCGACGTGCTGCTCGACCAGGGCTCGACCGGCACGGCCGTGCTCGACGCCCAGACGCGCCGCGGCTTGCTCCTATCCATTCGCTCGGATGCGCAATGGCTCAACGCCACCGTCGAGAACCTGCTCGCCATCACCAAGCTCGAGGGCGGCGGTATGCGCCTGTCGACCACGCTCGAGCTCATGGACGATATCGTCGAGGAGGCGCTGCGCCACGTAAATCCGGCCGTGCGCGAGCATGACCTTAAAGTGGTGGCGTGCGATGAGCCGGCGCTCGTCAACGTCGACGCGCGCCTGATGGTGCAGCTCGTGGTGAACCTGGTGAACAATGCCATCACCTATACGCCCGCAGGCTCGCATATCGTGATTTCGATTGGCGTCGACGATGGGCACGTGACGTGCTCGGTGGCCGATGATGGCCCGGGCATTGCGCCCGAGGATCGCGAGCGGATCTTTGAGTCGTTCTACACCGCCAACCACGGTCTTGCCGACAGCCATCGTAGTGTGGGCCTGGGTCTTTCGCTCTGCCGCTCCATTGCGTTGGCGCATGGCGGTAGCATAGAGGTTGCCGCGGCGGACCCGCACGGCTCGGTCTTTACGATTGAGCTTCCCGTCGCCGATGTTTCGTTTGATAAGGAGTAGCGCCGTGCCGAACTCTGCCGTAAAACCGCTCATCTTGGTCGTTGAGGACGACCCCGCCGTTCGCAACTTAATCGTTGCCGCGCTCGAGGCACACGGCTTGCGTCATATGGCCGTGGAGACCGCCCATGCCGCCATCGCCGCCGCCTCATCGCAGACGCCGAGCATCGTGCTGCTCGATTTGGGCCTGCCCGATATGGACGGTGTCAAGGTGGTGGAGTCGGTGCGCACATGGTCGGGCATGCCGATCATTGTGGTCTCGGCGCGCAGCGAGGATGCGGACAAGATCCGCGCGCTCGATGCCGGCGCCGACGACTACCTGACCAAGCCGTTTTCGGTCGAGGAGCTGCTCGCGCGCATTCGCACGACGCTCAGGCGTCTGTCGTATGCGCAGACGGGCGGCGTTGCCTCCGAGGGCTCGTTCGATACCGGTGAGCTGCATATCGATTTTGATGCAGGCGTCGCCACGATGGATGGCGAGGAGCTGCATCTGACGCCGATCGAGTATAAGCTCCTGTGCCTGCTGGCACACAACGCCGACAAGGTACTGACGCACCAGTTTATCCTCCACGAGATTTGGGGCACGGCAACTAAGAGCGACCTGGCGAGCCTGCGTGTCTTTATGGGCACGTTGCGCAAGAAGATCGAGTCCGACCCCGCGCATCCGCGCTATATCCAAACGCATGTGGGTATCGGTTACCGACTGGTCACCCAAGGCTAGATCGCCGGCCACCATCCCAATATGAGTTGCGGTGAAATAGTTCCTGTTTGTGCCTTTACCAGGCATTTTAGGAACTATTCCACCGCAACTTTGTTTATTTGCCCTTGGGCTTGCTGGCGTAGAACTTCTTCTTTTTGGGCTTGCCGGCGGGGGAGGGTTTGCCGGCAAGGTTGGACTTGCCGTTGCTGGCCTGCGCGTGCGCGGGTACTGCCGCACGAGACTTGCGGGCCTCGGGGTTGCGCAGCTCCTCGGTTCGCTCTGCAATCTCCTCGGCACTAAAGCCGACCTCGGCCATGGCGTCCTCGATGGGCAGGCGGCGCACGATATAGCAATGGTGCACCTTCTGGTTGCGCGCGAAATCCTCGGGGATGGTCCGCGCCGTAATGTCCTCCAATACCACGCCCGTGCGTGCGAGCTTGCGCGTCTCGGGACGGAAGCCGCGCAGGTTGCAGCTAAAGATGGCATGGCCGCCCTGCGCGAGCAGGCGCGATACACCGGCCAAAAGTTCAACATGGTCGCGCTGGACATCCCAGGTGCGGCGGCCCATCTTGGACGAGTTCGAAAACGTGGGCGGGTCGACAAAGATCAGGTCCCAGCGGTTGCGCGTCTGGCGCTGGTCGCGAATCCAGGCAAGCACGTCGTCGCGCACAAAGTGATGCTGCGGACCCACAAAGCCGTTCTGGCGCATGTTGCGCTCGGCCCAGTCCAGGTAGGTGTTGGAAAGGTCGACCGTCACAGTTTCCTCGACGCCGC
Organism: Collinsella sp.; assembly: GCA_018380195.1. Classification (GTDB taxonomy): domain Bacteria; phylum Actinomycetota; class Coriobacteriia; order Coriobacteriales; family Coriobacteriaceae; genus Collinsella. The sequence continues at coordinate 33,843 of JAGZUC010000007.1, read as the reverse complement.
CGTCTGCCGCATAGCAGGTGGCGGTACCGGTGTAGGCGAACAGGTTGAGGAAGCGGTGCGCCTGTTTGGCGTGCTCGCGCACCAGGTTGCGGGTGACACGGTGATCCAAGAAGATGCCCACATCCAGGTAGTCATCAAAGTTGACGGCAAAGGTGAGTTCGCCCTCTTCGATGAGCGGCAGGCGACGGCGCGCGATGTTGGCGCGCTCGCCCGAGCCGCCCTTGCCGGCGCCCTGCTTACCGTACTGCGAGCCGCCGCGCGAACGCATGCGGGCCTTGGCGTGCACATGCTCGGCCGGAACATCTAGGATACGCGGCGCGATAGCCAAGATGTCGAGCATGCGGGCCTGGGCTAGCGCGGGATCGATGGTCTTGGGTGCGGCGTATTCGGCGATGACGAGCCAACGCCCCGGCGTCTGCGGGCAGCCCTCGTACAGGTCGATGGCGGCGGAGTAGTCGGGCAGGTCGGCATCGTAGACGCGGTAGCAGCTCACGCCCTCGCGCTTGGCCCACTTGCGGCGCAGACGGGCATTCTTGCGCAGGCGATTGGCGAACTGCTCGGACTCCGGGATGAGCACGGGCAGCGGCTTGCCGTCGCCCAAGTCGAGCATGGCGGCAGGCGCGGGCATGGCGGAAGCGGCGGCTTCATCGTTGACTTCGTTGGCATCCGCAACCTCGGCCTCGACATCCGCACTGGTCGCAGCTTCGAATGCTGCGGCGGCGTGGTCGAGCGAGGGCCAAACCTCAAGAGCCGCCTCCTCGTTATTGGGCATGACGGCGATCGAGTGCTCGGGCTCGGCGTGGAGCGCGCGGGCCAGCAATCCGTCGCGGGTGAGCGCGGCGACCGGCGCGGCGGTGAGCTCAGGCGCGCGGCGCAGTTCGCCGATCAGCGTCATGGCGTCGTGCATGAGCGAAAGCGGGGTCTCGGTCGTGTCCGCGACCAGGGCGGCACCGGCAACGGCACCTGCGTGGTCCAGCACGGTGGCGGACTTGGCGGCGCAAAAATCGACAAAGCGCTTGTAGCCGGCACACTTAACCATGCGCTCGGCGGTCTTGCGGGCGGTGGGGTCAATGTCCATGGCCACGATGCGCGCCTGGCGCTCGCGCGCTGCCGCCTCGCGCTCGCGCGCCTCGGCAAGCAGCTGCTCCCACAGAGCGGCGTCGTGTAGCTGCCAGCCCTCAAAGCCCCAGCGCTCGCGTGCGGCGCCCGGGGCGCGGTCGGTCAGAATGTTCACGGCTTCCAGCAACAGGCCGCCGCCGGCGCACGAGGCATCGATTAGCGTGGGCAGGGCCTCGTTCTCGTAATCGTCGGCCGTCAGCTCGCGCTCGCACAGCGCGGTCCAGCCGACCTGCGCCAACACCAGTGCGGCGTAGTCGGGGCGTAGCACGTGCGCGCCCTCGCCAGCGCGAGTCGCGGCGGGCGGCAGGCGCTTGAACAGCGGATCGCCCGAAAGGTCCAGGCTGATGCTCGCACGGCGCTGGCGCAGCGAAAGCAGTAGGTGGACGTCGGGATCGGCGGCATCGACGTCGGCGCGACGGCCAGTGGCCTCGGCAAGGCGGTCGCACAGCGCGTCCTTGGCACGCAGGGCGGAGAAGCGCGTGTTGCGCAGCTGCTCGGTCACGCCGCGGGCGGTGATGGCGATGGTGGAGCCTGGACGGACGATGCTTTCCCAGGCGATGTCGTAAACGCCGTCATACAGCTCGTCGGCATCCTGCGCCTCAAAGCGCCCGAGTACCACGAATACGCGGCTGGCCAGGCGCGACCACAGGCACGCGCGGTAGCCCTGCTCAAGCTCGCCCTCAAACGTGGCGCGGCCCTTCAGGCGGCGGACATGCGAAAGCCCGAGCCGTTTAAGCTCGTCGGCGAGTGCGGACTCAAAGCCCTCGGGGCAGCTTGCATAAAATTCCATGGGTGACCTCTCTGGTTGCGTCGCTCCATTATATGATGGATGCTCCGTTTGCCCTCGCCCCCGAAAGGAACCCATATGATTGATGCGTGCCCCGATTCCGCCGTGCTCTTTTTTGACGTTGACGGCACGCTGACGTCGTTCGATCCCGACGATATGACCGATAAGGATTTTTCGGCGGTTCGTCCTTCGCAGGCGGTAATCGAGGCCTTCCACACGCTGCGCGATGCGGGTCATAAGGCGTTTATCTGCACCGGCCGCCCCCTGTGGCTCATCGCCGACAGCCTGCGCGAGTTGGATCCCGAAGGCATCGTTGCCATGGCGGGTGCTACGCTCGAGGTCGAGGGACGCGTGGTGCACGAGGACTGCTTTGACGAGGATGTAGCCGAAGAACTCGCACATCGCATTATCTCGGCAGGATTCGAGGCCTTTTTCGAAACCAATGGAGCGACCTTTGCTCTGGAGCCTGCGGGTATTGAACAGTCGTCTTTGATCGGCGCTTCCGTGGTGCACGGTGCCGGGGAGATGCGCGTCGACGGTCGTTTGCACGTGGGTAAGGTGTGCCTGAATGCATCTAACTTGGCACGCGTGGCCAACGACGACGGCTTTATCGAGCGCAATTTCGAGCTGTGCAACACCGGCGGGGAAAACCGTGAACTGAGCCCCAAGGGCATCGACAAGGGCGTGGGCGTGGCGCGAGCGCTGGAGTACCTGGGTCGCACCGATAACGCGCGCACCTTTGGCTTTGGCGATTCGGGCAACGACCTGGGTATGCTCGCCGCCGTCGAGACGGCCGTTGCCATGGGTAACGCCATGCCCGAGGTCAAGGCAGTCGCCGACTACGTGACCGACGACGTCGCACACGACGGCACGGTTACGGCGATGCGCCACTTCGGCTTGATTTAATAAATGGCCGGTTCGCCCTCGATGTGGGCGAACCGGCCATTTGAGTTATTTTGCAAAATAGAGCTTGGGATGACTGCGGCTGCTTTCGATGGCCGCCGTCATGATGCCCTCATTGTCTCCATCAACGATGATGCCATCGAGGTCATCGATCTGCGCGGACTGATAAAAACTGGTCTTGTTGAACTTTCCCTGGTCAACCATCATATAGCCCTGGTTTGAGTTGGTCAGATACATGCTCTTGATCATGGCCGAGAAGTCATGCTCGACGGTAAAGCCGTGGTCGGGATGGAATCCGTCCGCGCTGACAAATGCCTTGTCGGCATGAAGCTTGCTCATGCAGTCGAGCGTTAGCGCGCCCGCGAGATAAAGGTGACCCTTTCGCACGGAGCCGCCTAACAGCACTACCGAAGCATTGGGCAGATTAAAGCTGGCATAGTTTGCGATAGCAAGATCGCCGGTGATGATGGTGATATCGCGTTTGTCCATGAGGGCCTTAGTGAAGTAAAAGGCCGTGGTGCCGATGTCGATCACCAGAACGTCGCCATCGTCAACAAGAGTTGCTGCGGTCGCGGCGATTGCCTCCTTGGCCTCGACTTGGACATTGATGCGCTCTTCGGGATACGAAATGGCATTGGAACGAGAAAGCGATACCGCTCCGCCACGTACGCGACGCAATTTGCCTTCCGATTCCAGCGAGACGAGGTCGTGTCGCGCGGTAACTTCCGAAACCGAAAAGCGGCGAACGATGTCGGATACCGAGATATTTGGCTTTTCGGCCAGCCAGTTCATGATAAATCGCTGACGTTCGGCCGGGGAAAGGTCTGAAGTTGATGCCATAAGTCGCTCCTTTTGAACGAAAGGCAAAAGAAATGCCTTTCGTAATCGAAATATAACGTATCGATATGAAAAGAACAAGGCGAAATCGAGCGAACGAGATGAATGACACGCCTTGCTTTTATTTGTAATTAGTAGTTGGCCTGACGTGCAGAATGCCTGCAACAGCCAGTAAAGAGTCTTGCCTGAAAGGTGTTCGAAAAAAAGTGAGATACGTTCACGCCCGATAATCGACCGTTCACGGAAAGTTGGCAATTGAGCTTTCGATATCTTTTGAAGTAGTTTATAAAAGAAAGCCGAAAAGCTTTTGAAACAAAGAAAAAGGCTTTCGATAGCAATAATGCTAGATGAGAAAGGACCAACATGGCGATCAAGGTGTTTGCCGACGGCGCTAACCTCGAGGGCATGCTTGACATGCACGACAATGGCAACGTTCAGGGCTTCACGACCAATCCTTCCCTTATGAAGGCCGGTGGCGTGACTGACTACCGTGCTTTTGCCAAGACGGTTCTTGAGCACATCACCGATGTGTCGGTCTCTTTTGAGGTGTTCGCCGACGACGAGGCTGGTATGGAGGCCGAGGCTCGCGAGATCGCAACCTGGGCGGACAACGTCTACGTTAAGATTCCGGCGCTCAACACCAAGGGCGAGTCCACCGCCGCGCTGGTCAAGCGCCTTTCCGCCGATGGCATCAAGGTGAATGTCACCACCATCTTCACGCCCGAGCAGGTCGACGAGTTCGTCGATGCCGTCTCTGCCGAGACCCCCTCTATTCTGTCTATCTTTGCCGGCCGAATCGCCGATACCGGTGTCGATCCGCTGCCTCTCATGGCAGAGTCCGTAAAGAAGGCTGCCGTCAAGCCCGCCGCCGAGGTTCTCTGGGCATCCACGCGTGAGGTGCTCAACATCTTCCAGGCAGAGTCTGTTGGCTGCCAGATCATTACGGTCCCCAATGCCCTTCTTGCCAAGCGCAAGAATTTCGGGAAAGATTTGCTTGAGTACTCGCTTGATACGGTCAAGGGCTTTGCCCGCGACATTCAGGCGCTTGGTTTTCATATCCTGCCCGAGGAGTAGGGGGCGAGCATGCTGACCGATCTTCTTAAGCCCGAGCTTGTTGCCTGCCATGTCGAGGCCTCCGATTGGGAGGAAGCGATTAAGGCGTGCGGCAAATTGCTCGTAGACGCCGGCAAATGCGACCAGAGCTATGTCGACGCCATGATTTCATCGGTTCACAAATTCGGTCCCTATATGGTTCTTGAAGAGGGCATCGCCATGCCCCATGCCCAGGCCGATGGCAACGTGAGCGAAGCGGGAATCTGCATCGTCACGCTTGATCCTGCGGTTGCGTTTGGACATGAGGATTTCGATCCGGTTCACGTGCTCGTGGGCATCTGCGCGCCCGACCCCAAGGCCCATCTTGGCTGCTTGGCGGAGCTTTCGCAGATGTTCGAGGATGAGGACTGCGTTGCCAAGCTCAGCGCGTGCGATACGCCCGAGCAAGTTCTGGAGACCATGCGTTCATTCTTTTAGGCCTTAATGGCACGGCGATGCGTCGCCGCTTTTGGATAGACGGGAAAACCGTCACGTGTAGGAGAGGAAGGTTGCCATGCATATCATCACCGTATGCGGAAACGGCATCGGGTCCAGCCTGATGCTCGCTGGCAAAGTCGAGGAGCTTTGCGAGGAGGAGGGCATCAAGGCCGACGTTGAGTCTATGGACCTGAACGGTGCTTCTTCCGCAAATCCGGATCTGTTCATCACCGTTAAGGAGCTCGCTCCCGAGCTTCACGGTAACGTCGTGATCGTTCGCAGCTATGTGAACAAGAAGAAGATCCGCGAAGACGCCCTCGAGGCAATCAAGGCGGCCGCCGCTAACGCCTAAAGCGGCACAAAAAAGGGCGGTTCCCTGTGGAAGAGGGAAACGCGCCCACGTTAAAAAGAAAGGAAGCCCAGATGCAAGTCATCCTTCCCATACTTGAGTTTATCCAATCGATTCTGACCAAGCCAGCATGGATTATGGGCCTGTTCGCTTTTGTCGGCCTTGTCGCGCTTAAGCGTCCCGCCCACAAGGTGATGACGGGCACCCTGAAGCCGATCCTTGGCTACATCATGCTGTCTGCCGGCGCCGCTGTTGTTCAGGAGAACCTTGCTCCGCTGGGTACCTTCATCGAGACCGGTTTCCACATCACCGGCGTCGTGCCCAACAACGAGGTCGTCGTTTCGATGGCCCAGAGCGTCCTCGGCGTTCAGACCATGATGATCCTGATTCTCGGCTACGTCGTGAACATTATCATTGCTCGCTTTACCAAGTTTAAGTACATCTTCCTGACGGGCCATCACAGCATGTTCATGGCTTGCCTGCTGTCTGCTGTTCTGCAGGCATCTGGCTTCGAGGATGTCCAGCTTATCATTGTGGGCGGTATGTTCCTGGGCCTCGTGAGCGCCATGCTTCCCGCCGTCGGCCAGCGTTTCACCGAGAAGGTTACCGATGGCGACGAGATCGCCATGGGTCACTTCGGCTCGCTTGCCTACTATATCTCCGCTGCAGTCGGTACGCTGTTTGCTAAGGACGCCGAGGAGAACAGCACCGAGAAGATCGAGGTTCCCGAGAAGTATGCCTTCCTGCGCGACACCACCATCTCCACGGCTCTTACCATGGCCTTCTTCTACCTGGTGACTGCTTTTGCCGCTTACATCGCAGACCCTGCGGTTGTTACTGAGACTGCTGGCGGCGACAACGTGATTGTTTACGCCCTGACCTGTGCTCTGTCCTTCGCCGTCGGCGTCACCATCGTCTACAACGGCGTCCGCATGATTCTCGCCGACCTGGTCCCGGCCTTCCAGGGCATCTCCAACAAGCTGATCCCCGGTGCCATCCCCGCCGTCGACTGCGCCGTCTTCTTCCCCTACGCTCCCACCGCCGTCATTCTCGGCTTTGTCGCTTCCTTTATCGGTGGCGTGGTCGGTATGTTCATCGTGGGCGCTACCCTCGGTATCTTCATCATCCCGGGCATGGTTCCTCACTTCTTCTGCGGTGCTACCGCCGGCATCTACGGCAATGCTACCGGTGGCCGCAAGGGTGCAGCTCTTGGCGCTTTCGTCAACGGCCTGCTCATCACCTTTGCCCCTGCTCTGCTCCTGCCTGTTCTTGACGTCTTCGGCTTCAAGAACACTACGTTCGGCGACTTCGACTTCTCCGTTATTGGTATTACGCTCGGCCGCGCTGCCGAGGCCTTCGGTACCACCGGTGTCTACGCGATTCTCGCTGTCCTTCTGATCGTCGCCTTTGTCCCCAACTTCATCCACACCAAGGGCGCTGTGATCAACCACGTTGAGGAAGAGTAATCCAGGCACACTTTAAGCCCTAATCGGGCGGAGCTCCGATAACCGGCTCCTACACGGAAGCGGTGACGTCTCAAATGAGGCGTCACCGCTTTTTGTTTTGAAGTGGTTGTGAAAACGTATTGACGAAGCATCGTCTCTGCGCTGTGAGCGGAATCAAACGCAATGAATGGCAAAAACGTTTTGCTGCTGGGGTGTCGATATAAAAATGGTAAAACCGTAAAACCGTTCGCCGAGAAGATAAAAACCCGCAGTTCACGCCTTGATAAACATAGGTAAAGTGTTTAGCAGTTTACCGGCCTTATGCAAACGAAAGGAATCAGGCAGATGGCAATCAAGGTGTTCGCTGACGGTGCAAACCTCGAGGGCATGCTCGACATGTACGAGAACGGCAACGTTCAGGGTTTCACGACCAACCCGTCCCTTATGAAGAAGGGCGGCGTGACGGATTACCGCGCGTTTGCCAAAGAGGTCCTGACCCATATCACCGATGTGTCCGTTTCGTTTGAGGTCTTTGCCGACGACGTCGAGACCATGGAGGTCGAGGCCCGCGAGATCGCTACCTGGGCCGAGAACGTCTACGTTAAGATCCCGTGCGTGACCACCAAGGGTGAATCCACCGCCGAGCTGGTCCGCAAGCTTTCGGCCGACGGCATCAAGGTCAACGTCACCACTATCTTTACGCCCGAGCAGGTCGACGAGATGGTCGAGGCCGTTGACGCCGAGACGCCGTCCATCATCTCGCTCTTTGCCGGCCGTATCGCCGACACCGGCGTCGACCCCATTCCGTTTGTGACGGAGCCGGTCAAGAAGGCCGCCGCTAAGCCCAACTGCGAGGTCCTGTGGGCGTCCACGCGTGAGCTTATCAACATTTACCAGGCCGAGGCCTGCGGTTGCCAGATCATCACGGTGCCCAACAGCATCCTGGCCAAGCGCAAGAACATCGGTCGCGACCCGTACGAGGTCTCGCTCGACACCGTCCGCGGCTTTGCCAAGGATATCGCCTCGCTCGGCTTCCATATCCTGCCGTAGTCCGCGCCTTTAATAGGCCCCACCAACAAAAATCGAGTTATTCGGCCTCTGATTGCTGTCAAGATCGCAATGCGGCTGAAAAACGTCCCGTATCGTACCTCTGTGGGTGCCGATACGGGACGTTTGTGGAATATCTAGCGTCAATTTGTTGCGTTTGGCGCTTTGAGGGGTGTCATCGTGGCCCAGCGAGGCCGCATAACTCGATTTTTGTTGGTGGGGCTCAGAGGAACGACGTTTCGCGCTTCGGAGTTTCGGCCAGATCGCTTTAGAAGGAGAGGCGCTCGGCAGGACGTGGCCTATCGAGCGCCTCCAGCGGTATATTTGCCCATGCCGTGGGGCGACGGTCGTATGGGACAGGTTCGAATAATCGGTCAAGCGATTCCGTCTTCGATGAACGAATCGTCGCGATGGGTGACATCGATGCTAGAAGCGCCCAAGCAGAAAATCGACAGCCGAAACGATTCTGATGCCGTCTATGTCCGTAGGGTGATCGCCGTGACGGACGACGAGGATCTTCTCGTAACCGGCGGCAACCTTCTCGAGCGATTTCAGCTCGAAGGGGCGCAGTTCGCGATTGCGCGTGGCTTCCTCATCAATGGTGTCCGTGACTTGGATAAACTTGCGGTCCGCCCCGTCGCCGATGGCGATAAAATCAATCTCGGCATTTCGCATGTGTCCCGTGAAAACCCGATATCCATCGATGACGAGGCGGTTATACACGGCGTTTTCGAGGGCGCGTCCGCTATCGCTGCCGCGATAACCGTCGAGGTAGGCGCGGAGTCCAAGGTCCTCGATATAGTATTTTCCTCCGGTTTTGAGCACCTCGCGCCCTTTGATGTCAAAGCGGAGGGCATGGGAGAAGATATAGGTTTCTTCGAGCGCCGACACGCAGGTGTCGATGGCGCCGTGCGAAGTTTTGGTCCCGCTTTCGTTCAAAGAGCCGACGATCTTGTTGATCGATGTTGGGTTTGAGATGTTGTCTGCCAGGTAGGCGCAAACTCTGTCGAGTAGGTCTCTGCTCGTTACGGCCCTCCGTCCTCGGCGGGCCTCACGGGCCAAGATGTCGCGACCGACAATGGTCTGGTAGGTGCTCCAGATGTAGTCCTTCATCTCTCGTTCGGGCAGACCGGAAATCGCGAGATAGGGGAGACCTCCAAATTGAAGGTATCGGTCGAGCAACTCGTCGAGCGGGGTGATTTCTTCCCTCCCAAAGACGGCATATCTGCTCGTGACTTCGGTCGGGCCAAGGAAGTCGAGGTATTCGGAGAAAGATAGCGGGTGCATTCTGATTTCGACGTATCTTCCTGAGATTAGGGTCGCTATTTCGCTGGAGAGCAAAAACGCATTCGAGCCCGTAATGTAGATGTCGCAGTCTTTGTCGACGCGAAGCGCGTTGATGGCTTTCTCCCAGCTGGAAACTTCTTGAAGCTCATCAAAGAAGAGATAGCACTTCCCACTCGACGGCATCCGCTCGACGACATGACGGTAAAGCTCGCGCCAATCGCGAATTCCCTCGAGCTCGAATGATTCCATTCGAAAAGAGAGAAGGCATTCGGTCGGTACGCCGTCTTTGGCAAGATGGGAGCGCATCATGTCGAGCAACGTTGACTTGCCGCATCGCCGCATGCCGGTGACGACCTTGATAACATCTGAATCGCGAAAAGCGATCAGCTTCTTGAGGTAGTTATCCCTTGCTACGGGCTGCCCGTTCATCGTTCGTCCAATCTGCAAGTTTTTCTCAGAGCGTAACAAAAACTTGCAAAACCTGCAAGTTTTTCCCATCAGGTGAGAAAAACTTGCAGGTTCAACGATGGATGGCGGCGGCTCGCACTTCTGTTACTTGCCCTGCACCATGGTGAGCGAGATCTTCTTGCGGTCGCGATCGACCTTTTCGACCCACACCTTGACCGTGTCACCGACGCGTACCACGTCGCTGGGGTGCTTGACGAAGCGGTTGGCCAGCTTGGAGATGTGCACGAGGCCGTCCTGGTGCACGCCCACGTCGACGAAGGCGCCAAAGTCCACAACATTGCGCACCGTGCCCTTGAGTTCCATACCGGGCTTCAGGTCGTCGATAGAAAGCGCCGAGCGACTAAAGACCACCTCGGGCGCGTCGTCGCGCGGGTCGCGGCCGGGCTTCTTGAGCTCGTTGACGATGTCAATGAGCGTCAGAGTGCCACAGTCCAGGTCGCTTGCCAGTGCCGAGATGCTGCCCAGGCGGCGCTCGATATCGGGCACGCCCCCGCGGCCGAGCTCGCTGGCCGCCACGCCAGCGCGCTCCAGGACGGACGTGGCCACCTCGTAGCTCTCGGGGTGGACGCTCGTGGCGTCGAGCGGATTCTTGCCGCCGCTGATGCGCAGGAAGCCCGCGGCGTTGAGATATGCCTTGGGTCCCAGCTTGGGGACCTTCTTGAGTTGGCGGCGATCGGTAAAGGCGCCGTTTTCCTCGCGGTATGCCACGATGTTCTTGGCCACGCTCGGCGTGATGCCCGACACGTAGCCCAGCAGGCTCGCGCTTGCGGTGTTCACGTCGACGCCCACGCGGTTGACAACGTCCTCGACCACGTGGCCCAGGGCGCGCGAGAGCTCGGCCTGGTCAAGGTCGTGCTGGTACTGGCCCACGCCGATGGACTGGGGCGGAATCTTGACGAGCTCTGCCAACGGGTCCTGCAGGCGGCGGCCCAGGCTCATGGCGCCACGCACGGTGACGTCCAGGTCGGGATACTCCTGGCTGGCGAGCTCGGAGGCGGAGTACACCGACGCGCCGGCCTCGTTCACGATCGTATAGCGCAAGGATGGCGCCTGCTCGGCAATGAACTCCGAGACGACTTCCTCGGTCTCGCGGCTGGCGGTGCCGTTGCCGATGACGATGGTGTTGACGCCGTCCTTTTTGACGAGGCGGGCGAGCTCGCGCTTGGTGCCGGCGACGTCGTGGCGCGGCTTGGTGGGGTAGACCACGCCGTGGTCGAGCAGCTTGCCGGTTTCGTCCATGACGGCGACCTTGCAGCCGGTACGGTAGCCCGGGTCGAGCGCCAGCACGCGGGCGCCACGGACGGGGCGTGCCGAGAGCAGGCCTTCGAGATTCTTGGCAAAGACGTTGATGGCCTCGGTCTGGGCGCGGACGGTGAGCTTGGCGCGGGCCTCGCGCTCCAGCGAGGGAGCCATGAGGCGCTTGTAGCCGTCGGCGATGGCGGCGTCAAAGACGGGGGCGAAGACGCCTTGGCGGCGGGGCCAGCGGTTGCCGAGGCGCGCCGTGGCGGCGGCGCCGTCGACGTTCACGCGCACGCGGAGCTTGCCCTCGCGCTCGCCGCGGTCGATAGCCAGCACGCGGTGGTTGGGGATGCGGCGCAGCGGCTCGTCATAGCTGTAGTAAGGCTCGTAGGGAGTCTTCTCGGCGGGATCGGTGGCCTCGACGACGATGTCGGCGGTGTTTTGTGTAAAGGCGCGCAGGTCGGCGACGTTCTCGGGGTCTTCGGCTACGGTTTCCGCCACGATGTCGGCGGCACCGGCGAGCGCCTTCTCGGGCGTGTCGAAGCCCGCCTCTTCGTTAACGTAGGCCGCGGCGGCGTCGAGTGCGCTGCCCTTGGCCGACGCCTGCACGATGATCATATTGGCGAGCGGCTCCAGGCCGGCCTCGCGAGCCCTCTGCGCGCGGGTCATGCGCTTTTTGCGGTAGGGCTTGTAGAGGTCCTCGACGCGCTGGAGCTGCGTGGCCTCGCGAATTTGCTGCTCGAGCTCGGGCGTGAGCTTGCCCTGGGAGTCGATGAGCAGGATGACGTCCTCTTTGCGCTGCTCAAGGTTGCGCAGGTAGGACAGGCGTTCGTCGAGCGCGCGCAGGGCGACGTCGTCCATGCCGCCCGTGGCTTCCTTGCGGTAGCGCGAGATGAAGGGGATGGTGTTGCCCTCGTCGATGAGCTTGACGGCCGCCTCGACGTTGACGGCCTTAAGATTGAGCTCGCGGGCAAGCTGGGCGATAAGATCCATGGAACTCCTTGCGTTTAAGGTGCGTTTGCAGCACAGAGCTACCAAGGATACCACCCGCCGCTCCACCAAAGCAGTCAATTTGGGACGGGCAAATCATCCCCAAGGCGCCAAAAAGCCCCGCGGGCAGGAAGGCTGCTCGCGGGGCAAAGAAGAGGGGCTTGTTGATAGCGGGCCGAGGGGCTCGGCATGGGGTTTGCCGCGGCCCGCCCTAGGGCATTACAGCTCGACGAGCTGGCCGGTCTCGGCGGCCTCCTTGATAGCGTTAAGCAGCGTGAGCGTCTTGACGTTATCGGCGGGGGTCACGACGGGCTCGACCTCGCGGCGGACAACCTTCACAAAGTGCTTGAGCTGCATCTTGTGCGGCAGTGCCGGGTCGACGGCCGGAATCTCCATCTGCAGCGGCTTGTGCCAGTTGGAGGCGCCGTCGTAAGAGAACTGGTGCAGGCGGGGCAGCGACAGGGCGCCCTTAGTGCCGCCGATAAAGTAGGCGTCGGCGTCGAAGGGGCGGTACTGCGGATCCTCGCGAGCGGTTGCCTCCCAGTTCCAGGGGCTGGCGGTGGCGTCGGAGATGGTCATGCTCGCAAGCGCGCCATCGGCAAAACGGACGTTGACCACGGCGGAGTCCTCGGTCTCAAAACCGCGGGCGGCGCTGGACTGCATACCCTGGACGGCAACGGGCTCGCCCAGCAGGTAACGGAGCAGGTCGACGTCGTGCACCAGGTTGACCAGGATCGGGCCGGCACCCTTCTTGCGGCGCCACTCGACATCGAAGTACTCGTCGTTCTTATAGATCATGTAGTGGAAGCTCGACACGGTGAGCTTGCCCAGCTCGCCGGACTCGATGATCTCCTTGGCCTTGTTGACGAAGGGGTTGTGGCGACGGTGCTGACCCACGAGCACGGGCACGCCGGCGGTCTCGGCCTCGGCGGCGAAGGCCTGGGCATCCTCCAGGTCGTTGGAGATCGGCTTTTCGACCAACGGCACGATATTGCGCTTCACAGCCTCGCGAGCAACGCCCAGGTGCAGGTCGTTGGGGGTGGCGATAATGACGGCCTCGGGCTTGACCTCGTCCATCATCTGGGCGGGATCGGTGTAAAACGGCACACTGGCGGCCTCGGCCGTGGCGCGGGCGCCCTCAAAGGCGTCGGCGATGGCGACGAGCTCGGCCTCGGGCTCCTCGGTGACAAAGCGGATGTGGTTGCGGCCCATGGCGCCGGCGCCGATGACGGCAATGCGGACGGGGTTGAGCTCAGACATTTCGACTCCTTAACAGTGGTGGCGATGGAATGCGGCAAGGGGGCGGCCCTTGCCGCATCAAGCAAAACTAAGCGGACTTCTTCTTGCTGTCGGAGACCATCATGTAGACGGTGAGCACGACGGCGATGGCGGCGATCACGATGGCGCCGTAGAAGGACTGCTGGTAGGCGGCGCTGCCGGCCTCGGCGTGATACAGCACGGCGGTGATGGGCTGGCTGATCCAGGTGGAAGCGGCGTAGCCCAGGAACATGATGCCGTAGTTGACGCCGATATTGCTGGTGCCGAAGGCGCCACCGGTGAGCGGCGGGTAGATGACGAGCAGGGCGCCAAAGCTAAAGCCAAGCAGGGCGAGCGCCACGAAGAACATGCTCTGCGTAAAGCTCATCGACATGATGACGAGCGCGACGATGGTGACGACAAGGCTGATGAGCAGCGACTTGTAGGCGCCGAGCTTGTCGATGATCTGACCAAAGGACAGACGACCGACCAGGTTGGCGCAGGTGTTGACGGAGACGACCACGCCACCGAGGGCGACGGCTGCGGCGCTCGTGGGGTCGGCGAAGAGCTGGACGGCGGCGATGGAGGCAACCTTGCCGACGAGCAGGGTACCGGCGGTGGCGGCGAAGGCGAAGGTGATGATGAGGACCCAGAAGCGCGGGGTCTTGACCATCTCGCCCGGGGTGAGGTCGCCGAAGGTACCGGCGTGCGCGCCGCCCTTGGGGGCCTCGAGGCCCTCGGGCAGCCAACCGGCCTCGGGGGCCTTCAGGAACAGGGCGGAGGCGGCGATCATCACAAAGAAGATGACGCCGAGTGCCTTGAGGGCGTCAAAGATGCCCAGGCTCGGGATGAGCAGCGAAGCGAGCACCGGGGACAGCACGGCGGGGCCGGCGGTCGAAGCGGCCAGGGTGATGCCGGAGGCGAGACCCTTCTTGTCGATGAACCACTTTTGGCCGGTGGTGAGCGCCGGGTTGTAGCCCAGGCCGTTGCCGACGGCGGCGACGAGCGAGAACCACAGGTAGAACTGCCACGGCTCGGTGACGGTGCCGGACATGAACCAGCCCACGCCGTAGCACACGGCGGCGGCGATCACGACGTTGCGCGGGCCGATCTTATCGGAGATACGGCCGGCGAAGATGCCCGTCACGGCCATGATGGTCTGAAAGACCGGGAAAGCCCAGGTAAGGGCGCTCGACCACTCGGGGTAGACGGCGAGCAGGTTCTTGCTCACGACGGAATACAGCGCGATGGAGCTGATGAAGAACATGGTGACGCACGCGGCGGAAAGCACGACGGCGCGACCCTTGTTGGAGTTGGTGGAAGCCATTGGACTCTTTCTAATCGATACGGGGGAGGAGCGGGCGTGTCCGCGGGGCCTCCCTGTCAGGTTGGTTTACTGGTCAGTCGGCTTGGCGACGCCGGACTCATCGGACCAGAGCTCGACACCCTTGTTCTTAAGGTAGTTGTCGGCATAGGCGCGACGGCCGCCGGGCTTGGCGGTGAGGTCGCCCATCATATTGGAGAAACCGCCGTCGACCTTGATGGCATCGCCGGTGGTAAAGTCCGAGCGCTTGGACGCCAGGAACATGACGGCGTTGGCGATATCGCTGACCTCGCCGATGCGGCGCGTGGCGATCAGACGGCTGCGGCTCTTTTCGACCTCGGGGTCGGCGTAGAAATTGGCCGACATCGGGGTCTTAACGAAGCAAGGCTCGACGCAGTTGGAGCGGACGCCGTAGGGGCCCCACTCGGCGGCGAGCATCTTGGACATCATGTTGACGCCGGCCTTGGTGGAGCTGTACACGCCCGAGAACGTCTCGGGGGAGTGGCTGGCGACGGTCGAGATGTGCACCAGGCGACCCTGGCCGGCCTTGATCATCTCGCGACCAAAGCGCTGCGAGGTGATGAAGTAACCGGTGAGGTTGACGTTGAGCACCTGCTCCCAGTCGCTCAGCGGCAGGTCCTCCATGGCGGCGAAGCGCAGGATACCGGCGGTGTTGACGAGGACGTCGACGCGGCCGAAGTTGGCGATGGTGGCGTCGACGGCAGCCTGAACCTCGGCCTCGTCGGTGGCGTTCATCTTGTAGCCCTCGGCGTGGATGCCAAATTCGGCAGCGAGGTCGGCGGCAGCGGCCTTGACCTTCTCCTCGTCCAGGTCGAGCATGACGACGTTGGCGCCATTGCGGGCGAACTCGCGGCAGATCTCGGCGCCCATACCGCCGAGCGCGCCAGTCACGGCGCAGACATCGCCCTCGAGCTTAAGCCAATTGCTCATAGGAACTTCCCTTCTTGTGCCTCCCGGTGGGCCGCTCCCATTAATCGACCCACTTGGTTTTCGCTGGTTATCGTATGCTTTGCATTTGCGCAGGTGAATTGCATATTTGTTAGAATAGCGTTAACCGTAGGTTTACACTGTGCGATGCAGATTATTCTCAATTGAGCGCGTGACCTGCGAAAACAACCCCCTGTGGCACCATGCGGTCACAGGCGCGAAAACGGGAGATTGACGTGTACGATCGACGACTTGAGGCCATATCGGCCGCCGCGGAGCTGGGAAGCTTCTCGCGTGCGGCGGCAAAATTGCGTGTGTCGACGCCGGCACTCGTCAAGCAGGTATCGGGTTTTGAGGCGGAGTTCGGTATTACGCTGTTCGAACGCTCGCACTCGGGCGTCAAGGTGACGCCGGCGGGCGCTCTGCTGGTGGACGACGCGCGCTCGATCATGCGGCAGTCCGAGGACGCGCTGCGCCGTGCCCGACGCGCGGCGGGCGATGGCGGTGCCGTGCGCCTGGGCGTGTCGATGATGTGCCCGGGGCGCCAGACGCTGTCGATGTGGACGGGTGTGCACGAGCTGGAGCCATCGTTGCGATTTGAGATCGTGCCGGTAAGCGACCTCTATGACGAGCGCGAATCCGTCATGCGCAGCCTCGGTCGAGAGGTTGATGTAGTGCAGTCGAGTTTTTCGACCCCACGCTGGGGCGACACTTGCCAAAAGCTCCGCATCGTCAACGTGCCGTTTTATATCGACCTGCCGCGCACGAGCCCGCTGGCGCGCAAGACACGCATTACGGTCGCCGACTTGGAGGGCATGCGCCTGCGCGTACTGCGCCACGGCAACGATGCCATGGACAGCCTGCGCATCGACCTGTTGGCCGACGGCGGTGTGGACGTGATCGATGCGGATAGCTTTGACTTCGCGCTCTTTAACGAGGCGGAGGAAAAGGGCGACGCGGTGCTCACCTGCGGCGCATGGTCGGGGGTGCACCCGGCCTTTGTGGGCGTGCCGTTCCTGTGCGGCCGTGAGGTACCGGTCTTTCTGCACTATCCGCTCGAGCCAACCCTCCAAGTACAAAAATTCGTCAACGCCATGGCCCAACTCCTCAAGTAGCTCACCTGGAACGGGACTTTTTTGACTCCTTACAAAATGAGGCCCTGGCCAAACGGCCAGGGCCTCACCACTTCTTTTTAGGCTGCGAGAAAAGGCTGCGCGTAGGAGTTCCCCGAGGGAGACGGGGTGTTTGCTCCGCGCGCAGTTTCGCAGCGAAGCGAGAATGTTTGAGCACGGAGTAAACACCCCGTCTCCCTCGGGGAACTCCGTTGGGAGCGTTGGGGCTGTTTTGAGCTACTCCAGCTCAAACGCTCCGGTATAGAGCTGGTAGTAATACCCGCGCTTGGCGATCAGCTCGTCGTGGTTGCCACGCTCGATGATGCGGCCGTGGTCCAGGCAGATAATCGCGTCGGAGTTGCGCACGGTGGACAGGCGGTGCGCGATGACAAACGTCGTGCGGCCCTCCATGAGCTTGTCCATGCCCGCTTGTACGATAGCCTCGGTGCGGGTGTCAATGCTCGATGTGGCCTCGTCCAGAATCATTGCCGGCGGATCGGCGACGGCAGCACGTGCGATCGAAATCAGCTGGCGCTGGCCCTGCGACAGCTGCGCGCCGTTGCCGGTGAGCATCGTGTCGTAGCCGTCGGGCAGGCGGGTGATAAAGTCGTCGGCGCCCGCGAGCTTGGCTGCCGCGATGCACTCCTCGTCGGTGGCGTCCAGGTTGCCGTAGCGGATGTTGTCCATCACGGTGCCGGTGAACAGGTTCACGTCCTGCAGTACGACGCCCAGCGAGCGGCGCAGATCGGCCTTGCGGATCTTGTTGACGTTGATGCCGTCGTAGCGGATCTTGCCGTCGGCGATGTCGTAGAAGCGGTTGATGAGGTTGGTGATGGTCGTCTTGCCCGCACCGGTGGCGCCGACAAACGCGACCTTCTGGCCCGGCTTGGCAAACACGGACACGCCGTGCAGCACCTCGTGGTCGGGCGTGTAGCCAAAGTCGACGTTGTCCATGACCAGGTCGCCGCGCAGCGGTACGTACTCGATCTCGCCGGTTGCGCGGTGCGGGTGTTTCCATGCCCACATGCCGGTGTGGTGGTCGGCCTCCTCGAACTCCCAAGTCTCGGGGTTCACCTGCGCGTTGACGAGCGTCACGTAGCCTTCGTCGGTCTCGGGCTTCTCGTCGATGAGCTCAAAGATGCGGTCGGCGCCGGCGAGGCCCATGACCACGGCGTTGATCTGCTGCGAGATCTGACCGATCTGTCCGCAGAACTGCTTGGTCATGTTGAGGAACGGCACCACGACGGCGATGGACAGCGTCATGCCCGAGATGCTCAGGTTGGGCACGCCCAGCGCCAGGAAAATGCCGCCGGCAAGGGCCACCAACACGTAGAGCAGGTTGCCCAGGTTCATAAGGATAGGCATGAGGATGTTGGCGTACATGTTGGCCTTCTGCGAGACCTCGAAGAGCTTTTCGTTGCGCTCGTCAAAATCGGCTTCGGCGGCAGACTCGTGGCAGAATGCCTTGACGACCTTCTGGCCGTTCATGACTTCCTCGATATGGCCCTCGACAACGCCGAGCTCGGTCTGCTGCGCAATAAAGAAGCGCGCGGAGTTGGAGCCGAGCAGCTTGGTCATAAAGGTCATAAAGGCGACGCCGGCAATAATGACCAAGCACATCCACACGCTGTAGTACAGCATGATAAAGAACACCGTGACGATGACGATGACCGTCATGAGCAGGTTGGGCAGCGACTGGCTGATCATCTGGCGCAGCGTGTCGATGTCATTGGTGTAGTGGCTCATGATGTCGCCGCGCTGGTGCGTGTCGAAGTAGCGGATCGGCAGGTCCTGCATGCGGTTGAACATCTTCTCGCGCAGCTTCTCCAGCGAGCCCTGCGTGACGATGGCCATGGCGCGGTTCCAGAAGAGCGAGGACAGGATGCCGATGCCGTAGATGCAGGCGAGGGTGGTCACGAGCTGTGCGATCTTGGGCTGCGCGGCTCCCCAATCGCCCGACTGCCACGATTCGCTAATAATCTGCAGGGCGCTCTGAAGGAAGGTCGCGCCGATGGAGTTGATGATGGCGCAGAGCACCACGCCGACGACGACGAGGGGCAAAAGCACGGGGTAGAAGCCAAAGAGCGTCTTGATGAGGCGCGACATGGTGCCGCCCTTGCGGTTGAGCGCGCGCTCGGCGGTCGTTGCCTTACTCATGTGCCTCGCCTCCTTCCTGGGTCTGAGCCTGCGTTGCGGATGCCTCGGTGTCGGCCTCGACGGCCCCTTCGCCCTCGGCAGACATCTTGTTTTGCGAGGTAAAGGTCTCGCGGTAGATCTCGCTCGTCTTAAGCAGCTCGTCATGGTTGCCGATCTGCGCGATGCGGCCGCCCTCCATGACGATGATGCGGTCTGCATCCTGTACGGAGCTAATGCGCTGGGCGATGATGAGCTTGGTCGTGTTGGGCAGATAGCTTGCCAACCCTGCGCGAATCTTGGCGTCGGTCTTGGTGTCGACGGCGCTAGTGGAGTCGTCCAGGATCAAGATCTTGGGGCGACGCAGCAGGGCACGCGCAATGCACAGGCGCTGCTTCTGACCGCCGGAAACATTGGAGCCGCCCTGCTCGATCCAGGTGTCGTAACCCTTGGGGAAGCCGTCGACAAACTCATCGGCGCAGGCCAGATGTGCCGCCTCGCGGACTTCCTCGTCGGTGGCGTTCGGGTCGCCCCAGCGCAGGTTCTCGGCAATGGTGCCGCTAAACAGCACGTTTTTCTGCAGCACCATGGCGACCTGGTGGCGCAGTGCGTCCAGGTCGTAGTCGCGCACGTCCATGCCGCCCACGCGCACGGTGCCTTCGGTGGCGTCGTACAGGCGGGCGATGAGGTTTACGAGCGTGGACTTGGCCGAGCCAGTGCCGCCGATGATGCCGATGGTCTCGCCGCTCTTAATGTGCAGGTCGATATCGTCGAGCGCCTGGCGCTTCGCATGCGCGGAATACATAAAGCTCACGTGGTCAAAGTCGATGGAGCCATCGGCGACCTCGAGCACGGGCTCGGCGGGATCGGCGATCGTGGGCTCGGCGGCCAGCACCTCGGTGATGCGGTGCGCCGATTCGTCGGCCATGGTCACCATGACAAAGATCATCGATAGCTGCATCAGGCTCATGAGGATTTGGAAGCCATAGGTAAAGATCGAGGAGAGCTGGCCCACGTCGAACAGCGTGCCCTGGCTCGTGATGATGAGCTTGGAGCCCAGGTAGATGATGACGACAAACGCGCCGTTGACGCAGATGTTCATCATGGGGTTGTTAAAGGCAAGCAGCTTCTCGGCGCGGGTGAAGTCCATCTGGACGTCGCGTGCGGCGGTCGCGAACTTCTCCTTCTCAAAGTCTTCGCGCACGTAGCTCTTGACCACGCGCATGCCGGTGACGTTTTCCTCGACGGACTCGTTAAGGGCGTCGTACTTGTGGAACACGCGCGAGAAGATGGGACGCACCTTAAAGATGATAAAGAACAGCCCAAAGCCCAGCAGCGGAATGATGACCAGGTAGACCATGGCGACGCTGCCGCCCATGATAAATGCCATGGTAAAGGCGAAGATCAATACCAGCGGCGCGCGCACGGCGATACGGATGATCATCATAAAGGCCTGCTGCACGTTGTTGATATCGGTGGTCAGGCGCGTGACGAGCGAGGAGCTCGAGAACTCATCGATGTTGGCAAAGCTGAACGTCTGGATCTTGTAGAACAGGTCGTGACGCAGGTTCTTAGCGAAGCCGCAACTCGCATGGCTGCAGGTGACGCCGGCAGCGGCGCCAAAAGCAAGCGACGTCAGCGCGATGAGCACCAAAAAGCCCGCGGTGGGAAGCATCTCGGCTACGGTGGTGCCATCTTTGATGGCGTCGATCAGGTTGGCGGTGATAAATGGAATCAGCATCTCGCAGAGCACCTCGCCAAGCACGAGCAACGGCGTGGCAACGGTGACTTTTATATAGTCGCGGATGCTGCCCATGAGGGTTTTAATCATCCAGTTCCTCCCAGGTTACACGGATTTTCTCGAGCATTTCGGCGAGCTGCTCGCGCTCGTCGTGAGTGAGGGCACTAAAGGCCCGTTCTCTAAAGCGGATGCGGGCCGCCTGGTCGATGCGGGCGTTTTCCCGGCCGGTTTCGGTCAGGCGAATGGTGAGTTGCCGTCGATCCTTGGGGTTACGGCTGCGCTCGATGAGACCGTTGACCTCGAGCTTGGACAGGATCTCGGAAAGCGACCCCGGCTTGAGGTCAAAGTGCATGCCGAGTTCCTGCTGCGACATCTCGCCGCCGGGCTGCTTGGCCAGCAGGCAGATGATGGGCGCCTTGCCGGACACGCCTCCGCCATGAAAATGCATGTAATGGCCGCAAAAGCCCAGGCCGCTCAGAATGCGCTTGGCGAGTTTGTCTTCAGCGCTGACCGCTTCGGGTATGTCTACCGGTTGCGACGGGTCACCGCCGGGCTCATGCGGACGAAGGTTAAGGGGTTCATCGCACATGAATTCGTATCGCTCCTTTCTTTAGTTAGGTAGTGGGATTGTTTTGTGCCTAACTAATCTAGGAGTGGCCGACAGGAATGTCAAGGTACCAAACTTATTTAGTTACGGCGCTGCAAAAACATCGGGGTAGTCGTTGGGGACGTTCTTAAACGACTAGTTGTTGGGGACGTTCTTGTTCGACTAGTCATTTAGGAACGTCCCCAACGACTAACTTCAAAACTATGCCGGATTACGGGGCTGAACTGCGGATTGTCGACCATACCGAAATTGGTAAAAAGAAAACCGCAGGTAGAAGGCTTGCTATGATTTGAAAATAGAGGGTGTGGTTGACTCATTCAGGTTCAGCCCCGTAATCCGGTGTAGTTTTGAAATGGCGCTGAATGAGTGGCGGCGAATGAGCCGCAATGAAGCAGGCTGGGCCCCTCGTTTCCGAAACCTTTCCGCAACAAACTGTCCTCCACGGTGCAAGCTTTCGTCCGCAGCGTTCCCTGCGCTACACTTAGTCGCACTGTGGCGCCGCCGCGCCTCGCCCGACCCAAGGGGGACATTCATGAAGAACACTCAGCTGCTGCTGATCAACGATATGTGCGGCTATGGCAAGGTCGCGCTTTCCGCCATGCTTCCGGTGCTGTCGCATATGGGCTACCGCATCCACAACCTGCCGACAGCGCTGGTGTCCGATACGCTCAACTATCCCAAGTTCTACATCCACGACACCACGGAGTACGTGCGTCAGAGTCTCGCCATCTGGGAGGAACTCGGCTTTGAGTTCGACGCCATCTCGACCGGCTTTATCGTGACCGAGGAAGAGACGCGTATCATTTCGGACTTCTGTCACCGCCGCGCGCAAAAGGGCACCAAGGTGTTCGTCGACCCCATCATGGGCGACAACGGTAAGCTCTACGCCGGCGTGCCCGAGTCCACGATTGGCCTTATGCGGCATCTACTGGAGTGCGCAGACTACGCGGTGCCCAACTATACCGAGGCGTGCCTGCTTGCCGATAGGCCTATCGCCGAGCAGATTACGCCCGATGAGGCCCGCGCTCTTGTGGACGCCGTGCGTGAGCTGGGTGCCAAGTCTGTGGTCATTACGAGCGCCGTAGTCAATGGCACGAACGCGGTTATCGGTTACGACCATGTGGCGGGGGAGTACTTTACGATTCCCTTTGAGCTCATTCCGGTCTATTTCCCGGGCACGGGCGACACGTTCTCGGCGGTGCTCGTCGGCCGCGTGATGGCCGGTTGGAGCCTGCAGCGCGCAACGGCCGATGCCATGCGTGTGGTGGCTGAGCTTATCGAGCGCAATGCCGACCAGGAGGACAAGTCCGCCGGCCTGCCCATCGAGGCCTGCCTGGATGTGATTGACCATGAGTAGCGCCGACGAGAGCGGTACCGAGGCAGCGGGCGAGAACAAGCCGCTCGGCGCGCCGCGGGGCAAGCGTCCGCGCATCCGCGTGAGCTGCGTGGACCAGCTGGGTGTGTGCCGCTGCCACCATGGTCACAAACCGGGCGACGTCTTCGACTTTGACCGCGACCGCGGCAAGATGTGTGCCATGGCCTGCCATGTGGGCTTTCCCTATATCGATATCCTGCGCTATGGCGGAACCGTGCCTGGCAACGAGCCTGGTACGGCAAAGTTCTGCTGCCCCGAGGTCGATACGCTGAACGTCTGGCTTGCCGAGATCGTTGACGAGTAGTCGAGCGCAATGTGGCAAAGGGACAGCCCCTTTGTCACATTCGCCGGGGCTGCCCCTTCTTTTTGCTTATAATCTCAAATCTCTGCATTTCATTTGATTTTAGGTTCTAAAAATTCTGCGTTTCATCGATAATCAAGCGTATAAAACTTTGCATTTCATTTGATGACACTGAGGAGAGAGCCTATGCTGCGCAGGAAAATAGCGGCAGAGCTGGAGCGTTGGCTGAAGTCTGCCGAGCAAAAGGCCTTATTCATCACGGGTTCTCGCCAGATCGGCAAAAGCTATTCGATTCGCGCATTTGGCAAAGCCAGCCATGCAACCTACATCGAGCTTAACCTCATGGAAAACCGCCAGGCAAAAGATGCTCTTCTCGAGGCGCGGAATGCCGATGATTTCATCAGCAGGGTGACGCTTCTTTCGGGAAAGTCGATTGCGCCAGGCAAAACGCTCGTGTTTATCGATGAGGTCCAAGAGGCCCCCGACATCATGACGATGGCAAAGTTCCTTGTTGAGGACGGGAGGTGCCGCTGGGCGTTTTCGGGGTCAATGCTCGGGACTCAGTTCAAGGGCGTCAGGTCCTATCCCGTGGGGTATGTTCACGAGCTTAGGATGTTCCCGCTCGATTTTGAGGAGTTTTGCTGGGCAATCGGGGTGAGCGAGGGGGCTCGCCAAACGATACGTGACGCGTGTATCAGCGAGAGGCCCATTCCTGATTACATTCATGACGCGATGATGGCAAACTTCAGGACCTATACCGTTGTCGGCGGAATGCCGGAGGTCGTGCAGCGTTTCCTTGACACGCAGGGCGACCTTGCCTCTGTTCGTCAGCTACAGTCAGAGCTCAACGAACAGTACCGGCGGGATATCTCCAAGTATGCAAGCGGGCGAGCCCTTCAGGTGCAGAGCATCTACGATCAGCTCCCTATTATGCTCGAGGGCGAAAACAAGCGCTTCGTGCTCAATTCCATTGACCCCAAGGCTCACTACGAGAAGTATCAGCGAGATTTTGTATGGCTTGTCGATGCCGGCGTTGCTCTCAAAGCCGATATCGTAACCGAGCCAAAATCGCCCCTGCTCAAGACGGCGCGGCCATCGCAGTTCAAGCTATATCAATCGGATACGGGCATGTTGATGGCGCGTTACCCCGTTGGAGTCGCCCAGGCGGCGTATCTTGATAGCAAGGAGCCCAACCTGGGCGGCATTTACGAAAACGTGGTGGCCCAGCAGCTGGCTGCCCAAAATCGCCAGCTTTACTACTATCAGACAAAAAAGCGCGGTGAAGTGGACTTTGTGGTCGATGGACCGGATGGGACGGCTGTTCCGATCGAGGTTAAATCGGGCTCCTATTACCACGCGCACGCTGCGCTCGGTCATGTGCTTGATACGGCTGAATATGGCGTAAGGCTCGGGATTGTTTTCTCGAGAGGCAACGTTGAGCGCAACGGAGCGGTTCTCTATTTGCCGCTATATGCGACTTGGGTCCTTTCGGATGTTTTGGGCGACTCCTGTGCCGAGGGGATAAAGCTGGAGGTCAAGCCGGTCTAGGGTCAGTCCCGAATGTGACAAAGGGGCAGCCCCTTGGTCGCATTCATGAGCGTGGATTTTCTCCCGTTTAGGGCGCGGTTCGTGCGCCCACGAACCTACAGCTGCTCGAGCATGGCGGTGCAGCCGGCGATCACATCGCGGTAGGTGGCATCGAAATTGCCGGTGTACCAGGGGTCGGCCACGTCGCCGGGGCGCTCGGTCCAATCGAGCAAGCGCGTAATCTTGCCGTCGGGGTCGTCGCCAAAGATGCGACGCAGGCCACGCGCGTTCTCAGCATCCATATAGACAATGTGATCCCAGTCGCCATACTCCGCGCGACGTACCTGACGCGCACGGTGGGCAACGACAGGAATTCCGACTTCACGCAGCTTGGCAACGGTGCCACGATGCGGCGGATTGCCGATCTCCTCGGTCGACGTTGCAGCGGAATCGATGACAAACTCCGCCTCGCGCCCAGCGCGGCGCACGAGCTCGGTAAACACCGACTCAGCCATCGTCGAGCGGCAGATGTTGCCGTGGCAGATAAACAGTACACGTTGCATATGCGGTTTCCTTTCGATCGCCATCATCGAGCTCGAGTATCGCATCTACGCCTGCGCCCTTGCCCGCCTGCGCTCCCAGTGAGCCAATTTAATCGTCACCAGCGTGAGCGCCCAGGCCACAAGCGAGAACGCGGCACCCACTGCGCCCACGTATGCAATGCCAACGCTGCTTACCACGGCGCCGCCCACTGCGGTGCCAAACGAGATGCCGACGTTAAACGCCATGGGTTCAACCGAACTTGCGAGTACCATCGACTTGGGATGGCGGCTGCGTGCCACGTCCATAAAGTGCGTGATGCACGACACCGAGAACAGGTACATGAGCAGCGCCAAGCTAAAGACAAAGACCAGCGCGAGGGGCATGGTGCCGCCCACAGCAAACAGCCCGAGTAACGCCGCAGCCTGCAGCACAAACGTCATAAGCAGCGCCTTCATGCCAAAGCGCGCATCGATCCATCCGCCCAGGATGTTCGAGATCAGGCAGAACACGCCGTAGGCCATAAGCGTGGTACTGGCTTCGACCGTGCCCATGCCCAGCACCTGCTCCAGATAGGGCGTCACGTAGCCGTAGAACACATAGACCGACCCCACGCCAAACAAGAAGATGAGCATGCCGGTGATGATGCTCGGCTCGCGCAGCAGACCCGCCTGCTCGCGAAAGGTGGCAGGCTCGTCGGTTTGCCCAGCGCGCGGCATAAACGTCACGAGCGCTCCGCAGATTAGAACGGCAAAGGTAAGCGTGCCGTACATGGCTACGTGCCAGTCGAGCGTGTCGGCCACAAACTTGCCGATTGAAGTGACAAAGACCATTGCCACGGAAAACGCACCATATACCACCGAGATGGCAAGCGAAGTTTGCTGCGGGGACAGCAGCTCGGGGATGTACGTCACACCCACGGCGAGCAGTGCGCCCGAGACGGAGCCCAGGACAATGCGCGAGATAAACAGCACCTGGAAGTTGGGCGCCAACGCCATGACCAGGTTGCCGAGCACAAAGACGATGCTGTAACACACGAGCAGCTGGTAGCGGCGGAATCGCCCCGTGCTGAGCGCAAGCACCGGCGTCGCGATGGCGTAGACGAGCGCAAACACGCTAATAAGTTGGCCCGCAGTGGCAAGCGATATGCCGAGTTCCGTCGCCAAGTCGCTTTCGATGCCGATGACCACGAATTCGGAGCAGCCGAGCGAGAATCCCAACAGTACGAGCAGCGCCAGGCAGAGCTTGGTGCGCGCGGGGGAGAGCGCGGCGGCGGTTGACTTGCTTTTAGGCGTGGTTGCGGCGGTCAAGGTTGTCACTCCAATGTCGCATGAATAAGCGGGATTCAATCCCTGCAACTCTAACAGAATGTGACAAAGGGACAGCCCCTTTGTCACATTGCGCTGCCAGCCAGTCGCCCAAACCATCACAACATTCGGCGAAAATCTCGAAATCGAGGAAAAGCGTCGAATGTTGTGATGGTTTTCCTGTCTGTGCCGGCGAGCTCCAGCGCCGTCTGGGGGTATAAGGCTAGCAAGTGTTTATTTGCGAGGCCTAAGGGGCGCCCCGTATGGATATCGATAACTTTGAATGGTGGTATAGCGAGGGCGAGGCTCCGGACGAGGAGTGGGACGAGCCCGCGCCGCGTGACGTGTCGAGCGACGAGGACGAGACCGGCAACGATGCCGCTGTCGAGCCTGACGCCGCCTCCGATGCCGCCGAACCCCTAACCTTTGAACAGGCCTGGGCCCAGGCCGAGGCCGATGAGGCTAAGGCCGATGCCACGGCCACGCTGGGTGAGCCGGCGGACATGTCCATCTCGCCGGCCAAGACCCCGCAGCCGCGCCATAACATCGACCCCGGCAGCACGGCATCCTTCAGCATACTCGACGTGCCCGCGCAGGGTGCTCAGGCGCCTGCGCCCACGCATCGCCCCGACCTGGCTCGCGAGGAAGACGCGGGCCGCCGCTCCCCGCTCGGTCCCATCCTCATCGCCTTCATGGCCGGCGTCATCGCTTGCTCGGCGATCGGAAATGTCTGGAGCCATGTGGAGCAACAGCGCAAAGATGCCGCCAAGGTCGAGATGTCTGTCGAGCAATCGCTCAGCCGCACGCGCTCGGTGCATGTGTCGGTCGAGGTCAAGGACGGTGCGACATGGGACACCGCCCGCGGCGACAGCCAGATGCTCATCCATATCGTGGGCCGCACACTCAGGGGGCAGGCGATTGACGAGTATCAATATGTCAACTCCGCTGGCGACGGCATCGAACTCAAGCCCGGCGACTACGAGCTCACGGTCGACGAGCCGCCCGTCGCCACCGATGGCACGCGCTTCCGCGCCTCAAAGCGCATGGTTCCCGTGAGCTTTAACTCGCAGGCGCCCGATACGGTCGACAGCACGCCGCAGGGCGGGTTCGACCTTTACGCAATCGCTCAATAACTGCGCCTGCCGCTTCTCCTTGTCGCCAAGAGTGGCACAATAGCCCTCGATACTATTGTTTACTTTTGGAGGAAGTAGCATGTCTACCGTCACCACCATCAAGCGCGGCGGCCTCACCGCGGCCATCGATTCCATGGGAGCCCAGCTCACGAGCCTTGCCCTCGACGGCAACGAGTATCTGTGGCAGGGCGACCCCGCCTTTTGGGGCAAGCATGCGCCCATTCTGTTCCCCATCGTGGGCTCACTGCGCAACAACACGGCGACGTCTGCGGCTGGCACCTGCGAGATGCCGCGCCACGGACTCGCGCGCATCGTCGAGCACAAGTTGGTCGAGGTCTCCGAGGACGGCTCTTCGGTAACTTACGAGATCACCGATACGCCCGAGTCGCTCAAGGCCTTCCCCTTCCACTTTAAGCTCAACATGACCTATGCCCTAACCGGCGACGCCACGCTCACGCAGACCTTTGCCGTCACCAACACCGGCGACGTGGACCTGCCGTTCTCGGTGGGCGGCCACCCCGCGTTTAACGTACCGGCTCCCGGTGCCGAGGACGAGGCATTCGAGGATTACGAGCTGGCGTTTACCGAGGCTTGGACCAACGAGGCCCCCATCATCACGCCCGATGGCCTCATGACGTTCGAGGGCAGCTACAAGGCGCCCGATAGCTCTGACGTGCTGCCCATCACGCACCGCAGCTTCGATAACGATGCCATCATGTTCACCGATGCCCCGGGCTCCACGCTCACGCTGCGCGGCCGCAAGTCGGGCCACGGCGTCAAGATCGACTTTGAGGGCTTTAAGTACATCGGCGTGTGGTCTGCCGCCAACGACGCCCCGTTTGTGGCGCTCGAGCCTTGGACCGGTCACACCACCATGGACACCGAGGACGACGTTTTTGAGCACAAGGTCAACACCATCACCTTGGCTCCCGGCGCTACCGATAAACGTAGCTTTAGCGTCACCTTGTTCTAGAGGTTCCGCCGTTCTGACGAACGGCGGGCCGGTCGACGCTGCGCGCCACCCAGAGCGACAATTTGTCATTCAAAAGGCAAGGCATGACCAGAAGGTCTATGCCTTGCCTTTTTCATGCCAACTTGTTCGCTCTGGGCGGCGCTCGCTGGCATTGCCAAAACATCGACGTTCCCAATGACTACCGCGTGCCTATTAATTTTTCGAGCTTGTGCTGCGCTGCTGGTCGCTGGCGTATATCCTGTTAAGTCGTCAGCATACGATTCAACAGGGAAGGCAGATTATGCATTCTCCCCATCAACGCGACGCGCATCTACAGCCGGTATGCAGCCGTCGCATCTTCTTGGGTAGTGCTCTCGCTGCGAGCGCTTCTGTCGTCGCCGGCGCACTTGCCGGTTGCCAGCGCCCCTCCACGCTGGAAGTAGTTCAGCCCACGACGGGCGGCGGTCGCGACGACCTGTCCGATTCCGTTATCGGCAAGGACAAGATCCGCATCGGCATGGAGGCGGCCTACGCCCCGTACAACTGGCAGGTTTCCGAAGCCAGTGAGTACACCATCCCCATCGACAACGTGCAGGGCGCCTATGCCGATGGCTACGACGTGCAGATTGCCAAGATCGTCTGCAAGGCCCTCGGTGGCGAGCCCGTTGCCGTCAAGCAGAGCTTCTCGGGCCTTATCGATTCGCTCAACAACGGCCAGATCGACCTCATCATCGCCGGTATGAGCGCCACGCCCGAGCGCGAGGAGTCGGTCGGCTTCTCCGACCCGTACTTCATTGGCTACTTTGGCCTGTTCGTAAAAGAGGGTTCCCCCTACCAAAACGCGACCAAGCTCAGCGACTTTAGCGGTGCCACGGTACTCGGCCAAAAGGACACCATGCTCGACACTGTCATCGACGAGATCCCGGGCGTTGTGCACAAGAACCCGGTTGACTCCGTCCCCACGGTGTTCTCGAATCTGCTGCAGGGCACGTGCGACGCCGTGACCTACAACACCGAGAACGAGAAGGGCTATATGGCCCAAAACCCGGGTATCGTGCCGATTCAATTTGCCGAGGGCGAGGGCTTTAAGCAGGAGGTCACGGCAAACGTCGGCTGCCGCAAGGGCTCGGATAAGCTGCTTAAGCTCATCGACAAGACACTCAAGGGCGTTAGCCAAGAGGAGCGCGACCAAATGTGGGACGCGTGCCTCGACCGTCAGCCGGCATAGGGAGGCAGCATGAAAACCATCAATCGTCTGGCCTCCTTCATCAAGGCCGACCACCGTTATGTGTACCTGGGCACGAGCGTTATCGCGGTGCTCGGCCTGGCGTTTAGCCAGCGCAATCCCACGCCGCTGAGCTTCTTGGCGCCTACGGGCGTGTTCCAAGACTGCCTCTGGGCAATCCTTTGGGCCTGGCTCGTCGTGTCGGCGGCGGCGCTGGTCACCAAACTCATGCACTGGAACGACTATCGCGAAACGTCGCCGTTTGCTTCCGAGCGCTTCCGTCGCGGCGCGCGCCTGGGCAGCTATGTCGTCGTTGCTATTGCGGCGATCTTCTTTGTCGACCGCTGCGTCATGTCATTTATCGACCTGGTGCAGGTGAGCATTGTCTCGGACTCCAACCCCAGCGACTTTTTGTCGAGCCTGGTCTACATGACCTACAAGAGCGGCGACTTCTTTATCCGCGGCATCGAGATCACCATTGCACTTGCGACCTTCGGTACCGTCATCGCCTTTTTCCTGGCGCTGCTTTTTGTGTTCCTGCGCATTCAGACCTTCGATCGCGTGGACAACGACCTGGTGCGCTTCTTTAAGAGCATCGGCCGCGGCTTTGCGACCATCTACTCCACCATCGTGCGCGGCACGCCCATGATGGTCCAGGGCCTGCTCATCTATTACGCGGGCTTCACCGTTTTGCGCGGCATGGGCTTCGAGACCGCCCAGGCCAACCAGATTTGGAGTACCTTCACCGCCGGCCTCGTCACCATCTCGCTCAACTCCACCGCCTACATGATGGAGGTCCTGCGCGGCGGCATCGAGTCCATCGATCCCGGCCAGGCCGAGGCGGCGCGCTCGCTGGGCCTGTCGCAGTGGCAAGCCATGCGCAAAGTCGTGTTCCCCCAGGGCATTAAAAACGCGATTCCGGCGCTCACCAACGAGCTCATCATCAACATCAAGGATTCGTCGGTGCTTTCGGTCATCGGCGTGTTCGACCTCATGTACGCCACCACCACTGTCGCCGGCGTGTACTACCGCCAGATGGAGGTCTACTGCGTGGCGCTCGTGGTCTACCTGATCCTGACGCTCGTGGCGAGCCGCCTGCTCGAGGCCTTTGGCAAAAAGCTCGGCGCCGAGGCTCCGGCAACGCTGCCCAGCTCCAACTAGGCTCAAGACGAGGAGAATCATCATGGCAGATACCGCCACTACCGGCACCGCGGCCGCCGCACAGACCAATGAGCCGCTCATCCGCGTCGAGGGCCTGCGTAAGAGCTTCGGATCGCTCGAGGTACTCAAGGGCATCGACCTGTCCGTCAATCCCGGCGAGGTCGTCACCATTATCGGCGCCTCGGGCTCGGGCAAGTCGACCTTCCTGCGCTGCCTCAACCTGCTCGAGACCCCGGACGCGGGCCAAATCTGGTTCCACGGCCAGGACCTTACGGCCGAGCGCTGCAATATCAATAAACTCCGCGAGGACATCGGCATGGTGTTCCAGGGCTTTAACCTGTTCAACAACATGGACGTGCTCGACAACTGCACGCTCGCGCCCGTCACGCTCAAAAAGATGAGCAAGGCCGAGGCCGAGAAGGTCGCGATGGAGCATCTGACGAGCGTGGGGCTCGAAAAGTTCGCGCACGCCGCCGTGGGTCGCCTGTCCGGTGGTCAAAAGCAGCGCGTGGCCATCGCGCGCGCCCTGTGCATGAATCCGCAGATCATGCTGTTCGACGAGCCGACCTCCGCACTCGACCCCGAGATTGTGGGAGAGGTGCTCGAGGTCATGCGCAAGCTTGCGGCCGACGGCATGACCATGGTCGTCGTCACGCACGAGATGGCCTTTGCCCGAACCGTGTCCGACCGCGTGGTCTTTATGGACAAGGGCGTGGTGCTCGAGGACGCCGCGCCGGCCGAGCTCTTCGGCAACCCCAAACACCAGCGCACTCGCGAGTTCCTCTCGCGTTATCTCGAGGACAAATAACCGACCGCAAACGCTTATGTGGCAGGGCCGCTCCGGTGGGGCGGCCCTCGTCATCACAATCGAAAGGATGTCATGGCCGAGGTTGGCGCTTCTTTGCGCATGAGGACGATTTTGCCGATATAGACGAGGCAGGCGCGTGCGAGCGCTTGGGCCGTGTGCTGTCGTTTCCGACTATCTCGAGCATGGATGCCGAGGCGGTGGACTGGCGGCCCTTCGACGACCTGCGCGCCTATATGCAGCAGGCCTGGCCGCATGTATTTGCGGCGGGCGAGGTCGAGCTTATCGACCATTCGTTGCTGGTGACGCTTTCCGGCTCCGACCCCGCACTCAAACCCGTTATGCTCATGGGTCACATGGATGTGGTTCCCGTGGTGCCGGGTACCGAGGCCGACTGGACGCACGCCCCCTTTAGCGGGCACGTGGACGACACCTACATCTGGGGCCGCGGCGCGATCGACATGAAGGACCAGGTCGCAGGTATTCTCGAGGCTGTCGAGTATGCGCTGGCGCACGGTTGGCAGCACGAGCGCACACTGCTGCTGGCCTTTGGCCAGGACGAGGAGACGACGCAGTACGGCGCAGGCGCCATCGGCCGCGTGCTCGAGGAGCGCGGCATTGAGCTTGAGTACCTGATCGACGAGGGCGACTACCGCATCGTTCCGGCTGCCGAGTACAGTGCGGGCGAGGGCTGGCTTATGCACGCCGACCTCGCGGAGAAGGGCTATGCCGATATCGTGCTCAAGACAAAGAGCGCGGGTGGACATTCTTCCAACCCCTACGTCGGCACGTCGCTCGAGGTGCTCAGCCGTGCCATCACCGCAATCTGCGATATCGAGTGGCCGACGCGCGTGACCGACTTGCTTGCCGCCCAGCTCGTCGAGTTGGGGCTCTACACGGCCGATGAAATTGCCGCCAACGGGGATGCCATTGTCCGCGATTGCCTCGCCAGCAAGAAGCTCTATCCGCTGGTGACGACCACCTGCGCGCCCACGCAGATCGAGGGTGGCAGCACCGGCGCCAACGTAATGCCGCAGGATATGTGGGCCAACATCAACTTCCGCATGCTCGAGGGCACGAGCGTGGCCGATGTTGTGGCGCGCTGCCGTGAGGCGGTTGCCGGGGCGGACCTTGCCGGTCGTGTCGAAGTGGAGCTGGGCCCCGGCAGCTCCGAACCCTCGTCGTCCCCGCGCATCGGTGGTCCCGGCCTCGAGGCGGTTCGCTCCATCGCCGCCCGCTATTTCCGTAATCCAAAGGGGACGGAGGAAAGCGGATCATTCGAGCCAGTGGCAATTGTGCCCTCGACCGTGATCGGTGCGACCGACGCTGCCAACTACCAGCGCATTTGCCCTGAGTGCATTCGCTTCTCGGCCTTTGTGGTTGATGACGACGAGTGTGATCGCGGCGTCCACGGCACCAACGAGCGCATCACCCGCCGTGCCTACCTCCAGGGTATCCGCTTCCTCGTCGCTCTACTTCAAACGCTCTAGCCAAAAAAGCGAGCCCTTGGTGCAATGGGGTCAGGTTTGTCGCTGCCACAATGACAGGATAAGGAACAAGGGCATTTTCCGGGTAGCCGGGTTCGTTACCATTCGTCCCATTCATCAGCATTTTCCTCCAGATATTTTCTTAATTTCTCAAAAGAGCTTGTCCGCCTGTACTGCATCGTGCTTCTCGACGTGTTGAACAGCTCCGCAATCTCGGTATCGTTCATTCCCTCGAAGTAATACAGCAATATGGCTTTGCGCTTTTCTTCCGGCAAAGTACGGATTGCTTCAAGAAGCAGCTTTGGCGTGATTTTCTTCCCGGCTTTCTCAAAGACGGTTTCGGCGGCTTCACGTTTGAAATATTCATCAAACGTATGAAGCTGCCGCGCTTCGTCTAAGGTCATGTCGGAAAAGGTCACTTCCTTTGCCTTGTGTCTGCGAAGTTCTCTATGGGTGTCGCAAGCTTCATTGTGCAATACCGTATTACAAAACTTCTGAAAAGCACACTGTTTGTAAAACTCCCTGCTATTAGGTTCCACATTCTCACCTCCTTTCTCGTTGGAAAGTTGGTGGTGCTTCCCCCCTTTTCGCGGGGCAATACGGCGTTTTTCAAAAACGCCGAAGATTTTTTGAAATTTCTTCAAAAATTTTTTGAACGTACAAAATGCGCCCGTCCGAAAAGCCCGGACGGGCGCATAGGCATTGTAAGCAGTATCCAGATGATTAGACAGTTCATATATATAAGCGTAGTTTCCCCCGGTGGTGGGCGGGCTTTTTTTGATAAGTCAATAACTGTCGGATTTTGTCGATATGCTTTTTGCTTCATGGCGGCTACCTCCTTTAGCCGCCGATTTCAACAGTGATACCGCGTCATTTCATTAGAAGATAAAAAGAAACGGCGGCTTTG
>JAGZUC010000041.1 GCA_018380195.1 Collinsella sp. | reverse complement strand
AATCAAAACCGCAGTTAGACGGCTTGCGCATTCCGTGAAATGCAGGGCATGGACGGCCGGTCCGGGTCCAGCCCCGTAATCCGACATAGTTTTGAAATGACATTAATTCACTAACAGGCAAACTAGGTAGTTCTAGCGCCTTGTCGCCGGCTAATTCCGATTTCCAGCCAGTTGCACAAAACATTTGCTCGCAGTCGCGTCTCGGCGGATTTCATTGCTTCAGTTTTGGCTTTATAGCGAATCCCTAAACGGTCGCAGACACTTCTGACTATGGTGTCTAGCTGCTTTGAATCGTTGAGCATATCGTGAGTCACCAGGAATACATCGAAACCCATGCTCTGGAGCGCAGTCATGCGCTCCGCATCGTGATCAAGTACCGCGCCTGAGCCATGGATGACTTCACCTTGGATCTCGATAATTACTGCCTTCATTAGGATTGGGTTTACGATCACGATGTCGCCGTAGCAGACCTTTTGGCCTGCGATGCTTTGGGCCGCCATGGATAGAGGGGTTAAATCGTTGAGGTACACGTATCTGAATCCTGCACCACCTAGACGTCGAGAACGACTTAGAAGCAGGACCCCAGCGACCTCGAGCGGAGACGCAGCAATGCCGATAACCTGCTGAGCGGCATCATAAAACTGCTTTCCCCACATTTGACTTTTGACCTTGTCGGCGAAACGATGCAGGTCGCTCAGTTCGATGAGCGGCTTTCTCATCCAAAGAGAAGTACCTTTGAGTTTCGTAACCTCTCTTCCATCTTCACGCTTGCTCGTTTGGCTATCATTTTCTGGGTCCTTAACGGTTGCGCGGGCATAAACTCGTTTCCAAGGAACCTCGTCTTCGCCCTCTCCAAGTTCGAACAAATTTTGCGTGCTGGAATTGCGATTCTCCTCTACCGCCATTTTTAGCTGCATTTCGGCAGCGGGAGCCGGCTCGAAAACAGAAAACCAGCCGCAAAGTTCGTACATAGCCAGTACGAGATCTATTTGGGACACAAAGCGTGTCATAGTAAATAACGTGTTAAGCGGATTGGTGACACTAAAGCCTAAATTAGTGTCGATTGTTGTGCCGGCATCCGATGCTCCTTCCCAGCGAATAGTAGAGCGCAATCCCGAGTGGTGATTACAACCTGGCGAAGCAACAGCGATAATCGGGGTCTTGAGGACGTCGGTTACGAAAGGGGCTTGGGATAGAGCTCGCCAGCCTTCTTCGGAGTTGGGCAGGCGCGGGTAGAGGTCGCGCACCTGCGGTGGGCAGCGCCAGTAGCGAAATGCGGTGTTTGCGCAGACGATTTCGTCCATTTGCGCCTCCCCTGGTATCGGCCGTAGACCGTGCGGTTGTGGTCGTGGACGATTATCTACCGGGGCATCATGCGGGTAAGTACCGGAAGCTGACCAAACGCTGACCAAAAGCTTGACGAGTTCTGCCGAAAAACCGTCGTGTGATAGAAATCCGCTGGAAGGCGCTCTGGGCATGCGGTCCCTGTCTCCACATTTGCGCTCGAATCACATGGGGAGTTCGCTGAAAATACGGATGTGTTTTATACAAAACATGCAATGGCGTCAGCAAAAAGGGTGCGAAAAAAATGACGCCTTATACGACTACGATTCGTTTTGGAATCACCCTTGGTATCAAAAAGAAAAAGGCCAGAGGCTTAACACCTCTGACCTGTACTTTAGATGGTGGGCGATACAAGATTCGAACTTGTGACCCCATCCGTGTGAAGGATATGCTCTACCCCTGAGCCAATCGCCCGTCGCCTTTCGGCAAAAGAGATACTATCATAGCCGCGCGTTGTTTACCAAGAACTTTTTGCCCTCGATTGTAAATTCGTGGGCGTCGGCCGCGCCATGGCAAGCGCCGTAGCCAGCAAACCCGCAGCTCAACCACCATTTACCGCTTAATCCACGAAGTCTCAGGTCGTCAGATAAGTCGCGCGTTGTTGTAGGCCATGTCGAGCGTGAGGCAGGTGCGTGCGGCGTAGAAGCCGTCCTCGCGCTGGATGGTCAGTGCCAGTTCGGGCTTGTCGCCGGTTAGGCACAGAGGCAGCAGCAGCTGGATCCGGCCGCCGTAGAACTGCGGCACGGCGAGCGTGTAGTTGGCGGCGGCGCGGCGGGCGGCCTCGACGACGGCTCCCTCAAAGGCGCGGCGCAGCAGTAGCGAGTTGCCCTCCCCCATCAGGCTGGCGGGAATACGCGTGAGGTTCTCCTCATCGCCCAGAATGTGGTCGATGTTGGAGCGGATGGGCAAGCGGTAGTCAAAGACCAGCTCGGAGGGGTCCTCGGCAAAGCGCACGCGGCACGGCAGGTACTCAAACGAGACCAGCATGGGGTCGCTCTCCTTAAAGAAGCCCTTCAAAAACCAGCGCTGG
The DNA here is from genome assembly GCA_018380195.1 of Collinsella sp. GTDB lineage: Bacteria > Actinomycetota > Coriobacteriia > Coriobacteriales > Coriobacteriaceae > Collinsella. The sequence continues at coordinate 10,337 of JAGZUC010000041.1, read as the reverse complement.
CGCGCGTCGGTGTTAGCGTCGGAATAATTTAGCCAAATATAGTCGGCCGAGATTGACCAATCCCGGCCGACCCATTTTAGCCAACACGCCCGCATCTATGTCTTTCCTATCGCTTCCCTACATCCCCTCGGGCTGGATCCCCCTCACCTTCACCGCCTGGGGGACGGCCTCCACCGAGTAGGTGTCAAGCCCCCTGCCGCGGTAGCTCGGGCCCCGCATCACGAACACCGACGCCTTGTCGAACAGCCTGTCGAGGGCGCAGAGGAGCGTGTCGTCGCCCGTGAAGAACTCATCCCACCCGCTCGGGGCGATGTTGCTCGTGAGGACCATCGCGTTCGGCCCCTCCTTCTCGTAGCGCCTGTCGACGACATCGAAGAACAGGTCGGTGCACGGCCTGTCGTAGACACATCTCCCCACCTCGTCAACGATGAGGCACGACGGCTTGACGAGCGAGGAGACGACCCGCGAGGTGTTTCCCCGCTGGACGGCCTTCTGGAACCTGTCCCTGAGCTCGGTCGCCTTTATGTAGTAGGTCTTGAGCCCCCGCATGCAGCACTCGCGCCCGTAGGCCTGCGCGAGGTGCGTCTTCCCTATGCCGCCGGGCCCGACGAAGGCGACGTTGCGGTGCGCGTAGAGGTCGGCCAGCGACGGGAGCTTGCCCAGCGCGGCCGCGTCCCGGCCCCGGATCCTGGAGAAGTCGAAGCCCTCGAAGGTCTTGGGCTCGCGCCTGGGCAGCCTGCTCAGCCTCAGCAGCGTCTCGATGGAGGCGAGCCTCCTCTTCTCCGCAAGGTAGGAGAAGGTGGCGGCCACGGCGGCCATCTCCCCGTCGCCGAGGTCGAGGTCCGAGGCGAGGGTCGCGAGCTCCTCCGCCCCGACGGCGATCCCGAGCCTCGACGCGGCGTCGCTCGCGAGCTCGTAGGGGCTCGCCCCCGCGCCCGCCATCATTCGGCCCTCCCGAAGTCGAACCTCTCGAAACCGGGCTTCGACCGGGGCGGGGCGATCTGCTCGACCACGGTCCCGACCGGCTGGGTCGGCAGCTCCTCGGGCTGCGCCGGCGATGTCTCCCACTGGCCCTCGCACCAGCTGTCGGCGCCGGCGCCGACGGCGTGGGCGACGAGCTCGCGGGAGAGGTCGTCGCTGTATATGTGCACCGCGCGCCCCTCCCGGCTCACCCTGCACTCGCGGCGGCCGTACCAGTAGGGCACGCCGTAGCGGTGCCCCTCGAAGCTCACGAAGCCGTTGAAGGAGATCTTCCGGCGCGGGCACAGGTACCGCTCGACCTCGGCCGTGACCTCGAGCGGCCTGGTGTTCGCCGAGCACGCCGCCTCGTGCTCGCGCATCGGGACGCATGCCGCCGGGCGCCGCCAGCGGCCTCCCTGCTCGGCGCACCAGAGGGCGGCCTCCCGGTTGAGGGCGTCAAGGTCGGTGAAGGACCTTCCCGCGAGGAAGTTCCCCTTCACGAAGCGGACGAGCCTCTCCACCTTGCCCTTCGTATAGGGGTGGCGCGGCCTGCACAGCCTGGTGCGGAAGCCGACGACGCCCATGAACTCGGCGTAGTCGGCCTGCCAGACGGGCCGGCCGTCGGCATCGCGGCGGACGACCACGCTCTTCATGTTGTCGGTGAGCACGGTCGCGGGCACGCCCAGCGCCGAGAACGCGTGCAGCATCCCGATGAGGAGGTTCTCCTGGCGCGCGTTCGGGAAGAACTCGACGTGGGCGCTCCCGCAATGGTGGCAGACCATGGCGAAGCAGGCGATCCGCGCCCGCTCGCCGCCGGGGCGCTCGACCGCGACGAAGCCCCAGTCCATCTGGTAGGCCTCTCCGGGCGCCGTCCTGAAGCGCTGCCCGCGGCAGCCCTGCGGGGCCACCTGCCGCCTCTTCGCGGGCACGAGGTCCCGGTGCGCGGCGATATAGGTCTTCACCGTGGTGAGGCCGCCGGCGTAGCCCTGGCCGAGCAGCCGCTCGAATATCACCTGCGAGTTGGTGACGCCCTTCCGCAGGAGGTCGTCCACCAGACCGGTGTGGCCGGCAAGCACGCCCGGCGCGGCCCTCCTCCCGCTGTTCCCGTGGGGCAGGGCCCTGAACCCGTGTGCCCTGACCGTCCTCGCGCGGGAGCGGGTGAGCCCCGTCCTCCTGCAGAACTCCGCGAGGTTGCATGCCTGCGGGTCGAACCGTCGCCCTCCTCCGCGGCCATCTCCCGGAGCGCCGCGTCTATAATCTCCTGTAGGTCATCGTGTCTCTCGTTCACCTCAATGGTCCTCCTAACGCCGGCGTGTTGGCACCACCAGCGTAGTGGCGGCGGGGAGGCACGGTGGCCATTATTCGGTGACCGGGATTGGTCAAAATAGTTTGACTATTAGCGGCTAAAATCGCCCGGCGCTAACATCGGGCTTGGTGTTGGGCTCAAACAGGCCATAGATGGTCTCGTAACGGCGCGTGTACAGGCCGGTGTTGAACAGGCAGCGGTCGTCATCGAACACCAACGGCAGGTTGGACGGCGCGGTCTGGTCCACGTCGCGCTCGGTCAGGAACACCGCGCGGCTAAACGAGAACGACAGATAGTTTTTGAGGATGCGGTTACTGGGACCCCAGTCCTCGGGGTCGGCTAGATCGACCAGGCGGTCGTAGCAGGGCTCGGGGCAAAACGCGAAGTCGTACACATTGCTGCACAGGGTGCTAGGGAGTTCCATGTGGCGTCCATTCCATTCAATAACCGGCATGCGGATGCTTAGATTCTATACGTGCGACGCACCGTCGAGACGCACAACGCAATTGCGCCTTAGTTCTTTGACGAGCTCGTCGCGGGAGCGGCTTTCGGATACGAGGTCCTGGATCCAGGCGTAGTGCGGGAAAAACCGAGATCTGTCGACCAGACCCCGATTTTACGCTTTCGAGACATGCTTTTTTAAATAGCAGATGTCTTGGGGCTGCTATGGCGGCCATGTAATTTGAAAAATGGAAGTCCGATCAACAAATAGGGGTGCCACGGCAAACGCCGGGACACCCCGTCTCAGAACCTATATTGCTTTCCCCTAATCCTCTAAGTACTTAGAGGAATGCAAGGACAACAGCAAAGACAATGCACGTGACACCTATCCCGAGCGGAAGTCGTGCCTTCTTCTTTTTGTCCTTAATAAGAAAAGCCTCGATTGCAGACGCAAGGACCAGAAATCCGCCGATAATTAGCAGGTCAAGCGCAACGAAACGGACAGTCGAAATATCGGAAGAGATCCCTCCGGCATTAACGTTCACGAGCGTAAAGATCGCGGCGAAGACGGCAAAGAGTGCCAGCACATTACCGTAAATACGAGATTCGATATTGGCAACTTCTTCCTTTTTGTCTTCAACCTTTTTGAGCTCTCCGGCATAGACGTCGGAATAGTCGGCGAGCCCATTAAAGTTAAGCTCATCAGAAAAGGCTCCATGGTAAGGATGGGCAACCGTGCCTTCGACGTGCTGGAATGCGACCTGCGCGATGCCCTTAGACTTATCGAGGGTAATGGTGCTGCCGCTTACGTTTGTAACACGATAGAACAGCCTAGTTCCATGGCCAGGGAAATAGAGCGGTGCATCCAAAGAAAGCCCTTGGCGAATGCGCGAATTGCGCAGAAGTACGCTAGCGGTCAGATTGTTGGGTAGCGCGACACATTCAACGCAAGAGACAAAAGTCGAGTCTCCGGGGCCAAGCTCGACCTCGAACTGCTTGCTTTCATTAATGTAGAATCCGTCGGTGCGCAAGTCATACGTAACCTGGCCGATGTTCGAAGCATCGGCATTGAGCAGCACCTTGTTGTCGATAAGCTCTTGAATCTTAGTATCGCTCAAGTACATATGAACCACTTCCTTAGGACAACGAGTATAGCACTGAGGTATTGCACTGGCGGCTGTCCCCAAAGGGGACACAGGTGAAGTAAGTTCAACTTCTCTACTCGGCACGCACCCTTAAATAAACTCTCCCGTCTCCGGGTCTACGAAGTCCGCGAGCTTTATCTTTCCGTAGAAGCCGCTTCCCTTGTACTTTCCTGCATAGGTCTCAGAGTCGAACTTGAACGAAATGTTATAAAGCTTTCCTGTCTTTGTCTTCCTGATCAGCCCGTTTTCCAGCATGTAGCTCAGTGCCCTCTTATGGCTTTCTCTATCGTTACCGTTTAGGTAAAAGCAGCAGACACCTTGTTTCGAGCCCGCCGCGATGAGCGTTTCGGGATTCGAGTATTTGGCCTCTACGACGACGCCGTCAAGAACTGCGGTTCCGACAATGTCGTCCATGAGGGCGGTTTTGAAAGGAGAGAAGAAGAACATCCATTTGCCGCATTGGACGGGATCTATGTTGTGGATTCGTTCCTTATTGATAAACCAAATCCATGAGAACGATTTGACCCTGGCAATCGAGCGAGATTCGTTAAGAAGCGTTTCTTCGACGGACGGCGTTAATTCCTCGTTGTTGCCTGTGTTATTTGAGCTTGTCATTGCATTTATCCTAACATTCGCCCTTAATAAAGCTCCTCGCCAGCAGCCTCAAGCGCTTGTATCGCTGCACGTTTGAGCTCATTGAGACTTTCGTAGCCGCTTTCTGACAGCGGGACTATGCGCACGCTGAATGAGTCGCCGTACTTGTAGTCGGCATACACATCGCAATTGCCCCTACCGAGAAACTGTATAGCCGCCCGGTCAATCGCTTTTGCGCTTTGGCCTACGTAGTACAGATCTTTGGTTGCATTATGGACAATGAAGATGCCAGTAATTTCGCCTTGCTGTGTCAGGGCCTTTCGCTGAGACATAAACTCATCGGCGCTCGCAGCGATTTGAGGATCATCTTCTAGGAGCGATTGGCGTAGTTTAAGAAGCGCTTCTTGCTGCTTCGAGGCGATCAAGATAATTAGGAGGCCATCCAAAAACAAGAACAAGCCGAAAATACTAAGTGGAAAGACGGCACGCGATTTACTCCAACGCTGAGTAGCCAAGCTATAAATGGGCTGCCAAGAGTAAATATAAGCCCGCTAACGCAAATGACCTTCCCTGCCTGAATTTGCCTTCTTGGAGGGGCCGAAGCGACGGTTTTAATTTGATAGTAGTTTCTCATGGTTGGTCTCCAACGATGTAGGCAATTGGGTCCAAATGGAGCTATATAAACGGCAGCATTTGGATTGCAATTATCTTATCGCTCGATCAGATGAAGAGTAAGGTTCAACATCGGCAACGGGTTGTGAAGCTATCAAGCATAGCTAAAAAGTGCCGTCGCAGCTATAGCCGATACACCCCAATCTCTAAGAAATTGATTCAGTAGTAGGCTAAAGACTTCTGCAGTAGCTGCATTCACCCCTCCCCTGGTCTCGCTTTAACGGGCCTTAGCAGCGATATGCGGCAGCCAGGAGTGCTGTTCCAAGAAGGAAAAGCATTAAGGAAGCGGCTATCCAGTTGTTGTCGGCGGTCTTGGGGAGCGTCTCTGCGGTCGCAGTGGTGGCTCTTGGCTTGGAGGACGCGGGCAGCGTAGTCTTGGTCATCGTGGTCTTGGTCGTTATGTTTGTCTTGGGCGACGTTGCCGTTAAGCTCCAGGTGGTCAGCATCGGTCCAGGCCCAGCTGGTGTCCGACACACTGAGAGCCTGGCCCCGGCTGTCAATCAGGGAAAGAAGGGACGCTTTGTGGCCTCCACATAGCGTCCCTTCCTTAAATTATCGTGTGAATATGATTTGAGCATACGGCGGAGCCTGAATCCACTATGCTCCAACTTGGCTACAAATCATAATTCTGCAACGTCGAATACTTGATAAGCGACTGATAACGCGGATGTCCCGATTGAACAGCCCGCTTGTAAAGCTTGATATATTTTTCAAATCCCTTTTGAACTGCAAATTCATTTCCGCGAAGAGCCTGATATTCGTTCTGGCGCAAGTGTGGACGCACCTGTTGATCTATATATTTTGGTTTGTCTACAACAACGGCTTTCGAATAATCAATTCCGCATTTGTTTTTGGGATCGGTAAAGAATGCGTGCCCATGGCGAATGTGCGAGCGAAAAGGTATGGCCCACGTATGTCCCTCGATTTCGACCAAAAAGACGATGTAAGGACGATTTTGCTTTTGTTCCATCTCTTTGAACGGCGGGTTTGGATGATCTTTGTAAAACGAGTTTGTCAAAAAGACGATTTTAGAATTCATGCAGACCCTCCGAAAAAGAAAATGCCTCCAACCCAAAGAGATTGAAGGCATCTTCTCAGTGGGCTTTCTTTTGATTCCGTTGGTCGCGCCCTACGACCAAAATCTTCTCAGTGGGCTTTCTTTTGATTCCGTTGGTCGCGCCCTACGACCAATTTCTGATTTAAGTATACCCAAGCAACGGAGGAAATGATTGGGATTTCGAAATATGAAGGATTAAATCAGGCCTGAATTAGGCCGCTCAATCTTGACCGTACATATCTAGAAATCCAGATTCACCTAGACAATTAACTTGTATTCACGCCCAATCGCACTTATCGCAAACAAAAGTATCCATACAATCCCCCCATTGCCCTTGGCTTTCGCGAACAAGCAGTAGGGCGTCAGCTCCGCTTTGCCACGTCGTCGGCGTCGAGCCCTTCAGCCTTCTTGGCGATATCAGCCAGACCCGGATTCATCTTTTCGCAAGCGCCGTCCACGATTTTCTTCAAGCTTTCAAAGAAAGAGAAGGCTTTGCGATCCTGTTTAAGTTCAGTCGTGGGCTCGAGGGAAATCGTCGTAGGTTCGTCGATTCCAGCGAAAAGCGCCGAGTACAGCTTCCCTACGTTCAGCTTCGGGTCTTCGACATCAATGGAAAAGTCGTCAACACCCTCGATCGCGATCTTCCCATCCTTCAGCCAGACCTTATATGCCTTCTGAGCTATAGCGTTTGAGTCGTTTCCTGACAACATCTGCGCCTCCTTCAACGGTTTTGGCTACAAGGTCGAGCACCTTGTAGTCGTCGCATTCGTATTCCAAAGCCCCACTCTTCACGTCAATTTTCCCATCTTGGCCGCGCGCGAGCACAATGACGTTATCGACGTCGAGGTTCACGACGAAGAGCGGGTTGTGCGTGATCATGAGCACCTGCCGGTTGGCGCTCATCCTCTTAAAGGCGCCGAGGACGTGCTCCTTAATCGCTACTTGCGATATCTGATCTTCCGGCTGATCGATAATGTAGACTCCCATCTTAGCGTCTTCTTCCGCCAGAAGGTCGAAGTACAGAGTCCCGTACAGTCCGGGCGATGGTTCAGCATCGATGCCTATGGACTTGTTGGTGATTTTCCTTCTCTCGGTTATGCGGTCAACTACTGCATGAAGTTTGCCGCGAATCTGTTCGTAGCACGTCACCATGGAAGGTTTATCACCTGTTACTGCCGCAGCTATCTCATCCGTAGTCAGCTCAGTTTCGGACTGAATGCCATCCAGAAGGATCGGAAGCTTAGGCTTGTTGAATGCCTCTCCGAAGACTGCTCTGCAATACGCCGTCCCCGTCTTACCCGAAGAGAGCTCCGAAACAAAGATGAACTCGCCCATGTGGTTAGGAACGCTCACCTCAACGGGTGCGGTGTAATCAAGCTTCTTGTCGCGACGCTTTCTGGCGAGTAAAACAAGCTCGGCAAGCTCATCAGAGACGTTATCAAGCTTGGCCGAGTACGCATCGATAGCATTCTGCTCGTCGGTCTTCGCCAACAAGAGCGACTTTCTTTCCTTGTTCGAGGCTGCCTTAACAGCCTTAACCTTCGTATCGTCTCGTTCGTAGTTCAACCGATGCTTTTCAGCAAGTTTCATAAGCCTGTGAACCGACTCAATGGCCTCTTCATGCGTCCTGTAGGCAGCGGGACCCATTTCGACGAAAAGATCGGCGTAGTCATTTTTTATGTTGTCAAGGCCGCTCTCGCTAACACGAAGTGCAGATTTGAGCCCGTCGATGGCAATGAAAGAAACCGGATTAGAAAAGGAAGAAATCGTCAGTCTATCGGATTTCGGCAAGATGAGCAGCTCAATCTCATCGTTGTCGATTCTCGCACGGGCGTCATTGAAACGGGCCTTGGATTCCAAGGCATCAATGCACTCGCTGAAATAACGCTTGAGTGACTCTTGCACAGAAGCTAAATCCACATGGGATTGAAAATATTGACCGAAATAATCGTCTTGCCCCTGCCCCGAATGCAGCTCTTCAAGGGTCTTGCGGACGCTGTCCTGGTCGTCGAACTTGAACTCGGCAGCACTAGGGAGAAGAGTGTCGACGCTTATACCCTCCTTCGTGCAATAGGCATCGTACCCGTCGGCCAGCTTGTGATCATCCACATGCCGGCAATCGGTCAAACGGTGAATCATCATCGACTTGCCTATGGAGTTGTCGCCGATAATCGCATTGATTCCGGGCGAAAGCGGTATGTCAAAGCACTTGCCGTCAATTGAGAGTTCAAGCGAGTCGAGCTTCGAGGAGCTGGCGCTGAAGAACGAGCAGTCGCCGACCTTGATTCTCGAGGGGTCGGTGATTGCCATGAGCAGGCCTTCGAAAGTTGGCAGGCATTTCAGGCTGGAGAATGAAATCTCACCGCCTTCTTTCCCTGGATATGTCGCCCAATCATGGCAATCGCTCCCGACAACAAACGGAACGGCATCTTTGGGATAGGTCTCGATGAGCCTCTTGATGTCGAGTTCTCGCCGCTTGTTGCGAATTTCGACCGCGTCGACAAACTCGGTCAAAATTACTTCGCTGGCGCAATTCGCGCCGAGACTGCTCATGTCCCGCTTCGCTTCCTGGCCGGCCGATTTTTCGTGTCCGATGAGGACGGCGTTGAGGCCGATGTCCCTCAGGACCTTGGCGAAACCGTCTTCGGTGAAAGCGCCATTATTGAGATCGTCGTAGCGCGGTTTCCCGTTCTCATCACAGACGACCTCGGCGATGCCGTCAATCAGATCGGGGTGCCGGTCATCGAAGATGGCAACGATATGGACGACGGTCGGCTTCTTGCCATCGGCGCGAATCGATACGCTGAACTCAATACCAGGAAGCACTTTGTTTAGGCAGCCATCCCCCTCCCTCTCCTTCAAAGCGAAGTAAAGGTCTTTGTCAAAGCAATCGTGGTCAGTGATTGCGCACATGTTGATGCCATGAGCCTCCAAACCGCGAAGCAGCACGTTAACATGGTCTTTGTCGCAATCGGAAAGTTCCTTCTTGCCTTTGTCCTTTGTGACGACACTTGCAGCAGAATGGATATGCAGATCGATTCTAGTTGGCTTAGTTACTATGCGTTCCAATTGCACCTCCTATACTGTCAAGGCGAATTGCATATCGCCCAACGTTGATATCAGATGGCCCATTGCCCGTCTTGTGCGATGGGCCGGTTATATGAACCTCTCAAGCAAAACTCCTTCGTCCCTATGTTAATCCCATCCCTCGATGCGGGTTAGATACTTATCGGCCTCTAGCGTCATTGCTGATAGGCTCGATGACAGCGGCTTCCGTCCTTGATGTCAACTTCATCCGACGGCTCCCCCAATGGTCCCCAAGCAAGTGCGAATGCCGCCCATTAGTCTCAGAATCTCACAGCACCAAAAAGTGCAAGTTAGCGCCGGTCCGGGGGAAAGGTATTGGGGTGATCATATTTTAAAGAAAGGCACTCGGCTCCATTCCCAGCGCGAAAACGCATATGGCTAGCACGTTAGATGTTGCATGCACGAAAATAGCAACGCTCCCTATCCGGAAGCGTTGCCCTCATAACTTCAACGGTGTTTTTGTATTGCAGCCAGGTGCGTCGTGCCGCCTCAGCAGCGATATGCGGCAGCTAGAAGTACTGTTCCTAGCAGGAAGAGCGCTACGGATGCTGCAATCCAGCAGTTGTCGCCGGTCTTGGGGAGTGTCGCTGCGGTCACGCTGCTGGCTTTAGGCTTGGAGGACGTAGACACCGTGGTCTTGGTTACTGTCGTTGTTGTCTTGGTTGTCGCGGCCGCGGGTTTCAGCGCGGGATTTGCCGTGGGCACTGTGGTGGGCTCTCCGGCGGCAGGGCTAGCATCGGTGGGAGACTTGTCCGCGCCATCGTCAGACACCTCGCCCCTGTCGGTCTCCCCCGCCGGATGCGTGGCTACATCGGGCTCAACCACCACATGCGGTGCCACCGCACCGCCGGCATCCATTACGCCGCTAGCACCAAAAGCCCCGCCAGCAGGCGTCACAAACCCTGCGGACACAAGCGACCCGCCCAAGCACGCAACGCCGCCGTCGGCACCGGCCGCATCAAGCCACGAGGCCTCGACGGAAAGCCGACAGCCGGCCGGACCATCGCCAAGGCCCGCATCTTGCAGATACACGCCGTAGGCGTGCATGCCCGCCCCGGACCCGGCGCCCGCGGCA
>JAGZUC010000006.1 GCA_018380195.1 Collinsella sp. | reverse complement strand
TCGGTCGGAGGGGTGGCTTTGTAAAGCCGTTTGTCTCCACCCGCGTAGCGGGTGGTTTAAAGCTGGCCGCTGCGCGGCCAGCAGACTAAAGTCTTGAAACAAAAAAGACGGGGCTCGCAATGCGAACCCCGTCTGCAAAGAAATCTGGCGAGAAAGCCTGATTACTTGAGGGTGACAGCAGCGCCAGCAGCCTCGAGCTTCTCCTTGGCAGCCTCGGCGTCCTCCTTCTTGGCACCCTCGAGAACAGCCTTGGGAGCGCCCTCGACGACCTCCTTGGCCTCCTTCAGGCCAAGGTTGGTGAGCTCACGGACGGCCTTGATGACCTGGATCTTGTTGTCGCCGAAGCCCTCGAGCACGACGTCAAACTCGGTCTTCTCCTCGGCCTCAGCAGCGCCAGCAGCGGGAGCGGCGACAACAGCGGCAGGAGCAGCGGCGGAAACGCCGAAGGTGTCCTCGATAGCCTTAACGAGCTCGGAAGCCTCGAGAAGGGTCATTTCCTTAAGAGCATCGATGATCTCATCGGTGGTAAGCTTAGCCATTTCTAAGTCCTTTCGGTTTCCGTGTCTGTGCACGGAGATCAGTTAAAACACGGCGCGAATGCGCCAGGGGTGCGGCGTTGCCGCCGCGGGTGAAAACAGCGACTAGGCTGCCTTCTGCTCGGAGACCTGCTGGATCGAACGAGCGAGACCAGAGGAAACGCCGTTGACGCAGACAGCGATGTCGCGAGCGAAACCGGAGATGAGACCGGCGATCTGGCCGAGAAGCTGATCCTTGGTGGGCAGCTCGGCGATAGCCTTAACATCATCAGCGGAAACGGCCTTGCCGTCGGAGATACCGCCCTTGATCTCAAGGACGCCCTTGGACTTAGCGGAGAAGTCCTTAAGGGCCTTAGCGGCCTCGACCGGCTCGGTCTCGTAGAACACATAAGCGACGGGGCCGGCGAGAATCTCGTCGATCTCGGGCTGCTCCTGGTTCTTGAGGGCGATCTTGACCAGGTTGTTCTTGTAGACCTTCATCTCGGCGCCGCACTCGCGAAGCTGATGACGCAGCTCCTGAGCCTGCTTAACCGTCAGACCGTTGTAGTTGACGACGAACAGACCGGCGTTCTCGGCGATACGGGACTCGATCTCTGCAACCTTGTCGATTTTGTACTGCTGGGGCATGAATTACACCTCCTCGAATTCTTTCCGGGCACGGTCCGCCACAAGGACGTGACGGGGGCATGTCCAAAAAGAAAGCCCCCGCGCTGCATGAGCGACGGGGGCGAGAAGACATATCTACTCGACCACCTCGGCTGGCGGGAAGTCCCATTAAGCTCGCGGGTAAGACCCGTTTGCGCCGGCTGTCTCTGGCAGCGGATTCGTGCGTGAACCGAAAGTATTATGGCGGGGACCCCGGCGTCGGTCAACGGAAAACCGGGCTGCACACAATTCCACCATCCGACACGCTCCGCCGAAGGCCGGGCGCAAGGTTTCCGCTCGGTCAGGTCCTGGGCTCGCTCGGAAAGCACATTAAGTGCTTTCCGGCTCGTGCGGAATCTACGGAAACCTTGCGCCTGGCCTTCGGCGGCGCGTGCCTGCGTCAACTATGGGGCAGACCGGTTTTACGTTGACCGACGCGCCCCACGCATAATCCTTATGTCGGTAGGCTGATGCGTTGCGTCCCTGATGGCTACAGGGTTGAAACGAAGGTGGACAGGCGGTGGAGGCCTTCGTCTAGGTCTTTGTCGGAGACGCAGTAGCTTAGGCGGATATGGCCTTCGGTTCCGAAGCAGTTTCCGGGAACTAGGGCTACGTTGGCCTCTTTGATGGCTTTGATGCAGAAGTCTTCGCTGGTTAGGCCGAACTTTTTGATGCTCGGGAAAGTGTAGAAGGCTCCTGCGGGCTCTACTACGTCGAAGCCCATGTTGTTGAGGGCTGTAAGAACGCGTTCGCGGCGGGCTCGGTAGACTTTGAGCATGGGGGTTGGGTCGACGGTCAGGGCTCGCGCCGCGGCGTCCATCTCGAAGGAGACGGCGCTCGATACTAGGTATTGGTGAGCTTTTGCGATCTCGGCGATGACGGGGGCTGCGGCTACGAGCCAGCCCAGGCGCCAGCCGGTCATGGCCCAGGGCTTGGAGAAGCTCTCGATGACTACCGTCTGCTCACGCAGCTCCGGGTGACGCTGGGCAAAGCGCTCGTAGCCATCCACATAAACCAGGCGGTTGTATACGTCGTCGCAGATTACGTAGATGCCCGCCTGGTCTGCCACGCGTGCCACGGCGTCGAGCGATGCCGCGTCAAGGATGCAGCCCGTAGGATTGTTGGGCGAGCAGATGACGATGGCTTTGGTCGCCGGCGTCACGCAAGCACGAAGTGCGTCCTCGTCAATCTGAAATTGTGCAGGCTCCGTATCCAAAAAGACAGCTTTGGCGTGGTTGGCCACGACGATGCTCTCGTACAGGCCAAAGGCAGGCGTGGGGATGATGACCTCGTCGCCGGGGTTGAGCATAGCCATGAATGTTGCCGACAGTGCCTCGGTCGCACCGTCGGTCAGGATGACCTCATCGGCGGAAAACGTAAGGCCCGCGTCCCCCATGTAGGCAGATAACGCCTCACGCAGGGCGGGGCGCCCGTTGTTGGGCGGATAGTGCGTGTCACCGCGGTCCAGTGCGGCGGTCACCTCGGCGCTAATCACATCGGGCGTGGGAAAATCGGGCTCGCCAAGCGCAAGCGCGATGCACCCCGGGTGCTGGGCGGCGAGCGCGTTGATTCGGCGGATACCGGAGGGCTTGAGCGTGGCAAGCGAGGTATTCATGGGCAGTCGCATGGCGTTCCTTTCGTAAGGGTTGCACTAGGATAGCGCGGCGGGGCGCCGCCGGACGGTGTAACCTAAACGGAAACCAACCGGAAAGGAGGCAGCATGGAGCCGACCGCGCGCAGCGATGTACCAAAAACGCTGCAAACCATTGCGTATATCAGCATTCCCAATAGTGCCGATCTTGAGTTTTTGCTCTGGGACCTGCAGGATGCCATCGCCGCCTATGCACAGCTTTCCGGCACCGCACTCCCCCGCCCGGTCGACTTGAAGGCAAATGACGCCGGCAGCGTTGCCGATGGCATCGTGCTGGCCATTGAAGATGTGGCTGACGATGAGACGTTGACAGCCATCGAGCAGGCGCTTGAGCGCTTTGGCGGTACGGGAACGCGCGTCTATGCCGCGATTCGAGCCGCACAAGAGAGCACTGAGCAGGCGCGTGGGACCGCCGTTCGCCTGCACAAGGCATGTGAGCGCCATGACCAATTGTGGTGTGGCGGCGTTGCCATCTGCGCCGGCAGCGGCATCGCAGCGCTTCGTCGCTCCCCGCGCATGGGCCTCTTGCGCCGACCGTTTTCGGAAGCGATGGACAAGCTCGTGGGCGCTGTGCGCATGGGCTGCTCCGTCAAGCATGCACAGCGACTTGGCGGCGGCAATGCCGCCAACGTCGACGCCGACGGCATGGTTTGCGCCGAGCCAGCCGTGCCCGCGCCGATCTGGCGAGGCGTTCTGAAACGTCTGGGCGCCCACGCTCAAACAAAAATCTAAATTAAATAACAGCCCAGTCAACGGCTTCGTGCCAACGCTCGACAAGACGCTCCAGGCGCCAGGCGGCATTGGCGGGACTTGTCGAGGGCAGGACGATGGCAGGCAGCCCCGTCCGATCTTGCAAGTAGCGTTTGTAGAGTCGCCCTGCCGTGCCGCCGTTACAGGCAACGACCTCAATCGGCGCGGCATCGGTAATGCGCTCGATATGTGCCGGCACAACGTTGCGGATGCTCGCGTCGCTCGAGCCCTTAATGTCGCAGCTCTCGACCACATCCCACAGGGCCACGCCGCCGTTCAGCAGCATGGCCCGCTTGGCGGCAATGGAGGCATCGAGCGTCGCGGGCTCACCGCTTGCCAAAGGATCGCCCTCGTTGGGCGGCACAGGCATACCGAGGCACGTGGCCATCACACGCCAAAAGCGATTCTGAGGGTTGCCGTAATAAAAGGCAATGGCGCGCGAAAGCACCGAGGGAAACGACCCGAGCACCAAAACGCGCGAGTGCTCGTCAAACACGGGCTCAAACCCATGCTCAATATGTTGATAGCCCTCGTCAGACACGGCCATGGGCTAGGCTCTCAACAGATAGCGCACCTCGTAGGGTGCAAGCTCAAGGGTACCCGTCAGCTCGACCGTGGGCGCATCGTCGGCAAGCAGGTCGACGAAGGAGCCGTTGAGTTCGCCGGCGCCAAAGGTGTAAGGCTCACCCACGGCATTCACCGCCACGAGCACCGCCGCGTCGTCGCAGGCGCGCTCGAACAGCAGCTGCTTGTTCTGGATCACCACGTTGCGATAGGCACCGTAGTTGAGAGCACGGGCAGCCGCGTCGTCGGCCGAGCGAAGGTGCGCAAGCTGCGTGATGAACGCCGTCAGCTCGTTGGGCGCAGGCTCATTGAGCGCAGGTCGCAGCGCCCAGTCGCCATCGGGGCCGCCCTTTTCGCCAGCAATTCCCCACTCGCTGCCATAGTAGACGCACGGGATGCCCGGCATGCCAAAGAGCATGCCATAGGCGGGACGCAGGCAGGATTTGTCGGTGAGGATACTTGCCAGGCGCGGCACATCGTGGTTGTCGACAAACGAAAGCAGATGTTTGCCGCGGTAGATGCACCAAGGGTCGCCGCCAAACTGACGGTGCAGCGAATGGGCGATCTCGAACATGTTGACCGAGTTAAAGCTGGAATACAGGCCCTTGTAGCACTCGTAATTAGTGCACGAGTCGAGCATCTCGTCGTTGACGATCTGATTGTAGTCGCCGTGGAGCGTCTCGCCGATGAGCACAAAGCCGGGCTTGAGCTCACGGGTAAAGGAGTGTAGGCGGCGCATAAAGTCGCGGTCGAGCATGTAGGCGACGTCCAGGCGCAGGCCGTCGATGCCAAAGACGTCGGCCCAACGGCGCACAGACTCGAGCAGGTAATCGACCACAGCGGGATTTTGCAGGTTGAGCTTCACAAGCTCAAAATGACCCTCCCAGCCCTCGTACCAAAAGCCGTCGCCATAGCAGGAGTCGCCGTCAAAACTGATGTGAAACCAATCCTTGTACGGCGAATCCCACTTGCGCTCCTGCACATCGCGGAAGGCCCAAAAGCCGCGACCGACGTGGTTGAAGACGGCATCGAGCACCACGCGGATGCCATGGGCGTGCAGCGTGTCGCATACGGCGGCAAAGTCGGCATCCCCGCCCAGGCGACGGTCTATATGGCGCAGGCTGCGCGTGTCGTAGCCGTGACTATCGGACTCGAGCGGCGGGTTGATGAGCACAGCGCCAACGCCGAGTTTTTGCAGGCAGTCGGCCCATTGGGCAATCTTCATGATAGGAGCATCGGGGTTGGGTTCGACATCGGCGGCCTGGGCGAGCTCATCCTCGGCAACGGGGGCGGCGTTTTCGCGCGGAGCTCCGCAAAAGCCCAGCGGATAGATCTGATAGAACGTCGTCTCGTATGCCCACATAGCAACCTCCCGGTAAGCTCAACACAACGACATCCATTGTATGCCCAGCTTGTATCCCCTCCCCCAAAATAAGTTGCGGTGGAATAGTTCCTGCTTGGGCCTTCAAAGGCCTTAAACAGGAACTATTCCACCGCAACTGATGAGGGGACGTGGCTAGGCGACGGGCTTGGCGCGGCGGATAGCCGGGAACATCACCGTGATGGCAAGGATGACGCCCACGGCAGCGATCGCACCGCCCGCGTAGCCGATCCAGGCGATACCGGGGCCCGAAACCACGGCTCCGCCGATCGCGGTACCCGTGCCAATGCCCAGATTGAACAGGCCCGAGAAGATCGACATGGCGACGGCCGACGAATCTGCCGGCGTGTGCTTGATGAGCTCGGCTTGGAACGCCACGTTAAAGGCCGTGGCGCAGCAGCCCCACAGCGCGCAGACGGCAAGCACTGCCACGAGCGAAGATGCGGCCGGCCCCATGAGCAGCAGGGCCACCGGCACGCCGGAGAGCGTGATAGCCAAGAACGGGAAGCGATGCCCATCGAACAGGCGGCCAAACAGCCAGCTTCCGAGCAAACCAGAGCAGCCAAACGCCGTCAGCGTCATGGTAATGGCGCCCGCATCGACGTGCGCGACCTGCGCCAGGAAGGGCTCGATATAGCTGTAGCTTGCGTAATAGCCGGTCGCCATGAAGACCGTGACTGCGTAGAGCGCGATGAGGAGCGGGTTCTTGAGCAGCTCGGGCAGCTGTTTGACGGTAAAGCGCTCACCCGCCGGCATGGCCGGGAACACCGCTGCCTGGTAGACGACCGCGATGGCTGAGAGGCCCCCGACCACGGCAAACGTCATGCGCCAGCCCACGGCCAAGCCAATGGCGCGACCGAGAGGCAGGCCAAAGATCTGCGCGATGGACGAGCCCGTGGCGATCATGCTGATAGCGAGCGCCCCGTGGCGTGTGTCAACCAGGCGCGACGCCATGATCGAGGCGACCGACCAGAACACGGCGTGCGCGCAGGCAACCACCAGGCGCGCGCAGACTAAGATGGGATAGGTCGGCGCCAAGGCGGACAGGAACTGGCCCAGCGAGAACACGGCAAGCACGCCCAGCAGCATCCGCTTGAACTCGAAACGCGAAGCGAACACCATGAGTGGCAACGACAGCAGCATGACGCCCCAGGCATAGACCGAGATCATGATGCCCGCCTGGGCCTCGGTGAGCGAGAACGACGCGGCGATATCAGTCAAAAGGCCGATGGGCATAAACTCCGACGTGTTGAACACGAACGCACAGCAGGTGAGACCGACGAGTGGGAGCCACTGCCTGAGCGTGATGCCGTCTTGCCTTGTCTGAGTCATATATAACGTCTCCAATCGTTTTGAGCGGAGGCGATTATATAGCAACGGCCCCGCATCCGTCAGTACAGAAGCGGGGCCGAAAACAATTCGATACACAGAGGTTGCGCCGTCAATTCATAACTAAGCCAACCCCAGCAATATGCCCGCCGAATGCACGACAAACGCCACGATCCAGGCAACGGCGACCTGAAACGCGAATACGGCCACGGCATAGCGCGCGCCCAACTCGCTCTTGACAGCGCCGATTGCCGCCACACAAGGCGGGTACAGCAACGTAAAGACCAAGAACACGTAGGCGGTAAACGGCGAAAACATGGTCGACAGCGCCGCGGGCGACGTTGCGCCCAAAAGCACCGTGAGCGTCGAGATGACGCTCTCCTTGGCAATGAGCCCCGTGACGAGCGCCGTCGAGGCGCGCCAGTCGCCAAAGCCGAGCGGGGCCAACACCGGCGCGATGATGCTACCCAGACCGGCAAGCAGGCTTTGCGACTGGTCGGCGACCACGTTAAAGCGGATGTCGAACGTCTGAAGGAACCAGATGACCACCGTAGCGGCAAAGATAATGGTAAAGGCCTTGGTGATGAAGTCCTTGGCCTTATCCCATGCCAGCATCACCGTCGTCTTGACGCTCGGCAGGCGGTAATTGGGAAGCTCCATGATAAACGGCACCGGGTCGCCCTTAAATGCCGTGCGGTTGAGCACCAAAGCCGCGATGCAGCCGACCACGATACCGATCAGATAGAGCGAGACCATGGCGGGAACCGTCGCCTGCGGGAAGAATGCTCCGCACAGCAAGCCGTAAACCGGCAACTTGGCTGAACAGCTCATAAACGGTGTGAGCATGACCGTCATCTTGCGGTCGTGCTCGGATGGGAGCGTACGGGTCGACATGATAGCCGGCACGGTACAGCCAAAACCGACGAGCATGGGCACGAAGCTGCGGCCCGACAAGCCAAAGCGACGCAACACCTTATCCATGACAAAGGCCACGCGCGCCATGTATCCGGAGTCTTCCAGAATGGAGAGGAACAAAAAGAGCACGACGATAATCGGCAGGAAGGTCAGCACGCTGCCCACACCCGTAAGCACGCCGTCGACAGCCAGCGAGCGCACCACGTCGTTAGTACCGAACGCCTTGAGGCCCGCATCGGCCGAGGCGATGATGGCAGCGATACCGTCCTCCATGAGTCCCTGCAACGCCGCGCCGATCACGCCAAACGTCAGCCAAAAGACGAGGCCCATGATCACCAGAAACGCCGGAATGGCTGTGTAACGACCTGTCAGGATGCGGTCAATCTTGACGGAGCGCACGTGCTCGCGGCTCTCGTGCGGCTTGACGACGCAGCGCCCGCACACGTCGCCGATAAAGCTAAAACGCATATCGGCCAGCGCAGATAGGCGGTCGGTGCCGGCCTCGCCTTCCATCTGGGTAATGATGTGCTCGATAGCGTCGAGCTCATTGCGATCCAGGTGAAGCGCCTCGGTTACCAGCTCATCGCCCTCGACCAGCTTGGTCGCCGCAAAGCGCACCGGGATGTGCGCCGTCACGGCATGGTCCTCGATCAGGTTAGCAATACCGTGGATGCAGCGATGCAGCGCACCGCCGTCCGGGCCGTCGGGCGCACAAAAGTCCAGGCGACCAGGGCGCTCGCGGAACCGCGCCACGTGCAGGGCGTGGTCCACCAACTCGCCGATACCCTCGTTGCGGGCAGCGCTAATGGGAACAACGGGCACGCCCAACAGGCTCTCGAGCAGGTTGACGTCCACGGCGCCGCCGTTGGCGGTCACCTCGTCCATCATGTTGAGCGCGATGACCATGGGGCGGTCGAGCTCCATAAGCTGTAGCGTCAGGTACAGGTTGCGTTCGATATTGGTGGCGTCGATGATGTCGATGATGGCGTCGGGGTTTTCGTCAAGGATGAATTGACGGCTCACGATCTCTTCGCCCGTGTACGGCGACAGCGAATAGATGCCAGGCAGGTCGGTAACGCTTGCCTCGGGGTGGTTGCGGATGGTGCCATCTTTGCGGTCGACCGTCACGCCGGGAAAGTTACCGACGTGCTGGTTGGAGCCCGTCAGCTGGTTGAATAACGTGGTCTTGCCGCAGTTTTGGTTGCCGGCGAGGGCAAAGTGCAGCGGCGCGCCCTCGGGCACGGCCGTCTTTGCCGCACGGGGCGAATACGTCCCCTCGCCCAGGGCCGGATGCTCCGTCGTGCCGATTGCGGCGTTAGCGCGCGGACCCGTATCGGTGTCGTGAATACCCACGAGCTCGATGCGAGCGGCATCGTCCTTGCGCAGTGTCAACTCGTAGCCACGCAGACGGATCTCGAGCGGATCGCCCATGGGGGCGTACTTCATCATGGTGACTTCGGTGCCCGGCGTTAGACCCATGTCCAAAATATGCTGTCGGAGTGCCTGATCGTCCGATGCCACCGATGCGACAACGGCGTCCTTTCCAATCTCGAGTGTATCGAGCTTCACGTCCGTGTTCCTCCCCCGGCGCCCACAGGGCGTTGTATTTATGTTCACCATGGCTAACCGTTTGCCATGGCTAACCAATTGTAACCATGCATGATAGCGCGAACACACAACGACGTTCAATCGACAGATCGGTGCGATGGGGACAGGCAGGAGAGTTCAGGGCCATAGTTTCCCGATGAGGCCTCTCGGGGAAACTACATCCCAGAATTCTGGCTCGAAACGGGATATGGTTTCCCTAACAGGCCTCTTACGGAAAATGCATCCCAGAATCCCCGCTCGAAACGGGACGCGCTTTCCCAGTCGAGGCCCTATGGGAAACTGCGTCCCACCTTGAAAGGCAAAACTGGGGCGCAGTTTCCGGACGGGGCATCAAAAACGAAGTTGCGGTGGAATAGTTCCTGGATGGGCTGGTTGATGCCCCAGATAGGAACTATTTCACCGCAAGTTATTGAAGAGCTTGGATGCCGGGACTCTTACAGATGGCGCTCGAGGAAGCGGAAGGCCAGGCGGATCCAGGGACGGACGGAAACCTGCTTGTCCTCGTTGTCGACCGCGGTGTTGGCGTTGCCGAGCGAAAGGCCATGACCACCCTGGTCGAAGACGTGCATCTCGCATGCAACGCCCTCCTCGGCCATGCGCTGCGCAAACGGGTAGACCTGCGCGATCGGCGCCGTCTTGTCGTCGGACACGCCCCACACAAAGGTCGGTGGCATCTGACGCGAAACATGCGTGGTGGGGCAGATGTCGGCCAGATGCTCGTCAGTTGCCTCGCCGCCCGTCACCATCGACAGGTAGTCGTTGAGCAAATCGCGCCCCGTCTTGCCACCCGTCTTGGGCACACGCAAGTCAATGCGCGGATCGCGCGTCTGCATGTCGCGCACATAGGCAAAGTCGAGCAATGGATAGCCCAGCACCACGGCATCGGGACGAATGTCGTCCGGACGCGCCCCGGCAAGTGCCGCAAAGGGGCCGGTCTTCCACTGTGTTGCCAGCGAGGCGCAAATCATGCCGCCAGCAGAAAAGCCCACGACGCACACGCGCTTAGGATCGACATGCCACTCGTCGGCGTTGGCGCGCACCGTGGCGACCATCTTGGCAAGATCTGCCTGGGGATGCGGAAAGCTCACGTCACCCGTAGAACTCGTGACATAGTTGAGCACAAAGGCCTGGTAACCGTGATCCAAAAACGCAAACGCCACAGGATCCTGCTCATGCGGAGCGATATGCGTAAACGCACCTCCGCCACAGATAATCACCGCGGGGCGGCGGCCATTCGGTTTATCGGGCAACGGCTCGGCACCCAAATACGTAAACGTCGCCGGATAATCCTCGGTCGGCTCCTCGCCCCACAGCGCATGGTTCTCGACAATCATATGTGCTCCCTTCGCGCAAATTATGCGCCCTTATTTTTCGCCTTCAAGCGTACCCCACTTGAACCCGTGGCGCAGAAACACTCCGGCAATTAGTTTCCCTTCAACTGATATATCACATAATCCCAGTTCAGAGGTATCGTTGAGCAGCGTAGAATAGGGGCGTTGACCAAGCCGCGAAACACATGTGAAACGTTTCCGGCAAACCAAACGCGCGATATGCGCCTATTTAAGTTGGAGGCAACTATGGGTCTGCTCGATTCGCTTAAGTCCACCTTCACCTCGACCGGCGAGGCGTCCGTTCCGCCCGCAGCAAGCTTCGCTACCCGCGAAGGCGTCATCTATGCCCCCGTCAACGGCGTGCTCGTCAACCTGAACGAGGTTCCCGACGAGACGATCGCCTCGGGCATGCTTGGCCAGGGCTATGGCATCGAGCCCATTACCGGCACCATCTATGCGCCCGCCAACGGCCGCATCGGTGCCACCACTGTCACCAACCACTCCATCGGCATGATTACCGAGGACGGCCTGCGCGTGTTCATCCATGTTGGCCTGGGCACCGTGGAAATGAACGGCAAGGGTTTTGCCCGCTTTGTCGAGATGGGCGATGTGGTCAAGGCAGGCCAGCCGCTCATCAGCTTCGACCGCGAGGCCATTAAGGCCGCTGGTCACGAGGACATCGTGACCGTCATCGTCTCCGAGCTCGATCGTCTTAAGAGCATCGACCATGTCGGCGAGTCTGGAACGCTTATCGGCGGCAACCCGCTCGTCAAGCTTGGCGACCCGCTGCTGGTTGCCAAGACCAAGTAGCCAGGCCCCGCGCCACACAGCCAAAAGGCACCTCGTCAAGCGTCCACGACCATTAGGCCGCGGGCGCTTTTCGTTTGAAAAACCATCCCGCCAATGCCTTATCTGTATAGCCCAAATGAGCCGAGCTGCTAAAATATCGAACTGTATGGATAACTATCATTCAACCGTTATGGGAGGATACGTGAACCGCACCAAAATCGCGCAGCTCTATGCCGATGCCGAGTCGCTCGGCGGCCAGACCGTCACCGTCGCCGGCTGGGTCAAGTCCGTCCGCGACATGAAGAACTTTGGCTTTGTTACGCTCAACGACGGCAGCTGCTTCCGCGACCTGCAGGTCGTCATGAACCGCGAGGCACTCGACAACTACGACGAGATCGCCCATCAAAACGTCTCGGCCGCACTCATTTGCACCGGCACCGTCAAGCTGACCCCCGATGCGCCCCAGCCTTTCGAGCTTTCTGCCACCTCCATCGAGGTCGAGGGCACGAGCGCCCCGGATTACCCACTGCAGAAGAAGCGCGCAACCGTCGAGTTCCTGCGCACCCAGCAGCACCTGCGTCCGCGCACCAACCTGTTCCGCGCCGTGTTCCGCATCCGCTCTGTCGCGGCTGCCGCCATCCACCGCTTCTTCCAGGAGCAGGGCTTTGTCTACGTCAACACCCCCATCATCACCACGAGTGACTGCGAGGGCGCCGGCGAGATGTTCCGCGTGACCACGCTCGACCCCAAAAATCCGCCCCTCACCGAGTCCGGCGAGGTCGACTGGAGCCAGGACTTCTTTGGCAAGCATGCAAGCCTCACCGTGTCCGGCCAGCTCAATGCCGAGAACTTTGCCATGGCCTTTGGCGACGTGTACACCTTTGGCCCCACCTTCCGTGCCGAGAACTCCAACACCACGCGCCACGCCGCCGAGTTTTGGATGATCGAGCCCGAGATGGCCTTTGCCGACCTTAACGACTACATGGATAACGCCGAGGCCATGCTCAAGTACGTCCTTAAGGACGTCATGGCAACCTGCCCCGACGAGCTCAATATGCTCAACAAGTTTGTGGACAAGGGTCTGCTCGAGCGCCTGGACCATGTCGCCAACTCCGACTTCGCCCGCGTCACCTATACCGAGGCCGTCGAAATCCTGGAGCAGGCAGTCGCTGCTGGCCACCAGTTTGATTACCCCGTCAGCTGGGGCATCGACCTGCAGACCGAGCACGAGCGCTTCCTGACCGAGGAGCACTTTAAGCGACCGACTTTTGTGACCGACTACCCGGCCGAGATCAAGGCGTTCTACATGCGCATGAACGAGGACGGCAAGACCGTCGCCGCCGCCGACTGCCTGGTTCCCGGTATCGGCGAGATTATCGGCGGCTCCCAGCGCGAGGAGCGACTGGATCTGCTCGAGGCCCGCATCAAGGACCTGGGCATGAATCCCGAGCAGTACAAGTACTACCTTGACCTGCGCCGCTACGGTTCCTGCAAGCACGCCGGCTACGGTCTGGGCTTCGAGCGCTTGGTCATGTATCTGACCGGCGTGGGCAACATCCGCGACGTCCTGCCGCACCCGCGCACCGTGGGCAACGCCGACTTCTAATCGTCGGACGCTAGCTCGCGTCGCCACACGCCAACGCTCATCGCATAAGCGTCTCTCGACATCGGTCGAGAGACGCTTTTTTCAACAGCATCCGTCAAGCTTTTGGCAAGTTTTTGGTCAGTTGAGCAGGGCTGTTGAAAACTCGACCCGCCGTTTGCCGACGACTACCGACCGCCCAGAGCGCCCTGCGCCCCTGGGAAAGCCCCACGTCCTAGGCTCCATACCGTCGCCACCCAAAACGGAAAGGACGTGGACACCATGACCGAAGCCGCTGTTGAAACCTACGACACCACGACTAGAGGCGCCGCCTCGATGGCAGCCTATCGCGCCGTTCGCATCCTGCAACTATTAAGCGAAAACACCGGCGAGGACAAGGCCATGCTTTCCGATGAGTTGATCCGGCGCCTCGCCCATCCCGACGACCCCGCCCGCATGCCCATCTCGGCGGCGCGGCGCAGCATCTACACCGCCATCTCCGCGCTTCGCCATGCCGGATACGAAATTGAGTACAAACGCGGCGTGGGCTACAAACTTCTTACCCGCCCGCTCACCGATGAAGAGATCATCCGGCTCCACGGTATGGTCATGCGCAACCGCTCCACGCCTATCGCTATCCGCAAGAGCATGGCGCAGCACTTAGTTGCCATGGCGAGCGCCGACGTTCGCGGCTACCTCGATACACCCGAACCCGCTCCAAGCGCAGGCAGCAAGGCTACCAAGGCAACACGCACGCCCATCAAGCGCATCGACACGTGCGAGCTCGTCGAGCAGGCCATCGACCACGGAACCACGGTGAGTTTTGATATTTCGAGCGTCACGACACGCGGCGAAACCGAAGCAGCACGGATGACACTCCGTCCCTTTGCCATCAGGCAGCGCGATGGCATCTCGTATCTGCTGGGAACGGTCTACGACACCCGAGGCACCGACGATACGCTGCGCACCGTCGAGATCGCCCGTATGAGAAACGTCAGCACGCGCCTGCTCGACGGCAAGAAGCTCTTCGCCGCCTTGGACGAGGACGACGCCTCCTCCGCCGCATAAGACCCTCCGCCGCCCATTCGACTACCCGTACCGCCCATCCGATTCTGTATTAAAAACCCGCCAGGCTGTTGTAAAAATGGACATCAGCGCTACTATAGTTCCACTTGCACTTTGTCCCAGTGCAGTGTTTCCAGCCATTTTTATACTGGGGGTAATGATATGAAGGACATCACCATCAGCCGCAGGAGCCTTCTGGTCTCCGCTGGCCTGCTCGCGCTCGCTCCGCTCGCCGGATGCGGCGGCAACTCTGGTTCCGGCTCCGCTGCCGCCGGTTCCGACTACACCATCGGCGTTCTGCAGCTCACCGAGCACTCCGCGCTCGATGCCGCCAACGACGGCTTCGTCAAGGCCATCAAGAAGAGCGGTCTCAAGGTCAAGATCGACCAGAAGAACGCCCAGAACGACCAGTCCACGTGTAAGTCCATTGCCGACAAGTTCGTAGGCGACGGCGTCAACCTGATCTATGCCATCGCTACGCCCGCCGCGCAGGCTGCCGCCGGCGCCACCGCTGATATCCCCATCGTTGGCTGCGCCATCACCGACTACGCCGCTTCCGGCCTGGTCCAGGACAACGACAAGCCCGGCACCAACGTCACGGGCGCTTCCGACCTCACCCCGGTCGCCGAGCAGCTCGAGATGATGCAGAAGGTCCTGCCCGACGTTAAGAAGGTCGGCCTGCTCTACTGCACCGCCGAGTCCAACTCCGACGTCCAGATCAAGGCCGCCAAGAAGGAACTCGACAAGCTGGGCCTCGAGTACACTGACTTCACCGTCTCGAGCTCCAACGAGATTCAGTCCGTCGTCGAGTCTGCCGTGGGCAAGGTCGACGCGCTGTACTCCCCCACCGACAACACCATCGCCGCGGGTGCCTCGCAGGTCGGCCAGATCTGCAAGGAGAACAAGCTCCCCTTCGTGACTGGCGAGGAGGGCATGTGCAAGGCCGGCGGTCTGTTCACCCTCTCCATCAACTACGAGGACCTGGGCTACGCTGCAGGCGAGATGGCCGTCAAGATCTTGAAGGGCGAGGCCAAGCCCGAGGATATGCCGATCAAGCATCTCTCGAGCAAGGACCTGGTCGTCGTCAAGAACGAAGAGATGGCCGAGGCTCTGGGTATCGACCTTTCCGCCCTGGACGCGTAGCGCCATGCGCGGTAACGCGTCTAGGGCCCGCACGCGCGCCACTGCTGCGTTATTCAATATCTGAGTCATTGGGGCGAACGCTAAAGGCCGGCGTTCGCCCTGCTTGTTTCAGGTAAAACAAAACATCTGTCCACCGCTCTTTTATGCATTGGTACCGCTATTATGGAAAAACACGTGTCCACCCTATCCTAGGAGGTATGAAGCATGCTCATTGCATTGCAGGGCGCCGTTTCGCAGGGCGTCCTCTGGGGCATCATGGTGCTTGGCGTGTTTATCACGTTCCGCCTGCTCGACATCCCCGATATGACCTGCGACGGCAGCTTTGCCCTCGGCGGCTGTGTCTGCGCCGTGCTCATCGTCAACAATAACGTCGACCCCTTGCTCGCCGTGCTGGCCGGCATGTGCGCCGGCGCCATCGCGGGCGCCGTCACGGGCATCTTGACCACCGTCTTTGAGATTCCCGCAATCCTCGCCGGAATCCTTACGCAGATCAGTCTGTGGTCCATCAACCTGCGCATCATGGGCAAGTCCAACACGCCCATCCTTGCCAAGGGCACTATCTTCTCATCCGTCAGCAACATGACGGGCCTGCCGCAGTCCACTGTTGCCATTATCCTAGGCATTGTGCTGGCCGTGGCCATCGTCGCCATCCTGTACTGGTTCTTTGGCACCGAGATCGGCTCGGCGCTGCGTGCCACCGGCAACAACGAGTACATGATCCGCGCCCTGGGCGTTAACACCAACACCACCAAAATGATCGCCCTCGTGCTCTCCAACGCCCTCATTGGCCTTTCGGGTGCGCTCATCTGCCAGAGCCAGAAGTATGCCGACATCGGCATGGGCACCGGCGCCATCGTTATCGGTCTTGCCGCCATCGTCATCGGCGAGGTGCTCGGTCGCCTGCTGCCCGGCGGCCTCACGCAGTTTAGCGTCCGTCTTGCCTCCGCCGTCTTTGGCTCCGTGGTGTACTTCCTTATCCGCGCCATCGTGCTGCAGCTGGGCATGGACGCCAACGACATGAAGCTACTCTCCGCCGTGATCGTCGCCGTGGCCCTGTGCGTGCCCGTGGTTTGGGAGCGCTATAAGCTCCGCAGCTCCTACACGAAGGGAGATGAGGCAGATGCTTAAGCTCTCGCACGTCAAGAAGACCTTTAACAAGGGCACCGTCACCGAGAAGCGCGCGCTCACCGGCGTCGACCTCACCCTGAATGACGGCGACTTTGTAACCGTGATCGGCGGCAACGGCGCCGGCAAGTCCACGCTGCTCAACATGATCGCCGGCGTGTACCCGCTCGATTCGGGCGTTATTGAGCTCGACGGCACCGACATCTCGCGCCTGAGCGAGTCGCAGCGCGCCAAGTACCTGGGCCGCGTGTTTCAGGACCCCATGCGCGGTACCGCTGCCGACATGCAGATCGCCGAGAACCTGGCCCTCGCCAAGCGTCGCGGCCAGCGTCGCGGCCTTTCGTGGGGCGTCACCAAGGCCGAGAAAGATGAGTACGTTGAGCTGCTCAAGCGCCTGGACCTTGGTCTGGACACGCGTCTCAACGCCAAGGTCGGCCTGCTCTCGGGCGGCCAGCGCCAGGCACTCACCCTGCTGATGGCCACGCTCACCAGGCCGCGCCTGCTGCTGCTCGACGAGCACACCGCGGCCCTCGACCCCAAGACGGCCTCTAAGGTGCTCAACCTGACCGAGGAGATTGTCGACGAGAACCACCTGACCACGCTCATGGTCACGCACAACATGAACGACGCCATCCGTCTGGGCAACCGTCTGATCATGATGCACGAGGGCCACGTGATCTACGACGTGGCGGGCGATGAAAAGAAGTCGCTTACCGTCGCCGACCTACTGCAGAAGTTCGAGGAGGTCTCGGGCGGCGAGCTCGCCAACGACCGCATGCTGCTGAGCTAACGACTTAGAAAACCACCACAAAGGAGACAGGCACCTTTGTGGTGGTTTTTGTTAAGAACTAAGGAGACTGCCATGAAAAGACTCGTCCCCCGCCTTGCGTTAACCGTCTCGTTGTTTGCCGGCGCGCTCGCAGGCATCCCAAGCCTCGCTTTCGCGGGGAACCTGCCCGCCGCTATTGACGGCTCTGTGACCGTCATGCAAACCAACGACATCCACGGCAGCTACAAGTACAGCTACAACGCAAGCACTGTGGGCTTTGACGGACTGGCGGTTCTCTACAGCGCCCAAGGCAGCGCCCCCGATCTTCTGCTCGATGCGGGCGATACCTTCCACGGGCAGTCCTTTGCCACTATGAGCGAGGGCAAGAGCATCGCCGAGCTCATGGACACCTTCTACGCCGACGGCTACGACGCGACCACGCCGGGCAACCACGATTGGAGCTATGGCGCGGACAAACTCCGCACCATGACCGGTTACAGCACCACCGGCACGTCCTTCGCCATGCTCTGCGCGAACGCGAAGTCTACGAGCGGCGTATGGAGCTCGAGCATCATGAAGACGCTCAACCGCACCTGGGAGGACAGTGAAAGTCACTCAACGTTCGCCTACCAAATCAAGGTCGGCGTTGTAGGAGCCATGGATGAGTCGCTTGGCTCCTCGCTGCGTGCAGACCTAGTCGCGGGCACCAGCTTCTCGAGTGCCGCGAACGCCATCAATGCCGAGGCAGAGCAGCTGCGCAAGGAGGGCTGCGATGTTGTTGTGTGTATCGCGCACACGCTCGACGCCAAGACCTTTGCCACGCGGCTCCGTGGCGTCGATGCCCTTATCGCAGGCCACGAGCACATCAACCTTAACGAGAAGGTGACGGGAGCCGACGGCAAGACAATCCACGTTGTCGAGGCAGGCAGCGCCTTTGCCGAGGTGGGACTGCCTTCCATCCCCTACGAGTACGACACCAAGGGCACCGAAAGCACCGACGATGACACGGTAGCGGTATACGCAGGCAAAAGCGACGAGAAGCTCTATACCGCCAAGGATGTAAACGTTCTTTTGACCGATCCCAACAAGGGCTCCACCTATCAGAGCATCCTTGATGAGGTCCACGACAACAAGATCAAGCCGCTCGACGATGCCTTTAGCGCCGCATCGAGCGAGGTGCTCGGCACGAGCTCTACCAATTATTTCTACGGCGAGAACGCATCTGGCACGCACGGCTGGGAGATGGTGCGCACCACCGATTTCCGCCCCAGCAAGGAGGGCGACACCACCAAGGCCCAGACCATCGGACATGTGATCTGCGGCTCCTATCTTGCCCTGACGGGCGCAGACCTTGCCATCGAGAACGCGGGTGGCATCCGCGGCGGCATCGCTGCGGGCGATGTGACTGCCGGCAACGTCATCGCTATCTCGCCCTACGGCAACACCGTGGAGACCTGGACCATGACCGGCGCGGACTTCCTGACAGCACTCGAGCACTCACTGCAGATCAGCGACGAGTGCAATCACAGCTACGAGCTTCAGCAAGCCTACGTGGCAGCCGGCCATACCGAGCAGGAGGCGCAAGACAAGTACAAGTGGCGCGATGACTCTGGCAGCGTTCTCTCCTTTGGCGGCATCAACGTGACGATTGATTGGACGCAGCCCGAAGGCAAGCGCATTGTGAGTGCCACACTTGCCAAGGACGGCAGCACGCTCGACCCCGCCAAGACCTATACCGTCGCCACCAACAACTACATCATTACCAACACGACCGACTTTCCCACCTTTGCACACGCCACCAAGTACACCGAGTGGGGCACGTGCGAGGCGGCGCTGAGGGCGCTGATCGGGCAAGACAGCTGGGAGAGCAAGATGGCCGGGCTCGCCGGCACCATCAGCTTCGGCTCCGCAGCCGTGGACCCCACGCCCACACCGGCCCCGACGCCTAAGCCCTCGCCTAAGACGGACACGACGACCACGAAGGTCATCACCAAGAAGACGACCGGTAAGCTCGCCGCAACGGGAGACCGCACGCTGGCAGTAGTTGGCGCGTGCCTTATCGGCGGCATCATCGTCATCATGCTCGGCATTATCTGGAAGCGTCGACGCTAAGCTGCATCGTCCGGGCCTTACAGCCCCGCCGCGTAAACCTTATATCGAGCACAGAAGCCCGTCCGAATTTGATCGGACGGGCTTCTTGGTGGGTATCATGGTTGAACGATCATTAGGAGGTTTTCCCTACATGGAATTGTTTGAGCCGATTCTTCATTTCTTTGCACAACGATGGGTCCACAACATCATCTGGGCCGTCATCTTGGCGATAGGCACCGCCGTCGCCGCCAAGGTCGTATCCAAGACCCTGAACCATCTGCTTAACCGAGACGATAACCCGCTTCCGGCATCGAGTATCTTCATCAACATCGCACGCGCCGTCATCTGGATGATTGGCGGCAGCTTTATCCTCGACAACTGCTTTGGCATTAACGCAAACGCGCTCGTCGCCGCTCTTGGCGTCGGCGGCATCGCCATCTCGCTCGGCTTTCAGGACACGCTGTCAAACCTTATCGGCGGCATGCAGGTGACCTTTATGGGCATCATCAAACCCGGCGACAATATCGAGGTCGGCGGCGTATCCGGCGTGGTCCAAGATATCACCTGGCGTCACACAACCATCGAGGACGCCTGCGGGCAGACCATCATTGTGCCCAACTCCAACATCTCCAAGAACACGCTCGTGCATCTGATGCCCTTTGGGCGCGTGGCCGTGCCCGTTGCCGTAAAGGACACGTCTAAGTGGGCTTCCCTTGACGCGCTGGCAGACGAGCTCACGAGCGCAACCAAAACGGCCGTCTCGCCCATCTCTGGCTTTGACAAGGAGCCGTACGTGCTCTTTAGCGAGATCGGCGACTTTGGCGTTAAGGGCAAAATCATCTTTATCGTCAGCGACGATAGCACCACTTTTACGGCAGCCGACGCCTGCATTCGTGCCATCGCCCCCATCATCGCCTAAACCACCACAAAGGGGACAGGCACCTTTGTGGTGGTTTCGCATCGTGGTACCATGGTTCATATCGTTGTTTAAACGACTAAGGGAGTAGACACCATGGAAGAGGCCTATCGTCAAGCACGCAAGCGCGGCGAGCAGGGACGCCGTCGCGCCATCAGCCAAAGCGAGCACCCGTACCTCACGGACCTCGACAGTTTGGTTGCTCAGCTCCCCTTAGGTCAGCGAGAGAATGTCGGCCTAAGGGATATTCCGCTCGAAATGGTCGTCGGCACGGTCACCAAAGGCCGTCAGTCCGCCTTTTCATGCAACTTTATGCCCCTGCTTCCGTTTAGCACCGAGTTCGCCCGCAAGTGGTCCAACCTCTACGACATCCAGGTGACCGAGGGCTATCGCGACCCCGTCATCGTCACCGAGTTCATGCATCGGTTCTATGTCCAGGAAGGCAACAAACGCGTCAGTGTCCTCAAATTCCTAGACGCTCCGACGGTTTCGGCCAAGGTCACCCGTCTCTACCCCGGCACATGGGATTCCGTCGAAAGCCGCCTGTACGGCGAGTTCTGCGCGTTTTGGCGCGTCTGCCCCCTATACGAGATCGAGTTCTCGCGCGAGGGAAGCTACGAAACGCTCGCCAAGATGCTCGGTCAGAACCTTATCGAAAAATGGCCGCAGAAAAAGGTCGACTACCTGCGCCACACCTTCCTGCTCTTTAAGCGCGCCTACTTTCGCGCAGGCGGCGACCACCTGGACATTACGCCTGCCGACGCCATGCTCGTCTACCTCAACGTGTACAACCAGGACCGCCTGCTGGATACGCCGACGGATATCGTCGTAAACCGCCTGTGCAAGATTTGGCGCGAGCTGGTCATTGCCGGCAAAAATGACGAGGACAAGGTCGATCTTGTCGAAGCACCGAGCATCGACGAGGAGGAGACGCCCGCCAAGTCCACCTCCGGCGTGCTCAACTTCTTTATGGGCAAGACCGTCTATTCGGCGGCCAACCCCCTGCGCATCGCTTTTATTCATGAGTTCCCCTGTGCGACGTCGAGCTGGGACAGCCTGCACGACCAAGGGCGTCAGTATCTCGATGAGCACTTTGGCGGTATCGTACGCACCGAGGCGTTTGAGGACTGTCACGATCCGGATGTGTTCTACGCCGCCGTGGAAACGGCTGTCAAACATGGAGCAAACGTCATCTTCTCGACCTCGCACCGCCTAATGGAATATACGCTCAGGGCTGCCGTTGAGTATCCCCGGGTTCGGTTCCTCAACTGCTCCATCGGCCTTCCCCATCAAAGCGTCCGTTCGTACTTTGGCAAGATGTACGAGGCCAAGTTTCTCCTGGGCGCCCTTGCCGCCAGCATGGCGGACAACCACCGCATCGGTTACCACGCGTCGGTCTTCGCCTCGGGCGCACTCAGCGAGATCAACGCCTTTGCGATTGGCGCCTCGCTGCTCGACCCCCGTGCGCAAATTATCCTCACCTGGGGCGATGTGCCCGCCGGCGGTCTTGCCGAGGCCATGTGCCGCGAAGGCGTGAGCGTCATGACCGGCGCTGACATGTCAAAGTCGCTCGAAGACCCCACGGCCTACGGACTCCACCGCCTGGTCGATGGCAAGGTTTCCGGCATCGCCATGCCGGTATGGAACTGGGGCCGTTACTACGAGCTCATCGTTCGCAGCCTTCTGCACGGCACGTGGGACGAGACCAGCGATGACAACCAAGTGCGCGCCGTCAACTACTGGTACGGCATGAGCTCCGGCGTTATCGACATCCGTTACGCTCCGGGCCTACCCTACCAGACGCGCAAACTCGTGCAGTTGCTCCGCAACGGCATTGTCGAGGGACCCATCAACCCCTTTGGCGGCGAGCTCCACAGCCAGAACGGCGTGGTACAGATCGAAGGCTTCCCTCCGCTGCCGAGCACGCAGATTGTCGAGATGAATTGGCTGGCGGATAACGTGGTAGGCACCATTCCGCAGCTCGACGATGAGCCGAAAGTCCCTGCCCTATGAAAATCCTTGCAATAGCCGATACCGAAGAACGATGCCTTTGGGAGTGCTTTCGCAAGGAACGCTTTGAGGGAGTCGACCTGATTTTGTCCGCCGGCGATCTGGACCCGGACTATCTTGAGTTTTTGGTTACGGTCATCAACAAACCGCTCATCTACGTCCGCGGCAATCACGATGACCGCTACGCACGTCATGCACCGGGTGGATGTATCTGCGTAGAGGACAGCGTGTACACGTACCGAGGGATTCGCATTGCGGGCCTTGGCGGGTCCATGCGTTATCGCGACGGCGCCAACATGTACACCGAACGCGAGATGTCCAAGCGCATGCGTAAGCTGTCGCGTAAGGTTAGGATGGTCGGCGGGTGCGACATTCTGCTTACCCATGCACCCGCCGCCGGTATGGGTGATCTGGACGATCTGCCGCATCGAGGGTTCGAGTGCTTTAACACAGCACTCGAATCCTGGAATCCCGACTACATGGTGCACGGGCATGTGCACCAAAGCTACGGCTACGATTTTCAGCGCGAGCGGCAGCATGTGTGTGGAACGACGATCATCAACGCCTGCGGCTATACGCAGTTTGAGCTCGACCAGACGCGCTACCCCATCCGTGGCTGGCAGGCAGCCTGGCTCAACTCGCAAACCATGCGCCGCGAGCTCAAGCGCCACGAGGCCATTGAGTCCTCTACCGCCAGAACACCCTGGTAACCACCTCAAAGGGGACGCTGTCCCCTTTGAGGTGGTTTTGGCACGCGATAGCAAGAAACCCGGTCCCACACGAGGCGGAACCGGGTTTCTTTAGCAATGCTTGCTTTGCTCAGGCAGTAACTAGCAGTTACTCAGCCAGGAAGTCACGCTGGACAGCGGGATCGACCTTGACGCCAGGGCCCATGGTGGAAGACACGGAGATGGACTTGACGTACTTGCCCTTAGCAGAAGAGGGCTTGACGCGCAGGATCTCGGTGTACAGGGCAGCGTAGTTCTCGACGAGCTGCTGCTCAGAGAAGGACTTCTTGCCCAGGGGCACGTGGCAGATGCCGTAGCGGTCGGCACGATACTCAACGCGGCCGGCCTTGAGCTCGGAGACCATCTTGGCGACGTCCATGGTCACGGTACCGAGCTTAGGGTTCGGCATAAGGCCACGGGGACCAAGGATCTTACCGATGCGGCCAACCTTGGCCATCATGTTCGGCGTAGCGATAGCGGCGTCGAAGTTGATCTCGCCCTTCTGGATCTGGGCGACGAGCTCGTCGGAACCGATGATGTCGGCGCCGGCAGCCTCGGCCTCGCGGGCCTTCTCGCCCTCGGCGAAGACGGCAACACGAACGGTCTTGCCGGTGCCGTGGGGCAGGGAGATGGAACCACGGATGTTCTGGTCAGCCTTACGAGTATCGATGCCCAGACGGAAGTGGGCCTCGACGGTCTCGTCGAACTTGGCGGTGTCGAGCTCCTTGATGAGCTTGGCAGCCTGAAGGGGGGTGTAGAGCGTGGCGCGGTCGATCTTCTCAGCAGCGGCGTTATAGCTCTTACCATGCTTAGCCATGTGCATTACCTCCTGTGGTTAAACGGGCGTGAGCCCTCCCACATCGTATCGTGTGCCCTATTGCACACATTTAACGGGCGCCCCGGTCGGAGCACCCGTCGTTACCATAAGAAATCGCTACTCAGCGATGGTGACGCCCATGGAACGGGCGGTACCGGCGATGATCTTCTTGGCGGCGTCAATGTCGTTGGCATTGAGGTCCGGCATCTTGATCTCGGCGATCTTGGTGAGCTGCTCCTGGGAGAGCTGACCAACCTTGTCGGCCTGGGGCTTAGCGGAACCAGACTTGAGGTTCAGCTCCTTCTTGATGAGGTGAGCCGCCGGCGGGGTCTTGGTGATGAAGGAGAAGGACTTATCCTCGTAGACAGAGATCTCAACGGGGATGATGTCGCCCTTCTTGTCCTGCGTCTCGGCGTTAAAGGCCTGGCAGAACTGCATGATGTTCACGCCAGCAGCGCCCAGGGCGGGGCCGACGGGAGGAGCGGGGTTAGCTGCACCAGCAGGAATCTGGAGCTTAATGACGTTGGCAACCTTCTTCTCAGCCATGGTCATTCCTTTCGAATCACGAGTGTGAAGTACTTGCTATATCGTAAGCACGCACGTGTTAGAAGCACTCCTGAGATGAGCAGTCACAGAAGAAGCACGCTCGCGCGAACGGACGAAAACTTAAGCGATGACAGCGACCTGGTTAAAGTCGAGCTCGACCGGCGTCTCGCGGCCAAAGATCATCAGCGTGACCTTGAGCTTGCCAGCCTCGGTGTTAACCTCGGAGACCTTGCCATCAAAGTCGGTAAGCGGGCCATCGGTGACGCGGACGGACGTGCCGACCTCAATATCAACCGAGGTGCGCTTGGGCGAATCGCCCTTACCGGGACGACGAGTCATCTTGTTGTACTCGTCGCGGGAAAGCGGAGCGGGCTTGCCGTTGCCGCCTAGGAAACCGGTGACGCCAGGCGTGTTACGAACACACGTCCAAGCATCGTCATCCATCTCCATGCGGACCAGGACATAACCCGGGAAGATCTTGGAATCCTTGGTCTCACGCTTGCCACCCTCTTTAATCTCGGTGACGCGCTCCATAGGAATCTCGATATCAAAGATACGGTCCTGCATGCCCATAGTCTCGATGCGATGCTCGAGATCGGACTTAACGCGGTTCTCGTATCCAGAGTAAGTGTGAACGACGTACCAACGCTTAGACATGGTTTAGCCCCTCAATCCAGAGAACAGAGCAAGAGCCTCGCCAAAGCCAGCATCGAGCAGAGCGATGACGACGCCGACGACGATCAGAGAAGCGCAAACGACAACCGAGTAGTTCACGAGCTCCTTCTTATCGGGCCACGTGACACGCTTCATCTCGGACTTGACCGAAGCGAAATACTTCTTGGTGCGGGCGAAGAAACCAGGCTTCTCGTTCTTCTTGGACTTCGCAGCCTTCTCGTTCTTCTTGGCAACGGCCTTCTTGGCCTCAACCTTGGAGTTGGCGGCAGCTTTGTTGGCAGGTGCCGGCTGCTGAGCCTTCTTCTTGTTCTTCTTGTTGGCCATTTGGGTTACCTCCGCGCAATGCGCTTATACATGAGTAAACCGTAAGCCCCCAAGTGGGAGCTTACGGAATAATGACTGGCACGCCAGGAAGGACTCGAACCCTCAACACTCGGTTTTGGAGACCGATGCTCTACCAATTGAACTACTGGCGTATGTGACTAGAGACTAGCGAGTCTCTTTGTGCAGCGTGTAATGACGGCACCAGGGGCAATACTTCTTGATCTCCATACGATCAGGCATGGTTGACTTGTTCTTGGTGGTCGTATAGTTGCGGCGCTTGCACTCAGTGCACGCAAGAGTAACTAGAGTACGCATGTATCCTGAACCTTTCATTTCCGCCCCGTACGGGCACGAGTTGTTACTTTATCAGCTCCACGTAACTGCTGTCAATGAAAACCTCGAGTCAATTGGTTCTCGGTGGATCCATTCATATTTGGAACACATCAATGAAGCCATCGAGAGCTAATCGACGGTGCATCCAGGACCAATATCGATCCTCTCGACACCAGCAACGGCTCAATATCCATTGCAGAAAAGAACCCGGCACCCATATAAGTGCCGGGTTCTCTAAGTCAGCTATATCAAAGAGCTAATTTACTCAATGATCGTGGAGACGATGCCCGAACCGACGGTGTGGCCACCCTCGCGGATAGCGAAGCGCAGGCCCTCCTCCATGGCGATCGGGTGGATGAGGTCGCCCTCGATGGTGATGTGGTCACCAGGCATAGCCATCTCGGTGCCCTCGGGGAGCTTGACCGTACCGGTAACGTCGGTGGTACGGAAGTAGAACTGAGGACGATAACCATCGAAGAACGGGGTGTGACGGCCGCCCTCCTCCTTGGTCAGAACGTAGATCTCGCCGGTGAACTTGGTGTGCGGGGTAACCGAACCGGGCTTGCAGAGAACCTGGCCGCGCTCGATATCCTCACGCTTGATGCCGCGGAGCAGCAGACCGACGTTGTCGCCAGCCTCGCAGAAGTCCATGGACTTACGGAACATCTCGATACCGGTAACGACGGTGTTCT
The DNA here is from genome assembly GCA_018380195.1 of Collinsella sp. Lineage (GTDB taxonomy): Bacteria > Actinomycetota > Coriobacteriia > Coriobacteriales > Coriobacteriaceae > Collinsella. The sequence continues at coordinate 104,795 of JAGZUC010000006.1, read as the reverse complement.
GGGTATCCTTGATGCCGACGATCTCGACGGGCTCGTTGAGCTTGAGCTCACCGCGCTCGACACGGCCGGTAGCAACGGTGCCACGGCCGGAGATGGTCATAACGTCCTCAACGGCCATCAGGAACGGGAGGTCGTTGTTACGAGCAGGCGTCGGGATGTACTCGTCGACGGCATTCATGAGCTCGCGGATAGCGTCCATCCACTTGGCGTCGCCCTCGAGAGCGCCCAGAGCGGAACCACGGATGACGGGGATGTCGTCGCCGGGGAAATCGTACTCGGAGAGGAGCTCACGGGTCTCCATCTCGACGAGGTCGATGAGCTCGTCATCGTCGACCATGTCGCACTTGTTCAGGAAGACGACGATGTAGGGAACGCCGACCTGACGGGCGAGCAGGATGTGCTCGCGGGTCTGAGCCATGGGGCCGTCGGTAGCGGCGATGACCAGGATAGCGCCGTCCATCTGAGCAGCGCCGGAGATCATGTTCTTGACGTAGTCAGCGTGGCCCGGGCAGTCAACGTGAGCGTAGTGACGGGAAGCGGTCTCGTACTCGACGTGGGAGACGGAGATCGTAATGCCGCGCTCGCGCTCCTCGGGAGCCTTGTCGATGTTCTCGAACGCAGTGAAGTCAGCCTTGCAGCCCTCGGTCTCGGAGAGAACCTTGGTGATGGCAGCGGTCAGCGTGGTCTTGCCGTGGTCGACGTGACCAATGGTGCCGATGTTAACATGCGGCTTAGTGCGCTCAAACTTCTCTTTGGCCATAAAGCCCTCCTCTTAACAGGTCGTCCCCGGACGGGACTTTGCCTTTATACCATAGTGGCCTCTCAACATACTATTGAGAAGCCACCGTGTTACCTATGGTAGCGGTGACTGGATTCGAACCAGTGACGCCACGGGTATGAACCGTGTGCTCTAACCAACTGAGCTACACCGCCGGATGGAGCCTGCAACCAGACTTGAACTGGTGACCTCTTCGTTACCAACGAAGTGCTCTACCGACTGAGCTATACAGGCACTTGACGGGTGGGAGCTATAGGATTCGAACCTATGTAGGCAGAGCCAACGGGTTTACAGCCCGTCCCCATTAACCACTCGGGCAAACTCCCAATCGTTCAAGTATCCGCAGGTTCTTTGGTCTTTTGGACCGCCGCCCCCGCGAACGAAGAAGATAATACGATGCAACCTTGGGGGCTGTCAACGAAAACCTCTAGATACACGGTGCCGGGCGTATCTATATAGCCGTGACCTGCGGTTTTGTTGAGTTTGGATGTGAAGGACGGTGGTTTTGGATACAGAGGTGACGTTTCCCAAGGTAACACTTTGGTGTAGTAGAGTACACCTTCAGGATCGAGCTTCGATAACAGCCTATTTGCACCTATATATAGGTCGAGATCGGAGCTTCCCCGGTGCGATCAAGTAGACCAGGGGCCTCACCGTTTTCATCTCAATCTGTAACAGTAAGAGGGTCATTCCTCTCCTATCTGTTACAGATCGAGATACTACGCGGCGACCCCGGCTCACGTCTCACTCTGTAACAGCTAGAACGGTTTTCAGCCTCTTCGTGTTACAGATCGAGACGTTATCGGCCGTCCTTTGGCATTGTCTCGATCTGTAACTATAAGGAGGGTTTTCAGCCCACCCGTGTTACAGATTGAGACAAACCTGAAGCTTGGTTGGCGCCAAACCCGCTGGCTTATCGACATAAAAAGAAACGGGCCCTGTCCCACAAGGGAACAGGGCCCAAAACTCTCATGGAGCCAGTGACAGGAATCGAACCTGCAACCCACTGATTACAAATCAGTTGCGCTACCGTTGCGCCACACTGGCACACTTGGCGCTTTCGCGCGAAGCCTGTTAAGAATAAAGGAATTACGGACGGGGCGCAACAGGCCACACGGCGTTATACAAATATGCAAAATCCAGCAACAACAGGTACCAGGCCCGTTCATTTCTGTCGGTTCGCCCTCAATCTCAAAACCATTCGTCAGAACGAATAGTTTTAATTACAATTGCTATATATAAAACTATTCGTTTTGACGAAGGGTTTCGTGATGCTTACTACCAAGGAAGCCGCCGAGCTGCTCGGCATCACTCCGCGCAGGGTGCAGGAGCTCATAAAAAACGGAGCACTTGATGCCCGCAAGGCTTCTGGTGTATGGCTCATCGACAAAGACAGCGTCGACACGCGACTCCGTTCCGTGACCAAAACGGGGGGACGTCCCCGCCGCGGCCACGGTAAGAGCGAGATCGCGTTCACCCTCATGAATCGCACGCACGAAGTCGCTCAGCTGGTCTACAGCACATCGCGAAAAGACTTTACCCATATCGGCGCCGACATCGATTACGCCCACGCCCCTATTGGAGTATTTGGCCCTAATAGCCCCATATCGCTCGACTCTTTCCGCACTTGGTGGCGTGGCCGCGGTATCCCGCTCGCACGCATTGGGCTAGCCTCCCTGCTTGCAGAAGCCGCAGTTGATGTTCCCGATGAACTCGTACAGCGAAATCTTGGCCTCTCCTTATCCGACCAGTATTGGATTAGGCCCCAAGACTCCGGTCTCGCGTGGAAAGATATCAATTTCTTCAATAATGCTTTTGATGACGTCTCGCTAACCATTGCACCCTTCGCCCCAGAGGGCAAGGCAGCTGCTGCCAAGCCCGACAACACCTCGGACGGCAATCTTCAAAAGTACTGGACATGCGAGGGTGACCGTCGAATCCTCCACAAGGCAGGTGCGCATCTAAACCAGGAACCCTATAACGAGATGGTGGCGACCGCACTCCACCGTCGCATCCTAAACGCCTGCGATTATGTGCCTTACTCGCTCGAAGGCGCGGGTACTTCCGCCTTGAGCACATGCAATGTCTTCTTAACTGACGAAGAAGAATATGTCCCTGCGTTCTATGTAAACCAGCATGCAAATGCAGACGAGCGACTAACCGATTACGAACGGTATGTAGCAAACTGCGAAGAGCTTGGAGCGACAGATATAAAAGACGCCCTTGACCGCATGATCGTGTGCGACGACATCATCGCCAACTATGACCGCCATTGGCGTAACTTTGGCCTTGTGCGAAACGTAAACACGCTAGCCTGCAGACCAGCCCCCATCTTCGATTCGGGCTCATCACTCTGGTGCAACATATCACTAGAAGAGCTTAGGGCGGGAGAGCACAGTTTTACCAGCGCACAATTTCATTCAAGCCCCGCCAAACAAATGTTGCTCGTCGAGGACATGGGCTGGTTTGACGGCGACAAACTCGAAGGCTTCGTTGACGAGGCAATCGAGATTCTGTCCAGAAACGACGCGCTCACGGCAAGGCTGCCATATCTAAAAGAGGCGCTTACATGGCGCCTCCGTAGAATGATCGACATCGCTGAATGGAGTTAGCGAGACAGCGTCGCGCCGTCAGCTCCCCTACCGTCCGCGCAGGGCCTTGAGCTTGGCCAGGGCATCGGGGCTCAGGCGGCTGCCCAGGGTCATCTTGATCTGCGGAGCTTCCTCTGCCTCGTGAACGTCGTTATCGATCTGTTTGATCTCGTCCACCAGCATACGGCTCGAGATGCGCGTAACGCCCTTGCCCATGACGACGGCCTGGATCGTGCCGTCACTCGATACCACGGAGCACGCGCGGCCTTCCTCGCGTGCCTCGATACAGAGCTTCTGCACCACGGTATCGGCAGAGACGCCCGTCGGCGAAAACTCGATGCGCACGCCACGGGCCGGCAGATTGGGGCGCTCGCTGGAGATATTGCCCGCGCCGTCAAACACGATTACGGCCTCGTAGCGGCCTTGGGCAAACGCGGCAACGTCGTTGATGAGGGCAGTGCGCGCCATATCGTGAACGTCGCTGGAATACGGATCGTCGGAATGGTCGTACACGAGCTTTTCGTAGCGCGGCGTGCAGTGGATCACGTTGTAACCGTCGACCACCAGCAGCTCGGGCTTGTTGGAGTGCACCGTCGAGACTGGGTCGGCGATAGCCTGCGCAAACGCATTGCCGCCCACGCCATAGGTCGCAGCCGAAACAATCGGCTTGGCCGAGCCCTCGCCAAAGCGCTTGGCCTTGGACTTGGCGCGGTTCTTCTTGGACATGCGCTACTCCTCCCCCATGAGCTCGCCGGCATTGCGGCGCAGCCACTCAAAGCACAGCGCCGTTGTCGCCTGGGCAACATTGAGGCTCTCGGTCATGCCGCGCTGGGGAAGCTTGGTCAAAAAGTCGCATTTCTCAAGCACCAGGCGCGAGATGCCGTCGCCCTCGGAGCCCATGACGAGCGCCACGCGGCCCTCGAAGGGAGCATCCCAGCAGCTGCCCTCGGCGTGCTCGGAGGCACCGCCCACCCAAAAGCCAGCGGCCTTGAGGTCATCGAGCGCACGGGCGATATTGGGAACCTGTGCGATAGGCAGGTGCATGACAGCACCGGCAGAAGTCTTGTAGCTGCCAACGGTCACGCCGGCGGCGCGCTTGTTGGCAATGATGACGCCCGCCGCGCCCACGACCTCGGCAGAGCGCACAATGGCACCAAAGTTACCGTCGTCGGTCACATGATCGAGCACGACGACGAGCGCCGGTCCGTCACCCGCGCGGCCGAGGATGTCGGCGACGTCGGCATAGGGGAAGTTGCCAACCTCGAGCGCAATACCCTGGTGAGCGCCATGGCTCGACAGCGCATCGAGCTGCGCGCGCGGCACATACTTAATGCGGACACCCGCGGCGTTGAGGTCGTCGACCAGACGAGACAGGGCGGCATCGCGCTCCCCGCCCTCGGCGATGAGCGCGCACTTGACGGGAAAGCCGGTACGCAGCGCCTCGGCGGCAGCACGGCGACCTTCGATAAACTCGCCCTTGGGGACCTGAACGTTGTCGCGGTTGCGATCGCGCTGAGGACGTGCGGCCTGGGAGCGCTCGCGCTGGCCCTTGGGAGCGGCAGCGCGGTCGTTGCGGCGAATCGGACGCGAGCCAGAAGCAGCCTGCTTGCCGCCACGAGGCGCACGCTTGCGATTGTCGACCATAGGACGGCCTCCTTTAAAAAAATTTCAAACAAGACAAAAGAAGCGACCGCTTAAGACGAATAGCCCAAGCGGTCGGTACGGGTTTTCCAAGTGCCCGAGATTGCCGTGAAAGAGGAGCGACGCGTACTTGAGTACGCGAGCGACGGTTTGAACGGCAAGGTCGGGTGCTTGGGAAACCCGCGGGGATTAGAGAGATTTGATACGGGTGCCGGCGGCAGTATCCTCGATCGTCAGCCCGAGGTCCTTGAGCTGGTCGCGGATGGCGTCGGCCAGATCCCAGTTCTTGGCGGCACGGGCCTCGGCACGGGCCTCGAGAATCTTGGCAGCGGCCTCGTCCACGTCGTCGCCCGTGTAGGCAACCAAACCGGCGGCAACGCCCAGCAGGCCCAGCGGCAACTCGACCTTGGGCTCGGGAAGCTCAACGCCAAACGTATCGAGCAGCTCGGCCAGCGTATCGGCGGCAGCCAGGACTGCGGCCTTGTCGGCAGCATCGCCCGCCTGCTCCAGGTACTGGTTGCACTCGGTCACAAAGCCAAAGACAGCACCCATGGCACCGGCGGTGTTAAAGTCGTCGTCCATGCACTCCTTAAAGGTGGCACGGGTCTCGGCGGCCTTGGCGGCAAACGCCTCGGATGCTGCCTCATCGGCATCGGCCGTCGCATGGTTCGCGGCCCAGCGCAGGTTCTCGACCGTACCGGCGATACGCGTGAGCGAGTTCTCGGCACCCTCCAGGCGCTCCCAAGAAAAGTCGAGCGGCGAGCGATAGCTCGTCTGCAGCATCAGCAGGCGCAGGGCGGCAGCGGAGTGCTGCTCGAGGACCTCGGCCAGCGTAAAGAAGTTGCCGAGCGACTTGGACATCTTCTCGCCGTCTACCAGCAGCATGCCCGTGTGCATCCAGGTGTTGGAGAAGCCCTGGTGCCAGGCGCAGGTGGCCTGAGCGCACTCGTTCTCGTGATGCGGGAAGGCAAGGTCGGAGCCGCCGCCGTGGATGTCGATCGGAGTGCCCAGGTAGCGATGCACCATGGCGGCGCACTCGGTGTGCCAACCGGGACGGCCCTCGCCCCAGGGGCTCGGCCAGCTGGGCTCGCCGGGCTTGGCGGCCTTCCACAGGGCAAAGTCGAGCGGGTCGTTCTTGTCCTCGTTCTCCTCAATGCGTGCGCCAACCATAAGGTCGTCGATGTTGCGGCCCGAGACCTGACCATAGTTGGGATCGCTGCGCACGACAAAGTACACATCGCCGTTATCGGCTGCGTAAGCGTGGCCCTGCTCGATAAGCGTCTTGATCATGGCGATCATGGGGCCGATCTCCTTGGTGGCGCGGGGGCGCACATCGGGATCGAGCACGTTGGCGGCGCGCATGACGCCGATGAACTTGTCGGAGAACTCCGTCGCGACCTCGGCGGCCGTACGGCCCTGCTCGTTGGCGCGCTTGATGATCTTGTCGTCGACATCGGTGAGGTTCTGGGCGAACGTGACCTCGTAGCCGCTCGCGATGAGCCAGCGGCGAATCACGTCAAAGCTGATGAACGTGCGGGCGTTGCCGATGTGGATGTTGTCGTAGACCGTGGGGCCGCACACGTACATGCGGACCTTGCCGGACTCGATGGGCTGGAACTCTTCCTTTTTATGGGTAGCGCTGTTGTAGATACGCATTCGTTACTCCTTAACGGTTTTCTGTAGCAGGCAGACGGCCCAGGCGCCGATTCCCTCGCCCTGGCCTTCCCAACCGAGCTTTTCGGTCGTAGTGGCGGCGACGCCCACGTTTTCGACGTCAACGCCCAGGGCATGGGCAAGGTTGGCGCGCATGGCATCGCGGTGCGGGGTGATCTTGGGTTGCTGGCAGGCAATGGTGCAATCGGCATCGACAAACTCGAAGCCCAGCTCGCGCGCATAGTCCATCACGCGAGCGAGCAGCACCATCGAATCGGCACCCTCATAGGCGGGGTCGGTATCGGGGAATAGCTTGCCGATGTCTCCCCCGCGGCAGGCGCCCAGAATAGCGTCGGCCAAGGCGTGCGCGAGCACATCGGCATCCGAGTGGCCCAGCAGGCCGCGCTCGTAGGGAATGTCGACACCGCCGATGATACATCGACGCCCCTCCACCAGACGGTGGACGTCGTAGCCATGGCCAATGCGCAGGTTACTGAACATGGGGAAGGTCCTCTCCCTCGGCCATGCGGCCAAGCAGAATCGCGGTTACGGGACGCAGGTCCTCGGGCACCGTCACCTTAAGGTTATCGCGCGGGCTCTGGACACAGCGGACGCGCCCGCCCATGCGCTCGACCAGCGATGAATCGTCAGTACCGATAAAGCCCTCGGCAATCGCCGCGGCATGGGCGCGCTTCATAGCATCGACGCTAAAGATCTGCGGCGTCTGCGCGGCCCAGTACAGCTCGCGCGGCGGCGTCTCGACGATGTTGTCGCCATCGACGATCTTGAGCGTGTCGATCGCGGGCTGACCGCACACGACACCGTCGAGGGCGCGGTCGCCCACAAGCACGTCGATCGCGTGGTCGATGGCCTCGGTCGTAATGAGCGGACGAGCACCATCGTGAATGGCAACGTATTCAAAGCCCGCCGGAACCGCATGCACGCCGGCACGGGTGGAATCCTGGCGGGTATCGCCGGCATCGGCAAAGCTGATGGGCGTGTCATAGTCAAACGGGTCGATGGCAAGGCGGCGCATCTCGGCACGGCGCTCGGCAGGGCAAACCACGACGATGTGGCCGACCTTGTCGCTACGATCGAACGCACGGATGGACCAGCTCATGAGCGGACGGCCCGCCACGTTAACGAGCTGCTTGCCGCCGGGATTTCCAAAGCGCTGGCCGCTGCCACCGGCAACGACCACGGCGCATACGGGCGCCATTATGCGTTCCCCTGTTTGGTGCCCTTCATGCGGTACAGGGAGTCCGCAAGAATGGCAGGGTTGTTAACGCCAAAGTCGCCCAGGCGCTCCGGATCCTCGCTGATGTCGTCCATGAGCTCCTGCAGCGAGCCGTACTCGTCGACGATCTTCTCGGCCACGCCGTCACGCACGACGGACACGCGCGAAAGCGTGCGCAGGCCCAGCGGCGTCATGACGGAGTCCTCGTCCAGGTCGTCATAGCCCAGAACTGCCGCCACGTGCTGCGGGTCGGATAGGTCCTTAGGCGTCATACGGGCAAGCTCAGCGCGGATCTTCTCGGCGTTGGCCTCAGAGGAATCGCTTGCGTAGTCGCGGATCATCAAGTCGTATTCGGTATCCATGCTGGAGCCCGCGAGCTGCTCGAGCTGCATCTGCACGAGCTTGCCCTGGTTACCCAGCTTGACGATGCAATCCTTAAGCTCGGTCTTTGCCTGTTGCATGATCTCGAAACTCGAGAAGATGCCGGTGATGTCGGCGAGCGTAACGTAGTCGTCGAGCTCAAGGGCCGTCAGGCGCAGCAAGGAGCGGTCGAGCGACTGACGGGTGGTCTGGAGCGTGGCGACGAGCTGGTTGACCGAGCTCATGATGGTGGTGACGGGCTGGATCTCGTAGCTCTTGCCGTGAACGTACACGTTAACGACGGCGCGACGGGCCGAGACCGAGATCACGATGGCATCGGTGAGCACCGACATGCGAGCGGCAGTACGGTGACGCATGCCCGTCTCACTCGTGGCAAGCGAGGGATCGGGATTGAGGTGGAAGTTGGCGCGCAGGATCTGGGTGAGGTCGCCATCGATAACGATGGCGCCGTCCATCTTGGAAAGCTCGAACAGGCGGTTCGAGGTAAACGAAATGTTGAGCGGGAAGCCGTCGTTACCGGCAGCAAGCACGTTTTCGGTGTCGCCGACGCAGATAAGGGCACCCAGGTGACCGGCAATGATCATGTCGAGGGCGGTGCGGATCGGCTGGCCAGGTGCCGTCAGGCGAATGGCCTGTTCCATACGCTTTTGCAGCTCGTTCTTATCCAAGGCATCGCTCCCATCGTATACGCTCCATAAACGTCAATAAGTTTCTCACGGTTTGCCCCTGTGACGCCCGCAAAATCCGATGCTTACAGAATGAGCGAACACAGCTGAGAGCCCCAATCCAAATGAGCTGCTTATGTGGTAGCATCGGGATTCGCATAAATGAGGGAGTAGTCGCGTGGCCGGTTTCGCCTCCGGTGGCGCGGCAAGTCAACATACTGGCCGATGCGGCCTGGCTTGCCTTAATGAACGAGACTCGTGGCTGTGCGCGCAACGCGTACGCCACGGGTCTTTTTTGTTGCTCCCCCGGCAGAAGTACACGCGGGTTCGCCCGCAGAGAGGGAGCCAGACTATGGGACTCACAGAGCTCGCGTTGCTCGCCGTTGGCCTTTCGATGGACGCCTTTGCCGTTTCCATCTGCAAGGGCCTTGGCATGAAGAAGATCAACCTTAAAGTCGCCGTGGTGCTCGGCCTGTTCTTTGGCGGCTTTCAGGCCGGCATGCCCGTAATCGGATGGGCGCTCGGCAGTCAATTCATGGGCATCATCGGACCCATCGACCATTGGATCGCCTTTATCCTTTTGGCCTTCATCGGCGGCAAAATGCTGCGGGAGGCCTTTACCGAGGACGAGGATGAGGACGAGAGCGACGGCAAGGATGCCGAAAAGATTGACCTGGGTGAGTACCTGATCCTCGCCATCGCCACCTCAATCGACGCCCTGGCCGTGGGCATCTCATTTGCCGCACTCTCGGCCGACATCGTCCCCGCCGTGTCGCTCATAGGCATCACGACCTTCATCTTCTCCGTTGCCGGCGTGGCGATTGGCCGCATCTTTGGCGCGCGCTACGAAAAGCCCGCCACCATCGTGGGCGGCGTTGCGCTCATCCTCATCGGCCTCAAGATTTTGCTGGAGCACCTAGGGATTTTGGTGCTGTAAAACACCCTTCAAAACTAAACGTCCGTATGAGGCCTCATGCAGAGTTTTGCATGAGGCCTTTTCATGCAGATTTTTGCATGTCATACTAGGATGCAAAAGTCTGCACGTTAGGAGATTGCCATGGATACCCTTCCCATCACCACGCCGCGCCAAGCCGGCATCTACGTGCGTCAGGCGCGCGAGGCGCAGGGGATCACCCGTGCCGCCCTCGCTAAAAAAGCCGGTGTTTCGGAACGCCTGCTCGCATCGCTCGAGCTAGGAGACGCCACCGGCATTCGACTCGACAAGTTGCTGACCGTCTTTAACGCACTCGGCATTGGTCTCTTCGCGCAAAGCGATAACGACTCCATCGCATCGCCCTCCGAACATCCGACGACGATAGTGAACCTCCCTATCGCGAACTCGAATACCCTGCCAAAGCCAAGCGCAGGCAGACGACCCACTCGACAAGGAACGCCATCTTCCTATGGTGCCTTGCTGGCCCAAATCGCAGCCGAGCAAGGCCTTTCCGGCACTTCAAACCTCTCCTTTGGCTGCAAGGTTGTGAAATAAATGGCAGAGATGGAGCTCGCGACCCTCATTTGTGGCGAAATCGCCGGCACTCTCCGCCAAGACGAGCATGGACTCTGCAGCTTTGCATACGCCCCAACCTATCGCGGAGCACCGTTATCGCTAACAATGCCGCTTTCCAATCGCACGTATGGCCATAGCATCGTCCGCCCGTTCCTATTTGGCCTTTTGCCCGACAGTCAAGAGCAGCGTCGCGCTATTGCCACCGAGCATGATGTTGCATCCAACAACCCCGTCGCCCTCTTGTGCCATATCGGTCTAGACTGCGCGGGGGCCGTTCAGTTTTGTCGAGCCGATCAATTAGACGCCGCCCGCGGCAGGGTCTCGGCATACCGCCCGCTTACCAATTCTCAAATCGCTCACAAGCTCAAAGCAATTCGCGATGACGAAAGAGAGACATGGATGGGCTCCAACGAAAGCTGGTCCCTGGGCGGCAATCAAGGCAAATTTGCACTAGCTTGGCATGATGGCCAATGGTGCGAATGTCTAGGGTCATCCCCCACTACCCATATCTTCAAAAATGGTGTCGTTGGGTTCAAACATCAGGCCTTAAACGAATTCGTCTGCATGAAAACGGCTCGGCGTGTTGGCATTCCAACTGCCAACGTCTCCTATTACACATTTGAAGACGAAGCCGCGCTCGTCGTTGAACGGTACGACAGAATGGTCAATAGCAGCGGAAATATCGAAAGGCTGCATCAGGAGGACTTTTGCCAGGCGCTCGGTGTATTGCCAATCCAGAAATACACCGCCGACGGAGGACCAACTACACGAGACATCCAAGAACGACTGATTAACACAGTCCCCCACCACATGAATCTTGTGCTTTTTACCTATATGTTGTTCTATAACGCCATTATCGGAGCGCCTGACGCACACGCTAAAAACTACTCGCTCATCCTTGGCAAAGGCACAAACGCGGCGCTCGCACCCATGTACGATGTCGCATCGGGGCTGGCATACGAGCGCATGCGCCGCCGGGCGCGCCTTGCCATGAGCGTTGGCGGCGAAAATCGTGTGGGGCGCATCGGTCCAGGCGCTATCCGCCGATACCACGGTATGGGCGACCCCGCGCTGGAGGCGGCACTCACCGATGCCGGGCTATCCGAGAAGTTTTGCTTTGCGACCATGATGGACCTCGCCTACGAGGTGCCCATTTGCATGGAAGAGGTCATGGACGAATACGCCGACCTGCCCGGCATGGCGGACCTGCGCGAGCATATGCTCGGCCCCGTCCGCGAAAACTGCCAGCGCACCCTCGACCTCATCAAGGCAGAAATGGACTAGGTGGCCTTAATTTCGCAATTATCAAACAAAAGAGAGGGGACACCCGTCGCAAAAGACCGGGTGCCCCCTCTCATAATGTCATTTGCAATCCGCTAGCACGTGGCTCGGACTGCTGCTAGCGCAACCTTTACGCAGCGAGGCGCTTGAGGACGTCGATGAGCAGCTCGTAGAAGCGCTCGGCAGAAGCGAGCTCCATGCTCTCGTCCGGGGTATGGACATCGGAGAGCGTCGGGCCCACGGCGATGGCGTCCAGGCCGTGCAGAGCCTCGGCAAACAGGCCGCACTCAAGGCCGGCGTGAATGGACTCGATGCGCAGCTCGGAGCCAAAGAGCTCTCGATAGCTCTCGACAAAGACTTCGCGGACCGGCGAATGCTCGGCATAGCTCCAGCCGGGATACTCGAACTCAAACTTGGCGTCGAAGCCCAGGACATCGGCAAGCGTCTGCAGGCGGTCCTTGAACTCGTTCTGCAGCGAGGTGATCGAGGAGCGCGGGGACAGCATAATCTTGACCTCGTCATCGGAGGTGGCGACCACGCCGATGTTGGAGGAAACCTCGACGGAGCCGTCGGTGGCGACGTTGCGGCGAATCACGCCGTTAGGGGCAAGACGCAGGGCGCGGATGAGGGCAAGCGCGGACTTCTCGTCCATGGCCTCGACCTCGGCGTCGTCGGCAATCTCGACGGTGCAGGTAAAGCCGGGGTCGAAGACCTCGAGCTCGGCAGTGACGTCGGCGATGATGCCCTTTGCGATCTGGGCCGCGGCCTCGGCGGCAGCGTGATCGGCATAGACCAGAACGGCCTTGCACTCACGGTTGATGGCGTTGTCCTTGGTGCCGCCGTTGAAGCTGACGATGGCGGGCTCGCCGGCGACCATCAGGCGGTCGATGATGCGGGCCATGATGAGGTTTCCGTTGCCGCGCTCCAGGTTGATATCACTGCCGGAGTGGCCGCCCAACAGACCGGAAATGTCGAGCGTGAGGGTGCTACCGGTCTTGTGCTCGCGCACGATGGGGCAGGTGTAGGTAACGACGACGCCGCCGGCGCAGCTGACGGTGGCAACGCCCTCCTCCTCGGAGTCGAGGTTGATCATGGTGCGGGCGCTGATCTGGGACTTGTCGAGCGTCTCGGCGCCAACCAGGCCAGTCTCCTCGTCGGTGGTGAACACGCACTCGAGGGCCGGATGGGCAATCGAATCGTCGTTGAGCACAGTAAGCATAAGCGCGACGGCGATACCATTGTCGGCGCCCAGGGTGGTGCCGTTGGCTGTAAGGACGCCGTCCTTGACGACCAGGTCGATACCATCGGTCGTAAAGTCGTGCTCAACGGAGCCCAACTTGTCGCACACCATATCGATGTGGCCCTGCAGCATCACGGTCGGGGCATTCTCGGCGCCGGCAGATGCGGGCTTGCGAATGATGACGTTGTAGACCTCGTCCTGATACACATCGAGACCGCGCTCCTTGGCAAACGCGACCAGGAAATCGCTGATGCCCTTCTCGTTGCCAGACCCACGGGGGATCGCGCTGACCTCCTCAAAGAAATGGAACAGCTGGGCGGGCTCGTAGCCGGTAATCTTGTAGTCCATGGTGCCTCCTTGGCGCAACTGGTTAGACAGTAAGACATGCGACTTGTATATTCCCAGACTTTGCGTGCATAAACCAGTCGAAAACGCCGAGCGCCCTCGCATCATCGGCTAACGGTGGACCGTATAGCGTAACGGTCACAACTTCCGCAGCTCTACAAATCGAGGCGCCCTTTCCGGAGCGCCTCGATTGCGCGTATCAAATTGTCGCCACGCCCTACAGCGCGCCGGAACCGGCTTGCATCATGCCGCCGGGGCCCGAGGTCACGCCGCCGCTCACGGGCGCGACGTTGCCGGTGTGCGGAGCCGCCGGGGCGGTATCGCCACCGAGCGTGCCCGCCGGACGCGGTGCCGGAATCTCGCCCGTGCCGTGACTAAAGACAAACTTGCCGTCGGCCACATCGCACTGAACGGTATCGCCCTCGCCCCACTCACCGGCCAGCAGTTCCTCGGACAGCGGGTCCTCAATGAGCTTTTGGATGGCACGGCGCAGCGGACGCGCGCCATTGGTGAGGTCGGTGCCCTCGGCCACAATCTTGTCGTAGGCCGCATCGGTGAGCTTGATGTTCATGCCGTTGGCAATCAGGCGTTGACGCAGGTCGTCCACCAGCAGGTGCGCGATCTTGGTCAGATTCTCGCCCGAAAGCTTCTGGAACACCACGATGTCGTCGATACGGTTGAGCAGCTCGGGGCGGAACAGGCGCTTAAGTTCGCCCATCGCACGGCCCTTAATCTCGCTCGAGGTAAGGCCCTGCTCACCGGTGGTGCCAAAACCGACGCTCGCATCCTGCGCGATCTCGCGGGCGCCCACGTTGGACGTCATGATAATCACGGTATTGCGGAAGTCGACCGTCTTGCCCTGGCTATCAGTCAGGCGACCCTCCTCCAGCACCTGCAACAAAATGTTGAAGATGTCGGGGTGCGCCTTCTCGATCTCGTCGAACAGCACGACCGAGTACGGGTGACGACGAACGGCCTTGGTAAGCTGACCGCCCTCATCGTGGCCCACGTAACCCGGAGGGCTACCGATGAGCTTGGAGACCTCAAACTCGCTACCGAACTCGGACATGTCGAAGCTGATGAGCGCGTCCTTGCTGCCAAAGAGGTACTCGGCGAGCGTCTTGGCGAGCTCGGTCTTGCCCGTGCCGGTGGGACCCAGGAAGATAAAGCTGCCGCCGGGGCGACGCGGATCCTTGAGCGGCGAGCGGCTGCGGCGCACGGCCTTGGCGACGGCCTCGACAGCCTCGTCCTGGCCGATGATGCGGGTCTTGAGCACGCTTTCGGTCTGCAGCAGGCGCCGGCTCTCGCTCTCGGTGAGCGAGGAAACCGGCACGCCAGAGGTCACGGACACGATGTCGGCAATCTGGGCGACGTCGATGGTGAGCGGGCTGGCGTCGAGCTCGGCGGTCCAGGCGGCCTTGGCCTCGGCGAGCTCAATCTCGGCGGCCTTCTGCTGCTCGGTGATCTCGGCGGCCTTGTTCATATCGTCGCTCTCGGTGGCCTCCTGCGCGGCGGCCTTGAGCTCCTCTATGCGATGCTCGGCCTCACGCACCGGCTCGGGCGCGCGATTCGCGGCGATGCGAGCGCGGGCACCGGCCTCGTCGATGAGGTCGATGGCCTTATCGGGCAGGAAGCGATCCTGTATGTAGCGGTTGGAAAGGTTCGCGGCAGCCTCGATAGCACCCTGCGTATAGCGCACATGGTGGTGCTCCTCGTAGCGCGGCTTGAGCGCGGTCAGGATCTTGACCGTGTCCTCGACGCTCGGCTCCTCGACATCGATGGTCTGGAAGCGACGCTCAAAGGCCGGGTCCTTGGTGAGGTACTTGCGGAATTCCTCGGCCGTGGTGGCGCCGATAATCTGGAAGGCACCGCGCGCGAGCACCGGCTTGAGCATGGAGCTCGCGTCGATGGAGCCCTCGGCAGAACCGGCACCGATGATAGTGTGCATCTCGTCGATAAACAGGATGACGTCGTCGGCTTCGGTGGCCTCCTGGATCACGTTCTTGAGGCGCTCCTCAAACTCGCCGCGATACTTGGCACCCGCCACGAGGCCCGGCAGGTCGAGCGTCCAGATATTCTGGTTCATGAGGTTCTCGGGCACGTTGCCGGCTGCAATCTGCTGAGCCAGGCCCTCGACGATGGCCGTCTTGCCCACGCCGGGGTCGCCCAGAATGAGCGGGTTGTTCTTGGTGCGGCGCGAAAGAATTTCCATCATGCGCTGGACTTCCTTTTCGCGACCGATCACGGGGTCGAGCTCGCCATCGCGCGCCTTCTGCGTGAGGTTGGTCGCGAACTGCTTAAGCGTATCGGTGCCACTCCCCTTTTGCTGAGAGGCGTCCGAGCCGCTAAAGAACGGCAGGCCCGCACCGGGACGACCAGCACCGGCGCCGGCGAGCGGACGCTTCTTGTCCTGGTCCTTGGCGGTGAGTTTCTCGATAGCCTTTTTGATGGAGGCGGACGATACACCCAGGCGCATGAGGATGTCCATGGCCATGCCGTTGCCCTCTTCGACGATGCCGATCAGCAAGTGCTCGGTCGACACGTAGGTCTGGTTGTTCTCACGCGCCACGCGGAATGAACGCTCCATCACGCTAATGACGAGCGGCGTAAAGGCGAGCTTGGCCGCCTCGGTCTCCTCACTGGGCTCGGGAACCGTGGTCTGGACCTCTTTGAGAGTATCCATGATGTCATCGTAGGAGATGTCGAGCGAACGCAGCGCCTCGGCGGCAATGCCCTCGTCCTCCTTGGCAAGCGCGAGCAGCAGGTGCTCGGTGCCCACCTTATTTGAATGAAGATCGAGCGCCTCCTGTTTGGCCATCGACATGACCTTGCGCGCTCGATCGGTAAATCTATCTAACATGCTCGTTTCCTTACATGAGTTCATCGAAATCAAAACGCCCGCCCGTCGGCGGCGCTTTTGTCTCTTTACCCACAGGTTGTCTATGTTAACAGCTGGAGGAATATCTATAAACCCGGCTCACATGAATGCAGGTTATGACCGCATCGCGGGACTCACCGCGCGATGCGCGACAGGCGCCCCGCAAGAGAAACCCTAGGCGTCTTTCACCACGTCGGGACTCGTCGCACGCGATGCGCGATAGGCATCGGCCTCCTTGGAGACGCGTTCGAGCAGCTCGGATGTATCGACGCCCTCGACTTGCGCGACCGTTTCCACCGTCTGCATGGCGACCGCCCTCAGGTACGCGCACGCGCTGTCCCCCAGCTGCTCGAGGTCTATCTCCTCGCCGCCCTCCCGGGCAAAGCCGACCGCCATCACAAAGCCCATGATGCCCGAGACCAGAAAGCCCACCGCAAAGCTCGAATCTGCCTTGAGCTCTTCTCCGTCGGGGTGGACGATCTCTCTCACGCGGTCGATGATGATCGTATGGATGCCCTGCACGACCTGCTCGGCGGCACCCGCCCTCATGATGATGACGATGCGCCGCAGCAGGCAGCGGACGTCGCGCCGGTCGAACGCCGAAAGGTCGCCCTCGCTCGAAAAATGCCAGAGGGCATCGGTGATGAGCTCGTTATCCTGCAGCAGCTGGGCTATGGCGATGGCGACGAGTTCATCGAAATCGTGAAAATAGTAGTAAAACGTTCCGCGATTGCACTGGGCGGCGCGGGTCACCTCGCCAACCGACAGCTCGAAGATGCCGTTGTTCTCGATGAGCTCCCAAAACGCCTCGATGATACGGGTGCGTGCATCGGGCGCATCGGCGTCCTTACGCGGTCTCGCCATGCGCCTCACCGCACCCCTGCGCCTTGGCGTTCATGATGAGCATCTGAAGACGGTTCTCCACGTTGGCGAAGCTCACGTCGGGATCGTAGTCGAGCGGCAGGAACTGCGCCGTGGGATACTGCTCCTTGAGCGCATGGATGAGCCCGCGCCCCACGACATGGTTGGGCAGACACCCGAACGGCTGCAGGATCACGAAGTTGCGGCAGCCGCGCTTGGCGTGCTCGAGGATCTCCGCCGGAATCAGCACGCCCTCGCCCGCATCGAACGTATGGTGCAGGATCTTATCGCTCGCGCGCACGAGCTCGGGCATGCGCGTCGGCGGCTCGTAGAGCGGGCTCGCCGCGCCCAGGCGGTCGCAACGGTCGTGCGCGAGCTCGAACAGGTTGTCCGCCGTGGCGTACCAGGCCTTTTCGGGCAGAGACAGGTCGACGTGGAACTCGCGCGACTGCGCATGCTTGTAGAAATAGGTCTTGCGGATCACGTCGGTCATGCGCGCCTCGATGACCTCGAGCCCGTTGTCCTCGAGGTAGCGCTCGATCTCGTGGTTGGCGCCGAGATGGAAATTGAGCAGGTACTCGCCCACGATGAGAACGGTCGGATGCGGGTTCGAGCGGTCGTACGGAACGGCGTCCAAGATCGCAAGCGCGCGTTTGAAACCCGTCGCCTGGCCTCTCAGCCCGGAGCGCTCCATGCCCTCGATAACCTCATCGAGCGCGCGGTCGAACGCAGCGTCCGCCGCGCCCTTCTCGAGCTCGTAGGGACGGATGCGCCTAAGCATGGCCTCGAGGGTATCGATCATGGGAAGACCGTAGGCGATCTGGATGCTCGGGCCAAGGCCGAGCTTGAAGCCCGGATGCGCATTGTGGGCATCGACGTCGTCGTTGGTGAGCACCGGGACATAGTCGTATCCCGCGTCGTCGAGCGCGCGGCGCAGCAGGGGCATGTAGTGCGTCAGGCGGCAGTCGCCGATATACTTGCCAGTCACCACGGCGACGTCGTGCGGGTCGTACTTACCGCTCTCGAGTGCCGCGAGCGCCTCGCCGATCACGATTTGCGCGGGGAAGCAGATGTCGTTGTGCACATAGCGTTTGCCCAGGCGGATGGCATCCTCGCGCCCGATATCAAGGGCCTCGGCGCGCACGCCCTGATTGCGCATCGCCGCGGTCATGAGCCTGCAGAACGCATGGGAGGTGTTGGGGACCAGCGCGATCTTGTCGTGCCGGTCGCGCTTGGTGTACTTGACCTTATACGGGTCGTCGAGCGGATGGACCGCGTGCACCCGGGCGCCCTCGGCACGCTCCTCCGCGCGACGACGGTTGACCGACTCGATAAACGAACGCACGCGAATGCCCATGGGACCGGCGACGTCGCTCTCATCGAGCTTGATCATCATCGGAACCTTGGAGCCCATCTCGCCCATCATGCGCGCGATCTCGTCGGTGAGATACGCATCGTGGCCGCAGCCGAAGCTGCCCATCTGCACGAGCTCGAGCTCGGGCGTCGATGCGACGATGACCGCGCACGACAGCATGCGCGCATGGTAGTTGTTCACGATGTCGATGCGGCTGTTGGAAAGATCGACGTTGCAGACCCCCGGCACCGCATCGGGCGTCAGCACGGGGATGCCGCGCTCAGAGAAGAGCTTGGGCAGCCCGTGGTTGACCAGCGGGTCGTTGTGGTACGGGCGCGAAGCGATCACCACCGCGTAGCCGCCGTCCTCGCGCACGTTCTCGAGCACCTGCCTGCCGCGCAGCTGCAGCTGGTTCTCAAACGTCTGCTGCGCGCGGTCCGCCTGCTCGGTCGCCTTGGCAACCAGGTCGGCATCGATATCGAAGGTCTCCTTGCACCACGCCTTGAGCTGGCGGTTTCGGTCGCCCTCGTCGTACCAGTGGAACAGCGGCGTATCGAACGGAACGCCGAAACGCTCCTCCGGGTTATCGGAATTGCGCATCACGTAGGGGTATCCCTTTACGACGGCGCACATCCACTCGCTGGTAGAGGCGGTGTTTTCGGTGGGCACCGTCGTGATGATGGGCATGAAGATGCGGTCGACGCCGGCGTCGACGAGATTGCGGATGTGCCCGTGGACGAGCTTGGCCGGGAAGCACACGGTGTCGGATGTGACGTGCGCCAGACCGCGCTCGTACATCGCCTTGGTGCTGCGTCCCGAGACGCGCACCTTAAAGCCGAGCGTGCTGAAGAACGTCGACCAGAACGGCATGGTGTCCCAGAACTCGAGCACACGGGGAATGCCGATCGTGACATCGCGCCCCCCCCCGCAGACGGGAACCGTGGGGCACGACTCGAACAGCAGCTTCTCGCGGTCGACAAAGAGATTGGGGGCAGCCGCGGTCCGGTCGCGCCCCGTGCCGGGTGCCTGTGCCTCGCAAGCACCCTGCGGACGCAGCTCCTCCGCCGCGGGAACCTCGCGCACGAGCTCATCCCATGAGATGGCGCCGCCGCGCGGGCAGCGATTGCCCGTGACGTAAAGCGAGCCGTCGCCAAATGCCACGACCGCGCGCTGGCAGCGGTTGTTGCACCGACGGCAGGTAACGCCGCCGAACTCGCGATGCTCGAAGCGCTCCACGGCATCGAGCCCGATAAACGACGTGCCGGCGTCGCCCTTGCGGCATTCCTCGCGCGCGAGCAGGGCGATACCGATAGCGCCCATCAGCCCCGGGTGGGGCGCACGCGTGACGGGTTTGCCCAGATACTGCTCGAATGCGCGCAGCACCGCGTCGTTTCGGAACGTGCCGCCCTGGACGACGACTTTGTCGCCCAGACGGTTGAGATTTGAAACGCGAATGACCTTGGTGAACACGTTCTCGATAATCGAACGGCAGAGACCAGCCATGATGTCGCCCGGACCCTTACCGCGCCGCTGCTCGGAAACGACGCTGCTGTTCATGAACACCGTGCAGCGGCTGCCGAGAACGGCGGGGGCTTTGGACGAAAATGCCTCGGTCGCGATATCCTCAACGGCTATTCCGAGGTTTTTGGCAAAACCCTCGAGGAACGAGCCGCAGCCCGCAGAGCACGCCTCGTTGACGACGATATCGGTCAGCACGCCGTGGTTGAGCCAGATGGCCTTCATATCCTGTCCGCCGATGTCGAGCACGAAGGTCGCATCGGGAACGCATGCGCACGCGGCGCGGGCGTGCGCGACCGTCTCGACCGTATGGTAGTCGGCGTGGAACGCGCGCGCGAAAAGCTCCTCGCCGTATCCCGTGGTGCCCACGGCATCGATCGCAAGCGTGACTCCCGCTGTCTCCCAGCGGTTCTTCAAGCTGACAAGACCCTGTTGGGCGACGTCGAGCGGTCTGCCGTTATTAGACGCGTAGAACGAATCGACAAGCTCACCCGCCTCATCGACCAGGGCGAACTTGGTCGTCGTGCTCCCCGAATCGATACCGAGCGCCACACGCACCGTCTCTCCGGGCGCATACGCATCCGGACCCTTTGCCGGCGTCTCTTTGCCATGGCGTGCCGTAAAATCCGCCTGCTCGGCAGGTGTGGCAAAAAAGGGCTGGGCAAGACGTCCCTCCCCGCTTGCGGGCGCGACCGTCTCGAGCTTATCCAGCCGGACAAAAGCGTCGGGAAGGTCGATCGGTTGGGACGATGCGAACATGTCGGTCAGCGACAGGGCGGCACCGCGCGCGACCATGATCTGCGGATCGCGCGGGACGATAACCTGATCGTCCGATAGATTCAGTTGCTCCCGGAACACGCGGACCAGCGTGGGGTTGTAGGCGAGCGTACCGCCCTCGAAGATTACCGGCGGCTCGATGTCGATACCCTGGGCCAGACCGCCGATCGTTTGGCGGGCGACCGCGTGAAGCGCCGAAAGCGCCAGGTCGGTGGTAGGAATGCCCTCGTTGAGCAGCGGCTGGATATCGGTCTTTGCGTACACGCCGCAGCGGCCCGAGACCTCGTGGACGGTCGTTCCCCGGCTTGCGAGCTGCTCGAACTCGCCCGATTCGGTGCCGACCCCCATGAGCTTTGCCATCTCGTCGATAAATGCACCGGTACCGCCTGCGCACGAGCCGTTCATGCGCATGTCGGCAACCTCGATGTCTCCCTTATCGTTGGTGCGGAAGAAGATCATCTTGGCGTCTTGGCCGCCCAGCTCGATGGCGCAGCGCGTCTGCGGATAGAACCTGCTGATCGCGAGCGCGTTGGCGACCACCTCCTGAACGTACGAGGCGCCCAGCGCGGTCGCGATATCGCGCGCACCCGAGCCGGTCACCGCAACGCGCAGCGACTCATGGGGAAAGCGCTCGGCGAGCTCGCCGAGCATGGCGCGCACGCTCGCTGTCTGACACGCCCCGTGGCGGCGATATCCCCACCACGCCTCGGTCATATCCTCGTGCATCGCGTAAACTTTGGTCGTCGTCGACCCTACGTCCAGTCCTACTAGCAACGCCATAATGCTCCGTCTCTCGCATTTTTTCTGCTAGAGATATACCACTCTACGTAATACAACAGACTGTTGTATTTAAACTCCGTATAAAAAGCGGCTGCCGAAACGCTTCAGCAGCCGCCGAATGCACCAACAGATTGTTCTGCGCGCTAGCACGTCGGGCAACGGAGCAGCACGGGGCCTCCGGTCATGCGCACCGCTCACGCCCGCGATGTCGCCGAGAGAGCTATCCACGCTTAGGGCTCCAACCAAGCAAGTCGCCCGCGCTCAGCAGATCCCTAAGCGAGCTACTCGCACTCAGGAGCCATAGCCTGCTCCAAGAGCTCGGCATGCTCCTCCTCGAAAACCGTCCCCACAGGGAAGGCGCGACGGAAGACGAAGTGGGAAATCGGACCGGCTACCAAAAGGTTCCACGGCAGCGCCATCACAAAATTATGCGGGATGTTGATCATCCAGATCGCGGGCACGGAATACAGGTTCGCAAGGATGCCGCCGGGCATGTGCGTCAGACCCTCGCAGGCACCGTACAGCGACATGATGATGACCATGGGAACAACCATGCAGGAGCTAACGGCGAGCGTCATGGCGAGCGGCGAGCTCTTGCCCGGCGCGACCAAGTACTTAAAGGCGAAACCCTTGGCGAGCGGGCTGGCGACGAACCAGTCGCAGCACATGGCAAAAATGTAGGCAACGGGGAAGCCGAGCCACGCAGCGGCAACGACCTCGCCGTTGATGGCCCCGTGCTGCAGGGCAACGTTGTAGATGCTCATCCAGAGCACCATGCAAAAGCACATGATAAAGGTGAACAGCAGGCTCTCTCGTTTGTTGATAGGCATAAAGGGCATGGTCCTTTCCGTGTTACGCCGCGGCATCACGCAACAAAAACGGGCGGGCAAGATGGAGCTGTTGGGACTTCATCTCGCCCGCCCGTGATACGTGCGTCTGCGACTACTTATGTGGTGGAACCAGCCTAGCACGAAAACCCCGCGCTTCGTAAGCGTTGAGTTTATGAAGATGCAGGGCACCAATAATCCCCCGACCCCCTAAGTTGCGGTGGAATACGGACTGTTTTGACCCTTTAAGCAGCAATTCAGTCCCTATTTCACCGCAACTCATTTGGTGCAAAGTAACATGTCCCCCTTGCACCAATTAGCTGGTATGGCGCCAGCGAGGGTCGGTGAGCGTACGTGCCACACCCAGGCCAACGGGCAAAAACGCCACGATGAGCACTGCACGCACAAACCAGCCGAGCATATTGACCGTGTCGAAGGTGCACATGTAATACATCGAGCGATACAGATACAAACCCGGCACCATAATGACAATCGATGGCACCGTGAGGGCGATACGTGGATAGGTGAGTTTGATTTCAGCTAAGCTCGCGAGCAGCCCCGATACCAGCGCACCGATAAACGCAGCCGCCTCGGGAGGCATGCCCGCACTCAGCCCCAGGAAGGGAAGCATCGTCGGCGCATCGACGAGCGCAAGACGCAAGGTATTGGACACGGCGCCGATGAGCCCTGCCGCCGCTGCCATCTTTACTGGGCTGTTGAACATAACCGAGAAGCCAAATACGCCGATAAAGCTCATCAGTATGCGCAAGAGCGTAAGAGCCAACGGTGAGAGGCCGAGCGGGGCGAAGTCATCCGGCGCCAGTCCCACGCACTCGGCAACCATCCAACCCACGAGGGTCGCCATCACAATAATCGATACGGCATACGAAAGGCGCTCGATACCGCTTCGCATGTCGAGCTTAGCGATGTCGAGGCCTGCCGTAATGAGCGGAAAGCCGGGAATCACAAAGAGCATGGCGCCGATATAGCCTTCTTGGTGCGACATTGCCCCCGGTATGACCTGGCCAAGGCCGAGCAATGCCAGCAGATACGAAACGCAAGCGAGCGCAACGCCGGTCGTCAGCGCGCTGAACTGACCAAGGCCCTGCTTAAGAATATGGGAGCGGGCAAAGTTGCCGACACCCGCGCCTACGAACGCGCATGCCATCTCAATAGGACCGCCACCAAGTAAAAAGACAAAGGCGCCACAGGCGCAGGCCGCCGCAAGGCCCTGTTGCCAAGGCGCGTAATCAGGTTTTGAACTCTCAACGGTCTTGAGCATCTCGTGATACTCGTGCACCGTGAAGCGACGACCATAGGTCTCGATTTCCTTGAGGAAACTCTCCATCATCCAAATGCGATGGGTATTGACGCCCGTTGTGGGCAAGCTGACGACCTCATTAAAGCAGTGGCCATCTTCGATGCAGGTGCACTCAAACGATAGGAGACTCAGGTCGACATGGATGGTGACGCCGAGCACGTCAGCAACACGATTCATGGTATCGCGCACGCGCCAGGCACCCGTTCCGCTCGCGAGCATAAGCATACCGGTGCGGCAGATGATGGATGATTTATCGGTGAGCGGCGCATCGACGGCAAGTTCATCGCCTGCCGTCACGATCTGGTGCCAGTCAGTTTTCATATGGAGCGCGCCGGCACGGACACCGTGGTGCATGGGGGCTCTCGAAAGCAGCGAGTCAAGGCGCGAAGGCTGTGAGGGCTCCGCCGATTCGCCCTCGTCCTCGTCGGGCTCTTCATCGACCAGATCAAAGGAATCAAGCGGCGCTGGCTCGCGACGGTCGATCAGCTCCTCGTCCTCATCATCAAAGTAATTGAACTGATCGAGCATGTCCTCTTCGATAGCACGCTCGCTCGCATCGTCCATCCCGGTGCTCCCTTCCTACCGACTAACCCCATCCTAGGCAGCAACGGCTAAAGGAAACATAAAAGAGACGGCTGTCATGCGAACCATGTGCGCAATAGCCGTTGAGCAGACGTTTAAGAGCGTCCCCAACGACTAGTCGTTTAAGAACGTCCCCAATGACTACTCCGACAACGTTTTGAGACAAGGTGACGTGAAACGAAAGGGCGCTGACCTTCTGGTCGCGCCCTTGAAGTTGAACGTCAGATTGTCCAAATGCGGCCCGCGCAGCGTCGGGCCGTTACGCGGTTCGTAGAACCGCGTAACTAGTTAGTACATCTTTGCGCCGGCAGGGATGGAGGCGTCGAGCTGGATCAGGTTGAGGCGCTCCTCACCATCCTCCTCGTGGATGGCACTGATGAGCATGCCGCAGCTGGGGATGCCCATCATCTTGCGCGGAGGCAGGTTGGTGATGGCGAGCAAGGTCTTGCCGACCAGGTCCTCGGGCTCGTAATAAGCGTGAATACCGGAGAGGATGGTACGGTCGGTGCCGGTGCCGTCGTCGAGCGTAAAGTTCAGCAGCTTCTTGGACTTCTTGACGGCCTCGCATGCCTTGACCTTCACAGCGCGGAAATCGCTCTTGGAGAAGGTATCAAAGTCGACGAACTCCTCGAACAGCGGCTCAACGGCGATCTTGGAGTAATCGAGCGTGGGCTTAAGCGACGTAACGAACGGGCTCGCGGCGTTGCCGGCCTCGGCAGCCTTAGCGGCAGCGGCACCGGACTGGAAACCCTTCTCGGGCTTCATGTGCGGGAACAGCAGCACGTCGCGGATGGAAGCCTGGTTAGTGAGCAGCATGACCACGCGGTCGATACCGATGCCGATACCGCCCGCAGGAGGCATACCGTACTCGAGGGCGCGCACGTAGTCCTCGTCATACTCCATGGCCTCATCGTCGCCGCCGGCCTTCTCGGCCATTTGGGCAGCAAAGCGCTCAGCCTGGTCGACCGGGTCGTTGAGCTCGGAAAATGCGTTGGCGTACTCGTGGCCGGCAATAACCAGCTCAAAACGGTGGGTCAGACGCGGATCGTCCTCAAAACGCTTGGCAAGCGGGCTGACCTCGATGGGGTAATCACACACGAACGTGGGGTTGACGATGGTGTCCTCGCCCAGCTCATCGTAAATCTCAGCGATGATCTTGCCAGCAGTCCACTCGGGCTTGATCTCCAGGCCCTTCTCGCGCGCGGCGGCAGCAAGCTCCTCGACCGGCGTGTCAATGGTGACCTGCTTGCCGAGCACGTCGGAGACGATGTCGGTCATGGGACGGCTGGCCCACTCACCAGAAAGGTCGATGGTCTGGCCCTGATACTCGATGACCTCGGGGTTGCCGATGGCCTTGTTAGCTGCCTTAATGACACCCTGGGCGAGCGCCTTCATGCCCTCGAGGTCGGAGAAGGCACGGTAGGCCTCCATCGTGGTGAACTCGGGGTTGTGGGTAAGGTCCATGCCCTCGTTACGGAAGATGCGGCCGATCTCGAACACGCGCTCAAAACCACCGACGATGCAGCGCTTGAGGTGCAGCTCGGTGGCAATACGCAGGTAGCACTCCTGATCGAGCGCGTTGAAGTGAGTGATGAACGGCTTGGCAGTAGCGCCGCCCTGGATGGTCTGCAGGATGGGGGTCTCGACCTCCATGTAGCCGTCGGACTCCATAAAGCGACGGAAGGTGGAGAGAATCTGCGAACGCTTACGGAAGGTCTCGCGAACGTCGTCGTTGGCGATCAGGTCGACATAGCGCTGGCGATAGCGGGTCTCCTTATCGGAAAGACCGTGGAACTTCTCGGGCAGCGGACGAACGGCCTTGGCAAGCAGGGTCGCGCTCTTAGGGGCAACGGAAAGCTGGCCACGCTGGGTGCGCACGACCACGCCGGTCACGCCCAGGATGTCGCCCAGATCGAGGGCCTTGAGCGTACTCCAGGCAGCCTCGTCCATGTCGTTGATGCGGCAGAACAGCTGAATCTCGGCAGTCGCATCGCGCACGACGATGAACATGATCTTGCCCTGACCGCGCTTGGCGACCACACGGCCAGCGATCTTCACGACGTCCTCGGTGTCCTCGCCATCGGCAAGCTCGGCGTACTTAGCCTCGATATCGGCGACGTAGTCCTCAAGCTCAGAGTGCTCGGGATAGGGGTTCTGGCCCGCCTCGAACAGGGCGGCGCGCTTGGCCAGGCGGGTGGCGCGCTCGTCGTTGAGCGTCGATGCCTGATCGGCGGCGTTCTGGTTCTCTGCCATAAGTTAGCTCCTCAAACTAAAACGCTCCCCAGGATTCGGTCCCAGGGAGCGAAAACATACCTTTACGCGGGACCGTGGTCTAGCGTGCGATCTTGGCGATGGTGTAGACGCGAGTCTTGCCGGAAGGCGTAACGACCTCGACGGAATCACCCTCGCCGTGACCGATGATGGCGTGACCGACCGGAGACTCGTTGGAGATCTTGTGCTCGAGCGAGTTGGTCTCGGTGGTACCGACGAGCGTGACTTCCATGACCTCGCCGTTGGGATCAATCAGCGAAACGGTGGAACCGATGGAGACGGTCAGGTCGCCCGTGGTGGCAGCAACCTGAGCGTTGGCGAGGATGGCCTGGATCTCGGCAATACGAGCGGCGTTCTGGGCCTGCTTGTCCTTAGCGGCGTCGTACTCGGAGTTCTCCGAAAGGTCGCCGAACGCGCGGGCTTCCTTGATGTCCTCGACGATCTCCTTGGCGTAATCGCCCTCACGCCAAGCGAGCTCCTCGACGAGCTTCTGGCGGCCCTCAGCGGTCAGTACGATCTGGCTTGCGTCCATACGGATATCTCCCCAACTCTGATCAAACAATCAACTGTCAACAAAACGAAAAAGACCGGCTAGCCTGCGGGCAAGCCGGTCAGGTGCTCACCCCAAAGGGATGGGACTACTCTGCGTCCGCGTCGCTGTCCTCTGCCTGCTTCTTCTTGGCAGCAGCGAGCTTGGCCTCGAGCTCAGCGATCTCCTTGTCCTCCTCGGACTGCTCGACCACGACCTCCTCGGCCTGCTTGGTCTCGGCCTTATCGTCGCCCTCCATACCCTCACGGATATTCTTGACGGTAGAGCCGAGGGACTTGCCGAGCTTCGGCAGGTTCTTGGGCCCGAAGATAATCAGGACAACGACGAGAATAATGATGAGCTCAGGAGCCCTCAGTCCAAACATGTAGACCTCCACAATACAGCGAGACAAGCTCGAATGAGTATACCGCGGGTATCGCGGTATCACAACACTAGCTAAAAAAAGGGACCGCAAGAAGCGGTCCCTCCTCATGCTCTGGTCGGGTTGACTGGATTTGAACCAGCGACCCCTGCGTCCCGAACGCAGTGCTCTACCAAACTGAGCCACAACCCGTTAGCTCGACTATAGTAACAAAGATTTTCGCCGCGTGCTAGAGAAATTTTTATTTCTTTGGCGCGTCGATTTGAACCGTGTTGGGAATAAGCTCAGTCGCGCAGGACCACCAGCCGTTTTGCTGGGCAGCGTCGGCAAGCCTTTCGGCCATGTCGGCGGTGTCGCAAATGGCAAACGAGCAGGCACCCGATCCGCACACATCTACAGCAACGGTGCCGTCCTGTTTACGCAGCCAGTCGAGGACCGTTTGAATCTGCGGCTCCATCTGTGCGGAAATGACACCCAGGTTGTTATGGATGAGTGCATATGCCGTCTCGGCATCACCAGCACGCAAGGCAGAAGCTATCGCGCCGGGCTTGTCCGCAGGCACCGGGGCCTCGTCAAAACGTCGATAGGCCTCAATTGTCGAAACGCTCGCCTCGCGCGGCTTGACCAACACGACGGGCGTTGCGGGCAGCGCGGGGTACTCAGTTGCCAGCACGTCTCCTCCACCTACGTAGAACGCAGGGCTCGCATGCAAAAAGAACGGGACGTCAGCACCAATGCCGCGCGCGATGTCGTCGAGCGCGGGGTCGGTGCGATCAATTCCCCAGAGCTCCGCCAAGGCGACAATGACCGCGGCCGCATCCGTCGAGGGGCCGCCCAAGCCGGCGCACAATGGAATGCGCTTCTCAATCGTCACGCAGATGTTTGCCTCGCGACCATAATGCTCGGCCATAGCAACCGCAGCCCGATACGCCGTATTCTTTTGCATGGGAAAATCTGATGCCGGAACCGTCTGAACGGCCAGCGCCTGTGCCGGCGTGACCGTCACGGTATCGGAAAGACCGACGGCTGCCATCAGGGAATCGACCCTGTGGTAGCCGCGGTCATCGCGCTCGGTATGAACCCCCAAGTAGAGGTTAATCTTTGCCGGCGCGGAAAGAGTCAGGGACCGATCGGTCACCGTTAGTGCTCCTCGAGCTGATTGCCGAGCGGGGTAAAGATATGCTCGCCGCTCTCAGGGTCGAATAGCTCGACCTGACCGGTGAGGACATCGATATACTGGTAGGACTGACGCGACTTGCGGCCGCGGCGCTCGTCAACCTCGACGATAAAGACGGCGGGGTGGACGCTCTTGATGGTGCCCATGCGCTCGACAACGCGGGTGCGGCCCATGTTGGCCTTAACCTTGACGCGATCGCCCACCATATCGGTCAGCTTCTCGTGGATGTCGTCGACGTGATTGACTTCCATCTCTTCCATGAACAGGGCCTCCAGAAGGTGCAATTCAAAAAGGGGATAATACCCCTAAGATAGACAAAACTCTAATACTATAGCACCCTGTTGTGGCCATACGCAAGTAGCTAAATCAGCCCCGTCCCAAATACGTACCAGACGACAACCTCGCATGACCAGTTGTTACGCGGTTTAGTAAAACCGCGTAACCTAAAGGTTGTCGGTATCGAGGACGATGGTGAATGGGCCGTCGTTGACCAGGTCGACCTTCATGTCGGCGCCAAAGATACCGTGCGCCACATGCTCAACGTCCTCGTGCACAAGCGTCAGGAAGTACTCGTAGAGCTCGTTGGCGACATCGGGGGCGCCGGCATCCGTAAACGATGGGCGGCGACCGTGGCGGCAGTCGGCGAACAGCGTGAACTGCGACACCACGAGCACCTCGCCGTCGACATCGGCAAGCGCCAAGTTGGTCTTGCCGTTCTCGTCCTCGTTGATACGCAGCCCGCGGAGCTTGCTCCACAGCTTGTCGGCCTCGGCACGCGTATCGCCATGGCCCACACCCAGCAGCACCAGGTAGCCGCGTCCAATGCGGCCCACGCACTCGCCGTCGACCGTCACGCCGGCGTTGAGTACGCGCTGCACCACCGCACGCACGGCCTACTCCTCGCCCGTCAGCTTGGCGGACAGATGCTCGAGCGCGTGGAAACGATGGCTGATGGCGTTCTTCTCGTCCGCCGTCAGCTCGGCCATGGTCTTGCCCGGCGTGTCGACCGGCAGGAACAGCGGGTCGTAGCCAAAGCCGTGATCGCCGCGGCCCTCGTGCGCGATAACGCCCTCGCAGGCGCCCTCGCCATAGGTGACCAAACCGTCCGTGTCGATGAGCGCGGCGACGCTCATAAAGCGCGCGGTGCGGTCCTCGTCGGCCACGCCCTCCAGATTCACGAGAAGCTTGGCGTTGTTGGCGGCATCGTCTCCGTGCACGCCCGCATAGCGCGCGCTATACACACCGGGCTCACCGTCCAGCGCGTCGACGACCAAGCCCGAATCGTCGGCAATGGCCATAAGGCCCGTCTCCTCAACCGCAGTCTGCGCCTTGATGATGGCGTTCTCCAAAAACGTCGTGCCGTTTTCCTCGGGATCCTCAAAATCGCCCAGCTGGCCGAGTGCCACAAAGCGCACCTCGGGCATAACCTTGCCCAAAATGGCCTCGATCTCGGTGAGCTTATGGGCGTTGCCCGTTGCCACGACGATGGTCGCCGCCGGGTCGAGGGTGTCGATGTCGATCTTCTCAAGTGCCATGAGTGGTCTCCTTGTCTCTATAGCAATGCCGCGCCGAGGGCGACGAGGGCCTCTGCCTCTCCCCTCTCAATCAACGGCTGTCTTGTGCCTAGACGTCTCCGCAGATAAAACCTACCAAAATAAACCTGTCCCGTTTTGGCAGGTTAGGCGAGGGCTTGGCGCTGAAGCTCGATGAGCTCGGCGATACCCTTGTCGCCCAGGTCGAGCAGGGCGTTGAGGCGCTTGCGGTCGAAGGGCGCCTGCTCGCCGGTACCCTGGAGCTCGATCATCTCACCGGTGTCGGTGGCGACGAGGTTCATGTCGACCTCGGCATGGCTGTCCTCGGAATAATCGAGGTCAAGCAGCGTATTGCCGTCGACAACGCCCATGGAGATGGCAGCCACCTGGCCGGTAAGCGGGATGCGATCGATCTTGCCCGCCTCGACCCACATGGCGAGGGCGTCGTGCAGCGCCACCCAGGCGCCGGTGATGCTCGCTGTACGCGTGCCGCCATCGGCCTGAATCACATCGCAGTCGACGGTGACTGTGTACTCGCCGAGCGCCTTCATGTTGACGACGGTACGCAGGCTGCGGCCAATGAGGCGCTCGATCTCCATGGAGCGACCCTTGCGGTTGGCGTGCTCGCGCTTGCAGCGCTTGCCGGTCGACGCCGGCAGCATGGCGTATTCCGCGGTCACCCAGCCGGCCTTAGCTCCCTTTCGCCAGCCCGGCACGCCCTCCTCGATAGTGGCGGCGCACAGCACGCGCGTGTCGCCGAACTCGGCCAGGCACGAGCCGTGGGCGTGCTTCATGACGCCACGGGTGAGCTTAACGGGGCGCAACTCGTTGGCGGCGCGACCGTTGGCGCGGTTGACCTGCATGTACTCCATATAAATATCCTTTCGGCAAAAGATGTGGCGAAGGCTTTGGCGGCTGCCTTACATCTATTTCAGCTCATCGATATCGATGTGTTCGATGCTCTTGAGCGGCTGACCAAAGATAAAGCTGCCCGCCACCGCAAACTCGGCAATGTTATCGGCCGTCGTGGCAAAACGATGCTGCGGCTCGGCGGCGTCGCCCGCCAGCTGCTCGCGGCGCGTGAGGATATCGGTCAGCTCACGCGTGGTCTCCTCGGCGGAACTCACGACGCGCACCCCAGGCCCCAGCGCATGCCGGATAGGTCCCACCAACAGCGGAAAATGCGTACAGCCGAGCACCACGGTATCGATACCGTGGTCGCGCAGCGGCTCAACCGTGGCACCCACCAGCGCACGCACGGCAGGCGTATCGAAGATGTCCTCGTTCTCAAGCCACTGTTCCTGCAGATGTGCACCCGAGGCGAGCTCGTGTTCGACAACCTCGACAAAGCTCGAGGCAGGACAGCCGTATACATCGACGCCGGCATCTAGATCCTGAATGGCGCGCGTGTAGGCGCCCGAGCGAATGGTGAGGTTGGTGGCGAGCACGCCCACACGACGCGAGCGGGTGCTGTTGATTGCCGCACGGGCACCCGGCGCGATCACGCCGATCACGGGAACGTCGAGCACCTGCTGGGCCAGACGCAAGGCCGCAGCGGTCGCCGTGTTGCAGGCGATGATCATAATCTTGACGTCGTGCTTCGAAAGCCAACGACCCGCCTGCAACGCAAACGAGCGCACCTCATCCTCGGTGCGCGTGCCGTAGGGGCAGCGCTTGGTGTCGCCAAAGTAGTAGACGGACTCGTGCGGCAGCGCCGTCGCGATGGCGCGCGCAACCGTCAGACCGCCCAAACCAGAATCGAACACGCCAATCGGGCGCGTGTCGCCTGCCGGATTCTCGATATCGGACATTACCTCACCAGTCTCTCTCGAAAAGACATGTCCAAGTGCGGCGGCGCCGCGCTACGAACGCGCCGCGACCAGCAGCTCTGCCGTCGCCGCCCAACCGTCGACAATTTTGCCGCGCGTAACGAAAGCGTTCTCGCAAGCAGCCAGGAACTCGGGCGCGCCGGCGCTCGTCAGGCCATTCTCGACCAGGCAGAACATGCCCACGTGATCGGCCATGTAAAAGTCGGACTCGGAATCGCCGAGCGCCAACGTCTCCTCGCGCTCGATCCCCAGGTGCTCGCAGAAGTGCGCAATGGCGACGCCCTTGTTGAGGCCCGCGGGGTTGATGTTGAATGCGCGACCGTCCTCGACGCGATCGAGCTCGAGCGTCGTCGGCTTGGACAGGTGAGTCAGATGGCCGTTGCAAGCCCAGATCAGACCGCAGCCGGCCTCGTCCAGGATGGCCTGAACCTCATCGTCGGGCACATCGCCGCGCATGCCAACGGTGACCTCACGGTACTTGTAGCCGGTCGACATGTCGTTGTGATACTCGATCTTGTGCGGCCAGCGGGCGAGGATCTTCTCGCACACGCCGGTCTGCTCGATCACCTGGTGCGGCGTGAGGCCGCAAGAGGGGTCGTAGGGCATGTCGCCGGTCAGATACTCCCAATCGTTGGCTTTGAGGTCGTACATGACCAGGCCGCCCATCTCGCCGATGTAGGAGTTGAGGCCGAGCACGCGCGCGTCCTCGTGGATCATGGTACGGTTGCGCCCCGAGGTGGGAACCACCTGAATGCCAGCACGAGCGAGCGCCACGACGGCCTCGACGAGTTTGGTCGAGGGGTTGCCGTCGTTGTCGCGCAGCACGCACGAGCCGGGTGCGAGCATCGTGGCATCCAGGTCGGTAAAGACGTACTTGACCTTGGCCAAGCGCTCGCGCATCTCGCCCGAAAGCTCAGCGACGGTCGGCAGGGTATTGTGGGACATGGTTACTCCGTTTACGTAGAAGGGTTTGGACTTGGACGGCATGTTTTGATTGAGGGAACACGCTTATGGCGACAGCGCACTCAGGGCGCCGCCGCCATCATGGTTCATTAGTCAAACTGGGTAACATCGATTAGGCGATTGGCCAGCGAAAGGTCGCTCTCGATGGGCACGAACTCGTCGCCCACGTGCATGAGCTCCTCGTCACCCTTTGCCAGCAGCAAGACAATGGTGGGAGCATCGGGGTTGACGTACTCCTCGCGCGCCGCCTTGAACGCCGCATGCACAGCGGCTTCGCGGTCGAGGATGATCTTGTTCGGCGTATCGTCGGGAACATGCTCGGCAAGCTCGCGACAGACCTTCATCGGGTCCTCGTGAGCTGGATCCTCGTTGGCAAAGATCATCAGGTCGGAATACGGTGCGGCCTCGCGCGGAAGCTGCTCGCGGCGCTCCTGCGCCTTGCCGCCGGCAGCGCCAAACACCGCAATGACGGGACTAGCGGGAAACGCGCGCTTGACCGACGAGAAAAGCGAACGGAACGAAAGCTGGTTATGCGCATAGTCAACGACGCAGATCACGCGGCCGTCCTTCGACTCCACGACCTCCATACGGCCCGGCACACGCAGTTTGGAGAGGCCCTTCTTGATGGCCTCGATACCGATGCCGATCTCGCGCGCGGCGGCGATAGCGACCAGCGCGTTCTCCACGTTAAAGTCTCCCGCGATACCCAGCAGGATCTTCTCCCCCGCCTCGGACTCGTCGGCACACAGGCCATGCAAGTTGAACTCGATGCTAAAGCCGACCATGCGTACGTCGCTCGCCCACAGGCTTGCCTCGGGATGCTCGACACCAACGGTCACCAAGCGCTCGGCCGTCGACGCTGCCTCCAGCACACGGTCGACCTCTTCGGTGCCCAGATTCACCACGGCGGTCTTTGCCTGGTCAAAGATCCTGAGTTTGCTCTCAAAATAATCCTCAAACGTGGGGTGTTCGATCGGCGAGATGTGGTCGCGGCCGATGTTGAGGAAGCACGCCACGTCAAACGGCAGATTCTCGACGCGTTGGTACTTGAGCGCCTGGCTCGAAACCTCCATGACCATGGACTGGCGACCGGACGTGCGACAGTTGGCGATATGGCGCCAAACCTCGGGGGCCTCGGGCGTAGTATTGGTGCTCTCGTAGCACTCGATGCCATCGTCGGTACTCACCGAGCCGATCATGCCGCAGGACTCGCCCGCCGCTTTGATAATCGACTGGAGCATAAAAGCGGCCGTGGTCTTTCCCTTGGTGCCGGTGATGCCCACGATCTTGACATCGTGGTCGGGACGATCGTAGACCTCCGGCGGCAACAGGGCCATGGCCGTGCGAACACTATCAACAACCAGCATCGCAGCACCGCTCTCCTGCGCCAGCGGCTCCAGAGACTCGACCAGCGACTCCTCGCACACAAATGCGACGGCGCCCGCATCGAGCGCCATGCTCAAAAACGCGGGCTTAAAGGCAGCACCTTTGCAAAAGAACACGTCACCTGCCGAGACCGCGCGCGAATCAAACGAGCAGCCGGTCACGGCACGCTCGTCAACCTGCTCTGATGCGCGCAGCTCGCCGCACACATCGAGAAGCTTGGCAAGCGTATCGACCGTGGTCACGGTCGCGGAATCCGAATGGTGCATCTTTCACCTTTCTCAGCCATTTGGCAGGGACGGTTTTCATAGTAACTGAAACGTGCTCGCGCAAAAACGGCTCCCGGAGGAGCCGTTACGCGCAGGCATTCGTAGGCCGAGACTAGGCAGCCTGAACAGAAGGCTGGCCCTCGTCGATAAAGAAGCGCTTGTACCACACTAGGAACACGAGCGGCGTATAGATCTTGCGCTGGAAATCGCCCTTGCCCGCAAAGTGCAGATCGAGCAGGTGCATGAGCTCGTCGGTATTGAAGAACTCACTTGCCCACGGCGCGGTGAAGTACTCCTTGACATAGTCGTACCACTTTTGCTCGCGCAGCCAGTAGACAATCGGCACCGGGAAGCCCACCTTGGGACGGGTGGCCCACTCATCGGGCAGCGACTTGTTGGCAGCGTGGCGGAGTACCTGTTTGTTGCCGTTCTCGTTGATGCGGTAGCGGTCGGGAATGTGCTCGGCGAACTCCATGACTTTGCGGTCCAGGAAGGGCACGCGCAGCTCCAGCGAGTGCGCCATGCACATCTTGTCGGCCTTGAGCAGAATGTCGCCCGGGAGCCACATGTTCATGTCCAGGTACTGCTTCTTGACCAGTTCGGGCTGACCCTTCACGCGTGCGTAGATGGGTGCAGCGAGCTCGAAGGCGCCGTCGCCGGTGTTGTACTCGGGCTTGAGCACGCCGTCGACCTCGCGCTCCGGCCATACCAAAGCCTGTCCCAGGAACGACTTCTCGGGAATCTCGGCACCCTTGACCAGGAAGTTATGTCCCTTGAAGTACGGCATATGCAGCGCCAGGTTACCGAGCGCGCGACGGATGGGCAGCGGCACCATCTTTTTGTACTTGCGCACCGGGACCGTATCCTCGTAGTAGGCGTAGCCGCCAAAGAGTTCGTCGGCGCCTTCGCCCGAAAGCACCACGGTGACGTCCTTGCGGGCCATCTCGGCCAAGAACCACAGCGGCACGGAAGACAGGTTGGACTGCGGCTCGTCCATGTGATACTGGATATCCTCAAGCGCACCGAAGAACTCGTCGGCGGTAATCATCTTGCGAACGTTCTCGACGCCGAGCTTATCGGAAAGCTCCTTGGCGTAGTTGGTCTCGTTGAAGTTCTTGTAGTCAAAGCCCACCGAGAAGGTCTTGTCGGGCATAAGGCAAGCGGCGATGTAGCTGGAGTCGACGCCACCGGAGAGGAACGACGCGACCTTGACGTCGGCGATGCGATGGGCCTCGACGCTCTCGTGCACGACCTCGTCCAGCTCGTCGACATACTCTTCGAACGGCTTCTCGACGGCAGAGTAATCGCAATCCCAGTAGCGCTCGATGTTCATCTTGCCGGTCGGGATATCGACGGTAAAGTAGTGCGCCGGCGGCAGCTTGTAGACGCCCTCGAAGAAGGTCTCCTCGGTTGCCGAATACTGCAGCGTCATGTACGGACGCAAGGCCTTTTTGTTGACCGCCTTGTGGAAGTGCGGGTAGTCTAGGAAGCTCTTGATCTCGGAGCCAAAGAGCACGCCCGGAGCGCCGTCGCCCGCATCGGCCATGGGATAGTAGTAAAGCGGCTTGATGCCAAAGATGTCACGGGCGCCAAAAAGCTTGTTCTTCTTTTTGTCCCAGATGACGAAGGCGTACATACCGCGCAGGCGATCGAGGACGGCCTCGCCCCACTCCTCGTAGCCGTGCAGGAGGCTCTCGGTGTCGGCGCCGCAATGGAACTTGTAGCCCTTGGCTTCGAGCTCGGAACGGAGTTCTTGGAAGTTGTAGATCTCACCGTTGAAGACAATGACGACGCTACCGTCCTCGTTGGCCATAGGTTGGGCGCCAGCCTCGGTCAGGTCGAGGATCGACAGGCGGCGGAAGCCGAGGGCAACGCGGCCTTCGATAAACTGACCGCCCATGTCGGGACCGCGATGGACGATGCGGTCCATCATCTTGGTGAGCACCTCGGATTGGTTATCCGTCCCACCGACAAAACCGACAAAACCGCACATATACTATCCCCTCTGCTGTTGCTGGGCATCAAATCGAATCAGTAGCTTTTGAGTATACCCGAGGGCGTAAAGAGGGGCGGAATGTTCAGGCAATCTCAACTGAATCAGCTCCGCTGTGACACGCGCGAGTTACCTTTAATGGATATGAGGTGAATGAGGCGATTGTTTTGCTATACTCTCTCCGCACGGGCGATTGGCGCAACGGTTAGCGCAGGTGCTTTACACGCACAAGGCTGGGGGTTCGAATCCCTCATCGCCCACCACTGAATTGTTAGGCTCCCAGCAATGGGAGCCTTTCTTTTTTGGGCCCATCGCAGAGGGATTCGAACCCGCCAGGGTGCGGAGCTGAGGAAACGCGAAGCGTTTTCCAGCGCAGCACGCGAGGAGCGAAGCGACGAAGCGAAAGCGGGCGGCGTCAGCCGCACGCGACATCCCTCATCGCCCACCACTGAATTGGAAACGGTCCTCGCAAGGGGACCGTTTTTTGTTTGGGCCCAGCGCATGGGATTCGAACCCGCCAGGGTGCGGAGCTGAGGAAACGCGAAGCGTTTTCCAGCGCAGCACGCGAGGGCCGCAGGCCCGAAGCGGAAGCGGGCGGCGCCAGCCGCACGCGGACATCCCTCATCGCCCACCACTGAATTGTTAGGCCTCCAGCGATGGAGGCCTTTCTTTTTTTGGGCCAGAGGCTCTCCTGGCCTGTGCAGATTTATGACAAAAAGGGTTCCAGACCGCCCAATCATGTATCAAATGACGCACTGACGACCTGAAACCCGTTGCAAATAGCTATGTCTTGCTCGCGCTAAGCCAAAACATCCGACAGGATCTCGATCAGGCTGTCCACGTCGGCTTCCTCGCAGACGAGTGGCGGCAGGAAACGCAGCGTATGGGCACCCGTAGCGTTGATTACGGCACCGGCCCCCAATGCACGGGCCACAACGTCGTGTGCATCACCCGCAGTATCGTCAAGATCGCAGCCGAGCATCAGGCCACGGCCACGCACCTCTACCACATGCGGAAGCTTAGCCAGCGCCTGCTCCATATAGGCGCCCACCTTGGCGGCATGCTCGGCATAATCGCCGCGCACAAGCGCGGAGAGCGTCGCGGCACACGCCGTGATGGCCAGGCAGCTACCGCCAAAGGTCGAACCATGATCGCCGGGCTTAAAGACGTCGGCGATTTCCTTCTTTGCCACCACGGCACCCATGGGCACGCCGTCGGCAATGCCCTTGGCAAGGCTCATGATGTCAGGCTCCACGCCATAGGTTTGGAATGCAAACGGCTTGCCGGAGCGGAAGATGCCGCACTGGACCTCGTCGGCGATAAGCACGGCGCCCACTTCGTGTGCCAGGTCGCGCGCCGCCGCCATAAACTCCTCGGTCATGGGGTGCACGCCACTCTCACCTTGGATCGGCTCGAGCATCACGGCGCAAATTTCACTGCCCAGCTGCTTAAAGATCGCACGCAGTTCATCGACATCGTTGGGCGTGCAGGCCACAAAGCCACCCGGCAGTGGGCGGAAGCTGTCCTGCAGCCAATCCTGCATGGTGGCGGCAATGGTCTCGAGCGTACGGCCGTGGAACCCGCCGCGCATGCACACGATGGTGTTGCCGCCATTACCGGCACGCTTGGCGTACAGGCGCGCGAGCTTCATCGAGCCCTCGTTGGCCTCGGCGCCAGAGTTGGCAAAGAAGGTCTCCCAAACCTGCTCATCCGCAGCCGGGGCACCAAGAGCAGCTGCCGTGGTCTCATCGCCGGCGACAACGGCATCGGCAAGCACGCGCGCACCATCTACGTCGTCGTTAGCAAGCTTGGACAGCAGCGCCGCGACCTGTCCGCGCTGCTCGATGTAGAAGTAATTGGAGACATGCATGAGCTTTTTGGTCTGTGCCTCGAGCGCCGAGAGCACAGCCGGGTCGCCATGACCTAGGCTGCACACGCCGATGCCGGCAAGAAAGTCGAGGTACTCACGGCCATCGTCGCCGGTGAGCTTCATGCCGTGACCCTCGACAAACTCGACCGGAGAGCGGCCAAAGGTATGCATAACGTAATGGGATTCAAGCGATTGCTGAGCTGCAAGTGACATGGGATGCCTTTCGTTGGGCGCCAGACGGCGCGGGGCTATGGGTGCAGGAATGGGGCGGCTGCGGGTCAGCTAGACCGTCTGAAGCTTCTCGACCTCGTCAAGGTTTTCGGTCAGACGCGCAGCAAACGTCGAAAGCGGATGCGGATGCGTATCGAACTCGTAAGCCGTCTCGGTGGAATGGATCACGGTGCCGACGCCGGCATCGGTCAGCAGCTCCAGGAGCAGCGAATGCGGCGTAGTACCGTTAATGATGTGGGCACGAAATACGCCGCCGGTAAGCGCATCGACGGCCGCGCGCAGCTTGGGAATCATGCCCTTATCGACCTCGCCGCCGTAGAGCATTTCGTTAACCTCGTCGAGCGTTAGGTTGGAGATAAGCGAGTCCTTGTCGCTAAAGTCCTTGTACAGGCCATCGACATCGGTCAAAAAGATCGCCTTATGCGCGTGGAGCGCCGCGGCAACGGCACCGGCGGCGGTGTCGGCGTTGATGTTGAAGAAACCGCCGTCCTCCCCCGCCGCGACGGTAGCGATGACGGGGATGTACTCGCTATCGAGTAAGCGCTCGATATAGTCGGTGTTGACGTGCGTCACTTTGCCCACGCGACCGAGCTCGGGGTCGAGCGGCTCGGCGATGAGCGTGCCGGCATCGCTGCCCGACACGCCCACGGCCAGGTTGCCGTGGTGGTTGATGGCAGCAACCAGCTCCTGGTTAACCTTGCCGCCCAGCACCTCGCGCACGATATCCATAGTCGCCGGCGTGGTCACGCGCTGGCCGTTCTTAAACTCGACGGGAATATCGTAATGGCTCAGCGCCTCGTTGATAGCCTTGCCGCCGCCGTGCACGACGACGGGGCGCATACCGATGATCTTGAGCAAAACGATATCGCTCATCACGTCGCGGCGCAGCTGCTCATCAACCATGGCGGCTCCGCCATATTTGATAACAACCGTCTTGCCGGTCAGGTTCTTAATCCACGGCAGCGCTTCGAACAGCAGCTGCGCGGTTGCTTCGTTGGATTCGCTCGAACGACAATCGCGTGCGAATTTCATAATCTGCCTCGTCTTTCGTATCGTTATCGCGCCGTGCTCCGCTGTCCGCAATCGCGGCAAGATGCGCAGCGTGCCCGGAATCTAGGAACGGTAGTCGCCGTTGATGGAGATGTACTCATGCGTGAGGTCGCAGGTCCACACGGTCGTTGCCGCGTCGCCTGCGCCCAGGTCGGCCGAGATCACGATCTCGGGCGCCTCGAAACGTCGTAGAGCCTCGTCCTCATCAAAGGGAACAGTCAGACCGTCGCGACAGACAGGCATGCCCATCATGTCGATGGAAACGTCTTCCTGATTAAACTTCACGCCGCACTTGCCAAGCGCCATAGCAACACGGCCCCAGTTGCAGTCGTGGCCGGCGATGCAGGTCTTAACGAGCGGCGAGTTGGAAACGGCACGGGCGGCGATATCGGCCTCCTCGTCGTTCACGGCGCCGGTAACGTTGACCGTAACAAGCTTGGATGCGCCCTCACCATCGGCGGCGATATTGCGCGCCAGGCTCTCGCACACCTCGTGCACGGCAAATGCCAACTCGTCGAAGGCATCGGAGCCCTCGACGATAGGCTCGGCATCTGCGGCAGCGGCGCCGGAGGCAAGCATGATGCAGGTGTCGTTGGTCGAGGTGTCGGAATCGACCGTTACCTTGTTAAAGGTCTGCTTGACGGTCGAGAGCAGCAGGGCATGAAGTGCCGCAGGCTCGACGGGGGCATCGGTGGTGATAACTGCGATCATGGTGGCCATGTTGGGCATGATCATGCCCGAGCCCTTGCACATACCGCCCACCGTATAAGCGTTGCCCGCATGGCCCGCAGCCTCGCTGCGATAGCGAACGGCATACTCCTTGGAATGCGTATCGGTCGTCATGATGGCACGGGCCGCATCGGCACCGCCATGGGCAGAGAGCGCCTCGTAGGCGGACGGGACGGCTGCCTCAAACGTGTCGATCGGCAAAATCTGTCCGATCACACCCGTCGAGGCAACCAGGATCTGCTGGGGCTCGCAGCCAATAACCTGCGAGGCGATGTTGCACGTCTCGCGCGCGCATGCAAGGCCGGTCTCACCCGTGGCGGCGTTGGCATTGCCAGAGTTGACCGAAACGCCGGCGATGATACCGTAACCCTTGTCGGCACCGCCCAGGTTGGCACGGCTCACTTGCACGGGCGCCGCGCAAAAGCGATTGGTGGTAAACACGCCGGCACCGGGACAGGGTTTATCGGGCACGACGAGCGCGTAATCCAGACGCTCGGGGTTCTTGCGGAACCCAGCGTGGATGCCCGCAGCTTTAAAACCAGCCGCAGCCGTAACGCCACCCTCAACGGCGCGAATCTTGATATCAAACAGCTCGGTATTCATCGTCTTTATGACTCCTTATGTCAAACAAAAAACGGACATCGGTTGGTGCGCCATGCCAGTCGTGATCATGAGACCAGCTTAAGAGTGGCGCCCCACTCGATGCCCGACTACCAAATCGTTAACAATCGAATGTGCTACACCGGGCACGCCACTGTGGGCAAGCCTCGTCGCTCGTCAAAGCCAAAGACGATATTGGCGCACTGGACCGCTTGGCCCGCAGCGCCCTTGCACAGATTGTCGATGGCGCCCGTCGCCACCAGCACGCCCGCGCGCTTGTTGAACGCAAGGCCAATCTGGGCGGCGTTGGTGCCGACGACCGAAGCCGTCTTGGGCTGCTGGCCGGCATCGAGCACGCGCACAAAGGTGCGTCCAGCGTAGAACTGCTTGTAATAGTCGACGACATCCTCAAGAGCCAGGGAGTCGATGGCCTGCGGCGTGAGCGGCAGCGTCACCGTGGAGAGCAGGCCGCGCTTGAGCGGTGCCAGATGCGGGGTGAAGACGACGCGATCGGTCAGGCCAAGGATTTGCTCAATCTCGGGCGTGTGGCGATGCTTGCCCACGCCGTAGGCCTCCAAGTTCTCGTCAGCGCTGCAAAAATGCGTACGAGCGTTGCAGGACTTGCCGGCACCCGTCACGCCGCTGATGGCATCAACGATCACGGGGCCGCTCTGGGCAACCCAGCCAGCGCGCACGGCGGGCGCGGCGGCAAGGCTCGTTGCGGTGGGATAGCAACCGGCGCAGGCGACCAGCACGGGTTTGCCGTCGGCATGGTCGGATGCGGCGGCCTCCAAGTCCCGGCAGAATAGCTCGGGCAGGCCAAAGGCACGGGTCTTGAGCAGCTCGGGGCTCGTATGCTCGGCGGCATACCACGTCTCAAAGACGGACGCGTCGTTCAGGCGGTAGTCGGCCGAAAGATCAAAGCAGGAGACGCCCGATGCAAGCAGCGCGGGCACCTGTGCCATGGCAGCCGTGTGCGGCACGGCAAGAAAAACCGCATCGCAGCTCTTAAGCTCGGGGGCGTCATGCGTGGTGAAAACCAGATCGCTCACGCCAGCAAAGCTCGGATACACCGCGGACAGCGGCTGGCCGGCATCGGCGTTGGACGTAATGGCAACAAGTTCAAACTCGGGATGGCCGAGCACGAGGCGAATGAGCTCGGCTCCGGCATATCCAGCCGCGCCGACGATTCCAACCTTCAATGACATATCAGACTCCTTGTCTGCGATTTATGCACCGATGCGCATTTCGCAGTGGTCGTTATGAAGTGGGTTGAAACTTTAGCACCAAAAGATGCATGAACACGTAAATGGCTTGCATATTCATGCATTGAAACATTCCCGACACATTCGCTTGAAGGAATTGACAAATGGAGCGGGCCCCGTATTGACCGGCGCTCCTAACGGCACCGGGCAATACGGGGCCCGCCCATGCGAAAACCAAGTTGTTAGGATGAGCCAGCCGGCTAGAGCTCGACCGGCACCCATTCGTCGTGATTGCAGATAAAAGCCTCGGGATCCTCGACGCTAAAGAAGACGAGCGTGGGGTCGTTAGGCCCCTCATAGTGCTCGCCCAGGTGCTCTAGATGCTTCCACCCGGCTTCGCGCATTTCGTCTAAAGCCCGGTCATCCAAGCCGGCACGCCCGCGCAAGATGAGCCAGCCATGGCCCGGCCACCAACTCGTGGCCTCAAAGCGCTGGTTTTGCAGCAGCTCTTGCCACACATCTTTGGTGCGCGCTGTTACAAACCACAGCTTGCCATCCTGGATCTGCGCAAACGAAAACGGACGCACATGAGGCTGTCCGTCAACGCTCGTCGCCAAATACCATGCCGGCACCGACGTCAGATACTCCAACACCGTATTCAATCCGTCCATGTGTCCTCCTGACGCTAGTCTTTTTGGGTCGGGGCTGTTTTAGCTGCCCTAGAGTTAAAGCTCCAGGCGCTCCTCGCTGCCGTCGATATCACAGAAGCGCGCGGCAATATTGCGGACCGAAAAGAAAGCAAGGCGGCCGTCGTTGGCACTCTCGTGTTCCTCGCCAATGCCCACCATGTGCTTAAAACCCGCTTGACGCACCTTGTCGCTCGCAACTGCGTCGTCCTCAAGTGCGGCTTCGCCGGTCAATACGATCCAACATTCCCCCGGCTTCCAGCCCGATACCTCAAACTTGGGATTCGCACTCAGCTCCGCCCACACGTCCTTGTCGCGCGACGTGCAAAACCACAACTTACCGTCATCGACCATGGCAAACGAAAACGGCCTCACGCGAGGCTGATGCCCGTCACTTGCATCGGTCGTGGCCAGAAACCACGCCGGAATGCGCCTGAGATACGAACAGGCGCGCTCAAGCTGAGCCGTGCGGTCGTTGTCGGTCATAGGGACCCCTTTCTTGCGCCCGAATCGCGCCTAAACAAGTTGAAGATTGATGACGATGACGCAGATGAGCAGCAACGCCGTCACCACCGCCGCCAACGCAT
Organism: Collinsella sp.; assembly: GCA_018380195.1. Classification (GTDB taxonomy): domain Bacteria; phylum Actinomycetota; class Coriobacteriia; order Coriobacteriales; family Coriobacteriaceae; genus Collinsella. The sequence goes on along the minus strand of JAGZUC010000006.1, from coordinate 61,289 downwards.
CGCCGCGGCCAAATGCAAGCGCATGCAGGCGCGTGCGGCCCTGCTCGCCGTGATAGCAGCGTGCATCCATGGCGGCAGACAGCGTCTCGGCATGGCGGAACACGCCCGTGAACAGCGGAATCGCCACACTGCCGAGCATACGCACGCCGCCGAGCGGACCGCCCGTCACGCGCGCGCCGCGGCTTGCCTGCGCGTCCGCCGTCTGCTTCATCTCAGTGGCAAACTGCGGCATAAAGCGTAGCGCGATACCCATGATCATGCCGAGCTCGTGCGCAGGAAGTCCCACACGCGCAAACGGCGCGAGCAGGCGCTCAAAGCCCGCGGTGAGGTCGAGTGTGGGCGTGGTTAGCGTAATGGCGCTCATGCCGGCCATCATCAACGTCAGGCGGCACGCCATAAAGGCGGCGGAATGCAGCGAGCCCTCGCTTATCTGCAGAAAGCCGAGCTGCCACAGGATGCGCCCACTCTGATCGGTAAACAAGTTGAGCACCGCGACCACGACGACGATTGCCAGCAGCGGCGCCATCGACGACAGAACGCGACGAACCGGCACCCGAGACACGGCATAGGTCAGCACAACGAAAATTGCGACCGGGGCCAGTCCGCGGAAGCTGCTGACTGTGAGCGTCGTGATCAAAAATACAAAGCCCAGGAGCAGCTTGGTGCGCGGATCCAGGCGATGGATCGCGCTATCGCTCGGATAGTAGCTGCCAAACGAAAACGCCTCCATTAGCAGCCCTCCTCTCGCGCGACCGTCTTGGATTTAGCAATGTCCGCGACGTTAGAAGAACCGTCTGAGCGACCGATCAGCAAATTTGCCAACTCGTCGGCCAACGACTCAACCGTATAGAGCCCGCCGCGACGCAGCGGCACGCCCGCCTCCGTAAGCGCCAGCGCCATACGCTGGGCGGCGGGAACGCCCAAGCCGATCGACTTGAGCTCATCGGCATGCGCAAACACCTGCACGGGCGTTCCCTCGGCAAACACCGCGCCCTCGTTCATCACAACGATACGGTCACAACAATTTGCCAGGTCATCCATGCTGTGCGAAACCATGACAACGGTCAGGCCCTCGCAATGGAGTCGATCGATGAGCCCTAGGAAATCCCTGCGCGCAGCCGGATCGAGCCCCGCCATGGGTTCATCGAGCACCAGGACCTCGGGCTCCATGGCAAGCACGCCGGCGAATGCCACGCGCCGTTGTTGACCGCCCGAAAGCTCAAAGGGGCTCTTGTCGCCGACCGTGGAAAGGTCGAGGCCCACGCGTGAGAGCGATGACTCGACACGACGGTCGACTTCATCTTGCGGCAAGCCAAGGTTGTGCGGACCAAACGCCACGTCCTGCGCCACGGTTTCGGCAAACAGCTGACGCTCAGGATATTGAAACACCACGCCGACCTTGGCCTTAACCGCGGCGGCGTCTTTCTTGTTTGACAGATCGAGCCCCAGCGCGCAAACGCTTCCCTCCTGGGGACGAATCAAACCGTTGAGATGCTGGACCAGCGTCGACTTACCCGAACCGGTATGACCTGCCAAACCCAGGAACTCGCCGCGACGCACCGTCAGCGATACATCGCGCAGCGCCCACGGGCTGCTGGGGTCGTTTCCCCAGAGAGCCTGTTTGTTCGATGAACCCTCGGCGGCCGAGCGCTTGTGCCAACGGCGACGCTCGCGGGCGCTCAGCGAATAACTGTACGAAACATGGGATAGCTCTATGACGGGCTCCGACGCGTTGCCCTCGTTGTCTACCGGAACAGTGCCGTCAGCGATTTCCAACTGGGATGCGGAAGACTGCCCCGCGGTGCCTGCCCCACTTCGCTCGGCATAAGTCTGCGCAATCTCGGCGACCATATCCGCCTCACGTACCTGCGCGCAAACGGGCACGCCCTTCGCACGAAGCGTCCTACCTAAGCAGCACGATGCCGGCATATCCAGGTTCAGCCGCGCGAGTTCGTCCGCCCGCGTCAAAATCTCCTCGGGCGTGCCGAGCATGGCAACGTGCCCCGCCCGAAACACCGCGACACGATCGGCCTCGGCGGCCTCCTCCATAAAGTGCGTAATCATCACGATGGTCATGCCGCGATCGTGCAGCGCATGGCAAGCCTTCATAAGGCCCTTGCGCCCACGCGGATCGAGCATCGAAGAGGCCTCGTCCAAAATGAGCACGCGGGGCTCCATGGCGAGCACGCCGGCAAGCGCCACGCGCTGCTTTTGACCACCCGAAAGCGCATGGGTCTCGTGGCGCTCAAAGCCCACCAGGCCCACGCCCTTCAGCGCCTCGCGTACGCGCTGCGCAATTTGCGCCGATGGCACGCCAAGGTTTTCGGGACCGAACGCAACGTCATCTTCGACAAGCGTTGCCACCAGCTGATCATCGGGATTCTGGAATACCATGCCCGCGGTCGAACGAATGTCATAGACCAGCTCGAGGTCGGACGCATCCATACCGTTGATACGCACCGTGCCCGCATCGGGCTGCAACAGTGCATTCAGATGCTTGGCAAACGTCGACTTGCCCGACCCATTGCCACCGAGGATGCAGAAAAACTCGCCATCCTCGATCTTCAGATCAATACCGTCAAGCGCCGGCGCGGCACCGTCATAGCTAAAGGAAACGCCCCGACACTCAATCATGCGCGACCTTTGACCTGGTCCTTTTTAGGCGTGATGAGGTTGGAGACCGCTTTATACACCGCCAGTGTCAACACCGAGTTAAGCACGGTCTTGATAAGGTTGAACGGCAGCACGGCAGGAATCATGAGCGGGGCGATCACATCGACCGAGCCATACCAGAACCAAACGCCAATGGTCAGATTCGCAACCATAGAAAGCACCGTAGCGGCAATAACGCCCAGTGCCAGGCCAATCACGGCGCCCTTGTAGGTGTGCATCTTCTGGTAGACGATAGCCGCAGGCAGAATATAGCCAAGCGTGGCAACCAAGTTCATAAGCGCACCGACCCAGTCACCCGTGGTAAGCGCGTGGATAACGATCGCCATGGCGGCAACAGCGGTGCCGGCACCGGGGCCATATGCAAACCCGCACACCATCGCCGGCACCAGCGACGGGTCATACGTCAAAAACGGCGCCGAAGGAAGGATGGGCAGCTGCACGTACATAAACAGGGCGCCCAAGGCGCACATCAACGCCATGGTAACGAGCTGTTTGGTGCTCCACCTATTCGTGTTCTCAAAATGGATATGCTGCGACTGTTCAGACATAAGATCACCTGCCTCTTTCATCCGGACTCTAACCGTTGGTACTGGGATCTCACCAGTTCAGCCGGCATGCGAACCAACGCACACACGGGTCGCGGACTCATCGGCTCGACGCAGGTCCTCGCCTGCGCCACGGCGTCCCTTTGACACCGCCCGATTTACCGCCAGTGGGGAATTCCACCCCGCCCTGAAACAGCAATTGCAAGTGTAGCACGGGCAGGTTTTCGCGCAAGTATGCCAAGGGTAATTTATGGTGGGGACCAGTTGCCGCAACAACCGCGTTCCCCACCCATCCCAAAGCAACGCGCCTTTCGCGCAAAGCGCGAAACAGCAACCGGGATACGTATCCCCAACAACCACGTTCTCCGCCCGCCGACCTCAAGGCCGTAAACGCAGGGAATCCGGGGGCGGGACGGGGGTTTCTCTCCGGAACATTCCGCAGGACGCAAAGAGGCTCCGCAGCGCGAAGCGCGATGCGGAGCCTCTTTGCATGTCCGAGGACGTTCCGGAGAGAAACCCCCGTCCCGCCCCCGGATTCCCGGTGGGAGTTCTAGACCTTGTCGGCCTTAGTACATACCGCCGCCCTGCTGACCAGCGGTGGCAGCAGCGATAGCGTCCTCAAGCTGAGTGTTCTTGGGCACATCGGAGACGGTAGCCTCGGTGATGAGAATCAGGCTGGCGACAGAAGCAGCGTTCTGCAGGGTGACGCGGCTGACCTTGACGGGGTCGAGGACGCCCATCTCGATCATGTCGCCCCACTCGCCGTTGGCAGAGTTGAGACCCTGACCAGCGGGCAGCTCGGCAACCTTGTCGACCACGACAGCGCCCTCAAAGCCAGCGTTCTTGGCGATGGTGGCGACCGGAGCGGTCAGAGCCTTCTTGACGATGTCGACGCCGATCTTCTCCTCGGGGTCGTCGATCTCGACAGCGTCGAGCGCAGGAGCAGCGTCCATGAAGGCGACGCCACCGCCGGCGACGATGCCCTCCTCGACAGCAGCGCGGGTAGCCTGCAGGGCATCCTCGACGCGGTGCTTGATCTCCTTGAGCTCGGACTCGGTAGCAGCGCCGACCTTGATGACGGCAACGCCACCGGAGAGCTTTGCCAGGCGCTCCTGGAGCTTCTCACGGTCGAAGTCAGAGGTGGTGTTCTCCATCTCACCCTTGATCTGAGCGATGCGGGCGTCGATGGCCTCCTTGGAGCCAGCGCCGCCGACGACGACGGTGTTGTCCTTGGAGATGGTGACGGACTTAGCAGTACCGAGCATATCGGCGGTGATGTCAGCGACCTTCACGCCCAGCTCGTCCAGAGCGGCCTGGCCACCGGTGAGGACGGCGATGTCCTCGAGGATGCGCTTGCGGCGATCGCCGTAGCCCGGAGCCTTGACGGCGCAGACGTTGAGGGCGCCACGGATCTTGTTGAGGACCAGGGTAGGCAGAGCCTCGCCGTCGATGTCCTCAGCGATGATGAGCAGGCCACGGCCAGCGCGCTGGACAGCCTCGAGAACGGGCATGATGTCCTGAACGCTGGAGATCTTCTGGTCGGTGATGAGGATGTACGGATCCTTCATCACGGCCTCCATGCGGTCGTTGTCCGTGACGAAGTAAGCGGAGACATAGCCCTTGTCGAACTGCATGCCCTCGACGGTGTCGATGGTGATGTCGAACGTCTGGGAATCCTCGACGGTGATGACGCCGTCCTTGCCCACGACCTCCATGGCCTCGGCGATCTTCTCGCCGACCTCGGGGTCACCGGCAGAGATGGTACCGACGGAAGCAATCTGCTCCTTGGTCTCGACCGGCTTGGCCTGCTTCTTCATCTCGGCGACGGCGGCGTTGACGGCCTTGTCGATGCCGCGACGGATGGCCAGCGGGTTAGCGCCAGCAGCAACGTTGCGCAGACCGTCGTTGACGATGGCCTGAGCGAGCAGGGTTGCGGTGGTGGTGCCGTCACCCACGGTGTCGTTGGTCTTGGTGGCAACCTCCTTCACCAGCTGGGCGCCCATGTTCTCGATGTTGTCCTCGAGCTCAATCTCCTTGGCGACGGAAACGCCGTCGTTGGTGATGGTCGGGGCACCGAACGTGCGCTGCAGCGCAACGTAGCGACCCTTGGGGCCCATGGTGACGGTAACGGCGTCGGCCAGAGTGTTGACGCCCTTGGCAAGCTTAGCGCGGGCATCGGTGTTGAACGTAATGTTCTTTGCCATGGTAGGTAATCCTCCAAAAGAAATGTGACTCGCGTCGCCGCTTCCGAGTCCTATGCGGCAGGCGCGTTCAAAGACGAATCAGAGATTCTGACGAGACTAGGCCTCGACGACAGCGTAGATGTCGTCGGCGCGCATCAGCAGATACTTCTCGCCGTCGACCTTGACCTCGTTGCCACCGAACTTACCGTAGATGACAACGTCGCCGACCTTGACGTCCATGGGGATGCGCTCACCCTTGTCGTTGACCTTGCCGGCGCCCACGGCAACGATGGTGCCGCGCTGCGGCTTCTCCTGAGCGTTGCTGGCGATATACAGACCAGAAGCGGTCTTCTGCTCGGCCTCGTCGGGCTTGACCAGAACACGATCTGCAAGCGGCTTCAAAGACGACATGCTTGTCTCCTCCTTTTTGGGCCGCGCGGTTATACCACGCGAATTAACCCTTTTTGTTTGCGTACGCGTTGAATGGTACCCACGAATGGCGGGTTATACAACACGGAGTCAAAAAATCTTATTTTTTGGCACTTAGATTTTCTGAATGCCGGGGGATAACTTAGCGGTGGCTCCCGGGGCGGACCGGAGGCATGAAGTTTGCTGCTCTACAGTCCTGCGCAAGACGGAAAGCACATTAAGTGCTTTCCTTTGCGTGCGGAACTCGCGACAAACTTCATGCCTCCGGTCCGCCCCGGGAGCCAGGTTGACTAACTAGGGCCCGGAATTCAGAGAAGTCAGTGCAGCAAAATGGCGATGCGGATGGAATGCACAAGATAGGGGCACGTTGTTGGGACGCGCTCTTTTAAGTTGCGGTGGAATAGTTCCTGTTTTTGGGCTTGAAGGCCGATTTAGGGACTATTTCACCGCAACTGAGGTGTGGATGTGGGGTTAGCGCTCGTAAATCAAGTTACCTGCCAGGTAGGTGGCCTGAACCTTGGTAGCCTGGAGCTCTTGTGGATCGACAGTGAGCGGGTTTTGGTCCAGGACTACAAGGTCGGCATACTTGCCGGGCTCCAAGCTGCCGAGGTTTTGCTCGTCGCCCGCTGCATAGGCGCTGCCCAGGGTGTAGTTGCGCAGAGCCGTTGCTGCATCGATGCGCTCGCTCGGCAACCAGCCGCCCTCGGGCCAGTGGCTGCGAGGGTCCTGGCGCGTGATAGCCGTGTAGAGCACGTTCATGCTGGTAACGGGCGTGATAGGGCTGTCGGTACCGAAGGCTTGGCGAATGCCGCGCTGCTTATAGGTTGCGAACGGCCACATGATGCGGCTGCGCTCCAGGCCCAGATCGCGCTCCGGGCCACCCGGGTCGAGCGTGATGTGGCAAGGCTGGCTCGAGGCAATGACGTTGAGCTTGCGCAGACGATCGATGTCCTGAGGCAGCAAATTCTCCAGATGCTCGAGCGTGTTATGGCCGTGCTGGGGCAGGCCGTACAGGTCGGCTGCCTCCTCGAAGATATCCAGCGCGGCATGAATCGCACCGTCGCCGATAACGTGGATGCGCACGGTGTGGCCACGCTCGGCTGCCGCCAGAACCAACTTGCGCATGCGCTCGGCCGGGACCGTCAGACGGCCCTGGTCGCCCGGGAAGCGCGGATTGGTATAGGGCTCAGTGAGATATGCCGTGTGTTCGCTCGACACGCCGTCGAAGAACTGCTTAAAACCTGGCGCCGAAAGCAGCGCGTTGTTCGCGTAACGTACCTGGAGCTCTTCTAGACGCGACTGGTCATCCAGCAGCGTGGGGAACAGATGGGCACGAATGCCCAGCTTGCCGGCCGTCTGCAGTTTGTCGTAGACATCGTCGCGGATAAAATCGCAGTCCGGCATGGGCATGAGCGACATATCGCAGATCGAGGTAATACCCTGCTCGGCCATGCGCCTCATTTGATCGGCGTAAGCGCTTGCGATGCGATCTTCGCCCAGCCACTCAAGACAGCGCGGCAGCAGCTGCATGGCAGCCGCTTCGTGAGCAATGCCCGTGAGTTCGCCGTTTGCGTCTTTGTCGTAGCTACCGCCCGCTGGCGGCTCGCTGTCGCGCGTGACGCCGAGCGCCTCGAGTGCGCGGCTGTTGAGCCACAGCGTGTGCCCGTCGCCCGAGTACATAACGCAGGGACGATCGGGGAATGCCGCATCGAGCGACGCCTTGGTAGGATGCTCGGGCGGGTCCCAACGGTAGTCGCGCCAGCCTTGCGTCACAACCCAGGCGTCATCGGGCAGGTCCTGGGAAAACTCGAGCGCGTGCTGCACCAGCGCCGCCTCGGACGTGCCCATATCCATGAGCATGTACGGCGAGGAGCCAACCGAGGTATGGAAGAAGTGCAGATGAGCGTCATGGAAACCGGGGCAGACAAACTGCTCGCCGTAGTCGAGAACCGGCGTGGCGGCGGGAGCGGCGGCAATCACGTCATCGGGCGCACCGACTGCGACGATACGGTCGCCTGCGATGGCAATCGCCAGCTCGCGGGCGGAATCGATGCCGTCTTGCGCGGTAAAGACGTTCTTGGAGCGGATAATCCGATCGATATGTTGCATGGGCATCCCCATCTCTGGCAGGAAATTCAACACCCCCGAGTGTACTCCCCCGCCCTTGTAACAAAACCCCAAGCGGCAAACGGCAACTTTACCAGCCCTAGCGGCAGGTGGCATACTGGAAAGAGCCTGTACGATTTTGCGATCAACCCAGCAAGGAGCAAATCGATCATGACGAAGACCAAGGCACAGCAGATTATGGCGGCGACCGAGACTCGCGCGGCTGACGATGTCACCGCAGCCATCCAAGATATCGCCGCCGAGTTTGAACCCTACATCATTAAGCAGCGCCGGCACTTCCATAAGCACCCGGAGCTGAGCCTCGCCGAAGAGCGCACGACCTCCGACATCGCCAACCAGCTCGACGCCATGAATATCCCCTACGAGCGCCCCCTTAAGACGGGCCTGGTGGCGACCCTTCGCGGCACCGCACCCGACGCCTATCGCGAGGACGGCACGCCGCGCCGCCGCATACTGCTGCGCGCGGATATTGACGCCCTGCCCGTCACCGAGCAGACCGGCGAGGAATTCGCCAGTGTCAACGAGGGCTGCATGCACGCCTGCGGCCACGACTGCCACATCGCCATGATGCTCGGCACGCTGCAGATCCTGCGCCATATGACCGACGACATCCACGGCGAGGTCCGCATCGTCTTCCAGCCCAGTGAGGAAAACGGCCAGGGCGCCAAACTCATGATCGGCACGGGTGTGCTCGACGGCGTCGACGGCGCCTACGCCGCGCACATCTGGAGCGAGGTCGACGCCGGCACCGTAAGCTGCGAGCCCGGCCCGCGCATGGCCAATACCGACTGGTTCCGCATCGATGTCCGCGGCACCTCGTGCCACGGCGCCATGCCCCAGCGCGGCCACGACGCCGTCATGGTTGCCGCCGAGATCGTCAACGCCCTGCAGACCATCGTCTCGCGCGAGATCAGCCCCTATGAGCCGGCCGTCATCACCGTCGGCGAGCTGCACGGCGGCACCGCGCGCAACGTTATCGCCGGCACGGCCTACCTCGCCGGCACGGTGCGCACCTACGGCGATTCAACCCACGAGGAAATGCCGGAGCTTATGCGCCGCATCGTGGAGCATACTGCAGCCGCCTTGGGCGCCGAGGCAGAGCTCACCGATTACACCATCGCCAACTACAAGGTCGAAAACGACGCGGCCTCGAGCGAGCGCTGCCGTCAGGCCGTAATTAAGTGTCTGGGTCCCGCCGGCCAAGGCCATTATCGCGGCACACTTTCGGGCGAGGATTTTTCGGAGTACCTGCGCCGCGTGCCGGGCGTGCTCGCCTTTGTAGGTACGCGTAACCCCAAGATTGGCGCCACGTACGCCCAGCATTCCTGCTTTTACAAGATTGACGAGAGAGTGCTGGCCAAGGGCTCCATGGTGGCAGCCCAGTATGCCATCGACTTTTTGGCCGAGCCCACGCAAGAGGAGCTCGACGGCCCCGCGATCACCGCGGTCGCCGAAACCAACCCCGATCTGGCCGCCAAGTTGCGCTCTGCCAAGGCGACGACCGCCGAGGCTCGTGACGCCATCCACGACGCCCGCACGGCTCGCCATGCCGCAATCAAGGGCATCCACGAAGCCCGCGCCGCCGCTCGCCGCGAGGAGAAACACGACGAGTAGTCGTCACACCCATCCATAACAGCCTGGCTAAAGCAAAGCGGGGGCGGACGCGTCGAAACGTCCGCCCCCGCTCATCTGTCAAGCGTTATTTCCACCATTTCTACCCCGTCCCCAAATGGCAGGCGGCATGCTACTCGTCCTGAGGGCCCTCGTCGGAACTTGACTCGGGCGCCGGCTCAGGCGCAGGCACAGGCGCTGGCTCAGGCTCGGACTCGGGCTCAGGCGCAGTCTCAGGTGCAGGTGCCGGCTCAGGCTTGGGCTCGGGCTCAGGCTCAGGCACGGGCGCCGGCTCGGGCGCGGGCTTGGGCTCAGACGCAACATCCGGAGCGCTGTAACCCGAAGGAGCGGACTTCTTCTCAAAGGGCAATACAAAAGTCAGGACGTCGTCCTTGTCCTCGTCAACCCACTCGCTTGCATAACGTGCGACCCAATAGCCAACGGCACGATGCTTGAGCATCTTGCCAAAGACCGTAAGAAATACGGTGACAAAAGCGACCAGCACCAGGAACAGCACGAGTGTGATGCCGCCGCCGGCAACAATCGCCTCAATACCCGTAGGACGATAGTAGTAGCTATACATACCGACAGAGGCAACGGCGCCAAAGACGACCGTCAAGATCCATGTGACAACGTTGGCGACCAGGCCCGTCAAAAACTCGGGAAGGAACGAAGCGCAGAACAGCTTGGTCTTATTGTTCTTAAAGGCTGCCCAAACCTTATCGAGCGAAAACGCGCTCTCGACGCGACCGGTCACCGCAAAGTGCATCACGGCAATGTCGGCGAACATCTTAAAGAAGACCCCCAGGACCGCCGTGGCAATCATAGCCAGGACAAGCAGGCCAAGCGAGCCAAACAGCGCAGCCTCGAGCGCATAAGAGCCGTAATAAGAATACGAGCCCGCGGCGCCAACTACCACGCCCTCCACCAGCGAAAGCACTACACCGATAATGGGAATGGCAGCGATAACCTCGAGCACGACCGAAATAACGCTCGAAAAGATTCCGAGACCAAACGACGTGGAACGCATCAACGGACGACCCATGCCGTCATCGATCTTAAGCGACAGGTCGCGACCCCACTCGATGCCAAAGCCCGAACCGCACACGCTCGCCACGTAGGCAGCCAAAAAGCCGATGGCAGCCGCAATACCGCCGATAACGGGGATGAACAGCACGAGTACCGACACGACACAGATAAGCGCCGGCAAAAAGGCAATCTGGCACACGCGCTGCAGCACGCCCGGAGTCTTGGTCATATCCTCAAACGCCTGAGCCGTGCAGCCCTTGGACGCGTTCGCGACAGGTTGAGGAACAAACTGCTGAGGCTGAGGCTGACCCTGAGGGGTGGAAGCTGCAGCACCGGCATTGGGGGCACCACACACGCCGCAGAACTTGTCGTTATCGCCCATGGGGGCGCCACACTGCGAACAGAACATCGAAATCATCCCTTCGTATCTAGAGCGAATCACCTGGATCGCAAACGATGTCTTTGGCATCATTATCACCCAATGTGAGGACAAATACTCTTAGATGACGTATTTGCAACGCGCGAGGCGCTTTTCGATTGTTTGACGAGTGTGTCCGCGCTAGTTCGTGCCGCGGAAACCCTTGCCGACGATCTCGGAGCTGTCGACGATCGTGATAAAGGCACCAGGATCGACCTCGCGCGCATAACGGCGCAGCTGCACGGCCTCGCGACGGCTCAGCACGCTCATGATCACCGTCACGCACTTGCCCGAGAAGGCGCCGTAGCCGCGGCTGATGGTCGCCGTGCGGTTGAGATGCTTGACGATAAACTCCTCGACCTTAAGGGGCTCGGAACAAATGATCGTGCAGACCTTACGAAGATGAATGCTCTCGATGGCCTTGTCGACCACAAGCGTCTTGGCAAACAGGCCGAGCACGCAATACAGACCGATACGCGGACCATACAAAAAGGCCGCGATGGTCACGATGCCGATATCGACCAGCAACAGCGCGCGGCCAATCTCGAGTGTGGTACGGCGTTTGAGGATCATAGCGAGGATGTCCGTGCCGCCCGTCGAGGCGCCGATATCAAAAACGATGGCGCTGCCGAGCGCCGGCAGAATCACGGCAAAGCACAGGTCGAGCCACATATCGCCCGTCATCGAGACATCGGTCGGAATAAAAAGCTCAAACAGCGAAACATAGGCGGACAGCGCAAATGAGGCGAAGACGCTCCACAGGATTGCCTTGCGCTCCAAAAAGATAAAGCCCAAGACGACGAGAACCGCGTTGATAATCCACATAAAGACGCCGACGGGCAGGGTCGGGAACAGCGTGGACAGAATGACCGACACGCCCGAGGTGCCGCCAAAAGCAAAGTGATTAGGGGTTTTAAACGCAACGATGGCAAAGGCCGTAAGAATCAGACCTAGATTGAGCTCGGCGAAAAAGCGCGGGAAGCCTGGCTCCTGGCTGCGCTTTTGGCCGGCACGCTCGCCGCGCTCGATATCGGTGCGATCGACCACGCGCTCCATCGGCACCACGGGAGGACGATGTAGCTCCTCGGCAGCTCGCGATGCCGCCTCTGCCGCGGCGGCCTCAATCGCCCATGCCTTGCTTTCTGTTTCGCGCTCGTCAGCCATTACGGCAACCCCTCGTTAACAATTTGGAAACAATGCGCCCATTAGGGTAACGCGGAACGTGACGATTGCAACCCCTAGTTAGACGAGCGGTATGCCTACATCGGGGGCATACAAATAACGGCCGGCCGCACATACATCCGTGCGACCGGCCGTTTGACGTTTTCGCAGATAAAACCTGCCAAAATAAACCTGTCCCTTTTTGGCAGGTTACCTTTTTGGTAGGTTACTCGTGCTGGTTGGTGCGGTGCTCGTACTCCTCGGGGGTGATGACATCCTCGATGCGCAGGTTGACGCCTGCCACCTCAAGGCCGGTCATCGCAGCCAGACGCTCGGTCACGCGCGCCTTAACGTCGTCGAAAATCGCGGGCGCATAGGCGCCGTACTCGATAATGACGGAAATGTTAACGACCACGCGGTTGTCATCGGTGACCTCGACTGTCACGCCCTTGGTCAGATTCTCGGCACCAAACTGCTCCTGCACAAAGTGCATGAGGTTGCCCTTCATGCCCAGGACGTGCGGTACCTCGCGGGTGGCCATGGCGACGATCTTCTCGATCACACCGTTGGAATAGGTCAGCGAGTCCTCGGACTCGTCCGCTTCCCCATCATCCTCATCCGCATCGTCGGCGGGTTCGGCCTCGACGAGCGCCTCGTCCTCGAGCGTTACGTCCTCGGCCTCGGCGGTGACGGTCTCGTCTACCTCGAGCTCGGTATCGGCCACATCGACCTTCGTGTTAAAAGCCATGGTTCCTCCTTATGCCCACCGCACACGCGGCGGTCGAATACATGCTAGCGGCCGCTAAACAGACGGCCGAAGAAGTTGACGATCCCGTTCTCGCCGTCGCGGATCTGGCCAATCACGGCGCCGATCAGCACAAAGAAAGCGATGACGAGCGTATCCCACAGGCCGAGCGTGAGCACCAGCACGGCGAGCACAAAACCAGCGACGGCTCCAAGCGTGGTGTTGGGATGACGGACGGCATAGCTCCAGATGGCTGCCCCCGTACCCTTGATGAGACCCATGGCCTCATCAAAATCATCGGCGACCGCGTCATGTGACTCGGTACCCTCCACCTTAGGATCGACGACCTCGCCTGCCGGCGTAGCGTTCTGGTCGATCGTCAAGCGCGGCGTGCGGGCGGTCTTGTCTTGATTGGTATCACTCACCGGAAACCTCCACGGTCTGGACGGTAGTCTTGGACGGCAAAAAACGGACGCGCGCGGTCGTGCCCGGCGTGCCGAGCATGGTGTCGCAGGCCTTCTCGATGCGCTGCTGCATCGAGGTGGCAAGAGCGGCAACGTCCTTGTCATCGAGCGCGATGGCCTCGACCTTAAAACGAACGCGCGACTCGTCGGAGCCTTGAACGCGTGCCTCGATATGCTCAACCATCACGCGATCATCGCACTCTGCCGCGGCACGGGCGCACGAGGAAAGCGCTGCGAGCGTGACCTCGATATTGCGCTCCCCCGCCGGATGCACGCAGGACGGCTCACGACGCGCGAACATCAGGCGGAAAAAACCGATGAGCACGCCAAGCGCCACGATAGCGGCACACACCGTAACGACGACGCGAGGCATGGTGTCACGCAACAGCAGCATAAAGCGATACGTATACGGTCCCCAGAACTGGCAGACAAGCGTACCCAGCGCCACGATGGCGGCGGCAAGATACACGATCGCTAGGGCTCGTTTGAGTACGCGCACGCGCGCTCCCTTCAGGTTTCGGTCCACAGAATGCAAAACGGTTCGCATCATTATAAAAGAGCCGGGTCCGGTGCCATACGCACGCGGATCCGGCTCATCTATTCCACGAGGCTTGCATGCTCGCTTCATTATGCCCAGATATGCGCGGCTTAACCCGCGCGGACGCTACTCCTCCTCGAGGGCAGCGATGACCTCGTCGGTCATATCCATGGTGCTGTAGACGTCCTGGACGTCGTCGAGCTCCTCGAGACGATCGATGAGGCGCTGGACCTTCTTGGCGTCGGTACCGGAGACCTCGGTCGGGGTAGTCGGGACCATGCTGGTCTCGGAGCCCTTGACCTGGATGCCCTGCTCCTCGAGTGCCTTGGAGACAGCCATGACGTCGTTGGCAGCGGTCCAGACGATCCACTCCTCGCCGGCGTCCTCGTAGTCCTCGCCACCGGCCTCGGCGATAGCCATCATGAACTCATCCTCGTCACCGGCAGCACCGTTGGCGATCATGGTCTCCTTCTTGGCGTTCTCGTCCAGGATCTCCTTGGCGACGACAATCTGGCCCTTGCGCTCAAACTGGAAGGCGACGGAGCCGGAGGTGCCCAGGTTGCCGCCAGCGTGGGAGAAGGCGGAACGGACATCGGCGGCAGTGCGGTTGCGGTTATCGGTCAGGCAGTCGACGTAGACGGCGACACCGGCGGGACCATAGCCCTCGTACACGATGTTCTCGTAGACAGCGGCGTCGGCACCCGAACCGAAGGCCTTGTCGATAGCGGACTTGATCTTGTCCTTAGGCATGGACTGAGCCTTGGCCTTGGCAACGGCAGCGGCGAGGCTGGCGTTGTTCTCGGGCAGCGGGTCGCCGCCAAGACGGGCAGCAACGGTGATGTTGCGGCTGAGCTTGGAGAAGAGGGCGGAACGCTTGGCGTCCTGCGCGCCCTTACGATGCTTGGTTGTGGCCCACTTAGAGTGTCCGGACATACGTGTCTCCTATCGGTTTCGACCTAAAGCCCAACGCAGATGCTCGGGCAATATAAACAAACGTCGTTATGATATACCTACTGGCCTGCGAGATAAACCCCAAAATGAAGGCGTCGTGATGATGCAGCCCCTTGGCGCAAAGTAACCTGCCCCCTTTGCACCAAATTAGGACCAGAGGAGGTCGCTGCGGGTGATGGTGGCGCCGATGGCAAAGGGCATGCAGGCGATGACCGGATACAGGTAGCGCATGTAGGTCGAGCCGTTGCAAGGACCGATCAGGCACACGGCGAGCACGCCCAAAAGCGGCACCCAAATGGCCAGCCCGCGCCACGAATGACGACGCAGCAGATAGGCCACCACGGCGATCATAATCCACACATAGGTGGCCGAGCTCATGGCGAGCGAGATAAACGGGATGCGTTGTACTGCCACGCGATACAGGTTGATCAGGTGGTCGCACCAGCGCACAACCTTGCTATCGACCGGATGGAAATCAAAGTACTTGAGGTTATCGGGCTTCGCCATGATCTCGGCACTGCGCGCCGTGCTGTAGACCCACACATCGCGGGCACTCGGATAAAAGTAGCCGTAGTAGTTATTGATGAGCGCCGAGATATAGCACTCGGGATCCTTTTTGAACATCTGGGCCCACACCTCAAAATAGGCCTTGATGTCCTCCTGCGAGGCGTACTCGTTAAAGCAATTTTTGACGGCGTCCGACTTATCCGGGTTGTAACGGCGGCCCAGATTCTCGTACTTGAGCACACGGTCGATCACGGCACGCTCTTCATCGGTCACCAAGCCGTCGCAAGGAGCCTCCACGATGGTGCCGTCCTCCTTAACCGTGGGGTTGACGCCCGAGTTGAGGCCGTCGTGCTTTTGGACGAAACGAGCCGTCTGCTGGAACGGAATCGAAAGGATTTCGCGCTTGGAACCAGGCGTGATGTCGTGCGCCGGCATAAAGACCTTGGTGAAATACATATTAGAGGCAAGACAGAGTGCAAGCACCACAAGAACTCCCACCCAGCGGAAACGCGGGATGGTGCCCGAAGGCGCAGCACCAGTCTGCTTGGCTGCACGATGAGCCACATGTGCGTCCCATGCGCAAAACGCCGTCGCGATTACGCATGCCGCCAGGGGAAACACCAGGCCGCCGTTGCGCAGAAACGTGGAACCCATGGCGCCCAGAGCGAGCAGCAGCCAGTCGTGGCGTGCAAAGAGCACGGGCCTCTGTTCGCCCGCACGCTCGGCATTGGCATCGCGACGGGGCAGGCCGCAGGCCACGAGCTTCACGGTCTGCACCAACAGCACCAAAAACGCATCGGCAAACAGCACATCTTTGGTAAGCAGGGCCGCGTAGTTGGAGAACATGGGCATAAACACAAAGAACAGCAAGATCACGCCGCGGACCGGCAGGCTCACGCCCAGCTTGCGCAACGACGAGATGGAATAGGCCATGCAGGCGGCCGTAATGACGAACTGAGCGCAGGTGTAGATGACAAGACCTGCGTTGGCGCTGTTGAACAGTGAAAGCCCCAGTTGGACGCACGAACCGATGATAGCCGTGTGCACGACCGGATGATGCCCGTTGAGCAACACGTTGGGATTGAGCAGGCGCAGGTAGTCACTCGTACCGTTGGGGTAGTTGAACCACTGGCGAATCTGCGCACCCGTATCTCCCATAAAAAGGCCGGGCAGCGAAGCGATGAGCGTGGGCGCCCAGGCGACCATAAGCACCAGGAAGGGCCCGGCAAAGGGATGGACCGAGAGCACGGCGTGAGCCATACGCCATACGCGGCCAAAGTGCGCTTCGGAAAACGGAATACGCCGAGAGCTCAGCCAATCTAGACACTCAAAGGCAAGGTAGAAGGCAACGACCGCCAAGAGCATCCAGCCCGCACCGCCTATCCAGGCGCAGATGATGCGCGCCTTGTCGCCGAGCACGATCTCGGCCGAATCGGTGAGGTCGTAGCTGCGGCCAAACACCATGCAGACGGCAAAGAACAGCGACGGAAGGATCACCGAGGGACGCCAGGCGTCGCCGCGGCCAAAGAATACGTAGCGAAACGGCAGCGTGAGCAGGCAGGCAAGCGCAAGCAGCATGACCGCGTCGGTATGGCCGGCAAACGAGAGGAGTACCTCGTAGCACACGTACAGCATGCCCGAGGCTTTGGGGTCAATCGCCAAGACCGCGTTGCTCGACACCGGGGCGGGATCGATGGAAAACGCCGTGGTTGCCAACAGCGCGAGCAAAAATGCGATGAGCGTCTGCTTGGCGGGGTAGCGCTTAAACCAGACGATGCGGGCAGCGTCGCGCGCAGCCGTTGTGGAGAGGTCGGAATCCTTCACAGTCCGAAAGCCTTTCTAGAAACCTATCAAACTCGGCAAGACCACCACAAAGGCGCCTGTCCCCTTTGCGGTGGTCTTAGTGGTTAGGCGTCCAAATAGACGCGCTGGGGGCGATTGCGGTGTCGGGCGAAGATGATGAGCGCCAGGCCGGCGATCACGAGCGGCAAACTCAGCAGCTGGCCCATAGTGATGACGCCGCCCAGCAGATAGCCCAGCTGTGCATCGGGCACGCGCACGAACTCAACGAGAAAGCGGACGATGCCGTACCCCATCACGAACACGCCCATAAACGTACCCTGGGGCAGCAGCGACTTTTTGCGGCTGAGCACCTGCAAAAAACAGAAGAGCACGATGCCCTCAAGAAACGCCTCATAGAGCTGGGAGGGATGGCGCGGCATATCGCCCGCGGTACCGCCAAAGATCACGCCCCAGGGCAGATCGGTCGGTTTGCCCCACAGCTCGCCGTTCACGAAGTTGGCGCAACGGCCCAGGCACAGGGCTAGCGGGGCGCCGATCACGGCAAGGTCGGCGACGGTCCATGCATCAAGTTTATACATGCGGCACACGATGATGCCGCCCAAGATGCCGCCCACCAGGCCGCCGTGGAAGCTCATGCCTCCCTCGTTGGTGGCAAAGATTTCGAGCGGGTGGGCCCAATAGTAGCCATCGCCGTAAAAGACGACGTAAAACAGGCGCGCGCCGATGATGAGGCCAAAGACCGCGCCGACCACGACGCTCGTCAGGTCATCAATCGTAATGTCAAAGCCCCAACGACGCTGCGTGCGGTACATAACGACCGCTGTGAGCAGAGCGCCGACCACGTAGGCCAGGCCGTACCAGTAGATGGTGATGGGGCCCGCCGAGATCGCGACGGGATCAAGCATGTGGTAGAGGTCGTTGAGCATATCGATCCCCTGCTCCCTACATACAAATGCGGCCGCGGGCCTTGCGCTCGCAGCCGCATATCTGGGCATAACGTCTATGCGGAGCGTACCGTCCGCAGCTTTCGCATCTTAGAACGGCGCGTACTCGTCGTACAGGTCCTCGGCCTCGCCGGAAACATTGACCTGCTCAACGCGGGTAACGCCGGGCACATGCTCCTTCAGGATACGCTCGATGCCCATAGACAGGGTCAGTGAGCTCATGGGGCAGCCGGCGCAGGCGCCCTGCAGCTCCAGCTTGACGACGCCCTCGTCGTCGACGCCCACATACTCCATATCGCCGCCATCGGCCTGCAGGTTGGGGCGAATCTCTTCAAGAACCTTCTTAAGCAGCTCTTCGTTAACAGCCACAGGGGCTCCTTTCTCACAATAACGCGGGCACGCCCGCGGACAGAAGCTATGTTACTACAGCCATGTACCCGCTCACGAGCCGTCCATGCGCGCAGACGCGACTTTCACGAGTAGTCAATTTGGGACGGGGCTCTTTGAGCTGCGCTCGTCGTCAGATAGCGACAACGCATATTACTGCCGAGCCTGTCCCCCGGTACCAATCTGGACATCGACGATGACCTGGCGGTAGCTGATGCCGCAGGAGTCGAGAATGCGGCGGCTGATACGGCCGTCGTCGGTATCGGCATACTTATTGTCCAGGTAGACGACCTCGCCCACACCCACCTGCGCCAGGATCTTGGCGCAGTCGTGGCACGGGAATAGCGTGACGTAGACCGTGGAACCCTCAAGGTCTTTGAGCGAGCCGCGGTAGTTGAGCACGGCGTTGGCCTCGGCATGCACCACGTAGTTGTGCTTATCCTGCAACGGGTCATCGCTCGTGCCCCACGGGAAAAAGTCATCGTTGAGCGCCGAGGGCGTGCCGTTGTAACCCACCGAAAGGATGCGGTGGTTGGTGCTGGCGATGCACGCTCCCACCTGCGTGTTGGGGTCCTTGCTGCGGCGCTGCGCGGCGATGGCCACGCTCATAAAGAACTCGTCCCAGCTAATGACGTCGCGGCGCTTGCCCGACGCGGTTTGATGAAGATCGTCCGACATGGCAGACACCTCCGAAATCGCAATAGTTTGACCCATTGTAGCAGGTGGAAGGTGGAGACGTTTTTGTCCTACCAGCCCCTCGCCCTACGCGCGGCGAGGCTTTTGGTTGATGTGGTAGAGCTCGGCGAGACCCCGCAGCGTCAACGCGTCATCGACCGTCAGGCTATGGCCGACCAGCGCCGCAAGCGCCTTGGCATCGTCGCCGGTAATGACGATGGGCACATCGCCCTCCCCCGCCGCCTTGGTCGCTCGCATCTCGGCGAGCACCATGTCGAGCATGCCGTCGATGCGAGCCACCTCGCCCAAGACCACGCCCGAGCGCATGGCCTCACGCGTGTTGCGGCCGATGACGTGCGTCGGTGCCGAGGGCTCAACCTGGGGCAGACGCGCCGCAGCGGCCGAAAGCGAGCGGGCGCCAAGCGCCAGGCCCGGCGCGATGACGCCGCCGACAAAGGTGCCGTGCGCGTCGATGACCTCGATATTGGTCGTGGTGCCTAGGTCGATTACAATGCACGGCGAGCCGTAGACGGCGCGGGCTGCCACGGCGTCGGCGATGCGGTCGGGACCGATCTCGGCCGGGTCATCGTAGTGCACGGGTATGCCGGTCTTGAGGCCCGGCCCCACCGTGAGCACGCGCCCCGTGCAGGTACGGGAAAGTGCCGCCTTCCACGGGCGCTCGAGCGCCGGGACCACACAGCTCAGCACGGCAGCCGCGGGCACAAGCGCACCCGGCATGCCCGCATCGGCCGCCAGTGCGGCCATGACCTGCACGAGACGCATGCGCGCCTCGTCTGCCGTGATGCTCGACGGTGTGGTGATCTCGCACGTCGCAAGCGGACATTCCTGCGCCGCGGCCGAATCCTCTGCAAACAGGCCAAAGCGAATGAACGTGTTGCCCACGTCGACCGTCAATATATATGCGCACCCATTAAGCATCGTCGGCGCTCCTTTCGTCTGCCCAGCAGTATATCCCGATGATTATTCTGGGACGGGGATTTAAAAATCATTGCGTACCTAATGATTTTTAAATCCCCGTCCCAGAATAATCATCCTTTGGCCGAGCCCGGGGCAGCTAAAAAAGCCCCGTCCCAAATGAGCTGCCGTGCCGCTATACTGGTGCGCGGTCGTTTGCGAGCTCACGCGGCGGCCCTTGGTAACCCGACTTCCCGCGCCGTATCCGTAACGGCGCTCCCGGGGGAAGCGGATATACGCAAAGGAGTTCTATATGAGCAATCCCTCGAACCGCGCTTCGATGCGCGGGCAACTCACGCTGCGCGGCGTCGTCATCGGCGTCCTTGGCTGCGTGATCATCACGGCAAGCTCGGCCTACACCGCCCTCAAGATGGGCGCACTCCCCTGGCCGATCGTCTTCGCTGCCGTCATCTCGCTGTTCTTCCTTAAGCTCATGGGCAACGCCAGCCTCAACGAGGCAAACGTCACCCACACCATCATGTCCGCAGGCGCCATGGTCGCCGGCGGTCTGGCGTTTACCATCCCGGGCGCCTGGATGCTGGGCTATGCCGACCAGATCAGCTGGCTCGACATGTTTATCGTGGCACTCGCCGGCACCATCCTGGGCCTGCTGGCCACGGCGCTCATCCACCGTCACTTTATCGTGGACGCCGCGCTTGAGTTCCCCACCGGCAACGCCGCAGCTCAGACCCTGCGCGCCACCGAGGCCGGCGGCAAGACCGGCAAGCAGCTCTTTGGCTCCATGGCCATCGCCGGCATCTACAGTGTGCTTCGCGACGCCCTGGGCGTGGTGCCCAGCATGCTGTGCACGCTCAATATCCCCGGCGTGACCTTTGCCATCTACAACTCTCCCATGCTGCTCTCCGTCGGTTTCCTCGTGGGCTTCGCCCCGGTCGCTTTCTGGTTTGCCGGAGCGCTGCTGGGCAACTTTGGCATTATCGTCGGCGGCACCGCTGCCGGCCTGTTCGATATTGTGACCGCACAGGGCATCGTCAAGTCCCTGGGTATGGGCCTCATGATGGGCTTTGGCGTCGCCGTCGTCCTCAAGGACATCCTGCCGCAGGTCGCCGGTATCGTCCGCGGCCTCGCCGCCGACAGCTCCACCGACACCGACGAGCAGTCGCTCATCTCGGGCTCCCTTAAGCTCGACGCCGGCATCATCGGCCTGGGCGCTGCCGCCATCGCCGTGATCATCGCCATCGTGCTCGACCTTGGCCCCGTTCCGGCCGTCATCGTTACGCTGTTCACCTTTGTCACCACCATCATGAGCGCGCAGAGCTGCGGCCAGACGGGCATCGACCCCATGGAGATCTTCGGCCTCATCGTCATGCTCATCGTGGCGGCCTTCGCACAGCTCGCTCAGGTCAAGCTGTTCTTTATCGCCGGCATCGTGGCCGTAGCGTGCGGCCTTGCGGGCGACGTCATGAACGACTTTAAGGCCGGTGCCGTGCTGGGCACCAACCCGCGCGCACAGTGGGTCGGCCAGGCCATCGGCGGCATCGTGGGCGCCCTGGTCGCCGCCGCCGTCATGGTCGCGCTCGTCACCGCCTATGGTCCGGACGCCTTTGGCCCCGACAAGAGTTTTGTGGCCGCACAGGCAAGCGTGGTCGCCACCATGGTCTCGGGCATCCCGAGCGTGCCGTGGTTTGCGGGCGGCTTTATCGCCGGCATCGTCATGTACTGGCTCGGCATTCCGGCCATGATGATCGGCCTGGGCGTGTACCTGCCGTTCTACATGTCGCTCACGGCCTTCCTGGGCTCCTGCGTTAAGCTCGCCTACGACAAGTGGGCCGCTCACCGCGACGCCGAGGCCGGTCTTTCGGACGAGGAGAGGGCTGCCAAGGACGCCGCCTTCCAGGAACAGGGCCTGGTTGTCGCCAGCGGCCTGCTGGGCGGCGAGTCTATCGTCGGCGTTATCCTGGCGTTTATCTCTGTTGGCCTGAGCCTGCTGGGCTAAACCAAACAACAACGCACCCGTGCAGAGCGCGGGGTCGGAGACCATCCGGCCCCGCGCTTTTTGTATCTGCCGAAACCCTCGGCAGTACTTGTATGTGGCGTGTCTTCCTTTGCCTGCTCGCCTAAGTTCCATGTCAAGATTACCGCCCCGCCCGTCACGGTGTAGAGTACATGCTGCGAACGCACCCGCGTTCCTACGGCAATACGAGGTGGACATGGAACTCGATAAACAACAGCTCAAGCGACTGCGCGAGCGCCATCATCGGCGCCATGGCATCCGCCCCGCCCACAGCGAGGCCATGGAGAACGCAAGCCGCTTTCTAAAGCGGGCGTTCAACATTCGCGAGGGACGCGCGCCCTATCACGTGATTCGCAAGCGCTTTGTAAACGGGGCGCGCCTGACTGGCTCACACTTATGCATCTTGATCATTGCCATGTTGATCGCGAGCATCGGCCTCGATATCGACTCGGATATCGCCATTGTAGGCGCCATGCTCATCTGCCCGCTCATGGGCTCGGTCCTTGCCATGGCATACGGCATCGCCACGCTCGACCGCGAGATCACCCTTGAGGCCGTCGCCGGCCTCGCGCTGCAGATGGTCTTTTGCCTGGTCACGTCCACGTTGTACTTTAAGCTCTCGCCCCTTGGCACCACCACGGCCGCCATCATCGACAATTCGACACCGACTGTGTGGGACCTTGCCGTCGCGCTCGCGGGCGGCTTTGCGGGTGGCCTGGGCAACTCGCGCGACCAGGAACCCGCCACGCTCATCGCCGGCGTGGCCGTGGCGACCGCGCTTATGCCACCCCTGTGCGCGGCGGGCTATGGCATCGCCATCGCAAGCGGGTCGCTGTTTCTCTCGGCGCTTTACGAGTTTGGCATCAACGTGGTCTTTATCGCGCTGGCGGCCGAAGCTGTGCTGCTTCTTTTGCGCGTGCCGCTCAAGCGCGACCTGAACGGCGACGGCATTGTAACTGCCGAGGAAAATGCCGAGGTCGACGAGCTGTCACGCAAGGTGCGCCGCCGCATCATTGTAGGCACGGTAGTCTTTGCCATCCCCTGCATCGTTATGACGGCGGGGTCTATTGGCTCGGCGCAAGCCGGCGTGCAGGACGGCTACGGCGTCACCGAAACCACGCGCGAGCTTGCCGCGGTACTGCCGGGCTTTAAGGATTACACCGTCGCCGTCGAGACCTCGGCCACCGAAGGCGACGAGAGGGGCATCGTCGAGCGCGAGATTGTCGCCCATGTGACGACAAGCGAGGCGCTCGGGGCACACGACCGCCGCGTTGCCCGCAAGCTCATCGACCTCAATGTGCCCGAACTCGATCGCGTGGAGTTTGACGTGAAGTGATGCGGGGCGGCCCTACAGCTCGTACTTGTACACGCGGTAGATGTACTCTTCGGCTTCCATCTCGTAGGTGGTGATGGCCAGACCGTACCGATCGTACTCGGTGAAGGTCTTGGCCTGGCCCGATGCCACGAGCATACTGTTTGAATTGCCGACGCGCTGCGCCTTGCTGACGTAGCCCGAGAACGGCACCGCGGTCTGGTCTTCAAGCTCGTAGGTGCGCACCGTCTCGTCCACTGTAAAGATGTGCCCAAACGGATGCGTGCCCTTGCTATAGTCGGTCGCCACCGCGGCGCCCAGCTGGCCCCATTCGAACTTGGGATAGCTCTCGGCCGCGCCAAAGTTGTTGTCGTACAGCAGTACCTGGTAGCGACCGGTCGTTGCCGCGTCAGAACTCGGCAGATACGTCACACTGTGCTGGCCCGCGTTGAGCGAAAAATCGCCTTGGGCTTGCAGCAGCTTGTCCTCAAAGCCCGAGCCGGCCCATTGCCACTCCTTTCTATTTCTGAGTCCATCTTCTCACTGTTGACGGCCAAAAATGATCCGTTTTCCTCCGTCCCCAAGGGATCATTTTTTAGTACTTAAAGAAGCCCTCGCCCGCGCTTTCGCCCAGCTTACCTTCATCGAGCATCTTCTTGAGGACGGATGCCATGACCTTAAAGTTGTAGGGCATCATCATCTTTTTGAGCAGCGGGCTCACCAGGCCCGGCACCTTCTGATACTGCATCACGATGTTGTAGGCCGTCTGGATACCCACGGTGTCGAATACGCGGAACGGGCCCTTGGGAGCGCCGGTGCCGCGCGTCCACGCGAGGTCGATGCTCTTGGGGTCGCTGACGCCCGAGACATACAGGTCAAGGCCCGAGAGCAGCCATGGCACCAACATGGAGTTGAGCAGGTAGCCGTTCTTTTCCTTGTTGACGGGAAGCGCCAGCATGCGAATGTCGTTGGCGAAGTCGACGAGCTCGTCAAAGTAGCGCTTGTCGGTCTGGTCTTGGGCCATGACCTCGGTCATGTTGTTCTTCCAGATGGAGTTAGCAAAGTGCAGCGACAGATACTTCTCGGGACGGCCGGTGTATTTGGCAAAGGTGCTCGGCAGCAGCGTGGAGGAGTTGGTCACGATGACGGTCTTTTGCGGCAGGACCGGGGCAAGCTTCTTGTAGAAGTCGATCTTTGCCTGAGTGTCCTCGGCCATGGACTCGATGACCAGGTCGGCGTCGGCCACGGCCTTGGCGAGGTCGAGCTCCAGCTTGAGTGTGGAGTAGGCACGCTCGACGGCGGCGAGTGCTGCGTCCTTGTCGAAGGGCTGATCGCTGTCGGCGATACCGGCGCACCACTCGCCCGTGCCGTCCGCCATGCCCTCGATGGCTGCGATGTATTCCTCGCGGACATGATCGATCTTGGGCTGGGTGCGGCCGATGCTGCCCTCGCTGCGCAGCCAAATCGTTACATCAAAGCCGCAGTAAGCAGCCTGGAAGGCAATCTGGCTTCCCAGCACGCCGCCACCGGCGACACAAACGGTCTTGTAGCTCATAGGAACAGTCCTCTCTTACGTAATTCCATATATGTGTATTTATTCAACCGTAAGAGGGCTGCGCGCCGAGGGTGGGTTCCCTAAACGGACGGTATTTGGCGGCGAACGGATACACCTGTTCATTAACTCGGGATTCTGAAGGACATTTTGCGTGCCGCGAAACCCCTGTTTTCGGAAGTGCGGGGAAAATCGAGTTTCGCCGACCAGACCGGCTTTTTTGACAACAAAACCGCAGGTCACAAGAGCCCAAAAGAGCAGTGTGCTCGGGAGCTTCGAGTTTTTCCCCGCACTTCCGAAATCCGAGTCCACGGAAGGCGGCAGCAAGCCTAATTTCCACCGCATATGTCCAACAAAAACGGAAGATAGCCGGCACGGCTACCTCCCGTTTGTCTTATATCTGACTCGAAGCAGACCGACTACTTCTTAATGCCGCGTCCCAAGCGCTTGGCGACCGATGCCACGGCCTCCTCGCTGGCCGGTCCGCAGCTCACGCAGCCATCGTGGGCACGCATCTGGCCGGTGACCTCGTCCATCGCGAGCGGCGCCACCTTCTCGAGCTTAAAGCCCTTGCCGGCGCGCATGTTTTCCTTGGCCACGCTGATCATGAGCTTAATGCGGTTGAGCTGGTTGACCTCGGACGCGCCGGGGTCGTAGTCCACCGCGACAATGTTGCTCTCGGGGTGCTGGCGGCGCAGCTCCTTGATCACAGCCTTACCCACCACGTGGTTGGGCAGGCACGCAAAGGGCTGCGTGCAGATGATGTTGGGCGCGCCATGGTCGATCAGGTCGAGCATCTCGGCCGTAAGCAACCAGCCCTCGCCCATGTTGTTGCACACCGAAAGCACCGTACGGGCCTTGTCCGCCATGGTGCCGATACGCTCGGGCGCCTCGAAGCGGCGGGACTTCTCGAGCATCTCCTCCACCGGCGTGCGCATCCAGTCCACCAGCTTGATGAGCGCTTGCATGCCCGCGCGCGTAGTGGCAGAGCTTCCCAGCTCGTCCTTCTGCAGCTCGGCGTTGCTCATGGAGTACAGGAAGAAGTCGAGCAGGCCCGGCACCACGGCCTCGCAGCCCTCGCGCTCGATGACATCGACCACGTGGTTGTTGGCCGTAGGGTGGAACTTGACCAAGATCTCACCGACCACGCCCACGCGCGGCTTAGTACCCTCGCCCACGAGCGGCATGGTGTCGAACGCGCGGATGGCTTCACGGCACAGCTTGGTGTAGTTGTGGCGGTTGAACTTGGGCGCCAACTTGCGGGCGCGCGCCATGTACTCCTCGTAGAGCGCGTTGGCGGCACCGGGCGTGGCCTCGTACGGACGGCAGCGGTAGAGCATCTGCATCATCACGTCGCCAAAGAGCACCGCGTAGACTGCCTGCTTAAGCAGCGCCGGCGTAATCTTAAAGCCGGGGTTGTCCTCGCCGAGCGCCACGGCCGAAAGCGAGATCACCGGAATCTCGGGGTGGCCGCTCTCGCGCAGGGCCTTGCGGATGAGCGCGATGTAGTTGGTGGCACGGCAGCCACCGCCGGTCTGGCTGATGACCACGGCCGTCTTGGACAGGTCGTACCGACCACTCTCGATGGCCTCCATGATCTGGCCCGTTACCAGAATCGACGGGTAACAAATGTCATTGTTCACGTAGCGCAGGCCGGCCTCGACGGCGTCGTGATCGGTCGAGGGCAGCAGCTCCAAGTTGTAGCCGGCACCGCGGAACACCTCTTTGACCAGGTCGAAGTGGATCGGCGCCATCTGCGGGCACAGGATGGTGTAACCCTCGTCGCGCATCTGCTCGGTAAAGGGCACCTTGGGCCATGCGGTCGAGGCGCTCTCGCGCTGCGCCTCAAACGTGTACTTGCGGCTCGCGAACGCGGGGGCATCCGTGGAGGGCGCCACCGGCGCGGCATCGCCCTGCTCGTAGGCCTCGCCCGCGGCCGCGGCCTCGGCCAAGCGCTCGGCCTCCTGGTCCTTGAGCGCCGCCATGAGCGAGCGAATACGGATACGCGCGGCGCCCAAGTTGGACACCTCGTCGATCTTGAGCGCGGTGTAGATCTTGCCGCTGGCTTCCAGAATTTCCTGTACCTGGTCGGTGGTCAGAGCGTCCAGACCGCAGCCGAAAGAGTTGAGCTGGATCAGGTCCAGGTCGTTGCGCATCGTCACAAAACGGGCGACGGCGTACAGGCGGCTGTGGTACATCCACTGGTCGACCACGCGGATGGGACGCTCGGGCTTCACCAGGTGCGCGAGCGAATCCTCGGTAAAGACCGCAAAGCCAAAGCTCGAGATAAGCTCGGGAAGGGCGTGGTTGATCTCAGGGTCGTTGTGGTAAGGACGGCCGGCGAGTACGATGCCGTGGCCGCCGTGGTCCTCGACCCACTTAAGGGCTTCCTCGCCCATGGTCTGGATATCCTCGTGGAAACGCGCATCGGCCTCAAAGGCAGCGTTGACGGCGGCATCGACCTCGGAGCGCGTGATCTTGGGTCCACGCACGCGACCGCGACCAGCTTGCGCATCGGCCACGCGATCGACGGCGAGCACCTGGTACAGACGGCGCTTGAGCTCGGTCTTGTCGTGATAGGGCACAAACGGGTACAGGAACTCGATGTTCTGCTCGCGGATCTCGTCGATATTGAGCGCCAGCGCCGTGGGGTAACTCATGACGATGGGGCAGTTGTAGCAGTTGCCGGCGGTCGGATCCTCCTTACGCTCCCAGCGCACGCACGGCATCCAAATGAAGTCGACATCGCGGTCGATAAGGTTCATCACGTGGCCGTGGCTCATCTTGGCCGGATAGCACACGCTCTCGGACGGCATGGACTCGATGCCCGCCTGGTAGGTCTTCTTGCTCGACTGGTCGGACAGCTGCACGCTAAAGCCCAGGCGCGTAAAGAACGCGTGCCAGAAGGGGTAGTTCTCGTACATGTTGAGCGCGCGCGGGATGCCGACGGTGCCGCGCGGGGCCTCATCGGGGCTCAGCACCTCGCGGTCAAAGAGCAGCTCGTTTTTCTTTTTGAAGAGATTGGGGGCCTCGGTCTTCTGCTTTTTGTGACCGGCGCCCTTCTCGCAGCGGTTGCCGGTAATGAAGCGCCTGCCGCCGCCAAAGTCGTTGACGGTAAGCTGGCAGTTGTTAGAGCAACGGCCGCAGCGAACATGCTTTTGCGTCACGGTGAGGTGCGCGATGTCCTCGGCCGACAGGATGGTCGAGGTGCCGTCGGCACCGGCGCGATCGCGGGCGAGCAGTGCCGCACCGTAGGCGCCCATGCAGCCGGCAATGTCGGGGCGCACGGCATGAACGCCGGTAAGCTGCTCAAACGCACGCAGCGTGGCGTCGGACATAAAGGTGCCGCCTTGGACAATCACCTGGCTGCCGATCTCCTTGGGATCGCGCAGTTTGATGACCTTGAACAGGGCGTTCTTGATGACGGAGTAGGACAGGCCGGCCGCGATATCGCCCACCGTGGCGCCTTCCTTTTGCGCCTGCTTGACGCGCGAGTTCATAAAGACCGTGCAGCGACTGCCCAGGTCGACCGGGGCCTTGGCATGGATGGCAGCGTTGGCGAACGCGCGCACGTCCATGTTCATAGACACAGCGAAGCTCTCGATAAAGCTGCCGCAACCCGACGAGCAAGCCTCGTTGAGCATGATGTGCTCGATGACGCCGTCCTTGACGCGCAGGCACTTCATGTCCTGGCCGCCAATGTCCAGAATGAACTCGACGCCGGGCAGGAACGCCTTGGCGCCGCGCAGGTGCGCAACGGTCTCGATCTCGCCGGAATCGGCCTTGAGGGCCTCGATGAGCAGCGCCTCGCCGTAGCCCGTGGTGGTCACGTGGCCGATGGTGCAGCCCGCAGGGATGTGGTTGTAGAAATCGGCCATGATGACCTTGGCCGTGCCTAGGATGTCGCCGTTGTTGTTGCCGTACCAGGTGTGCAACAGCTGACCGTCCTCGCCCACGAGCGCGGCCTTCATGGTGGTGGAGCCGGCGTCGACGCCAATGAACACGCGGCCGGTGTAGCCGTCGAGCTTGCCCTTGGGGACGACCTCGGTGTCGTGGCGACCCTTGAACTCGGCAAAATCCTCATCGGTGGCAAAGAGCGGATCCAGACGCTCGACCTCGGCACCCTGCGTGTCACCCAGGGCATCAATAGCCTCGATGAGCTGCGGGAACGTGCTGAGCTTGTTGGACTCGTGCGCCATGGCGGCGCCGCTCGCCACAAACAGGTGAGCGTTTTGGGGCACAATGCGGTGCTCCTCGTCCAGGTTGAGCGTGAGGTAGAAGCGGTGGCGCAGCTCGGAGAGGTACTGCAGCGGGCCGCCCAGGAAGGCGACGTTGCCGCGGATGGGACGGCCGCACGCCAAGCCCGAGATAGTCTGGGTCACGACGGCCTGGAAGATGGAGGCGGCCACGTCCTCGGGGCGGGCGCCCTCGTTGAGCAGCGGCTGGACGTCGGTCTTGGCAAAGACGCCGCAGCGGCTGGCGATGGGATAGATGGTGGTGGCGTTGGCCGCGAGCTCGTTGAGGCCGCTCGCGTCGGTGTGCAGCAGGGTTGCCATCTGGTCGATGAACGCGCCCGTACCACCGGCGCAGGTGCCGTTCATGCGCTGCTCGATGCCGTTGTCGAAGTAGATGATCTTGGCGTCCTCGCCGCCCAGCTCGATGGCGACATCGGTGGCCGGGATAAGGGTCTCGACGGCGCGTTTGCTGGCAATGACCTCCTGGACAAATTCCAGGTCGAGCCACTGGGACAGCAGCAGGCCGCCCGAGCCGGTAATGGCGCAGGTCATTTGGGCCGTCGGCAACACGGTCGCAGCACCCTCGAACAAGTCGCGGGCGCAGGCACGGACGTCGGTGTGGTGGCGCTGGTACTTGGCGTAGACGATCTGGTTGTCGTCGTTGAGCACGGCGAGCTTAACGGTGGTGGAGCCCACGTCGATGCCCAGGTGCAGGTTGCCGTGGGCGTTGTCGGGGTTGAAGATCGCGCCTTCGGGGGCGTGGGCGGCGGTGGCAACTGCGGGCTCGGTGGCAGTGGCGAGCTCGCTAGCGACGGACGTCTCCCCTGCCGCGTTCTTGGCATCGGCAACTGCCTCGGCAGCTTTCTCGGCGGCCGCGGTCGCGGCCTTCTGCGCGGCGTCCACCACGGCGGGCGCGGCCTCGCGTGCAGCAGCGACCATGCGGTCCTTGATGCCCTCGACGAGTTTGCTCATTGTCTCTCCTCTTAGTTGTTGGACCCGACGGTTGCGGCGGTGTCAGCCGCATCCTCGAGCTGTAAGTTCAATAGCTTCATGCCGTATTCCGGCACGTTGATATCGATGGGTTGGCCATACAGGTCACCAGGGCGTACAAAAGCGAGCACCGTCATAATGCGCGCCATGGCCTCGGGCGATTCGGTAAGCCCACGCTCAAACCAGCGCTGAATCATGCCGACCTCGGCACTCACGACGTAGGTGACGTAGTAGTCAAAGAACGTGCCCAGCGCCAGGCCCAAAATGCCCGTCTGCGCACGCGGCACCACAGCCTCACGAGCGGTGTCGATGATCCTTTTAATGAAGGCCTGGTCGCCGCCCGGACCCAACAACGCACCGATTAAGTCGCGGTTGGCCGCAAGATAACGCAGCAGCTCAACCGAACCGGGCGCCGGCTCGAGCTCATCGATATTGTGATAGAGATCAGGCAGCTGAGCTGCAGTGATGAGCTCAATGCGCTCATGGATCTCGACCAGCAAGCCGTCCTCGATTTGATTGATAAAGTCGGGAATATCGCGGTAGTGCGAATAGAACGTGCGGCGCGTAAGGCCAGCGCGCTCGGTGAGCGACGCGACATTAATGCGCGAAAGGTCGCCGCTTTCGGCAAGCTCGCTGGCAAGTGCCTGGCGAAGGGCACGCTGCGAGCGAAGGGACCGGCGATCGCATTTCTCGAGCTGGGACAAGCGTCCTCCTTGTTACTCAGCCTGTGCGCTATTGCACAGTGCGAGTATTATTGCACACCGTGTGCATCAACACGTAAAGGCAATATTTGGAATGTGACGAAGGGACTGTCCCTTTGTCACATTATTCGATGACGGTGCGGGAGTTTTGCTTGCGCATGGTGGCGAGCATGTGTTTGGGAACGGCGTGGGTCATGCAGCTGCCGATGGTCGCACTCGCGGCGGCCTTCGCTGCATCGCTAGCGTTTTTGGTCGCGTAGCTGTGGCGGAAACGCTTGAGCATGGCAATGTCGTTGCCGCCGTCGCCGTAGACCGCGACCTCGTCCTCGGCAATACCGTAGTAGCCCGCCAGCCAGGCCACGCTCTCGCCCTTGTTGCACGCCACGTCCGTGATCTCGAACATCACCGGATCGAACGGCGCGTTGACCACGCGGTCCGATCGCTCGGCCAAATATGCCTTAAGGTCGCGCTCCAGCTCGGGCGAGGTCACGCGGCAGTTGATCTTGCACACATCGTGGCGCAGGATGTCACCGATCGACTGGTCGAAATACTGCTCCTCGTGATACCCGCCACGTGCACGCATGCCGCGCATCACGACGCGCTTGATAGGGCTGTCCTTTTTAAAGCCCGCCTGATGCATCTCGAACGAACCGCTCGAGTACATGCCATCGGGCGTGGAGCAATCAAAGCAAATGTCCGGGAACGCCTTGAGCAGCTCCTCGGTAACCTGCGGGTCGATGGTCCAGGTTTTGAGCACCTCGCCATGACTGTCGCGCACGATGGATCCGTTGGAGCAGCAGGCGTCGAGTGCCAAACCCGTAAAGCCATGCCCACCGATCGGCAGCGTCGAGCGACCCGTCGCGGGAACAACGTGCAGCCCGGCCTCGGTCAACTCGCGAATGGCGCGACGGATGGTTCCGTCGGCCTCGTGCAGGGCGTTCAGCAGCGTTCCGTCTAAGTCACTCGCAAACATCTTGATCATGGGCATGCCTCTCCTTCGTCTGCACGATATTGTAGACGAAGGAGAGGCATGCTCTCGTATGGGTGCCCCACACCGCAGCGATTGCTCCCGTTAAACCGCAGCGCCGCTCACGTCACATTGTTTGTTGTGAGCGACTTTTCAAGCGATAAAACAACGCCGTCGTCAATACCAGCACCATCAGCATGGCTGCGAATACAACCGTCGGTGTCCATCGATCATACGCGAATCCGTATGCCAATTGGCCAATTGGCGTTGCGCAGGAAAGCGCCATGTATACGACCGAAAGCACCTTTCCGCAGAGTTCCGTCGGCGCCGTTCGCTGAACGAATGCAACGATTTCGACCGACGCAATACTTGCCCACACCATGACCCATGCCGAACCAACCGCAAGCGTGGCTAATACAAGCATATGAGCGCCACACAGCAGCGCGACGAAAATCGGTATGACCCCAAGACAAATCATCACGACATGCCGGTGAATGCCATCAAATGAAAAACGATTCGGCCAAATGCCGACTAGGCCACCGCCTGCAAGGCCGCCCAGCCCCATAGCTGCCTCAATAATCCCAACGCGGGAAGATTGCATGCCGAGATGCCTGGTAACAATAACGGGTGCACCAATCGTTAACCCAACCAACGCAAGATTCAAAACAGCCGCAAGCAAAATCCCAGCAAGCAACGAGGTGTTTTGAAGCAGGTACCGAATCGCCGACAGAAAATCGCTTTGGCATGCCATGCGAGCCGAGCTATCCCCCGTCACTTCAGAGGGGACATTTTGTTTGAGTGCGGCCCAAAACAGCAGCGACGACATCGCAAACGCCACCGCCGCGATCGCGCAAAGGGCATCGATTCCAAAGCATCCGTAGACGGCTGTTCCGACCACGGGACCTAGAATGTTGCTCACCATGGTCATCTGCGACACTAATGCGGTTGACCGCTCGACCTTTTCCCTGCCGGCTATGCGCAGCGTCTCAATTTGAAGTATCGGCTTCAGAATAGATTGAACGGCGTATTGGACGCACAGCAGCACCGCCACAACGGCCGCAAGAGGCAACGAGCGCTTCATGGGGACAAACAGCATCGTTGCAATCATTAAAACAATACCGAGAGCTGCCAGAACGCTCCGATGCCCCTCTCGATCAGCTAATACTCCGCCAACCGGAGTCGCAAGCACGCCCGGTATAAACGCTATCGCCGCGACGGCGCCATATAACGTCGACGAGCCACTGCGGTCGAGCAAGTAAAGCGGGCACGTAAAGCACAGCGCCGACAACGTCGAATACACGCACAACTGCGCAACGAGAAGACCGACGAGTCTTATAGGCGGCGCCGTCTTTGATGCTGACGCGGCATCTAAATCTCTCATCCCGTCCATGGCTTTGCCTCCTATACATACTGTTGGTATGTATTTAACGGCTCGAAAAGGGCAGCCGTAGCCACCCTCTTACATCAATTTACATACCGTT
This sequence comes from Collinsella sp., assembly GCA_018380195.1. Taxonomy (GTDB): domain Bacteria; phylum Actinomycetota; class Coriobacteriia; order Coriobacteriales; family Coriobacteriaceae; genus Collinsella. The sequence goes on along the minus strand of JAGZUC010000006.1, from coordinate 27,911 downwards.
AGTATGTATATTACCACCCGGTACGGCTCCAAACGTCCCAAATTTGACACGTTGTTTGAAGCACTTCTTCCCCCAAATCGAGCCCCACCGCGGCCGCCATCTGCGCCAAACATTGCGCGCGAGCGACCATTCGCTCCTTGGGCTCGAGCGGACGGAACAAAGGCAGCAGCCAAAGATTCGCTAGCAACGATACGGCCTCTGCCGCTTCGCGCGGGCATTCGCACGCAATGGAGCCGTCGGCGATGCCCTCCTCGATCACCGGCAATAAATAGCCATCCGCCGATTCGTCAAACGAACCCTGATACTGCAACGCCAACAGACGCGAACTCTTTACCGGATCCGCCGCAGGATGCATGCGTGCCCAAAGCTCAATTTGTGGTACGACGGACTCGGGCGCATAAAGTCGCTTGAGCTTTTGGGCGCCCGTCATATTGTCAGCACCGAGCGTCGCGCGGCGGCGCTCAACAACGGGAGCCATCGCCCGATCAAATGCGGCGTTAAAAATCTCTTCTTTGCTCTTGAAGTGATGATAGATAGCGCCCTTGGTCATGCCATCGAGACGGTCAACGATATCCTGGATGCTCGTTCCCTCATAACCCTGTGCGCAGAATAGCTCCAGCGCCGCGTCGAGAATCTTCGCGACCGTCTCTTCGGGATATTTATTGCGACCCATAATCCGCCCATCCGCAACGCAAGTCCTATGCCTCATCGCAATATTTTAACGTTGCGGATGGCAAACGGTCGGCCCTACACCGCGGCGGGGCCGTGTTCGCCGGTGCGGATTCGGATGACTTCTTCGACCGGCTCGACCCAGATCTTGCCGTCACCGACGGCGCCGGTGCGTGCGGCGTTGCAGATGATGTCGACAATGCCGTCGACATGTTCATCGGCAGAGATAAGGGTGAACTGCACCTTGGGGATCGTGTTGACGAGCAGCTCGTTGCCGCGCACGTACTCCTTCCAGCCATGCTGCGCACCGCAGCCCTGCACCTGGTTGATGGTCATGCCGCGAACATCGGCAGCAAACAGCGCGTCCTTAAGAACCTCAAGTTTCTCAGCACGAACGATCGCCGTAATCTTCTTCATAGTGAATTCCTCTCTTCAATAAAAGAAATTGATTGTCCTTCACATGGCACGGGTTTTCCAGGTGCCCGAGATTGCTCCGAAAGAGGAGCGCCGCGTACTTCGGTACGCAAGCGACGGTTTGAGGGGCAAGGTCGGGTGCCTGGGAAAGCCGTGCCGCTAGTCAAGTCCGGAGAACGAGGGATACGCGCTCTCGCCGTGCTGACTTGCATCCAGGCCCAGCGCTTCGTCGGCCTCGTCCACGCGCAGGCTGCCGTGGAAGAGCGCCTTGACCACCGCGGCGATCGCCAGGTCGAGCACCAGCACAATGACGACCGTCACCACAATGCCCAAAATCTGCGAGACGAGCAGCGACACGTCACCCGTGTAGAACAGGCCGCCCTTGCCGGTCCACGAAAGCTCCGGCACGCAGAACAGGCCCGTGAGCACGCCGCCCAGAATACCGCCGATACCGTGGCAGCCAAACGCGTCGAGCGCGTCGTCGTAGCCGAACTTGGTCTTAAGATGGCTGATGGCGAAATAGCAGACGGGCGAAACGATCAGACCCATGACCAGCGCCGCCCACGGCTCGACAAAGCCTGCGCCCGGCGTGACCACCACGAGGCCCGCGACCAGACCGGTGCTTGCGCCCACCAGCGTGGGGCGACCGGTGTGCACGCGCTCGACGGCAAGCCACGAGACCATGCCCGCCGCGCTGGCCGTCACGGTGTTGAGGATGGCAAGCGCCGCCACGGCGTCGGCCTTAAACTCGCTGCCGCCGTTAAAACCAAACCAGCAAAACCAAAGCAGCCCGGCGCCCAGTGCCACAAACGGCACGTTATGCGGTCGATAGCTCACCATGCCAAAACCGCGACGACGGCCGAGCATCAGGCAGAGAATCAGGCCCGTCAGACCGGACGAGATGTGCACCACGTCGCCACCGGCAAAGTCGAGCGCGCCGATGATGTCGCCGATAAAGGAGCCCTCGCCGCCCCAGGCCATATGGGCGAGCGGCGCGTAGACCACGAGCAGCCAAATGCCAAGGAAGGTCGCCATAGCGCCGAATTTAACGCGCCCGGCAAGGCTGCCCGTGACGATGGCGGCCGTAATCATGGCAAATGCCATCTGGAAGGCGATGTTGACAATCTCCGGGTAGACGGCACCGTCCGTCGCGGTACCCTCGGCAGCCTGCAGCACCTGGTTGAGCACCGGCAAGCACAGCAGCTGGTCAAAGCCTCCAATAAACGGGCTGGAACCGTCGCCGCCATAGGCCAGCGACCAGCCGGCCACATTCCACAGCACGCCCACCAAGCCAATGACACCAAAGCACATGAGCATAGTGTTGATGACATTTTTGCGCCTAGACAGGCCGCCGTAGAAAAACGCCAGACCCGGTGTCATTAAAAACACGAGCATGGTGCAGATGAGCATAAACGTTGTCGATCCCGTATCGTACATTCGCTCCCCTTTGGTCGCATGAACGTTGTCGGCGCTCATGATGCGGCCGAGGGGCAACTGGTGTAGACCAGATACGGCGTTGTTAAACGCTGCGTTGTCGAATGGAAACGGTGCCGCAATCTTGGAAACGGCGCGGCAACGGACGCGAAACGAACGGGAAACGTGCGGGCGAGAAGGACGCGCTTGGCCCCGCCCCGGCTAGCGACGAAACAGGTCGCGGGCGCGGTCGCGGAGATTGGTGGCTCGGATGACGCCTTCGTAGCGGTTGATGCGCAAGCGCGGGAAGGCGTTGAAAAAGCGCAGGTCACGACGACTGAGTGACACGCTTGGCACCGGACGGCTCATGCGCTTGCCGGCAAGGCGACGACTGAGCGACGGACGCGGCATGTTCGGCGCGGCATCGGCCACGCGGCGGGCGGCAAGCGCCAGGCCGCGAGCACCATCCGCGATAAACGTCGGCATCGAAGCCTTCTCGCGCAGGGCATCGAGCGCGGCGTCGCCCAGCTCGGCCAGCCACGCGTTAACGGCACGGCTGCGGATATGCGTCTGTGCCACCGAGCCGATCGCCGAATCGGGAATACGTTCGAGCATAGAGTCGGACGCATCGGCAAGCGACTCGTTAATGCGGTCGGCAAGGTCGGCCCGGACGCGCTCCAGCTGATCAGACAGACGCCGCCAACTCGCCAACGAGCACACCGCGTCGACCATCATCGCGACCGCGACGATAAAGGCGGACAGCCGCACAATCAGCACCGGCAGATGGCCAAGCAGCCCCAGCAATGCCGGCTCCACTAAACGGCAAATACACAACGCACCCAAGCCAAACGCGCAGGCCCAGTACAGACAGATGCGTCCGTGCAGGTTAAACGGCAGGTGCGAGTAATCCCAAAAGCGAGCGCCCGTTGTTTTTTCCAACAGCACGCCTACGCTGTACTCGATCACGCTGCATACGAGCGCTGCAGCGACAAACTGGCTCGAGGCATCCGGAATCCCGCGCAACAGCAGCCAGCAGGCAATGCCGCCCACACCATAGATAGGACAACACGGCCCCAGCAAAAAGCCACTGTTGGCAAATCGTCCGTGATTGAGCATGGCGCATACTGTCGACTCCCATGCCCAACCGCAAAACCCGTAAAAGGCAAACGAGAGCACCAGTGCCGAGAGTGGGCAGGCGGCAAGCGTCGCACCGCCAAACGCCATATCAATCGCGGTCCCCACCGTCTACCCTCTCCTCTTTTCGCTCGATGCTTTACTCACGCTATCGTCTGTCTCGTCCTTGCGCCGCAGACGACCGGCGACCGTCTCACGCAGAGCACACCATTTATCCGCCAGGCACACAATCCATGCCTCACGACACGTCGGCGGCACCGGCACCAGCGGAAACATATGGCGTACGATAATATTCCGCTCACGAGACGTCAGCTCAAAATCTTCCTCGGCACGCGCCAGGGCAAAAAACGGATGCCGAAATCCGTGCAGGCGATGGCTCGGATCGGGATCGTGCCAGTCATAGAGAAAGTAATCGTGTAACAAGGCTCCGCGCAGCAGCGAGGCACGGTCGATCGAAATGCCAGCACGGCCCAAGTGCTCGGCAAAGGACAGACTTGCCCGTGCCACCGAGGTCACATGTGCATAGACCGTCACGTCGCCATGCTGGATAAACTCGCGCGTCAGGTCCAGACGGCCCGCCTGCGCCAGTTGACGGGCAGCATGGTCTACTTCGCACGCGATTTTCTCGGCACGAACGGCATCGGACATGCTGCCTCCTTCCAGCGGCTCACGGCGGCAAGCCACGGCCTGTGCACAATCGATAAAAACATCATGGAACACATCAGTATGGCATCGGACAAAACGTTTTGCCCCACCAGTTGGCGAATTACCGCGCCGCCGTCACATATCAAACGCCAAAATGTGCGAGACTGTCTTGTGCAATTGTGTCGGCCGAGGGAGCGCCGGCGCTCGATTCGCATGGAGTAACCCACAACGATGCTGCTTACGCAAACGACAACGCCCGAGGACGTCAAGGCTCTTAATCGTGCCGAGCTCCCGCAGCTCTGCGACGAGATTCGCCACGCCATCCTCGAAAGCTCCGCCGCCGTCGGCGGGCACGTTGCCCCCAACCTGGGCGTCGTTGAGCTTACGGTCGCGCTCCATCGCGTGTTTAACTCCCCTATCGACAAGATTCTCTTTGACGTTTCGCACCAGACCTACGCCCACAAGGCGCTGACTGGGCGCGCGTACACTTATATCGATCCGAAGCGCTTTGGCGAGGCCTCTGGCTTTGCCAATCCCGACGAGTCCGAGCACGACCTGTTCGCCATGGGCCATACCTCCACGTCGGTGAGCCTGGGCTGCGGCCTGGCGCACGCTCGTGACCTGGCGGGCGATACGTACAACGTCATCACCGTTATTGGCGACGGCTCGCTTTCGGGCGGCTTGGCGTTTGAGGGCTTTAACAATGCCGCCGAACTCGATAGCAACCTGATCATCATCGTCAACGATAACGACCAGTCCATTGCCGAGAACCATGGCGGCCTGTATCGCAATCTGGCCGAGCTGCGAGCCAGCAACGGTACCTGTGAGCGCAACGTTTTCCGCGCGATGGGGCTCGACTACCGCTATCTGGACGCCGGTAACGACGTGTTGGCCCTCGTCGACGCGTTGCAGGAACTGCGCAATATCGATCATCCCATCGTGCTGCACGTCTCCACCGCCAAGGGCAAGGGTTTTGAGCCAGCCCAGAGCGACCCCGAGCGCTGGCATCACGTAGGCCCCTTTGACATGGCGACCGGGCGCAAGCTTTGCCCGGGCCATCCGAGCGAGCCCGCGCCGCGCACCTATGCTGACATTACGGGCGAAGCGCTCAGCGCCGCCATCGAGCGCGATCCGCAGGTCGTGGGCGTCACAGCTGCCACGCCCTACATCATGGGCTTTACACCCGAGCTTCGCGCTGCCGCCGGCAAACAGTTCGTCGATGTGGGCATTGCCGAGGAGCACGCCGTGACCTTTGCCACCGCGCTTGCGCGCTCGGACGCCAAGCCAGTCTTTGGTGTGTACGGCACGTTTTTGCAGCGCGCTTACGACGAGCTGTGGCACGACCTGTGCCTCAACGACGCCCCGGCAACCATTTTGGTGTTTGGCGCGTCGATCTTTGGCACCACGTCCGAGACGCACCTTTCTTTCTTTGATATTTCCATGCTGGGCGCTCTTCCCAACATGCGTTACCTGGCGCCGGCCTGCATGGAGGAATATCTGTCCATGCTGAGCTGGTCACTCGATCACCGCGAGCACCCCGTGGCAATTCGCGTGCCGGGCATTGGTCTGGTAAACCGTCCCGACTTGGCGCCTGCCGAGGACGCCGACTATAGCGTCGCCCGTTACAACGTAGTCCGCCAGGGCCGTGATGTTGCCGTGCTCGCACTGGGCGATTTCTTTGAGCTGGGCGAGCGTGTGGCGAACCGTCTGACTGCCGAGTACGGTATCGAGGCCACGCTCGTCAACCCGCGCTTTGCAGCCGAGCTCGACCGCAAGTTCCTCGACAGCCTTGTCGCCGAGCATCGCGTTGTCGTCACCCTCGAGGACGGCATCTTGGACGGCGGCTGGGGCGAGCGCGTGGCGTGCTACCTGGCCTGCACGCCCGTGCGCACGCGCACCTTCGGCATCGCCAAGGGCTTCCCCGACCGCTACGACCCCAACGAACTGCTCGCGCAGAACGGCATGACGGTCGAGAACATGGCCGCCGAAGCCGCAAGACTACTCAACGAGTAAGAAAACCTCCGCAAGGAAAGCACCCCCCTGCGGAGGTTTTTGTTTTCGCGACGCGATTATCTCAATCTGTAACATCTAGGGCCCGAATTCCCGTCTAACTGTTACAGATCTAGACAAGACGTCTTAGTCCCTGACCTTTGTCTCAATCTGTAACAGATAGAGACCTTTTGTCCGTCCAGATGTTACAGATCGAGACATTCGAATTCCCCTGAAGAGAAAATCTCGATCTGCAACAGTTAGAACCCATTTCCTCGTCTACCTGTTACTGATTGAGACAAAACAGCGAGGCGGGCCGTCCGAAAAGCACTATCTCAGCAGCAACAACCGACGTTTGTCCAGATAAAACCTGCCAAAATAAACCTGTCCCTTTTTGGTAGGTAGAATAACCCATAAGGTTAGTATGTTTCTAAGTTATTTCATGTTGACCCTTTTGAGCGGGATAGGGTATAACTCTACTCAACCGCTAGGATTTTTTGAGAAAGGTGTTCTACCATGAGCAAGAACCTCTCCCAGCAGGTCGTTCTCGACCGCCGCGGCTTCGTTGCCGCCACCTTCGCAACCGTCGCCGGCCTTGGTCTTGCCGGCTGCTCCGACACCAGCGCCGAGGCCGACAAGGGTTCCGCCGCCGGCTCCTCCAAGAGCTCCGAAGATACCGAGGCTTCCACCACACTCGACGCCAAGGCATTCGACAAGCTCGTCGACAACGGCCCCAAGGCCGATGACGCCGCCATCGCCGCCAGTGCCTGGGCCACGGCCGTCAAGGACGCCGGCGTCTTTAAGATCGGTGGCGTCCAGACCTCCACGCTCTTCTCCCTCCTCAACGAGAAGGACGGTCAGACCCGCGGCTTCGACGCCGGTATTGCACAGCTTCTGTCCAACTACATTCTGGGCGAGAACAAGGTCGAGATCACCCAGGTGACCTCGGACACGCGCGAGTCCGTCCTGCAGAACGGCCAGGTCGACGCTGTCTTTGCCACCTACACCATCACTGACGAGCGCAAGAAGCTCGTCTCCTTCGCCGGCCCCTACTACTACACCCAGCAGGCTATCCTGGTGCTCGCCGACAACGACGACATCAAGGGCGTCGACAACCTGGCCGACAAGAACGTCGCCGTCCAGTCCGGCTCCAACGGCCCCGCCATCCTGGAGGAGTTCGCCCCCAAGGCCAGCCAGCAGGAGTTCAAGACCGACGAGGAGGCACGTCAGGCACTCCAGCAGGGTCGCGTTGACGCCTACGTCATCGATAACAACATGCAGCAGAGCGCCCTGGTCCGCGAGCCCGGTAAGTACAAGATTGCCGGTAAGCCCTTCGGCAGCAAGGAGCCCTACGGCATCGGCCTGCCGCTCGATTCCGACGGCGTCGCCTTTGTCAACGACTTCCTTAAGAAGATCGAGGACGATGGCACCTGGACCGAACTGTGGCAGATCTGCATTGGCGACCGTACGGGCGACACCAATGTTCCCGAGCTACCCGAGATCGGCGCCTAGGCAGCGAGCCTAGTAACGGCCGCTACGAAACCATACGGAAACGCACGATGCGCTTTATTGCGCTAAACTGTTTCCTCACTGAGTTGTCGGGGCTTCCGTACACACGGGAGCCCCTTTCCTTACCGGCGGGAGGTCCGCATGAGTCTCTCCGAGCTCTGGTCGCTCTATGGCCAGAACTATATCGACGCGCTGCTAGCAACCTGGGGTATGACGCTTGAGTCGTTTGTCATCGCCATGGTGCTGGCCGTCGCCGTCACTGTGATGCGCGTGTCGCCGCTCAAGCCGCTGCGCGTCTTTGGCGACCTGTATGTCCAGGTCTTCCGTAACATTCCCGGCATCGCGCTGCTCATTATCGTCGTCTACGCGCTGCCGCCGCTCAAGGTCGTCCTGCCCTACCGCACCTGCGTTATCGTCGCCACGGTGTTGCTGGGCTCGGCATTTGGCTCCGAGAACTTTATGAGCGGCATCAACACCGTCGGCGTCGGCCAGGTCGAAGCCGCCCGCTCGCTCGGCATGAGCTTCAGCCGTATCCTCGCCAAGATCGTGATTCCGCAGGCACTACGCTCGAGCGTGCTGCCCATGACCAACCTCTTTATCGCCGTCATGCTCACCACCGCTCTGGGCAGCCAGGTGCCGCTGCAGCCGCAGGAGCTCACCGGCGTGGTGAGCTACATCAACACGCGCTCGCTCGGTGGCGTCGCCGCGTTCTTTATCTCGGCGCTCGGCTACTTGGGCACGGCTTTTGTGGTGAGCCACATTGGCAACTACATCGATAAGAAGGTGAGGATCCTCCGATGAGCAAGCACTCCTCCCCCGCGCTTACCATGCGCGATGCGCTCTACGAGGCCCCCGGCCCCAAGATGCTCGCCAAGATTCGTATCGGCACCGCCATCTCGCTTGTTGCCGTCGCCGCGCTCATTGCCCTTGTGCTGCAGCGTTTTTATGTGACCGGCCAGCTTTCGGTCCACTACTGGTATTTCTTTACGCACCTCACCACCTGGAAGTTTTTGCTCGCAGGCTTTGAGGGCACCGTTAAGGTTGCACTCACCGCCGGCGCCATCGCACTGGTGCTGGGCCTAGGCCTTATGCTCGGTCGCACGAGCGACATCAAGCCGCTGCAGTTGGTCTGCCGCGTGCTCACCGACTTCTTCCGCGGCGTGCCGAGCCTGCTGTTCATCTATTTCTTCTTTTTGGTGCTACCCCAGTACAAGATCGCGCTGCCGTCGTTTTGGATGCTCACGCTGCCCGTTGCACTCGCCGCGGCCGGCGTGCTGGCCGAGATCTTCCGCGCCGGCGTCAATGCCGTGCCGCGCGGTCAGGTCGAGGCGGCTCAGGCACTCGGCCTCTCCAAGGCTAAAATCACCTTTAAAATCGTGCTGCCCCAGGCGATTCGGTTTATCATCCCATCGTTGATTTCGCAGCTTGTGGTCGTGGTTAAGGACACCACCGTCGCCTACGTGGTAAGCTACCCCGACCTGATGCAGAACGCCCGCGTGCTTATCACCAACTACGACGCGCTTGTATCGGTCTACCTGGTGATTGCGGTCATCTACATCCTCATCAACGTCGCCATCAACAAGGCCGCCATCTATGTTTCGCACAAGACCGGCGCAACCATCATTCGCTAAGTACCCACGTTTTTAAGGCATAAGGAGCCGAACATCATGGCACAGAGCACTACTTCTACCGACAAGCAGCCGCTGATCGAGCTCAAGCACGTCGACAAACACTATGGCGACCTGCACGTCCTCAACGACATCAACCTGTCGGTCGACCGCGGCGAGGTCGTCGTCGTGATTGGCCCCTCGGGCTCGGGCAAGTCGACCATGTGTCGCACCATTAACCGCCTGGAGACCATCGACTCGGGCGAGATCCTCATCGAAGGACAGCCCCTGCCGCAGGAAGGCAAGGACCTCGCCCGCATGCGCGCCGAGCTGGGCATGGTGTTTCAGCAGTTCAACCTGTTCGCGCACATGACCGTGCTGCAGAACGTCATGCTAGGCCCGGTCGACGTATTGGGCGTCTCCAAGGACGAGGCACGCGAGCGCGCCATAGACCTCCTGAGCCGCGTGGGCGTGGCCGAGCAGGCCGACAAGGTGCCCGCACAGCTCTCGGGCGGTCAGCAACAGCGCGTGGCCATCGCCCGCTCGCTTGCCATGCAGCCCAAGGCCATGCTTTTTGACGAGCCCACGAGCGCCCTTGACCCTGAGATGATCAACGAGGTGCTCGAGGTCATGGTTCGCCTGGCCCAGCAGGGCATGACAATGATCGTCATCACGCACGAGATGAACTTTGCTCGCCGCGTGGCCGACCGCGTCGTCTTTATGGCCGATGGCCAAATCGTGGAGACCGGCACGCCCGACGAGTTCTTCGACCATCCCCAGACCAAGCGCGCCCAGGACTTCCTCAATTCCATCAAGGGTCACTAATCCCAACCGCCACGTGGGACAAATTAATCAGTTGTGTTTGTCCCACATCGCCCGTTTGCCATGACCATCCGGATTCGAAAGTTACACCTATGATCGGAACTCGCACTTCATCGTCCTTCACCCCACACGTCGACGTCGAGCCCGCCGACCGCCCGCTGATCCTGGTGGCGCCGCGCTGGGAGGAAGCGAAGCCGTTTTTGAGCGAAACACTCTCCCCCAACGAGGAGATCGCCAGCGTCTTTGTCGACGCCATCCTTGCTGCAGGCGGCCTGCCGCTGCAGATGTCCATCACCGAGGATATCGAGGTCATCCGCCATTACGTCGACATCGCCGACGGCATCGCCATCCCCGGCGGCCCCGACGTCAACCCCAAACGCTGGGGCGACGAGCGCCCCTACGACCCCACGCTGTGCTGCGAGATCCGCGATCGCTTTGAGTTCAAGCTGGTCAACGAGGTACTCCGCGCCAAAAAGCCACTCTTTACCACCTGCCGCGGCACGCAGCTGTTAAACGTCGCCACTGGCGGCACCCTGTGCATGGACGTGCCGAGCCTGGGCGCTCGCGAGGGCCGCACGCAGTGGCGCCATACCCACGTGCTCAACGACCCCGTGCATCCCGTCGAGGTCGTGCCGGGCTCGCTGCTCGACCGCGCGGTTGGCGGACACAGGCTGATCCAAACCAACTCCGCACACCACTGCTGCGTCGATCGTCTGGGTAAGAGCACGCGCTTGGTCGCCAAGGCAACCGACGGCGTTCCCGAGTGCATCGAGGTCGAAGGCCAGCCATTCTGTCTAGGCGTGCAATGGCATCCTGAGTACACGTGGAAGACGCTCGAGACCGACTTTAACCTGTGGAAGTCGTTTGTCGAGGCAGCGGCCAAAGTAAAACAGGCCCGCTAGCTCGCGAATCACACAGGCTAAAGCTTTCCATGACGGGGGGGCGGACACCAGCCACGGTGCCCGCCCCCCTGTATTTGGTATGCTCGGTATGATTATCCCTCACAAACAATCAAAGAAATCTCGACCGCAATCGGTCTACGGTAAAGCAAATGGTAAAAACGCTTGCTACGTTAATTAGGCAGTCAATTAGAATCGAAATGCATTGACTATTCCCCAACGGGGTCACGCCACAAATCCACATGAGCATCGAGGACGGAAGCGGAAGCATGGAAATGGCCCCGAGCTGTATGTAAATCGCTACAACGTTGACAAGCAGCAGCATGCCAATCGGACCGAAGCCGGATCCAAAATAGGAAACAGCAATCACGCAAGAGACCACGTATGCAAGGCAGACGACACTCGCCAGAAGAAGTCGATAGCAAAAAATATTCAGGTTGAAATACTGCTGAGCATCCAAAACGATTACGCAGTTAAGACAGTACAAAACGACACTCGACAAGATAAACGCGCCCAAAAGGGCAAAAGAAGACAGCACCACTCGCGCAACGATAGCGCACACACGCTTCCCTCCCCGAGCCTCCGACAACCCCCACGGTTCCTCAATAAAGCCCGAACTGACAAAGCGCGGCACAATGCAAGCCGCGATGAACGGAAAGAACAATGCATGAGCCAACGGGGCTACGTTGAACAGCAGACCGCGAAAAACCTCTGCATTACCAAATAGAAGGACATCCTCTGCCGATAGCCGAAGCGTCGGGTCTGGGAAAAAGCCCAAGAAACTGTTCTCACGGAGGCTACAGAACCACATCGGGAAAGAATTAAGCTGCAATACCACCATGCACGCATAAATTACCAGGATTAAGGCGTACGTCCATTTGCTCACTTGCTTCAATTCTGAATGAAGGAATCTTCTAGTCTGACGATCCATTGAGCACACCCCCAGCACGAAAGCTCACGAGAGCGTAAATCAATACCGATAGACAGCTGGCTGCCGCGCCATATCCCAGAAGCGTCAGCTGCCCCATATCGCTATACCCAAGGGCACATCCGACTCCAAGGTACGGCCCCGGAAGAAAGAAAATCCATCGCAAGGATGGTATGGGCGCCTGAAGGAAGGTTCCGTAGAGCGTCAAGCTCATGACAAATCCAATTATTATCGCAGCCCCGCTCAATACAGCGCTGCCTGTAATCCGATAGATGGTCACCGTCTCCAGCGCAACCGATATCACCAATACGGCGTTGACTATCATTGCGGGCAAAAATGCAGCTAGCATGTCGTGCGAGTAGTTATGCCCTCCACGTATTATGGCTATTGCAAAAAGAAGAAGGCAAAGCGCACTATATGCTGCGCCGATTATTAAAGAAGACGAAAGTACATGTGCCAGAGCCCCGTTAAAGCGGGCAAGACCTCTTGCTGAAGAAATTCGGCATCCCTCTTCATAGCCGCGCTCCTGTAAAATCGCCAGGCAAACGATGAGCGGAACGAACAGGGAGGTGCCGGCAAAAGCACTGCGCACAAGGGACTCATCGGGTGCAGAAGGATCGATTACATTCCAGTAGAAACCAATATCCTCCCCAAAAACGCTATTGCCAAAGGCGAGCAACGTTGTTCCGTTTTTTAGAAAGACACAGAAGAGAAGGCCGAACGCCAGCATAAGCGTAAGACCAAACTTCGCCGGAAACATCCTGTGCAAACGCATCATATCTGCCTTTATGGGATGGATCGCCCGCTTCATAGCGAGACCGCCTTCATCAAGCGCCTGTAATACTCTTTTAGGGACGATGCCTCATCCCTTATGACGTCCATCGGTTCCTTTTTCAGCAGTTCGCCGTCATGGATAAACACGCAACTTGTTGCAACTGATGTCAACTCATCCAAATCATGGCTAGAGATGAGCATGGTCTTACCCTGTTCTCGATTCAATTGACCGATAAGGGCCCATATACTCTCGATGCCCAGCGGGTCCAACCCGTTTGCTGGCTCATCAAAAATAAGCAGATCAGTGTCACCCAACAAAGCTGTAGCTATATCCAGCCGCCGTTTCATTCCCAGAGAAAAACTGCTCACGCTCTTTTTCTCTTCGACGTCCAGCCCGACTAGGCTCAAAACGCGAGGAATCTCACGATTCGCATCAAGCCCCCATTCCGAACATCGGATTTGGAGATTCTCAACCGCACTGAGGGATTGGTATGCTCCACTGGAATCTGGCACATAGCCGACACGCGTCCGCATCAGGCTCAGCTCTTTTTTCGACTTGCCTCCAAAGAGCTCCACGCTCCCCGACGATGGCTCACAGAGGCCCAGCACTATTTTAATAAGCGTGCTTTTACCCGCCCCGTTTGCACCAACAAGGGCACAGAGCTCAGACTGATGCACCTCGAAGGAAACGTCATGCAAAACGCGCCGTTTCCCGTAGCGTTTTGAAACTTTTGATAGCTTTATTGCTGATGCGTTCATTGGGCCCCCGTTCTGCTTGATAGAAAAACCGCTCATATCGTTCCTTCTTTCCTTTATCGTTTTCCATGGTTGTTATTGTTTTTCGATAACTCATATTTGTCAAGATAATCTAAAAGAAAGAACCCGTGTTAGACACGGGCCCCTTTACGCTGATATTTCGTTATAGTTGTTCGCTTTATGCTACTCGTCGCTCAAATCTACAGCAAAGACTGATGTCGGAAGCGACGCCTCGTTGCCTCCGCCGTCCCGCATCTGCCTCACGACATTTTTTGCGCGCTCGACAATAAGCTCCTCGAGCTCCTCCTCGCTCACGCGCTGAATAATATCTCCCGGCTGACAATCAAGTTCATCACAGATATCAAGAAGCGTCTTGAGGCGAATGGCTTTAATTTTTCCGTTTCTTAGCTTTGAAATATTAGCCGGAGTATGCCCCGTCGCCCGAATCAGATCGGCGCTGGTCTTTCCGGTCTTAAGCAGCTGTGTCTCGAGCTCGATGATGAGATAGCTCATGTTTCCTCCCTACACAAGCTCATCAGACTGCTCTTGGAGCAGCGAGGCATAACTCCAGATTGCCGAGATAAATAAACAGACGACCGCGCCGATAAACGACCCCGCATCCAAGGTAACACCTTGGCAAATCGCAACAACGAAGGAATGAGGCACGATGTAAAGCTCCAGTCCGCCAATGGTGAGATTGACCGATCCATAGGCACCAACAAGCGAAACCGCGGCGTTAACAGCAAAGGCAAGCGCGAGAACACGGATAAGCCGCACATGCGTCTTGGTAAAGGGCGAGACGCCTCGCGAGATGTTACGGCTGATCCCACACAGAACGACAAGCGAAATACCCACGACGAGTGCCAGGCACAGTCCGCTTGGGATAACGATGCACCCGCCATTGAGAAGCGTCACGACGCCGAAAGAATCGACAGAAGCAACGTTTGCAACCGCATACCAGATCACGTAAACAACCAACGCGGCAAAAGCGACGAGCATCCCTGCAAAAACGGCTGCCATGCAAAAACCAAGCTTCCTGATATTTTCGCCAGCCTTGGCCATACGCTGAACGCTGTTAGACATACACTCACCCTCATTGACTCTATCGTTATTCGAACAGTTTATCGAACAACGATATTGATTGCATGCGGAAAGCCCCGCCAGTGCGCATAGGCCATTCACTAATCAGAAGGGGTGAGAGTGGATTTTTGGACACGTATCGAACGAGAGTGGATAATCTCCCACTTTGAGGCCGCCACCGGGCCTAAAACGGGAGATTATCCACTCTCATAGCCATCAAGGCTCGCAAGCTCTTATTCAGCCGCTTCGCGCAGGGCCGACATCGTAGCCGCATATTGCCGCTGCAACGCATGCATTCCCTCGCGAGCGCCGTCAACGGCATCGGCGCCGCGCAGTGCTTCGGTCACCACAACCGCCGGCTCGTACAGATTATCGAATCCCAGGTTCTGGCTCACGCCCTTGAGCGTGTGCGCTGCCATAAACGCACCTTCGGCGTCTCCTGCCGCCATGGCGGCCTCCAGCTTGTCCATGCTCTCGTCATCCAAGAACTTAAGGGCAAAGCGGGCGAGCATCTCCTCGCCCATCAGGCGAACGCTGGCACCGTTGTAATCGGCGCCGATCTTCTCATACGCTTCACGCATGGAACCCATGAATTAAAACTCCTTCGGTCAAACTAAATCGTGGGGAACGCAACGACGTCGGCAGGACGTGCCAACGTTTCGGCAATACGGTCTTGCACCTCGAGCAGGCAGTCGAGCAGTAGCGGGTTAAACTCACCGCACTTGCCGTCCAGAATCATCTGAATCGCTTCCTGGTGCGGGATGGCATCCTTGTACACGCGCACGCTCGTGAGCGCGTCGTATACGTCGGCCACCGAAACCACCTGCGCGGCAATGGGGATCTCGTCGCCCTTAAGGCCGTCGGGATAGCCCTTGCCATCCCAGCGCTCGTGGTGCCAACGTGCGATCTGGTACGCATATTCCAGCAAGGAATTGCCGGCATGTTGGTGACCCAGCTCAAACAGCATGTCGGCACCGAGGGTGGTGTGCGTCTTCATGATCTCGAACTCCTCGGACGTCAGGCGTCCGGGCTTGTTGAGGATCGCGTCGTCGATCGACATCTTGCCGATATCGTGGAGCGCCGAGGCCATGGCGATCGTGGAGCGCTGTTCGTTGTCGAGCGGGAACTTGTCGCTGCGATGCACCAGGCAGCCCAGCAGCAGCTCGGTCAGCTTTTCGATATGCGTGACGTGCAGGCCGCTCTCGCCGTTGCGAAGCTCCATGACGCCGGCCATGATATCGATCAGCATGCGGCTGTTCTTGACACGCTCGTTGTACTGCTGAGACAGCAGGCTCGTCAGACGACGCTGCTTGGCATACAGGCGGATGGTATTGCTCACGCGGCGGCGAACGACGCGTGCGTTAAACGGACGGTTGATGTAATCCGAAGCACCCAGCTCGTAGGCGCGCAGCACCACGTCATCGGAATCCTCGCTCGAGATCATGATGACGGGCAGGCTATCGGCAACAGTTCGGCGTGACAGTTCGCCCAGTACCTCAAACCCGTTCATACCCGGCATGATGATGTCGAGCAGCACAAGCGACAGCTCATCGCCGTAGCGGTCAACCAAATCGAGCGCCGTACGGCCGTTGTCCGCCTCCAAGACGCGATACTCGTCCTTGAGCATCTCGTTGAGGATAATACGGTTCATCTCGGAGTCATCGACGATAAGCACCGAGGGTTTTTCGCTTTGGAAGGTCTCGATTGCATCGCTGTCGGTCACAACCGTACCGGGCTTTGCCTTGGCATGGCTTAAAAGCTGGACGGCACGGTTTACGCCCTCATCGACCGTCTCGCCATTGATGCGAACACCGCCCACGCATGCCGTAAGGCTTACATGCTCGTGACCAGGGACAATCGTGGCATGGACGGCATCGGATACATGACGCAGACGACGGGCAAAGTCATCGGAGGGGATATTGGGCATGACGGCCACGAACTTGTCGCAGCCAAGGCGCACAAGCTCGTCAGCCGAACGAATGCCGCCCCGAATCGCCGCCGCCACGGCGCCGAGCGCGAGGTCGCCGGCATGACGACCACAGGTATCGTTGAAGACCCTAAAATCATCGAGGTCAATCATCGCAACGCCCGCGTTCATGCGGGCGTTGCGAAGCTTCTCCTCGTAATAGCGGCGATTACGAACGCTCGTCAGCACATCGGTGTAGACAAGGTCCTCTTCTGCGACCTCTTGTTCATCGATCGGGCGCACCATCAGCAAAACGTGAGGCTCGCCCTCGACCGTCAAAGAGCGCACGCGAGCACGGTACTCGACGCCGTCGTTGAGCAGCCGCTCCGATATCTCATCCGAAGTCGCCAAGGCCTCAAGACTTGACTGACGCAGGCAAGGGCACCGATCGCCGGCGAGCAGGCAGTTGCGCTCGCTTTTGACCTGATCGGCCGACATCAGACGGACCACGGGGTAAACCTTCGCGACACGGGCAACCTCGGCGGCAGCCTCTTCGTCGGTTAGATTGGCCTCGTGATTATTGAGCATATAGGGCCCTTTCAATCGTTGCGTTTGATAGCAGTTGGTATCAAATGGTACAAGGGTAGCATCTTGTTGATGCAGGTAAGCGCATGAATATCGTTACATTTTCATGAGTTGGCAAACGGTATATTTGGAGCTGCAGACGCAAGGTTTGGAGGGCGTTTGTTAACATCGCAGAAACGCTTGTGGGTGTCGGCCGCCAGGGTCATTAAATGCGTTGGAGCTCCAGGACATCGCGAACGGCCCGAACCGCTGCCGTCGGGCGATCTCGAAGACCGTTATGCGCTCCGGGAATCGTCACGAGCGGGCAGTCCAGGAACTCTGCAGCTGCTCGCGTGCCCGCCTCGCGGGACGTGCCAATCGAAAGCTCACCCAGGAACACAGCCGCCACGGCCCTCGAAGCACGCACGCTATCCCATTCGGGCGCATAGGTCATGGCGAGCCCATATTCGTTTGCCATGAAACAACGACCGTTGCGCAGGGCATGTCTGGCTTCCGCCTCAGTTGTCTTGGGAGCCTCGGGGTCCGGATCTCCGATGGCGCCCAAGAAGACCCTCAATGCCCTCGAGACCTTCCCCGCCGCAATCATGTCAAGCAAAACGGGGGCCACGCCCAGACCAGCGCCCTCGTCCGTAACGGCGGGCTCATGAAGGATCACACGCGAGACGACGGCGGGGTTTGTACGAAGAAGCTCCAGGGCCACCAGCGTACCGGCGCTGTGCGCGAGCACGTTTGCCGGAGCACCGATGTGCTCGATAACGGCTTGCAGGTCGGCTGCCTGAACGGTGAGGTCGTAGCGGCCGTCCGCAGCATCGCCGCTCTCGCCGCAGCCGCGGCGGTCGTAGGCAATCACGCGATAGTCGCGGCTGAGCTCGCGGGCGATGCCGTCAAAAAAGACACCGTCGACGCAGGCACCGTGCACGCATACCAGGGCAGGCGCGTCGGACGGCACGTCCGGGCCGGCATACTCGCGACAGGCAATCGTGGTGCCCGCATTCTCAACCGTAAAATCCATATTGCGCCTCATCGTCTTGTGCCTTGTTAACACATTAACTGTACCCGACCCGATACCTTTCATGGCGCGGTATCGAGGGCGGAGTTAAAAATCGAAACCTGCAAAGCACAAGCCCGGACCATACGTTGGCGCCGATGCTATGCTTAGGCACAACTATCTTGAGGAGCATATTTCTATGTCTACGTTTTTAAATGCCAGCCCCATCTTTGGGCCCGTCCGCAGCCGTCGTCTTGGCCTCTCGCTCGGCGTCAACATGATGCCCGCCAGCGGCAAGATTTGCACCTTTGACTGCATCTACTGCGAGAACGGTCTCAACGCCGAGCGCCCCTGCCACGAGCCGTATAACACCGCTGCCGTGGTGCTCGACGCGCTCGAGGCCAAGCTGTGTGAGATGTCGGCCGAGGGCGAGCTGCCCGATGTGATCACGTTTGCCGGCAACGGCGAGCCCACCGCCGCGCCGGAGTTTCCCCAGGCGATTGCCGGTGCCGTTGCACTGCGCGACGAGCTCGCCCCGAACACCAAGATCGCCGTGCTCTCCAACGGCACGCGCGCCGATCGCCCCGAGGTGCACGATGCGCTCATGATGGTCGACGACAACATCCTCAAGCTTGATACCGTTGACCCGACATTTATCCAGCTGCTCGACCAGCCCGTCGGCCCGTACGACGTTGAACATCAGATCGAGACGTTCGCAAGCTTTGACGGCCACGTCATTATCCAGACGATCTTTTTGACGGGCGAGTACCAGGGTAAGTCCATCGACAACACCGGCGAGGAATACGTTGGTCCTTGGCTCGCAGCGCTTGAGCGCATTCGCCCGCAGGAAGCAACCATTTACACGGTGGCGCGCGAGACGCCGGTCGCCGGCCTTGCCAAGGCAGCACCCGAGGTGCTCGACGCCATCGCCGCACGCGTCCAAGCCCTCGGCATCCCCTGCCAAGTGAGCTACTAGCACGAGGCCACGATCCAGGCAGCCAGCGCCCCCTCTCACCCCATCAGTTGCGGTGATATAGTTCCTGTTTATGCCGTTAAACCGCTTAAATCGGAACTATATCACCGCAACTCATATAGGCATGTTAGTGGGCTATACTAGCTGCGGATGAAAGGAAGTTAGCCATGTTTGACAAGGGACCTGTGCCCGGCCGCAACGACGCCTGCTGGTGCGGCAGCGGCAAGAAATATAAGAAATGTCACAGCGCCTTCGACGAGCGCCTCGAGCGCCTGTGGGAGGAGGGCTGGGAGGTTCTGCCTCGTACGCTCTACAAGACGCCCGCCGACATCGAGGGCATCAAGCGCTCCGCCGCCATCAACGTGGGCGTGCTCGACTACGTAGGCGAGCGCATCGCCGCGGGCATGACCACCAACCAGATCGACCAGATGATCTACGACTACACCGTCGAGCACGGTGGCACGCCGGCCGACCTCAACTACGAGGGCTACCCCAAGAGCGTGTGCACCTCGATCAATGATGTGGTCTGCCACGGCATTCCCTGCGATACGGACGTGCTGCACGAGGGCGACATCATCAACGTGGACTGCTCCACGATCCTGGACGGCTACTTTAGCGACTCGAGCCGCATGTTCTGCATCGGTGAGGTCTCTGCCGAGCGCCAGCGCCTGGTCGAGGTCACCCGCGCCAGCGTGGAGGCGGGTCTGGCGGCCGTCAAGCCATGGCTGCCGCTCTCCGTTATGGCCGAGGCCGTGCAAAAGACGGTCGAGGACGCCGGCTTTAGCGTGGTGCGCGAGTACGGCGGACACGGCATTGGTAAGGAGTTCCACGAGGACCCGTTTGTGGGCTTTACCACCGAGGCGCCCGATGTGGATACCATCATGGCTCCGGGCATGGTCTTTACCATCGAGCCCATGGTCAACGCCGGAGCGCCCGACATTAAGATCAGCAAGGGCGATGGCTGGTGCGTGCGCACCAAGGACGGTAGCGATTCGGCTCAGTGCGAGGTACAGCTCGTGGTGACCGAGGACGGCTACGAGCTGCTGAGCTGGTAGCTGTAGATGCGCCGGATGCTGACGGGCACGCTCGTCTTGCATCCGGCGTTTTTGTTTGAACGTTTTGCCTGATAAAACCTGCCAAAATAAACCTGTCCCTTTTTAGTAGGTTGAGCAGAGAGGACTGCTTGTGAACATCCTGGTTTTGCTGCCCGTCAACGACCGCCATCGCGCAATTCTTGAGTCGAGCGCTCCGGGCGAGGACTTTGTCTACACGAGCGCCGACGCCATCACGCGCAAGCAGGTCGCCGATGCGGACGTGATCTTGGGCAACATCGACCCTGGCATGCTCACGGCATGCGAGCATCTCCAGCTGTTGCAATTACAGACCGCCGGCTATGACGATTACTTGGCCGCCGGCACCGTGCCAGCCGACGCTAAGCTTTCCTGCTCGGTGGGTGCCTATGGCCAGGCCGTGAGCGAGCACATGTTTGCCATGATCCTTTCCATGATCAAGCGCCTGCCCGGCTATCACGACTTGCAGCGCAAGCATCGCTGGGAGGATTTAGGTCCGGTCACCTCGCTCAAAAACGCCAACGTGCTGGTGCTGGGCGCGGGCGATATCGGCGGCCACTTTGCCACGCTCTGCCGCAGCATGGGCGCGCACGTCCGCGGTATCAAGCGTCATCCGCTCGTCTACCCCATCGTGTTTGAGGACATGGACGGCATGGACGCCCTCCCCGAGCGCCTGGCCGAGGCTGACATCGTCGCATCCTTTATGCCCAGCACACCCGAGACCCGCGGCCTGGCGAACGCCGAGTTCTTCGCCGCGATGAAACCGGGTGCCCTCTTTGCCAACGGCGGCCGCGGCGATCTTGTGGTCGCCGACGACTTGGTTGCGGCACTCGAGTCCGGGCACCTTGCCGGCGCTGCGGTCGACGTCACCGACCCCGAGCCGCTGCCTGAGACAAGCCCACTGTGGGATGCGCCCAACATGCTCATCACGCCGCACGTGTCCGGCTGGTTCCACCTGGCCGCCACGCTCAACAACGTCGTCGACATCGCCGCGGAGAACCTGCGTCACCTGCAAGCTGGAGAGACCCTGCGCTGCTGGATCGAACACTAGGTTGTTCCGGCGTTTTACCAAACGCCGGAACCCCTCGACGCTGCGAGCCCGCCGTTCGGCCAATCTGCCGTTCAATTTCAAAGGCGCGACCAGAAGGTCAGCGCCTTTTCATTTCACGGCACCTTGGCTCAAACGGCGGACTCTCGCTGACTTTTGCTCAACCTGCGGCGTTTCTTTTTTGGTGCAATGGGGTCAGGTTAGTTTGCACTATGACGTTGGCTCTACCTGCGGCGTCCTGACAGTTCCGCCTAGCTGTTGGCATTTACCCAGATAAAACCTGCCAAAATGAACCTGTCCCTTTTTGGCAGGTTTTACAGTTCTACGCTTTCGGCGCCGTTGATGGTTAGGTTGTGCTCGTAGAAGGCGGTAAGGGCGCGGATGGCGTGCATCACGTCGCGAACGCCGCCGGTCTCGTAGCTCGAGTGCATGGCCAGCTGCGGCAGGCCCACGTCCACGGCATGCATGCTCGCCTGCATATTGGACAGATTGCCCAGGGTAGAACCGCCGGCCATATCGCTCTTGTTGGCGAAGGCCTGCGTGGGCACGTCGGCGTCATCGCAGATGGCCTGGAACACCGCGCGGCTAAAGGCATCGGTGCAATAGTGCTGGTTGGCTGCCTCCTTGATGACGATGCCGCCGTTGAGCACCACCTGATTGCGGGCATCGCACTTCTCGGCGTGGTTGGGGTGCACGGCATGCGCGTTGTCGCAGCTCACGAGCATCGAAGCGGCAAGCGCACGGTGGTACGACTCGTCGTCAAAGCCCAGCGACCCGTTGATGCGGCGCAGCGCGTCGGCCAAGAACGTCGACATGGCGCCCTGCTTGGTCTCGGAGCCAACCTCCTCGTTATCGAAGCAGCAGAAGACCGAAACGTCGTGCGCGTTCTCGGCACCCAAAAATGCCTGTAGCGAGGTATAGGCGCAGGCCAGGTCGTCAAGTTTGGGCGTCGAGATAAACTCATCGGCCCAGCCCCAAATGCGCGCATCCTGGCGGTTAACCAGGAACAAATCGCGGCCCAGAATTTGCTCGGGCTCAACATCCAGCTCGTCGGCGATCAGGGCGTCAAAGTCGCCCTGCTTAAGGTCACCAGCGCTGATGAGCGGGCACAGGTCAACGGCTCGGTTGGGAGCAAAGCTCTCGTTAACGCCACGGTTCATGTGGATGGCAAGGCTCGGAATAATGGCAACCTCGCGCTCGGTGGCAAGCAGGCGGCTCTCAATGCGGTCGCCCTCGCGCACCAGCACGCGGCCCGCGAGTGCCAACGGACGATCGAACCAGGTGTAGTCGATCATGCCGCCGTAGGCCTCGGTGTTCAGGCGCAGCGTCTCGCCCGCGCCGTCGAGCTCGGGCACGGCCTTAACCTTAAACGTCGGCGAATCGCTGTGTGACGCCGTGAGTTGAAAATGATAGTCGCCGGCAACGCCGTCCTCGCCCCACGTAGCGGCCAGGTCTTCGCCCACCTTAAAAGCGATGACGCTCGAGGTATTGCGCTGCGTGTAATAACGCCCGCCCGGCTCTATGTCCCACGCCGCATTCTCGGGCAGGTAGGTAAAGCCCGCCTCGTCGAGCTCGGCCATAATGGTCGCCGCCGTATGAAACATGCTGGGGCATGCCTCGATAAAGTCGATAAGGTCGTTGGCGGCCTCGATATCGTCGGCCGTCACGTGCGCGCGCTCGGGCGCTTCCTGATCCGTCATGCTCTCCCCTTTCGCTGGGCTGATGATCCCCTCCAGCATACCCCGCCACGCCAGCGCCGCACTCTTCATTCCGTGCTTAATTCCGCGCCGCTCACCAAGTTGAGCCATCATGCCCGCGCTCCTTTTGCGACAATTGCGCTAACAGGACGAGAGGAGCCGTCATGAAGCCACGTAACATTGCCATCGCCTGCGGTGTCGCGGGAGTCGCCGTCGGCCTTGCCGCTGCCACCGGTATCGTTTATCACAAGCAAATCAAGTCTGTCGCGTCGCTCAAACGCTTGACCGACCATGCGGATGGATACGACCTGTACGCGATCGATATCGCCTATGACTACGACCTTGACCGCATCATCGCCGCTGGCGTGCGCGACGACCAGGCCTACATCGATGCCGTGGTGGCGCAGGTGCTCCCCGGCGTGCCGGCACATGTCCAGGCGCCCCAGTTTGCCTGCAGCGCTTTTGTCGCCGTAGATGCCGAAGGCCGCGTGCGCACCGGTCGCAATTACGACTTTAAGGACGACACCTCGGCGCTGCTGGTGCGCAATCACCCACGCGGCGGCTATGCCTCCGTCGGGTTTACCGCCCTTAACAACCTGGGCGATAACACTCCGCTTGACTCCGTCGCCGGACGCGCCGCCGCACTCATGGGCCCGTTTGCCCAGCTCGACGGTGTTAACGAATGCGGCGTGTCCATTGCCGTACTCACCCTGGATTCCAAGCCCTGTGACCAGGACACGCAACGCCCCGTCATCAATACCTCGCTCGCCATCCGTCTGGTGCTCGACCGCGCGACCCCGACCGTGCTTTCAAAGCGACTCCTATACGCCAGGTTACGAACTTCTACGCCTGCTATGGAGACGAAGTGCTGCCCAATCAAAAGAATGGCGAGCTGGGCCATGGTAAGGAGCGCGCCGTCGCAATCGCCGATGTCCTTGACGCCCATGTCGGTGCCCAGGACGAGACAGTCGCTTGGAAGGCCCTACGCGCCGCAGCGCAAGAGCCCAATCCGGAAGACATCACCAGCAATACACAATGGTCGGTCGTCTTTGACAATACCGAACCCGCCGCCGCCATCACGCTGCGCCGCCACTGGGGCGACGTCGACGCCTTCGCGCTGTAAGGAGATGGCACCGTCGTCCTTACGTTCCCTGACGTTGCTTACATTTCCATACGCTTGAGCTAACACGTTTTACCCCCGTATCAACAGTGTGCGGGGGTAAACTTATGCGCATGTTATAACTTGCCCGGAAGGATTCATCATGCTTAGGATCGGTCTTCTTACCAGTGGCGGCGACTGCCAGGCGCTCAACGCCACCATGCGCGGCATCGTCAAAACGCTTATGACCAATAGTGAAGAACCTATCGAGATCTATGGTTTTGAGGACGGCTATCAGGGCCTTATCTACAGCAGGTTCCGCGTCATGACGCCCGCCGATTTTAGCGGTATCCTCACCCGCGGCGGTACCATCCTGGGCACGAGCCGCACGCCGTTCAAGCGCCTGGATACTCCCGAGGCCGATGGCGTCGAGAAGGTGCCCGCAATGGTCCACACCTATCATAAGCTGCAGCTTGACTGCCTGTTTATGCTGGGCGGCAACGGCTCCACCAAGACCGCCAACCGCCTGCGCGAAGAGGGCCTCAACGTTATCGCCCTGCCCAAGACCATCGATAACGACACCTGGGGCACCGAGCTGACGTTTGGCTTTACGAGTGCCATCGACGTCGCCACCAAGTGCATCGACGACATCCACACCACCGCTTCGAGCCATGGGCGCGTATTCGTCATCGAGATCATGGGCCACAAGGTTGGCTGGATCCCGCTGTATGCCGGCGTCGCGGGCGGCGCGGATGTCATCTTGATTCCCGAGATCCCCTACGACATGGATAACGTCATCAAGACCATCGAGCATCGCATGGAGACCGGCAGCCGCTTTACCATCGTGGCCGTCGCCGAGGGCGCCATCTCCAAGGAGGATGCGGCGCTGTCCAAGAAGGAGTACAAGAAGAAGCTCGCCGAGCGCACGAGCCCGTCAATCGTGTACGACATCGCTAAGGAGATCGAGGCCAAGACCGGTCGCGAGACCCGCGTCGCCATCCCCGGCCACACGCAGCGCGGCGGTCAGCCCGACGCCCAGGACCGCATCTTTGCGACCCAGTGCGGCGTCGAGGCAGCGCTCGGCTGCCTGCGTGGCGAGTTTGGCTACATGATCGCCCTGCGCAACGGCAAGATGTGCCACATGCCGCTCGAGGAGGTCGCCGGCAAGCTCAAGTACGTCGATACCCAGAGCGATCTGGTGCGCGAGGCCAAGGCGTTGGGCATCAGCTTCGGCGACGAATAGCCTCGGCTGGAACCGCTCTCATCGGAGGCCCCAGGGCTTACCTCCCAAATCGTCCTCGGACATGTCAGGGCCCCGCTGCGCGCTTCGCGCGGCGGGGCCCTTCCGTCCTGCGGAAAGATTTGGGAGGTAAGCCCTGGGGCCTCCTGCGGTAACTAGGGAGGCCGAGGCTATTCGTCTTCTTGCTGCGGGCGCCTAGGGCGGGGTGCGGCGTGCATTTTTGGGAGTATTCAGCAGCCGAGGATGCCTGCATACTGGATTTTGGGCGAAAGGCAGGCGCTATGGGCCGCATTCTGTAAAAAATGACCAGCTCTTGAGGCGCTATGCAGGTGCCCTCGGCTGCTGAATACTCCCAAAAATGCACGCCGCACCCCGCCCTAGGCACCCGCAGCTACTTTGCGGGTGCGTTGCCTGATAGTAGGTTGCGGTGGAATAGCTCCCGTTTTGTGGCTCTGCCATGCCAAACAGGAACTATTCCACCGCAACTTATTGAGAGGGCTCTAGACTGTTATGGGTGCTGACACTTGTCATGAAATTCCTGGTTGTGAGGGTTGCTACCGGTAGTTGCGGTAGGGTTGGGGCAGATTCTAACTAGAAATGGTGGTCGCTACCGATTGTTCTCGGCATACTCGGCTCATTCGATTACGGTCGCCACATGAAAGGAACCACCATGGATCTTGCGATGGCACAGCGCCTCGTCGATCGCCGCAAAGCTGCCGGTCTTTCCCAGGAGGCTCTTGCTGCCCAGTTGGGCGTAAGCCGCCAGGCTGTCAGCAAATGGGAACGCAGCGAATCCTCGCCCGATACCGATAACCTTATTGCACTCGCCGCGCTGTATGACGTGTCGCTGGATGAGCTGCTGTATGGGGAAGCGGCTAGTGATGTCGACACCTCGGCCGACGATGCCCCTGACGCAAATAATTCTGACGAGGCTGAAGACACCGAGACTTCTACTGAGCATACGAATTGCGGTGATAAGCCACTTGTCGATATTTCTCTCGCGCATGGTATCCACGTTATTGATCCCAACAAAGGCGAAGAGGTCCATGTTGGCTGGAATGGCATCCATGTGGCTAACGAGCGCAAGGGTGAAGAGGTCCATGTGGGGCCGGGCGGATTGCATATCGATACGCTAGAGGACGATGGACACAGCGTACATACCAATGCCGACGGCACCGTTACCATCGACGGCGAGACGTTTTCCAGCTGGAAAGAGGCACACGACAAGCTCGACCATCATGGCAAGCATTTCCACACCAAGATCGGTCGCGCATGGAACGAGTTTCCCTTTCCTGCACTTGTCGTCCTCGCCTATCTCGCGCTCGGCATCATCTGCGGCACGTGGGGTATGGGGCTCTTTCTGGTCTTTCTGATTCCCGTCTACGAGGCGATGGGCGACTTTATCGACCGGCATCATCTCTCCAAGCTGATCGGCGTCGTCTATGCAACAGCCGCCATTGCCTGGTTCCTCTATATGTGGCTTTGTTTGGCGCAGCCCCATCCCGCATGGGTCATCCTCATCACGATTCCCTTCATAGAGGCACTCATGTGCTGGTGCCGAAAGCAATGGAAGCGCCGCAAACAAGCCTAAGCCGCTCCAACCCGTCAGTAATGCTTGGCCAACGTCGCTCGCCCCTTCCAAGTTGCGGTGAAATACGGACCGTTGAGGACCTTGGAGCGTCTAACAGCCCCTATTTCACCACAACTCACGAATGGAGCGGGCAATTCCAGCGCAGGAATCGGCATTTAACTCACCGCATGCCGCGAAAAGGGCTCATCTACTACGATGAACTCGATGGGCCCGATCATACCCGCCTTTTTTTGAAAATCGACAACCCTTCTACCTGCGGTTTATATTTCACAATGTTCTTCATGGTCGAGGGTGCGGTAGTAAACGTAGTAGATAGGCCTATTTTGTGGCACACGGTTCATTCAGGCTCATACTTGAAGACCGAAGACCTCCTCATCCACGGCTGCGAGCGAAAATACCAAATAGAATAGAGTCATTTGGCAGAGTCCGATTGTCGAGTGGAGGAATCATGGGCGAGGTGGCCGAAAGCGACTGGAAGCTGTTCAAGGAATTGCTCCCAAGATGGCAAGAAAGCTATATGGAAATGCTCATCGGCCAATACATCGAGATGCTAAACGACGACAGCGAAGCATCTAGTAGATTTTGGGCGCTAGAAGAGCGCATCAATAGGGACAAGCTGTCCTCGGGAGTGCTTGCAAGCGATATTCGCCGCAGCACCATGCGTTATGAGATAGCCAACTTGCTTTCCGATAACGTGATCACGCTCGACGACCTAGACGGTTTTACCGAAGACATTAAGAGCTACGCACGACGCTGCGCCGGTCGGTAAGAACGCTGGGCGGCATGCGCACCCACAACCGCCTTTTTGCATAAACCGCCCTGCAGATTGCATATTTCTGCGGGGTGGTTGCTTTTTGCCTGCGGGTACCCCCGGGGGCGGCGTGCAAATTCTGGAGAATTCAGCATCCCGGAGCCCGCGGACGCGGAAACGGGAGCACAAAACCGCGCTGAATGCCCTGATCCTGGACCCCCAGCGGGTCGCGCGCGCAGACGTGGTGTAAGAGTGTCCTGAGGTCCGTCGCTGCAAGTCCCGATGTTACTCCTTCTTGAGGCCGCGCTTCTCGACTATCTCGTC